>PBYT01000001.1 GCA_002729755.1 Flavobacteriaceae bacterium
TTCCTGATGCAGTTAAAAAATATGAGGAACTAAAAACCATTTATGGTTATTCGCCTAATATGTTTCCTAATCTTCATTATAATATATATTACAATAAAGCATTACAAAAGTGGGTTGACGATGCGGGGATTAATAAAAAGATTACTCCTCATAGTATGAGAGCAACCTTTGCTACATTATGGTATAAATTCACCGACAACCCCAATATAAAAACCTTAACTCAAGCAATGGGTAAGTTAGATGAAAAATCTACTATGGTATATCTTCATTCAGATGAAGACACAATTAGACTAACAAATAAAAATATGAGAACATTTAGAGGTGCTGAAAGGACCACTGAAAGCATACAGAGTTTGATTAATTATATGACAAAAATCATGATATTTTAAGTTATTCATTTCGATCTTGCGTACATGAAAACAGAAAAAACAATCATGATAACAGAAAAAACAATAAGTTGGTTTGCTAGAGTTTCTTTATTTATAGTTTTCTTTTGGTTTGGATTTTTAAAGATAATAAAAGTATCACCTGCAGAAGAGTTGGTTAGAAGTCTTTATAATGTTACAATTAGTAATTACTTTGATTTTCCTTTTGTTTTGTTAATGTTAGGGATATTTGAATGCTTTATTGCTATTATTTGGCTTGTACCCTTTCTAACAAGAATAGCTTTATATAGCTACAGTATTCATTTAATTTTAACAATCTTACCATTGATTTTATTGATAGAAATTTCATGGCAAGACTTATTTACGCTAACCCTTGTAGGTCAATATATAATGAAGAATCTCTGTATGCTTTCAGTGGCCCTTTCTGCATACTACTATTATAATAATGTAAGCCGTAAACAAATAAAAATATGAGAACATTTAGAGGTGCTGAAAAATTAAAACAAGTAGTATAACAATACACATTCCGTGCTTCCGAAAAACCCTCTTTTAATTAAGGGGGTTTTTTTATACTTTAGAGATATGGAAAGAAAAAATGCTATTAAGTTTCTAAAAGTTTGGGGTATTGTTACAGTTGCTTTGATTTTAGCATTTCGTTTTCTTCTTACACCTTTAGTTAATGCAGTAGAAAAGTTTGATTTTTAAAAATAATCAATGTTTAGTAAAGGACAACTCATTTTTGCAATAATATTCATTATAGTCTTCTCTGGCATAATTACCTATACGTATTTTAAAGACAGACAAATTCATAGATTATATTATAAAAAGACTTATATTATTCTATTAATTTTTTTATTGTTTATTGCAACAATAGCTATTTATAGTAATTTATTTAGATAATTTTGAAAGAAGTTTTGCTTGTTTTTTTAGGTGGAGGATTAGGCTCATCATTTAGATGGCTTATAAATAAAATTATCCCATCTGATACATTTCCATACTCTACAATTTCAGTAAATCTTATTGGATGTCTTTTAATAGGAATTCTTGCAGGATATTTATTAAGTCATAGTCATTTTAAGTCTGATATGTATTCCCTACTTGTTGTTGGTTTTTGTGGTGGATTAACCACATTTTCTGCATTTGCATTGGATAATTATAACTTGATTAAATCAAATGATTTTTTTAATACAATATTATATATAACTTTAAGTGTTACTGGTTGTATAATTATGGTATATGCTGGTTTTTATATAATTCAAAAAATTTTAAATTAAACTAATATGAAAAAAATTATTCTTCTAACTATATCAATTTTAATTTCAAACTTTTCATATGGTCAAGAAAAAAATATATCAGAAGGACCTTTTAATCAATTAATTATTAGAGGCGTTACTTTGATTAATGGTAATGGTAGCCCTCCTAGAGGTCCTGTAGATATTGTAGTAGAGGATGATAGAATTGTATCAATTAGAAGTGTTGGATATCCAGGTGTTGAAATAAATGAAAGAAGACGTCCTAAATTAAAGTCTAATGGAAGAGAAATTGATGCTAGTGGCATGTATATTCTCCCTGGTTTTGTAGATATGCATGGTCATATAGGAGGAGGAGCGCAAGGTGCAGATCCTGATTATGTATTTAAACTTTGGCTTGCACATGGTGTTACTACTGTTAGAGAGCCTGGAGGAAGAGGGATAGATTTCAGCCTTGATTTAAAAAACAAAAGTTCAAAAAATGAAATCATTGCTCCAAGGTTAGTAATCTATAGTAGTTTTGGATCTGGTTTTGGAAAAAGTATTAGCACACCAGATCAAGCAAGAGAATGGGTTAGATATAATTCAAAAAAAGGAGCAGATGGAATAAAGTTTATTGGGGCTGAACCTGAAATAATGAAAGCTGCATTGGATGAAAATAATAAACTTGGATTAGGATCAGCCATGCATCATGCACAACTTAGTGTTGCAAGATGGAATGTACTTAATTCTGCAAGAGCTGGTTTAACATCAATGGAACATTGGTATGGTCTTCCTGAAGCACTATTTGATAATAAAACAGTACAGAACTACCCTTACTACTATAACTATTCAAATGAACAACACAGATTTGAAGAAGCTGGAAAATTATGGGTTCAAGCTGCAAAACCATATTCTGATCACTGGAATAATGTAATGAATGAGTTGCTTGATCTTAATTTTACTTTAGACCCTACTTTCAATATATATGAAGCAAGTAGAGATTTACAAAGAGCTAGAAGAGCGGAATGGCATGAAGAATATACTTTACCTAGTTTATGGGAATTTTATCAACCTAGCAAGATATCACATGGTTCATACTGGCATTTTTGGGGAACTGAACAAGAAGTAGCTTGGAAAAAGAATTTCCAATTATGGATGGAATTTATTAATGAATATAAAAACCGAGGTGGAAGAGTTACAGCTGGATCAGATTCAGGTTTTATTTTTCAATTATATGGATTTGCTTATATAAGAGAACTTGAATTACTTAGAGAAGCTGGGTTTCATCCTTTAGAAGTTATAAGAGCAGCTACTCTTAATGGAGCAGAAGCACTTGGCATGGATAATGAAATTGGTTCAATTGAAATTGGGAAAAAGGCTGACTTTGTATTATTAGAGGAAAACCCTCTTGAAAACCTAAAAGTTCTTTATGGAACTGGAGCTATTAAACTAGATAAAGATAATAACGTAGTTAGAGTTGGAGGAGTAAAGTATACTATTAGAGATGGAATAGTATATGATTCAAAACTATTACTTGAGGATGTTAAAAAAATGGTAAGAGATAAAAAGGATGAGCTTAATTATGAAATTTATCAACCTGGAGAAAAGAGAGAATGGACAAAAGATTTAGAAAATAAAACGCCCGATAACTAACACCTATATTCTTTTTAGAAATTCCAGCATATTATTATTAAAAACACCTGGTTTTTCAACATTTACTACATGACCACAGTTATTTATAACCTTTAGTTCAGAAGTTTTATGCATACTAACAGCCTTTGTTACTGAAGGAAGAAACATATAATCTTGATCTCCCATAATATATATAGTTGGAATTTGTATTTCAACTTGTCTAAAAACTCTTAACAATGGGACTAATTCACTAGTAAGTTGAAACCATTTCTTAAATTCTTTTTGATATAACTTTTTCGCTTCATTAATAAATAAAACTCTAGATTCCTTATGATTCTTATTTGGCATTACTATAAACGCTAATATTTTATAAATCCACATATAAGGAAGAATAGATTTTGTTGAATTACCTAGAAACATAAGTATCTTAGATCTTAGATTAAGTTTTAGAATCGCTCCACCCATAATTAAAGATATTACACGAGTTGGATAGTTTTCTGCAAAGTTTCTAATTAATATTGTACCAAGTGATATGCCAACAAAATGAGATTTTTTAATATTCTCTTTATCAAGTACTTCTAGAATATCACTAGTTATTGAGTTAAAAGTATACTTTTTCTTAAATAGATTCATAGGAATTGTTTTTGATTTCCCATGCCCCCTTAAATCTAATAAAAGAAGGTTGTACTTTTTTGAAAAATATTTTATTTGTTTGAACCAAATTGTTGAACTTCCTCCAGCACCATGCACAAAAGTTATCCATTCCCTATTATTAGAGTTATCATAGATATATTTAGTATAGTATATCATTGAATTAAACCTTTTTCAAGCATATATTCCTTCATTTCATTTTGAAGTTTAGAGGCAGCTTCCATTGCTTTATTAGAATAATCCTTATCATTTGAACAATAAAGGATCGATCTAGATGAGTTAACTAACAATTTTAGACCATTATCTAAGCCTTTTTCACAAATATCTTTAAGACTTCCTCCTTGTGCTCCAACACCAGGTATTAATAGATAAGAATTTGGAACTAATTTTCTTATTCTACTTATTTCATTAACATTTTTTGCTCCTACTACATACATTATTTTATCAGAATTTTTCCAATTCCTTGAAGTTAAAATTACATCTTCATAGAGTTTGTTTGAAGTGTTAGACATTTCCATTTGTTGAAAATCTTCAGAACCTAAATTTGAAGTTAATGCTAATAAAAAAACATATTTATCATCAAATGAAAGAAATGGTTCAACTGAATCTTTTCCCATATATGGTGATATTGTAATTGAATCAAATTCTAAATTTTTAAGAAATGCTTTAGCGTACATATTTGAAGTATTACCAATGTCTCCTCTTTTAGCATCAGCAATGGTAAAGATTTCAGGATAATTTGAATTTAAATAATTAATGATTTTTTCTAATGATTTCCACCCTGATATTCCATAAGCCTCAAAAAAGGCAATATTAGGTTTATAGGCTACGGCAAATTTATTTGTTGAATCAATTATATCTTTTGCAAATGAAAAGATTGGATCTTCTTTTTCTTTTAAATGGTTTGGTATTTTCTCCAAGTCTATATCAAGACCTATGCAAAGAAATGACTTTTTCTCTTTAATTTGATTTTCTAATTTATTAATACTCATTATACTTCCCCTGCTTCTTTTAGTTTCTCCGTATTTATATACAACTTAATCTCATCAATTAATTTTGAGACACCCCCATCAAGAATTTTTGGAAGATCATAAAGAGTTAGTCCTATTCTATGATCAGTAACTCTTCCTTGAGGATAATTGTAAGTTCTAATTTTAGCAGATCTATCTCCAGACTTAACCAATTCATTTCTTTTTTTAGAGTCTGATTCCATTTTTTTAGATAATTCAAGTTCATATAACCTAGATCTTAAAACTTTCAGCGCTTTCTCTTTATTTTTATGTTGAGATTTTTGATCTTGACACTGAGTGACAACACCGGTTGGTTCATGAGTTAATCTAACTGCTGAATAAGTAGTGTTTACTGATTGACCTCCTGGACCTGATGAGCAATAATAATCAACTCTAACTTCATTCATATCAATTTCTATATCAAACTCTTCTGCCTCTGGGAGAACCATTACTGTTGCAGCAGACGTATGAACTCGACCTTGAGTTTCAGTCTGAGGGACTCTTTGAACTCTATGAACGCCAGATTCATATTTTAAAATACCATAAACATCTTCACCTGATATCTCAAAAATTACTTCCTTAAAACCACCAGCCGTTCCAGAACTAGTATCAACTACACTAGTTTTCCATTTCATTTCTTGACAAAACTTTGTATACATCCTATATAAATCACCAGCAAAAATACTTGCCTCATCACCACCAGTACCAGCCCTAATTTCCATTACTACATTTTTTGAATCATCAGGATCTTTAGGTATTAACAGAATCTTAATTTCTTCCTCTAGTTTAGTTATATTTTGCTTCGATTCCTCTAATTGTTCTTTTGCCATATCAGTCATGTCTTTATCAGAAGAATCACTTATATAACTTTCAGCTTCTTTTTTACTAGCAATTGCAGTTTTATAATCATTTCCTTTATCAACAAGCTTTTTTAAATCTTTCAGCTCTTTATTTAACTCAATATATTTCTTCTGATTAGAAATGATTTCTGGATCACCAATCAGTTGATAAATTTCTTTATATCTTTTCTCTACTATGTCTAATTTATCGATTAGCATATATATAATTAATAATCAAAATTACCCAATTCTGAGTTAATCGTAAGCTTTTTACTTTTTGATGATTGAACCTTCCCAATAATCTTTGCCTCTATATCATATGAATTTGAGATTTCAATTATTTTATTTGCTGTATTTGAATCCGTGTATATCTCCATTCTATGTCCCATATTAAAAACTTTATACATTTCTTTAGGATCAGTATTAGACTCATCTTTAATTAGTTTAAACAAAGGTGGAATATCAAAAAGATTATCCTTGATTATATGTAAGTTATCAATAAAGTTTAAAATTTTAGTTTGTCCTCCTCCGGTACAATGAATTATTCCATTTATTTTTTCCCTTCCAACTTTTTCAAAAATAATTTTTAAGAGTGGCGTATATGTTCTGGTGGGAGATAAAACTAAACTGCCAATATTTAATTCTGAATTATCTATTTTATCAAGAATTTTTTTTGTTCCTGAGTAAACTAAATTAGCTGGGACTTCAGGATCGAATGATTCTGGATATTTTGTAGCTAAGTATTTTTCAAATACATCATGTCTTGCTGATGTTAATCCATTACTTCCTATTCCAGAATTATATTTATTTTCAAATTTTGATTTACCAAAAGATGATAATCCAACAATAACATCTCCATTTGTAATGTTTGAGTTATCAATTATTTGATCTTTTCTTATTCTAGCTGTAATAGAAGAATCAACAATAATAGTTCTAACTAAATCACCTACATCAGCAGTCTCCCCTCCTCCACTATAAATATTAATACCATTATTTCTATATTCAGATAAGACCTCATCAGTACCAGAAATAATTGATTTTATAATTTCTCCAGGTATCTTGTTTTTATTCCTTCCTATTGTTGAAGAAAGAACCATTTTATCAACTGCGCCAACACAAGCAACATCATCAACATTCATTACAATAGAATCTTGAGCAATTCCTTTCCAAACAGATTTATCACCAGTTTCCTTCCAATATATATATGCTAAAGAAGATTTTGTACCTGCTCCATCAGAATGAATTATTAAAGCATGTTCATCACTATTTCCAATATAGTCAGGCAGTATCTTACAAAAAGCTTTTGGGAACAAACCTCTATCATGATTTTTTATAGCTTCATGGACATCTTCTTTATCTGATGAAACTCCTCTTAATTTGTATCTATTGCTCATTATTTTTGGCAAAGTTATCAAAAAAAAAAATCTTAATAAGTTTTTAATAAATAACTTTCATTAATAAAAAAAAATTTCTGTTTTTGATATACTTTTAAATTAAAATCATTAAAAGAATTTTGATTTAATAATTCAAGTAAAGAATTGTATTTATTTTATCTTTTTAGCAAAATTTTTATTTGAGATTGAGAGATTCATAAAAAATAAATAAAATTTTAATTCTGCTTTCTTTTTTGATTTCAAAAAAATTAATTTGACTATTATTAAAATAAAACATTATGAGCAAATTTAAATTAGAATATATCTGGCTAGATGGTTATACTCCTACATCTAATATGAGGAGTAAAACAAAAGTAGTCAGTGATTTCAGCGGAAAATTAAAGGATTGTCCTGTTTGGAATTTTGACGGATCCTCAACGCAACAAGCTGAAGGAAAATCTTCAGATTGTATTTTAAAACCAGTAGCAATATATCCAGACCCTACTAGAGAAAGTGGCTATTTAGTAATGACTGAAGTATTAAATCCAGACGGAACCCCTCATGTATCTAATTCAAGATCTACAATAAATGATGATGATGATGATTTTTGGTTTGGTTTTGAACAAGAGTATTTCATTATGGACAATGAGACTCAATTACCATTAGGATTTCCAGTGGGAGGATATCCTGGTCCGCAAGGTCTGTATTATTGCTCTGTTGGAGGAAAAAATACTCATGGAAGAGATTTAGTTGAAATTCATTCAGATCTCTGTTTAGAGGCGGGAATTAATTTTGAAGGAATAAACCAAGAGGTTGCTTCTGGTCAATGGGAATTTCAAATTTTTGCTAAAGGAGCAAAAAATTCAGGAGACCAAGTTTGGGTTGCACGTTATCTCCTAGATAGACTAACTGAAGATTTCGGATACTATATAGAATACCACCCTAAACCTATTAAAGGAGATTGGAATGGTTCTGGTATGCATGCGAATTTTTCAAATACAACTCTTAGAACCTGTGGTGATCAAGCTACTTATGAAAAAATATGTGAGGCTTTTAGACCAGTTATAAAAGAACACATTGCAGTTTATGGAGAATTTAATGACCAAAGGTTAACAGGTCTTCATGAAACACAATCAATACATGAATTCAGTTTTGGAATATCTGATAGAGGAGCTTCGATACGAATTCCTATTGGTACTGTTGAAAGCGGATGGAAAGGANGGTTAGAAGATAGACGTCCTGCATCTAATGCAGATCCATATAAAGTTGCTGCTATAATTGTAAAAACTGTTAAGGGAGCCCAGTAACCCTTGCTAACTAATTAAGGGGAATATAAATGCTATATACATAGCAAGTAATATAATCCCTTTTATTCTATTTAATTTATTTCTTTTTTGAAGATATACTAATGGTAATAGTAGAACTGAAAATGCTACTACCCAAATCATATCCTTACTTATAATATTAAAATCAATACCAGCGATTGGATTTATAGCTGATGTTATTCCTATAACAACTAATAAATTGAATATGTTTGATCCAATTAGATTTCCAATAGCCAAATCATTATGTTTTTTTAATGATGCTGCAACTGAAGCTGCAAGCTCAGGAATACTAGTTCCTATTGCAACTATTGTTATACTAATAACTCTTTCCGATACATTAAACCTGTTTGCAACTGAAATTGAAGATTTTATTAAGGTTTCAGCCCCTAACCATAAAATTATTGCACTTAGGATTATAAAAAAAATTGATTTTGAAATCTTTCGTTTACCTAAGCTTAAATCCTTATCCAAAGCAGATGTGTCAGGTTTTTGATNATAGAAGAGATAAAACAATATTAATAATATTAATCCCAGCATAAGTAAACCTTCAATTCTTGAAATTTCAGAATTACTTGCAATAAATAAGTAAAAAACCGCTGTGCTTAATATTAATAATGGAAAGTCTGTGTAATAGAATCTTCTTTTTATTGTAATTGGATATATAATAACTACTAGACCTAGAACTAAACCGAGGTTAGCTATATTAGATCCTAGTACATTACCCAGGGCAAAATCGGAATAACCCATTATACTTGCATTTAAACTGACTATTAGTTCAGGTGCCGATGTTGCAAGAGAAACGATTGTCATTCCAATTATTATTTTTGGAATAGATAACTTATACGACACTTCAATAGAATATCTTGTTAATAAATCACCTCCAATCGATAGAAGGATAATTCCAGAAATAATTGCTAAAAAATCCAAATTTATATTATTATGTTATTAGAATAATATGCTAAAATAGATAATTTTGATAGTCTAAATTAACATTTTAACTTCAAAATAATTATTCTCTGAAATAGTCGTAATTTAGCCACTCTTTAAAGGGCGAATAGTTTAACGAATAGAACCTCAGATTACGGCTCTGAAAGTGGGGGTTTGATTCCCTCTTCGCCCTCTATGTTTTTTGTATAATAAAAAAGATTAAATTTACATAAAACTGATCTAATGGATTGTAATTGTGAAAAGTGTGATTGTACTACTGCATGTGGATGTAGTTGTTGTGATTGCTAATAAAACTGAAAATTAAATGCTTGATAATCAGCATTTTAACCAAAGTTATAAACATTTTTGAGAAAAAATTTGTTTTTCTAAAAAACTTTACTACTTTAGTATAACAATTGGAAAAGATAGAAAAATTATCTATCAAACTTTGAGCGAAAGTTCAAATATAAATTGTAAAAAGTTTAAACATAAAAAGCGGTAAAATTAACCGAAGCGCGGAGTCAAATCCGATAGTGCTTAAACAATTGAAAGCCTGCAACAGCGATGTAGCAGGCTTTTGAATTTTAAAGACGTTTTTATTAAAATAAAAATGAAAAAATTATTTATAACATCAACTGCACTTTTATTCTCCTTTGGAATTTTAAGCTGTATCAGCAATAACGTGGTGGAGGGAGAAAATGACACAAATGATATTGTCATTTTAACTGTTCCTGAAGAATTAACATCAATTGCTGATGATGAGAAATATGGGAATTTTGAAATTGATGTTCCTGAAATAACCCAAGAAGTATATGATAATTCAAGTATCAATGCATATATCCGAAGAACCTATGATGACGAAAGACCTGAAAGATGGAGCCAGTTACCTCAAACATTTTTAAGCCTTGATCACAGCTCTGCATCATACCTTAGTTTTGGAGTAGGGTTTATTCGAATATCTCTTCAATCAGAAGGTTCTATTCAAGAATTGTTTGATATGATGAAAGGAAACGATCTTAAATTGGTTATCAATTAAGATTGTGCATTTGAGCATAAGTTTTATGTGAAGGCTCTAGAGGAGAGATGATTTCAAATATTTCTGTTTTATCATCTGCTTTGAATTTAAATTCTTTGATGCTATCTACAATAAAGAAAGTTCCTTTATCATACCTAACATTAGAATAGTTAATTCCTCCTTGTATAACAAAGTATGAATGATAACATCTATCATTTATAGAAAATGAAGAATTACCTGAATTTATCTGATGATAATAAACCTGTATACCTTCTGAGTCTAGGTTTAAAAGATTATTTTCATTTGAAATAACCTTAGTTATTTTATTGTTTTTATCAATTACTTCAAACTCTGAAGATTTATAATCTTTATAGCTAGGTTCTTCATATAATGAATTATGAATGTTTGGATCAAACCAGATTTGAAATATTTCAGTATTTGAATCAAGCTCTTCTGAATGGGAAATTCCTTTTCCTGCTTTTATAACTTGCAGATCACCCTCATCTAGTATGATCCATTTATTCAAAAGTGTATCAAAATGTTTAACTTTTCCCTTAAGGATAAAACTGCAAATTTCAAATCCCCTATGAGGATGAAGACCTATAGTGCTTTTATTATTAGAAGTATATGCATGAGCCCAGTAAAATAAATTTGAATATGGTTTTTGAATTCCCCCATCTTGAGGAAATCCTATAGGTTTCTTTTCTAGAATTTCACCATTATTAAAATTTCCATCTGCTTGATTTGTTTTTAGTGTTATTTTAACAGACACTATTTCTGATTTTTTTTCATTTTAGTTGCAAAGTTTACCCCTGAACTTTCCCAACTAATTACTGAATCTTTTATCATTTTAAACTTGATATACTTATAAAGTGATCTTTCAGCATATGACATTGGCATATTATATTCTGAAAAAGATTGGTTTGGAGAAACCAGTGAGATGTTAGGATGGTAGTAATTAACTCTTGTATTAAAAACTCCAAAATCATAATAATATTCATCGATATTGTCTTTTGTTGATATTGCAGTAGGCTCACCAAACCTGTCTAAAACAAGTTGTTTAGTTATCAACCTAGACATATTATCTGAATGTGTATAGAGAACTTTAGTGTTTGAGCACCCTATAACAAACAAAAATAAAAGTAGCTTTTTCATTATTAATTAGTATTGGCTTACTTCTACAAATATATAAAAGAGCTATTTCAAATCAATAATTTGATCTAAGAAATCTTGTGTGACTTTAAAATAATATCCATTTTCTTCATGTAAACTTCCATCAGCTTTTCCATTAACTGTATGAAAATCTTCTAAATGACTGATAAATCTATCAAGATCTTCAATAATGTAGTCTCTACCATCTATGTCCTTTATTTTAACCACCTACAAATGTTGTTGCTGATGCTTCAGCTTGTTGCTTCTGTCTCATTAAAAACAAGGCGTATATTAAAAGTTTATAACTATCATCATTCTTATCAAGAATCTCTATTTCCATATGCTCCTTCCATTTTTTCCAAGAATAATGTATTTCTAGAATTGATTTAGTTCCTCCTTCAAGTAGAGTGTATATTGTATCAGAATCAAAAGATGTTCCTCCTTTTTTTTTCTCTCCAAGCCAATATTGTTTTTTAACCTCATTATGTTCATCTAGTTCAATATAATGTCCTTTCTTCCAGTTAAAAGGTATTGAACCAATTAAAGAACCACTTCGCAATATAATATGTCCAGTACTCCAGAAGCTTTTCTTTTTTATCTCATATGTCATGTTATTATAAAAGAATCTTATCTGTTGAGAATACCACTTTGGTTTTATACCTTTTATAATAACCTNATTATCTTCTAGTATCTGAAAATCTTTATTNTTTTTCTCAATATTGACTTTTATGNTCATCAGTTAATTATTTTAAAATTAGTAATAAGGTAACCTATCTCTTCATCTGCTATCATCTTTGACATATCAAAGTATAAGGACTCAGGATAGCCATACTCTTTATTATATTCAATTTCGTGAAATTCTGGTTCTTCATCAAGCTTAGATTCAATAAAATCAAATAATTTATCAATTGTCATAAATGAATTGTATCCTATAGTCTCTGTTGGATTTTTCCCGTCTATTGAAACTATTAGATTATTTTCAACCTGTATATCTTTTGGTTGAGTAAATTCAAATGGAAAACAAAAACAAGAAATCCTTTGAGTCATATTATAGTCATTAATATTTAATGACTCCCATAATTCTTTACCTTTTAATTCATCTATTTGGTCATCAGATTTAGAGCAGGATATAAAAAATAATAAGGAAATAGTTAATACTAACTTATTTATGGTCATCTTTTATTTTTGCATAATTTGAGCTCTTTTTCTTAAATTTTTTAAATCTAGGAATAGAAACATTTTGAACATATGGATTATAAGGATTCTTTTTTTCAAAGTCTTGATGATAATCTTCCGCATAATAGAATTCTTCAATCTTCTTTACTTCGGTAACAATATTTTTTCCAAAAATAGAATTGGATGATAATAAATTAATATAGTTATTAATCTTTTCTTTTTCTTTTTCATCAAAGTAGAAAGCAATAGATCTATATTGTGTTCCATTGTCCGGTCCTTGCCTATTCATTGTTGTTGGATCATGTGAATCAAAAAACACCTTTAGGAGCATTTCAAATTTGATTAAAGATTCATCATATATAATCTCTATAGACTCAGCATGACCTGTCTTACCTGTCATTACCTGATAATAATTTGGATTAACAGTAGAACCTCCTGCATAACCTGAATATACTTCTTTGACCCCCTCCAAGCTCTCATATATGGTCTCAACACACCAAAAACAACCTGATGCAAAATAAGCCCTCGAATATTCTGAATAATCTTGATTTTCAATTATATAAACTGGGTGTTGATTATCTATTGGTTCAGGTGAGCTTATATTACAGGAAAGCATTGGTATTATAATAAATAAATTAATCATCTTTATCTAATTATTTTTTTTTATATAGTCTGATATTCTTGATATATCCTTCTTATAAGTCATATCTGGAACACGCTCACATAAATGATAAACTTTCATTTTATGTTTGCTAGATTTAATCATATTTTGCAGTGCTACTGAAATTTCTTTTTCATTTCTAATTGGATTCAATGGACAATCCTTAAAAAAAGTATATACTTGATCCCCAAAAAATGAAAAGATATTCATACTTACATATAAACCTTTAGACTTAAATAAATTTATAGTTTCTTGATCAGGTTTCTCTATAATCTTATTTAAAAAACTATCAACTATATCTAAAATTGCAAAACCTTTTAATCTTTCATTATCAAAGTCTAAACAATCAAATTTATAGGCAATCATAGAGCTATAATCTTTTGACTTTATTAAAGTTCTAAAAGAATTCTCAGAATATAGATTATCACTATTACATACAAGGAATCTGGAGACTTTTAATTCTTCATATTGATCTAAAGTTTGACATATAGCATCAGCTGTTCCAAGAGGTTTTTTGTTTCCATAAAAATCTTGATATGCAATTTTTATTTCAATTTTTAACTCTTCTGAAATTTTATCTAGATATGTTTTAAATTCATCAGAATTCTTGGATAAGATTATATAAAAAATTGTTATACCCGAGGCTATTGCATTGTTAATAATATAGTAAATAAGAGGGTTCCCAGATTCTATCTCAATAAATCCTTTTGATCTTGTGTTAGCTTGAGAAATAGAAGATTTGGACATTTTATCATCACCGTCTGATGACTTCATTCTAGAAGACAATCCAGCGGCCAATATAACTAAAGGTATGTTATTCATGTATCTTTATATTTGGACCATTACTCTGACTTGCTATAAAAGCGTCTTTTGCTCCATTTTCTTTTAATTTAATAACTATGCCTTTTGATATATTCTTATCACATAAAGCAACTATTGATCCTCCCCCACCTGAACCAACTATTTTAGAACCATAGGCACCCATTGAATCACATATATTTATCATCTGGTCAATCTCACTAGTTGTAATTTTTAGCTCATCTCTTAATAAATCATGGTGATTAGTCATTAATTTTCCAAGAACATCTACATCTGGAGTATCCTTTCTTAGTTCATTATCAGCTGCTTTTGTAACATCAAAGTTTTTAATTACTGCTTTAAAATAAGGTTTAAGGTTTTCATCTAACAATTCATGACAAGAATTATAATCATAGGAATCATTATCATATACATTAAATTCAGAAAATGAATTTGAGACTGTTTTTAATGCAAGAAGTTGATTTGATTTTAATTTTTTCAGCATTCCTCTTGTATCCTTTCCATCATTTGAAACTCCAACAACTAGATCAACATCCGAAAAATTATAATTATAACAATGTATCTTATTGTTTAAAGTATTCAAAAATATTGTGTCTCCATGTGATATAGTGTATTGATCCATATTCCCTCCAGAGCTTCCTGTTTCGGTAACTTCAGTTTCATAAGCGAGCTCTGCTAAAATTTTATAATCAATGTTTTTATCAGGTAAAAATGATTTTAATAAGAATTGAATCCATGCAACTGTAAGTGCAGAAGAACTTGATAGTCCTGAATTAATAGGGATATTGCTTGAAATGTTAATATCATATCCTTTATTTGGAATACAACCATGTTTCTTTAATACTTTTAATGCAATACGTAAAAAATCAATTTTACTTTTAGGGTTAAACTCTTTATGATAATCAATTATATCTTGCTTCCTAAGATCAAGTTTGTTTATATAAAAACCTTCTGCAAGATTTGATTTTGCCTCAACTTTAATATATCGATCAATTGCAATAGCAATGATAGGTAGATTAAGATAATCTTGATGATCACCATAAAGACATATTCTCGCGGGAGCAATTGATATTATACTATTTGACATTATGACTTTATGTTAAAAGGCTTTGTAGAGACCCAATTACCTCTAGTAAAGTCAGGAAATTCTTGAGGGACCCCTCCTTGATTAACAGAATTTGAAGTAAGCTCAATCAATGAACTCCATGCACATCCTTCATAAATATTTTGATCTAATAGCTCTCCATTTCTAAGGCACTCTATAATTCTATATACCATCATTCCATCCATACCCCCATGTCCTGAATCTTTGGTTAAATCATTTAATCTTTTATACATAGGGTGATCATATTTTTCATATAGACGTTGAATACCTTCACCTTTAATCCATTCATGTGAATCCTTAGTGAAATTCTCAAACCCTCCATCAAAAGCTGCTCTAGTTGGTCCTCCGGCTAAAGCTCCTTTTGTTCCTTGAATTAAATTTAATCGCGTATATGGTCTTGGGCTAGTTTCATCCCATTGAACCATTATTGTCCTACCAAGATATGTTTTTATAACTGTTGTATTTATGTCTCCATTTTGAAAATTAAGTTTATTCCACTTGTGATTTTTATTGAAGTTATCTTTAGCAAATATTTTTCTTCCAGCAGATGGAGATGAGAAAGAAACTAAAGTTTTAAAAGTATCTTCAGTCCTTAAAAGATTCATATATTGAGAAACAGGTCCTAATCCATGTGTTGGATATAAATTACCTTTTTTCTTTTCATATTGATGTGTCCTCCATGATCCCGTACCCATTTCTTCTTCAAACATTTGCGATCTCAAATCATGAATATATGCTGCTTCTCCATGAAGTAATTCTCCAAGTAATCCTTTCCTACATATATTGAGAAACATAAGTTCTTCCCTTCCATAGTTAACATTTTCCATCATCATACAATGTTTTTGATATTTTTCAGAAGTATTAACAATATCCCATAACTCCTTAATAGATGTTGCCATTGGAACTTCAACAAAAGCATGTAAATCTTTCTTCATACTCTCTACAGCCATAATTCCATGATTATTCCAATTAGTAGATATAACAACTATATCTGCATTGGTTTCTTTTAACATTAATTTCCATTTGTTCTCATCACCCCAATAAGTCTTAACATTTTTATGATTTTTAGATGTTTTAAGATTATCAATTATAGATAAGCTTTTAGATATATTAACTTCATGTAAATCTGATATGGCAACAATTTGGGTATTTGGAATAGAACCAAATCTAACTATATGCCCTTTACCTCTATATCCAACTCCAATTAGAGCTATTTTAATTTTATCTAACCTTGGAGCAATAAAATCACCCATATATTTTCCTTTTGATTCAGAACTATGGATTTTAGCATCTAATTTAGTAGTTGTAAGAAATGCAGATGAAATTGCCGTAGTTTTTAAAAACCTTCTTCTATCATAAAAACTCATACGATAAATATAATTCAATAATTTGTATATTTAATTAAATCCCATAATAATGGATCTTAAGCTAAAAAATAAAACTGTTTTTGTATCTGGTTCATCCAAAGGAATTGGATTTGAAACTGCAAAATTATTTTTAGAAGAAGGTGCTACAGTTATTATAAATGGTAGAACTGAGAAGAGCGTTAAAAATGCATTAAAAAAACTAAATACACCCAAGGTTAGTGGTATTGCTGCCAATTTTATTGCAGATAAACAGATTGATGAATTAATCAAAAAATTGCCAGATATTGATATTTTGGTTAACAATGTTGGGATCTTTAGAGGTAAAAACTTTTATGATGAAACAGAAAAAGATTGGAAAGATCATATTCAAGTTAATCTATTAGGAGGCGTAAAACTATCAAAGCATTTTTTGCCAAAGATGATTAAAAAAAATTGGGGTAGAATAATTTTTGTATCATCAGAATGTGCTACACTAGTTCCAGGTGATCTACTTAGTTACAGTGTCTCCAAAGCATCTGTTAATGTTTTTTCAAGCGGATTAGCTAAACTGACTAAAGGAACAAATGTTACTGTTAATACAATTATCCCAGGCTCTACATTATCAGAGGGTTCAAAAATATTTCTTAAAGAAGCTGCTAAAAGAGAAAACAAAACAATAGAAGAAGTTGAGTCTAACTTTTTTAAAGATGTGAGACCTTCATCTCTTTTAGGAAGATTTGCTAAAGTTGAAGAAGTTGCTTCTACAATTGTTTATATATCAAGTCCTTTAGCTTCTGCTACTAACGGAGCCTCTGTAAGAGTTGACGGAGGTAGTATGGGGTCTGTCTTTTAATAAAAAAAACCTTCCCATATATATGAAAAGGTTTATTTAATTTAAATTAAGATCTATTCCTCATCTGGAGCAACAGCCATTACTAACCCAGTTGCATCTCCAAAATCACCACCATTAACTATTTTACCATCTTCATCAAATGTTAAATAATGATACCAAAGACCTCTGAAACTTTTACCAGAAGCAGTATTTGTTCCAGACCAATATCCATAAGTTCTAACACTTCCATTAGGTAATCCAGTTTCAGGATCAGCACCTGGAAGATAATTTACAGCTTCCCAAGTTATATCTTCCATTGCATCTTGCCATCCCTTTAGATAATTTAGAGTCTCCTCTCTATTCATAATAGGTCCACCATAAAATGCACTTTGGTATTCAACCTCTTCTGCATAATAAGCTGAAACAGCTTCAAAGTCTTCAGTTACAAAGACATCAAACCATTCTTTAGTTATTTCCAGATTTCCAGCATAGTCTGGATGTTGTCCAGTTGAACAAGAAATAAATAAAGTAAGAACAGTGATTAATAATATTTTTTTCATAATAAATAATTTTAAAATTGGTTTATAATTAATGAATATAAAAAAACCTTTCCATATTTCTATGAAAAGGTTAATTTATAATTTAGATAATATATTATTCAGCTGATTCTTCAGATTGAAGAGATCCAAGTAATCCACCAGCGTCAAAGTAGTCACCACCTGTAATAATTAATCCATCCTTAAAGTCCCATGTGTGGTAACTTATCAATTCCCAACTTTTACCTGTTTCTGTGTGAACACCAGTCCATTTACCATATGTTCTAACACTTCCATCAGGCTGACCTGTTTCAGCTAAAACACCTGGTAACCAGCTAACGGCTGTATATGTTACATTTTCCATAACATCATGCCATCCTTTAAGATATTCACCAAAACCGGCTTTATCTATTTGAGCACTTCCATGAAAAGCTGGTTGCCATTGCATGTCTTCATGAACTAGATCAAGTTGAGCTTGAAGATCTGCTTCAGTACCTTGAAGTTCAAGAAGAGTTTGTGCTGTTTTAACATTTGCTTCAAAATCTGGATGTTGCCCTGTTGTACAAGAAACAAATAAAGTAAGCAAAGTGATTAATAATAAATTTTTCATAATAATTGTTTTTTAGTGCTGCAATATACAAAACCTTTATATTTTAGAACATTTGTAGCTTATTATTATCTATGGACCATCTTTTTACTTTTTGAACAAGTCCAGTGGATGCACCAACAAGTTTAGCAGTTCTTCGAATACTTTCTCCACGTCTCAGGTGTCTTAGAATATTAACAGTCTTTGGTTTTTCAAAAAACTCTTCAATAGACTCAAGTTGTTTTCCACCGACTCCTTTATATCTTCCTAAATCCTTAGCCTTTGAGACACCATATCTTTGAGATTCTTTTCGATTAGTATATTCCATGTTAGCCAAAGATTTTAATAAATTAAGAAGAAGTATTGTGTCTGACTTTACTCTTCCAAATTCATCCATAGTTTCTAATCCTTCATTTTTGGATGTTAATGAAATATTATTTATAATTAAAAAATCAATAGTATTCAAAACATCAATTTGATTTCTACCAAGCATTGATATTGAATCAACAATTATTTTTGAAATTTTCTTCTGACCTATTAGTCCAAATATAAGTGAACCTTTATCTCTTTTTGAGAAAGGAATGATACTACTACAATTGTCAACATAGTAATTCGGCGAGTCATAATTAGAAGAAATTTTAGATTTATCAGACTCTTGAATATAATGTATCAACATATGTGCTTATTTATAATGTATCAAATATACATATATATTTTTATATAATAAATAATATATTTAATAATATTATCATATATATACTAATAATACTTAATAATAAGTATAAATAATTTATATATATATAATATTTAAAAATAAAATAATACATTTACAAAATAATACAATGTTAAAATATTTTAACAAAAAAATATTACTTTTATAAAAAATTTGAAAATGGGTGTAGGAAATATTTTTATTGGAACATTAGCTTTAATATTCGTAATTGTAATTATAGTGGAGTTGAAACAGAGATTTTTTTAATCTAAGAAAATCGTTTTACCCTTCTTTACAGCTTCATCACATGCAAGGGCAATTTGTAAACTCTTGTACGAATCTTCCAAGTGATCTTTTAAATTGATATTATTTACTATAGAATCATAAAAAAATGATTGCTCATTATCACAAAGGTCTTGATGAGAAGGATCTTCATTATATACAACCTTCTTGTTAGGAGATATAAATTCACCTTCACTGTCAAGTTCAGAACTATGAATTTTTAGACAGTTATTTCTTGTATGATTTTCTATATTATCTGAATCTGAAGAATGTATATCTTCTTCTGATACAATTGAGACAGATCCTTTCGGACCAATAACATCCTTGACAAAGAAAGCAGTTTCACTTATCATTGGGCCCCATGCAGATTCATACCAGCCAACAGATCCATCAGAAAATCTAATTTGTAATTGCCCATAATTATAATTATCATCTGGTATCTCGTCTGAAAGTCTAACACCAATTGCAGAAACACTTAAAGGTTTGGACTCAGTTATTTGACACATTACATCAAGATAGTGTACACCACAATCAACAATCGGACTAAGTGAATTCAATAAGTTTTTATGAACACTCCATGTGTCACCTGAACTTTGTTGATTCAAATTCATTCGCATAGCAAGAGGTCTACCCATCTTTTTTGCCTCAACAATAAATTTTTTCCAAATTGGGTGATGTCTTAGAATATAACCAACAACAATTTTTTTCCCTTTTTTTATAGCTGTGTCAATAATAATTCTAGCACCTCTCAGATCTGATGCAACAGGTTTTTCAAGAAAAATATGACAATCATTTTCTAAAGCATATAGACTTATCTCTTCATGTGTATCTGGGTAAGTTGAAATACAAACAGCATCTGGTTTTGTTAGATCTATAGCCTCTTTATAGTCTTGAAATAACTTATAATCTGATTTTAGTTTATTGTTAAGATCGACCTTACTATCACCTCTTGAAACAAGACCACATATTTCAAATCCATCATGATTTTCATAAGATATTGCATGAGATGCTCCCATATTTCCACATCCAATAACTAAAATCGAAATTTTTTTGTCCATTATTTTGTTTTTTTTTATACTGAATATAATTAATCAAACATAGGTAATAATTATTTATTTTGTAAATTGAGAACAAAATACTTCAATGCGATTAACATTAGTTTTAATATTTTGTCTTAGTGTTTTCAGTATGACCTATAGTCAAACGCCTGAAAACCCATGGTCATTTGATGTTAGTGTTAACTCTGTTACCGTTAAAGATGAAGATAGATCAAAATTATCCTTGCCTACTCTTAGCCTTTCAAGATATATTTTTGGAAACTTTTCTCTTGGTTTAAATTTCAGTGAAAACAATGTGGAAGTATCTAACAAGGATTTATATTATTATTCATTAGATGGTATTATTAGATATGATATCTCCAATCAAACAGAATTACTTGGAGTTGATATCGATCCTTACCTTTTTGCTGGTTATGGAGTTTCTAAGTTTGGTGATGATGGAAACTTTTCAAATACTAGCTTTGGAGGTGGACTTAATTTTCAATTATCTAAAAATATAGCTTTAAATGCAGGTGTTTCATATAAGTCTATTGGTGAGAATAATGCATATAACCATCTTCAACATGTTGTTGGAGTTAAATTTAATTTTGGAAAAGGTGATTCTGATGGTGATGGTGTTCCAGACAAAAAAGATCATTGCCCTGACGTTCCTGGTTTAGCAGAATTAAATGGTTGTCCTGATAGTGATGGTGATGGAATACCAGATGAAAAGGATCAATGTCCAACGGCTCCTGGAATGGATTCAAAAAGTGGTTGTCCTGATAGTGATGGTGATGGCTTTGAAGATAGAATTGATCCATGCCCTAAAAAGCCAGGTGTTAATAATAGTCCTTGTCCTGATAGTGATGGTGATGGGATAACAGATGATGTTGATAATTGTCCAAATGAGAAAGGGCCAAAAAGCAATAATGGCTGTAAATTAGATGATATTGATGGTGATGGAGTTCCTAATATAGAAGATTTATGCCCAAATGAAAAAGGCGATTCTCTTTTCTCTGGATGCCCTCAAATACCTATTTCTCTCGAGAACTTTATAAATAGTACTGAAATTTATTTTGATTTTGATAGTTCTGAGACTAAGTCTACCGAAACTGAAAAAGTAGACAATTTAGTAAACCAGCTTAATCAATACAAGCATATAAAAATTTCAATTAATGGTCACGCATCTTTTGAAGGTGAATCTTTCTATAATAAGCTTTTATCTGACAAAAGAGCGAACTCAGTTAAACTAATGATTGAAAATAATGGGATTGATTCTACTAGATTAGAAGTTAATGGATTTGGTGAAGACCAACAAAAATATCCTAATATTCCTCCTAGCGAAAGAGCTAAAAATAGAAGAGTTCAATTCAAAATAGATTAATTCAATCTTATTCTTTTAAATTTCCCAACCCTCTCTATATTTCCTAGTTAAGAACTGGTTAGCATTATCGAAGTTTGTAATCTTCATTTCTTTATTATCATAAAGAAGTTGTTTCTTACCAATAAAGACATTACTCCTTGGCGATCTTCTTAATAAGGCACTTCTAATTGCAACATTCCCTAAGAGAACTATCTCCGATAAAGGACCTGCAAAATCAAATGATGATGCTAAAGATTTCTGTTCTTTACTATTAAATCCTGCTTTTATTGCATCTATCCATGAACTTTGATGACCAAATTCTGCACCTTGAATATCTTTTATTTTACCTTTTGTAACTTCTTTACCATCTATATATAGCCTAGCACGATTCCCATATTCGCTGGCAGTAATTACTCCTTTCTCACCAATCATTAAAATTCCATTATCTCCAATATCTTTATTTTCAGGAATTCCATCTGGGTGAGATGGTCTAAGTCCTCCGTCCATCCATATTAATTCAACCTCTGTATCATTAATTTTTGAGGGTTTAAATTTATAAGTAACATATGAACTTGCAGGACATGCTTCATCATAAATTGAAGATGGAGTATAAGATTTAATATAGGGAGTTCTTGGAACACTAGCTTCAATACTATAAGGTTCAAAAAGACCAAGCGCTTTTACAGGAACATCCATAAGATGGCAACCCATATCACCTAATGCACCAGTTCCATAATCCCAAAATCCTCTCCAGTCAAAAGGATGAAGGAATGGAGTATATTCAATATTTTTAGCTGGTCCAACCCATAGATCCCAATTCATATCTTTAGGTTTTTTAGATTTATCTGGTTTATGAAGAGGAATTCCTTGAGGCCATACAGGTCTATTAGTCCAGGTATAAACTGTTTTAATCTTTCCGATTTTGTCATCTTTAATCCAATTTTGAATTATTGCTTGTTCAGGATTAGATGCACCTTGATTACCCATTTGAGTGACCACTTTATGTTTTCTTGCAAGATTTGTTAATAACCTTGCTTCTTTAACATTATGAGTTAAAGGTTTTTGAACATAAACATGAATGCCTCTTTCCATACACTCTTTAGCAATAACTGCATGAGTATGATCTGGAGTTGAAATAGTTATAGCATCAATATCTTTTTCTTTGTCAAGCATTTTTCTAAAATCAATATAAAATTTGGCTTTTGGGAATCTCTCCTTCGATACCATTACTCCATTAGCTGATGGATGAACATCACAAAGAGCTAAGACATTTTCCCTTCCATTTACACATGCGTTAGCAATATCAGACTGTCCCTTTCCATGAAGACCAATTCCTGCTAGATTTAATTTATCACTTGGAGGCGTGTACCCAACCCCTCCTAATACATTTCTAGGAACAATAAAGATTGATGAAGCAATAGCGCTATTCTTAATAAATTTTCTTCTTGATTTGTTAGTTGATGCCATAATTTAAATTTTATTATTTTTCAATTTAATCAAAATTAAATTATTCTCAATTCTTTTCAAACCATTTATTAACTCTTTGTTTTGCATTTACACTAATATCTTTCCAAAATAAAGTAATATCTGCGAAGTGATAACTCCTTATAAACGAAAGGAAAAGTTTTCCTGGAATATCAGGTAAAGTTGACCAGACTATTCCATCTCCAACCTTTATTTTAACATTCTCAGGATAAATAGTTAGGTTTTTATAGAGCAACCCTTTATGTTGATTTTTATCTGCATACTTTTGATCGTCCCAAGTTATTGGATTAGTTGCCACACCTCCTTTAAACCATTTCTCATAATTATCTTTTCTAGGCATCTTATTGTATTTGTATGTGTTCCATGAAACAAAGCCTCCAATATCAGTAGGTGACCTAAGTAACTTAATGTTTTTAAAATCTTCCTCATTTACTTTTATTCCAATTAAGTAAGCTGAAATAAACTTCTCTTGTAGGGGTTTACCATCAATAAATTCTTTAATGAGCTCTCTTGCATGAAGTGTTCCTTGACTATGAGATGCTATAATGAATGGCTTGTCTTTGTTATAATTTTCTAGATAAAATTGAAATGCTCTCTTAACGTCTGAATAAGCCAACTTTAATGCTTTTTTTCCCTCTTCTTTATACCTCTTATTAAAAACTCTAATATGAGCTTGTCTATAAAAAGGGATATATAGATTTCCAGCTTCCAACCATGCTGATGCTTGATATTTAACCGGTCTTTCATAAACATCATTTCTAATGTCAGCATCCCATATATCAGAATACCAATACTTATTATTTTTTGAAGTTAATAATGTTGGATAAATATAGAATATGTCTGCATTCTTGAGTTCTTTATTTATTTGTAGGTTTTTTAAAAAATCTGGATAGTTAGTTGGAAGAACAGCCCAGCTTTCTTCATTTGCGTAATCAGGGGCAATAATTTCAGGGTTATTATCAAATTCATATGGTCTATGTGAAACTTTACAGCCAGTAATAAACCAGAATAAAATGTATATTTTTATAAATGTTTTTCTCAAAATACTAACCAATTAATATATTACACAAAATAAGCAATTTTATTTCAAAAATTAAATGATATTTGTTATCTCAGTATATTATTAAATTTGCAATTGTGAAAATACTCCTAATAAAATATTGTATTATATCTTTCTTATTAATAACAATTAGTTGTCAAAACAAAAATGACTCTATAATTAAAATAAAAAAGTCTGTAACGGCTTTAAACGATTCTAATATTTCAGGAAATATTTCTGTAACATCAGAAAATATTAGTGGTAAGTCTTCAGTTACTATTGAAGCACATCTATTTGGATTAAAACCTGGAGAAAGTTCTATACATATTCATGAATTTGCAGATTGCAGTTCTATTGATGGTCTTAGTTCAGGTGGACATTGGAATCCAACATCTCAACCACATGGAAAGTGGGGAAATGAAGAAGGATTTCATCTTGGAGATATAGGTAATTTTTCTGTTGATAGCATAGGTCATGGAATGGTTAAATTTAATACAGATCTATGGTGTATTAATTGTTCGGATAGAGACAAAGATCTAATAGGCAGGTCTATAGTAATTCATAACGGCTCTGATGATTACATCTCTCAGCCATCTGGTGCAGCTGGAATCAGAATAGGCTGTATGGAAATTTCATCTGATATTATAGATAATGTAGAGTCTAATTAATAATTTTTTCTATCTGACTTGTAATTGATTCTATTGATTCATTATAATCAAACTTTAAAGGATTCCCAAATTTAAGTGAGAAAGACTTATTCCTATTTTTTATTTTAAGACTATTTTTTTCAAACACCTCATCAAATCCATTAATAGTTATAGGAATAACAATTGGGTTAGTTGATTTAATTATATGAGCTGTTCCAGGTCTAACAGGTTTAGAATTGTCAGTTGTACCTCTTGGAAAAGTTATTACCCATCCATCATTTAGAGCTTTTTTTATATTATCAAAGTCTTCAACTCTTATCTTTCTATTAATTTCTTTTCCAGATTCTTTCCAAGTTCTTTTAATTAATATTGAGCCAGTGTAACTTAAAATCTTTGTAATCAATGATGCCTTCATAGTTTCTAAAGCCGCAATAAAATATATATTAGATTTTGGTTTTAATAAATAGGAAAGATTTCTAACAGAATCTTCTCTACCATTGAATGATGCATTAAAAACGTGAAGCATTGCAATAACATCATAAAAATATGTATGATGGTTAGAAATAAATAAAACATTGTTATTCGATATTTCATTCAATATTGAAGTCCCTTGAATATTAAATCTTTTAGTACTAAATGTTTTGTAAGTTAAAGCTCCAATTAATGCAATTAATAGTTTTTTAATTATTAGATATTGGCCAAAAATATTCTTCTTCAAAACAAATAATTATACGTCTAATATACTCACTAGATATTTAATTTATTTTAACAAGTATTTATTATTTTAATAAAACTTTATTATGTAGATTTGATTTACAATAAATAAATGTTATAATGACTATTACCCAATTAAAATACACACTTTCAGTTGCAAAGCATGGCAATTTTACCATAGCTTCTCAAAAATGTTTTGTAACACAACCTACACTTAGCATGCAGGTTCAGAAACTTGAAGAAGAACTTGGTGTTACAATTTTTAATAGGTCAACAAAACCACTTCAAATAACTGAGGTAGGAGAAAAAATTCTAATTCAAGCTAGAAAAATAGTTGAAGAATCTTCAAGAATGAATGATATAGTATCAGAAGAGAAAGGAATTATTGGTGGAACTCTTAAAGTAGGAATAATTCCAACTGTTAGCCCTACATTACTTCCCTTATTCTTAACTAGCTTCATTAAGAAAAACAAAAATGTAGATCTTAAGATTGAAGAATATACAACTAATAGCATATTTGAAAAAATTAATAAAGGGGAAATAGACTGTGCAATTACTGCAACTCCTCTAGAAGATGAAAATATAATAGAAAGCCCATTATACTATGAACCTTTTATTGCTTATGTACCTAAACATCATGGATTGTCAGGAAAAGATTCTCTAGATATCCATGATCTTGAAGATGCTGACTTACTTATTCTTGAAGATGGTCATTGTTTTAGGGACCAAATATTAAACTTATGCTCAATTAATGATTTAAATAAACAATTTGAATTAAAGAGCGGAAACTTCGAGACTTTAATTAATTTATCAAATAATGGTCCATGGATGACTATTTTACCATACTTACACTCTAGACTTCTACCAGATATAAACAAAAAAAACCTGATAAAATTCAATGATCCAACTCCAGCAAGAGAAATTAGTATAGTTTATTCTAAGACTCAATTAAAACTTCCAATTATTAACGCATTAAAATCAACTATTTCAAAAGTTATTCGAGGACAAATTGAATACAATGATGTTAAAGTAATGT
>PBYT01000002.1 GCA_002729755.1 Flavobacteriaceae bacterium
AAGTATAACATATACTGACGTAGAATCAAATTTAGAGTATCATTTAGAGAATGATAAAGTAACAATAGATTATATAAAAATTCCTTTTAATGAAATTCCGGATTCAATATTCAAAATTACTAACTCACAGATATCAAATTTTATTAAAAAAAATAAAAACAACTATATTATTGATCCATCAAGAATTATAGAGTATGTATTTGTTCCTGATGTTGCTTCTCCTCTTGATGAGAATAATATTAGAACTAATCTTGAATCAATAAGGGATGGAATAATTCAATATAATGATGTAACTAAATTAGTTGATAGTATTGAAGGGTTTAAAGATGCAAAAAATATAGTTGAGTTTGTTGAAACTTATTCAGAAAAACCATATGACTCAATATACAAGACTAGAGATCAACTTTCTGGAGATTTTCGAGATATATTATATGGATTAAGAAAAGGGAAAACTTTTGGTCCATATAAGGATGGAAATTATTATGTATTATCAAAAATGATTGATAAGAAAAGAGAAGGAGGTGTTAATAAAGTTTTATTAGCCAATATTCATCAACAAATAGTCCCATCTAATGAATCTTCAAATCAAAATTATAGACTTGCCTCACGGATTGAATTTGATGCAAAAACCAATTTATCATTAGATCAAAATAATTATAGTGTTGAGAATTATGAAACTTTAAACCCTTATGACTCTGGAATTCCTGATATAAGTGATTCTAGATCAGTAATTAAATGGATTTATGATGAGTCAACGAAAGTAGATGAAATAAAAAGATTTACTTTAACTGAAGGATATTTGATTGGTAGAATTAAAGAAATAAACAAAGAAAGACTTCCAGGGGTAGGTGATGTTTCAGATAATGTAAAAAATGAAATTTTAAAGAAAATAAAATTTGATTATATAAAGAAAAAGTATAAAACCCCAACTATTGAATCAATAGCAGAAGATTATAATATGGATATTCAAAGGGCTTCAGCTGTTACTCAATATGATCCTGTACTTGTTGGAGCAGGAGCTGAGCCTTATATTATTGGAGCATCTTTTGCCTTAGAACCTGGAGAAGTTTCAAATTTATTATTAGGGAAAGAAGGAATTTATATTATTCACTCTATATCAAAAGAAATAGCAGAGGATTTAAATTTGAATAGTGCTATTTCAAGATCACTCAGTGATAGAGAGATTGAAAGAATTTCCTCTCTTATACCGGAGGTGCTTGAATCAAGTGCTGACATTAAAGATAATCGAAGTTTTTATTATTAACCATTTCTTTAAATGTAAAGACCTTATTAAAACCTTTATCAATAAAATACTTAGAGGGATTAAACTCACTTGAACTTAAGATAAAGTCTCCACCCCATGCACCAAGACTTTTAATTGAACCTTCAAAATCTGAAAACAACTCACTTTTTACAGTCTTTCTTTTTAATATAGAAGATAAAATTTTTTCATGCGAATCTAATAAAGAATTAAACTGTTTTTGATTATTAGTTATTGATATTTCTTTCGAAATAGAAGAAACTTTTTCAATATCAGAATTTGATACTTTGAGTTTACTATAGTTTAAAATTTCTACACGTGAATCCTGTTTTTTATTTAAATAAATAAAAAAAAGATTATCTATAAACGGGGGATTAAATTTAGTTTTTTGAATTGATCTTTTCCCCTTTTTAAGACTGTATATAAGTGGATAATTAACTCTAGAACAAGCTATATCATAACCACTTCCTCCAAATGTTTCATTTAAAATTATATATGGATCAACATTTGCTAAGCTTGATAAATTTGATATAAGGGTTGACGAACTTCCTAATCCCCACTCCTTATCAAAATTTAATTTTGTTTTAATTTCACAACCATTGTTATTTAAAAAATTAGAATTATGATTTCTAATTGACTTAAGTATTTCATTAAGTCTTTTTGATACACTATAGTCTGAAGATTCAATTATTTCCAGTTTATCCTTATCTACTATTGTATTGAACCAAACATGATTCTTCATATCATAACTAGTCCATTTAATAAGATTATTATCAATCTCTTTATAATTTAATGATTGACCACAACTTAATGGTAAAGCAAATGCTTCAGCTCCATCTAGAACTAAATATTCTCCTGTAATCAGTAATTTACCATAGCTATATAAGTTCATAAAACTAATTTAAGTTTAAAAAATCTTGAACAGCTTTACTTGTAATTTTCTTTTCTTTAAAGAAAACTTTAGCATTTTCAATTTGATTTTCAGTTGCATTATTTTTTTTCAATAAATTAATCAAATGCATTTTCATATGACCTTTTTGTATACCTGCAGTTATCAATGATTTAATTGCAGCAAAATTTTGAGCTAGCCCAGCTGATGCTATTATTTCCATCAAACTCGATGAGTTCGGTTTGCCAAGTAACTTATGAGATAATTTAACCATTGGATGTAGATCAGTTATTCCTCCAACTGTACCTATAGATATAGGCAGTGTAAGCTTAATAGAAAAGATATTATTATCAATAGAGCATTCAGTCAACCCTTTATATTCTCCATCTTTGCAAGCAAAGGAGTGGACTGAAGCTTCAACTGCTCTAAAGTCATTACCAGTAGAAATTAAGATTGAATCAACACCATTCATTATCCCCTTATTATTTGTTACAGCTCTTCCTAAATCTATTTTAGAAATCTCGACTGCATGAAAGAATTTTTCTGCAAACTCTTCACTATTTAACCCATTAATTTCTCCAATTTCATCAATTTGACACTCTGCGTTTGCTTTTACAATACAATTAGGTGTAGAGTTAGACAGAATAGACATTATAATATTTATATCTTTTTCTTTTTCTGTTAAGTACTCAGGAATTTTTATTTCTTCACACATTTTTTTTGTAATAATTTCTAGGCATGAGTTTATAAAATTTGCACCCATAGAATCAACAGTGTTAAATGAAATAGAAAGCTGATAATAATTATTGTATTTCCTTGACATATCAATAAGATTAATAGAGTTAATTCCACCTCCACGCTTTATCATTTTTGATGAAATTTCAGAAGTTGCATCAATTAGTTTAGATTTACTATCATCAATAAATTTTTTTATCTTTTGAAATTCTCCATTAAATAAAAAGTGAATTTGGCCAATTTTTTCTGAGCTAATCACTTTAGCTCTAAATCCTCCTTTATCATACCAGAATTTTGCAGAATTAGATGCAGCNGCAATAACTGAGCTCTCTTCTATTACCATTGGTAAACAATAATTTTTATTATTAATTAGAAAATTAGGTGCAACTGAAAATGGGAAATAAAAATTTGATAGNGTATTTTCAGAAAAAGTATCATGTATTGACTGAATGTTAATGTCATTATTTAAATANTTATCTAANATTTCTAAATCCTCTTTNGAATTGCCCAAATAATTAGAACAAATCCATTCAATTTTNTCTTNTNTTGAAAGTTTTGAAAAACCAATTATTTTTTTTGACATAATTTTCTTTTCTTTATGTAAATATAAGGTAAATGACCCTCAATTTAATTTATCTTTTATTAGTCAATCGTACATATGAATCATCTTTTTAACGGAGACGAAATAAATCAAAGAACTATTCTAGGTCACCCTTCTGGACTTTTTACTTTGTTTTTCACTGAGATGTGGGAACGTTTTTCTTATTATGGGATGAGGGCTATTCTTGTTTTATTTCTAGTATCTTCTATGGCTGATCAGGGATGGGGTTGGGAAAGAGCGGATGCTCTTAAGCTTTATGCCTGGTACACAGGACTAGTTTATATAACCCCAATTTTTGGAGGTATTATAGCAGATAAATACTTAGGTTATCGNAAAGCAGTAATTATTGGAGCTTTTTTAATGACATTAGGACATGCTTCAATGTTTCTAGAGGTNNTTTATGACTTTTATTTATATGTNGGACTTAGTTTCTTAATTATTGGAAATGGGTTTTTTAAGCCAAACATATCATCAATTGTGGGGCAGTTATATAAAGATGATGGAAAAATTAAAGATGCTGCTTATACAATTTTTTATATGGGTATAAACGCTGGAGCATTTTTAGGAATTTTACTATGTGGCTATATAGGAGAGACAGTAAATTGGCATTATGGTTTTGGACTTGCAGGAGTATTTATGTTTTTTGGAATGCTTCAATTTCATTATGGACAAAATATATTTGGTAATATAGGTCTATCTAAAAACACTTTAACTGATGAAGAAAATATTGAAGAAAATAAGGAGATTCACATAGCTCCTGTTTCAAAAAGAGTTATTCGTGATAGGCTTTTAGTTATAGGGATCTTTTCTTTTGTTACAATCTTNTTCTGGTGGGGATTTGAACAGTCTGGAGGAAGTATGACAATTTTTGCTAATGATTATACAAATAGAGATTTAATGGGAACAGGTGCACTTATATTTAAAATTATTAATACACTTTTAGTTGTNGTCCCAATGATAATACTTAGTATTATTTTATTCATGTTATTTANAAATACTTTTGAAAAGTATATGATTTCAAATTTGTTTTTAGGGGCTAGTTTTGCAATTATATGGTTGATTGTTATTTGGATGTTAAATAGAGAGTTTAATAGCCCTGAAACTGAAGTTCCCGCCTCATGGTTTGCTATATTAAACTCATTTTTTATAATTGTGTTTGCGCCCGTTTTATCAAAAATTTGGCAATCCAAATTTAATCCTTCAGGACCTGTCAAATTTGGAATAGGGTTATTTCTCCTTGCGACAGGTTTCGCAATACTTTCGTATGGTTCTATTAATATACCTCTTGGTGCTGTATCAGCTTCACAGAGCATGATTTTTCTAATATTAGCTTATTTGTTTCATACACTTGGGGAATTATGTATTTCACCAGTAGGGCTTTCTTATGTTAGTAAACTTGCTCCTAAAAATTTAGTTGGTTTAATGTTTGGAGTTTGGTTTGTTGCAAACTTTATTGCAAACTATAGTGCTGGAATAACAGGTAGTTATATAGATCCTATTGTTGATGAATATGGAATGGCCTCATTCTTTNTAATTTTTACAATACTTCCTTCAATTGTAGGAGTTTTAATGATTCTTTCGAGTAGGAAAATTGTTAAAATGATGCATGGAATTGAATAATAATTTACCTCACAATAAGTTCTGCAGTTTTTCTAGATGGATTTTCTGCATAAAGCATATTTATTAAATTATTATAAGCATTAATCATTTCTAATCTATTATCTTTTTTCAAGATTTTATTGATACTATTTTTCAAATTATTTGAATTTAGTTCGCCCTGTACTAATTCATTAACTATTCTGTCATTAAGAATAAGATTTACCAAAGAAATATACTTGATATTTACTAGCATTTTACCAATTAAATAAGTAATAAAGCTAGTTTTATAACAAACAACTTGAGGAATTTTAAAAATAGCAGCCTCTAAAGATGCTGTTCCACTTGTAACTATAGCAGCTTTTGCATTTGCAAGTAAATTATATGTTTGATTGAAGACAACTTTGACATTCTTATGTTTTGTTAATTTATTATACTTTTCTTTATCAATACTCTCTACTCCACCAATAACAAATTGATATGATTTAAACATGTTAGTAATAGATAAAAAAACTGGGAGTACTTTCTTAATTTCTTGTAATCGGCTTCCTGGAAGTAAAGCAATTATAGGTTGATTTATATCTAAATTGTTTTTATAAAAAAAATTATCATCAGATTTAAATTTATTAATATANTTAACAAGNGGATGCCCTGAATAATNTACTTCAAATTCATGTTTAATTTTATAATAATTTTTTTCAAATGGAAGAATAACATGCATATAGTCAATATCTCTTTTTATTGCATTAATTCTGTTTTCCTTCCATGCCCAAATTTGTGGACTAATAAAGTAATGATTTATAAATCCATTTTCTTTAGCCCACTTACAAATTCTTAAATTAAATCCAGGATAATCGATATATATTATTCTATCAGGCTTAAATTGGAGAATATCTTTTTTGCAAAAATTTATATTGTTTAAGATTTTAAAAATATTTTTCAGTACTTCAAAGAATCCCATTATTGAAGTTTCTTTGTAGTGCTTAACAAGATTATCAGATTTAGATTTCATAAGATCTCCACCCCAAAATCTTATTTCAGAATTAGGATCTAGAATTTGAATTTCTTCTATAAGTTGAGATCCATATATATCGCCAGATGCTTCTCCAGCTATTAGATAATACTTCATTTAAAATCCCATTCATTTAGATCTTTAATGGCAAAATGAGCAGTTAAATCAAATTCAACCGGAACTATAGATATGAAGCCATTATTCAAAGCCCATTCATCTGTGTCTTCTCCTTTATCTTTATCGACAAATTTTCCAGTTAACCAATAATATTCTTGCCCTAGAGGGTTTTTTCTTTTATCAAATTCTTCAACCCAATATGCTTTTGCCTGTCTGCAAATTTTTATTCCTTTTATTTCAGATTCTTTAATTGCAGGAATATTAACATTTAGCACTACACCTTTTGGCATCTTATTTTTTAAAGCATTCAAAGTAATTTTTTTTATAAATTTTCTGCTATTTAAAAAATTAGCATTCCATCTATAATCTAGAATTGAAAATCCAATAGCAGGAATACCCTCTATTCCAGCTTCAATAGCAGCACTCATTGTTCCTGAATATATTACATTAATTGAAGAGTTAGATCCATGGTTTATTCCAGATACACATAAGTCAGGTTTTCTAGGCATTAATTCATTTACTGCAAGTTTAACACAATCTGCAGGTGTCCCTGAACAGCTATATTCTAAGCGATCTGATGTTTTAGGGGTAACCTTAGAACAATGAAGTGTTGAGTTTATTGTTATTGCATGACCCGTTCCAGATTGAGGGCTATCAGGGGCAACTACTATAACTTCACCAATTTCAGACATGATATCAATAAGGCATCTGATTCCTGGAGCATTAATACCATCATCATTTGTAACTAAAATTAGAGGTTTTTCCATAGTATTAGTAATGAGAAATAATTTGGTAAAGATATAAAAAGCATTCCTAGTAAAAATTGTTAACTAAAGTTTAGTAATATACTTGATAAATAATGAGCTTTTTTATTTAATTTTGTGGATTATAATATTTATGAGATTATTAGGAATACTTGCATCTGGGATTATATCAATAGTAATATTTTTTCAATTATCTGTTAATAAATTTGATGACCCAAATAAAGACAAACTTTTAGTTGAATTAATTTCTGTTGTTTTAGACAGGCTACACTATGATCCTAAAATAATTGATGATGATTTCTCAAAAAGTGTATATGATGATTATATTAAGGCAATTGATCCACAAAAAAGATTCTTATTAAAATCAGATATTGAAAAGTTTGATCAATACCAATTTCTAATTGATGATCAGATAAAATCTTCAAGTACAGATTTTTTTAATTTAACTTATGAAACTTTGATTTCTAGAGTAAACGATGTCGAATCTTTTTATAAGGAGATTTTAAAAACCCCATTTGATTTTAATATTGATGAAACCTTAAATACAGATTTTGAAGAATTAGATTATGCAGAAGGTGTTTCTGATCACATCTCTATTTGGAGGAAAAGATTAAAACTATCAACTCTTGATGGATTTGTTACAAAGAAAATAATTCAAGATGAAAAGGAACCTTCAGATGATAGTGAAAAAGAATTAAAGTCTGATACTGACTTAGAAAGTGAGTCAAGAGAATCTATACTAAATAATTTAAAAGACTTTTTTGCTTTTAATGATGATCTTGAAAGAAAAGATTGGTTTTCGATATATTTAAATTCAATAGTAAATCAGTTTGACCCTCATACAGTTTACTTAGCACCTCAAGCTAAAGATGTGTTTGATCAAAATATCTCTGGAAGATTTCAAGGAATAGGAGCTAGATTATTAAAAAAGAATCAACAAGTAGAAATTGCTGAAATTATTATTGGAGGACCGGTTTGGAGAGATAAACTTTTGAATGTAGGAGATTTAATTCTAGGAGTTTCTCAAACTCCGGATGAAGAACCAGTAGATATTTCTATTATGAAGCTGACTGATGCTGTAGACTTAATAAAAGGAGAAAAAGGAACAAAAGTTTATCTTATGGTAAAAAGAGTTGATGGAGGGATTGAACAAGTTGAAATAACTAGAGATATTGTTGAATTGGAGGAGACATATGCAAAGTCATCTCTAATTTTTCAAGATTCAAAAAAATATGGATTTATAACTTTACCAAGTTTTTATGTTGATTTTGAGGACTATGATCAGAGGAATGCTGCTAGTGATATAAAAAAAGAAATAATTAAACTAAAAAACGAGAATGTAAGTGGAATAATAATGGATTTGAGAGGTAATGGAGGAGGTTCTTTAAAAACAGCTGTTGACATTACGGGCTTTTTTATAGATCAAGGACCAGTAGTGCAAGTTAAAAGTATTGGAGGAAGGAAAGAGGTCTTAAAAGATCAAGACTCATCAATTATATGGGATGGCCCTCTTATTATTCTCGTAAATGAATTCTCAGCTTCAGCTTCGGAAATTTTAGCTGCCGCACTTCAAGATTATAATAGGGCAATAATCATCGGAAGTAAACAAACCTATGGTAAAGGTACAGTGCAAAACCTTCTTTCTCTAAATCAATTTATATCTGGAAATACACATGGTGAATTAGGCTATATAAAGTTAACCACAGATAAATTCTATAGAATTAGTGGTGGTTCTACACAATTAGAGGGAGTTAAAAGCGATGTCGTTTTTCCTAATAGATATTCTTATATAGATATTGGAGAGAGAGACCTTGATAATCCTTTATCTTGGGATCAAATTAATTCTGCACAGTATGCTCCACTAGCTAGACAGATATATTATGATAAGACTCTTGAAAATAGCAAGAATAGAATTTCTAAGAATGAATTTTTTAATATTATTGATGAGCAAGCTAGATGGGTAAAAGAACGACAAGAAGATAATACAGTATCATTAAATTACAATATTTATAAAATGGATTTAGATAACACTAAAAAGGAATCAGAAAAATTTAAAAAAATTGATGATTTTAAATCTAATTATAGATTTGAATGGTTGAGAGATAATGTATTAAATGAAGAAATACCAGATGAAATAATAGAAAGAAGGAATAGGTGGGTAGAAGATTTACAAAAAGACTTATATGTCGATGAAGCAATCAACATACTAGGTGATTTATCCTCATTTTATTTAAACAGATTATCTCTAAGAAATAACAATTAACTTTCCTTTAGTCTGCTTGAATCATAATTTAGGTATATAAAGAACATTATACTAAAAGACAAAAGACTTGAACCTCCATAACTAACAAATGGAAGTGGTATGCCTATAGTGGGAAGAATTCCCAAAGACATCCCAATATTTATAAAAAAATGAATGAATAATAGACTCGCAAAACAATTGCAAAATATTCTCTTATGATAGATTTGTTGCTTCTCTGCTCGCCTAATTATTCTAATTATCAAACAACTAAATAGAAATATTAAAAAGCCAGCTCCTATAAATCCCCATTCTTCCCCAACTGTACTAAAAATATAATCAGTGTGTTGTCTTGGAACAAAATCACCTTTTGTTTGAGTTCCTTTTAAAAATCCAATTCCTGAAAATCCTCCAGATCCAATTGCTATTTTAGACTGATTAATATTGTATCCAACACCTTTTTTGTCTAAATCCTTTCCTATAATTATGTTTATTCTATCCCTATGTCTTTCTTCAAGAACATTTTCAAAAACATAATTGGTAGATAGGATTATAGAAAAATATAAAATTATAGTGAATATGAATTTTNNAAACTTAATTTTTCTCTTTTTTTTAGATTGATAGAAGATAAATAAAGTATATATAATTGAAACTAGAAAAATNGTTATATATATCCCTATGGTTAATGTTAAAAAGAAAACAACAATTATTATANATAAGTGNTAAAGAAAATTAATATTTAGACCTTCTCTAAATATAGGAAATATAAATGCTAAAAAAATTATTGCAGATCCAGGATCAGGTTGAAATGATATTAANAATATTGGANCAAAAATTANTAAAGAAATAAAAAATAGATCTCTATTTCTNGAGATATCTGTTTGAATAANACTAAGATACTTTGCTAAAAAAAGACTTGTTGTTATTTTAACAAATTCTGAAGGTTGGAAATTAATAAACCCTAAGCTATACCAGGATTTTGCTCCTCCAGCCTTTATACCAAAAAAGANTANCCCGATAAGAAGTAATATAGAAATANTGTAGAAAAGGAATGAATTGTCATGNAAAAATTTANCTCTTGTAGATAAAATCACAAATAATAATACAAGAGAAATTGAAAAGAAAGCAACTTGTTTACCGATAGGGTATGATAAATCCCAAAAGGAAATTAAATTTTCGNTATAAATAGATGAATAAATATTAATTAATCCAAAGACAACAATCATAAAGTAAATGGACAAAGAAATTAAATCATATTTTAAAGAAAAAATATTATTCATTTATTTCAAATAAATCAAATTTGTAGGGTTTTTCATACTCTTCTAATAAACTTCCGCTTAACATTCTTTGCTCCAACCACTTTCTTTTAACTTCTCCATNAATATATTTCTCAATAATTAAACTTGCTATTGGAGCTGCCCATCTACTCCCCCAGTAACCATTTTCAATAAATACAGAAATAGCAATTTGAGGATTATCAATAGGAGCAAAAGCAATAAATGTTGAATGATCAGTAAGTTGCTTTCTTTNATTATTTATTATNGTAAAATTTTCAATTGTACCAGTTTTTCCAGCAATTTTTATATTATTAACTTTTGCAATTCTAGCAGTTCCTNTTTCAACAACATCAAACATCCCCTGTATAACGATATCAAAGTTTTCTTGATCAATTGATGTAGAATTTTTTTCAAAAGATTTTGCTTGTTCATTANCAATTTTCTTGACAAAATGAGGCTTTATATAAAAGCCTCTATTAGCAATTGCTGAAACAANATTAGCCATTTGAATTGGAGTTGTAAGAACTTCTCCTTGACCAATTGAATTAGAAATTATTGTTGAAGCTCCCCATCTATTTTCTCCATATAAACTATTATAGNAATCGGATCCTGGAATAAATCCAGTATTNCCTATAGGTAAATCATAACCAAGATAATTTCCTAGTCCAAAACTTTTTAAATGATTAGACCAAGAATCAAGTCCTTCTGCAGGAGATTCATATTTTTCAATTATTCTCTTATATGTTTTAGCAAAAAAGGTATTACAGGAATTATATATCCCAGATTTTAAATTACTAACTGTTCCATATGGATTATGACATTGCATAAATGAATTTTTAGCATAATAGTGACCTCCATAGCATGTAAATGAAGTGTTATTATCAATTACGTTTTCTTGAAGAGCTATTAATGCATTTATAACTTTTAATGGAGAGCCAGGAGAGTATTGTGCTAGTAACGATCTATCAAATAATGGCTTATTAATCGTATCTCTTAATAGAATATTATAATTATTTGTTCTATTTGCACCTAAGAGCATGTTTAAGTTATATACCGGTGAGCTTACTAGGCTTAATACTTCACCAGTTTGAGGTTCTATAATAACTATTCCTCCTCTTTTATTTTCCATTAATTTCTCAGCATACTTTTGTAATTCAGAATCAATAGTAAGAGTTAAATTTTTTGATTTTTTAGCAGGTATATCATTTAAGGAATTATTATAAGGACCAATAATTTTATTAAATCTATTTTTTTGCAAAAATTGCATTCCTTTGATTCCTCTTAATTTATTTTCATAATATTTCTCGATGCCCTGTTTCCCTATATTTTCACCTTTTTCATAATATTTATCCTTCTCTATCTCATTAGGGTTAACCTCTCCTATATATCCAATTAAATTACCTGCAATTGGAAGAATATAATCTCTTGTTGACTTTTTCCTTATATAAAATCCATTATACTTCCATATCGTTTCTTGTAATAAGGCATTTTCCTCTCGGGTAATTTGTCCTTTTATAATTGATGGAACTTTTTTTGAATAACTAAATGCATCTGAGATTTTTTTTATTAGATTTATTTTTTCAATTCTCAGTATTTTACTTAGCTCAAGGGTATCAAATTCAGATAAGTTTTCTGGGATTAGCACTAACTCATACATTGGTTGATTAGATACAATTAATTCCCCATTTCTATCAAAGATAAGACCTCTTTCAGGATAAACTGATAATTCTTGAATAGCATTATTACTTGAAGCAGATTTGTAAAAATCATATGATAATTGAAGGTATGCAAGACGTGAAATAAAGATTATAGAAGTAATTATTGTTATCCAAATAAGTAAGTTTTTTCTAATCATCTTTTTATATCGTAGAAAATTTTAGTGGTTGCCCAAATTACAATAAAAGTAATAATTGAGTTTAATAATGTATATAAGATTATAGTATCAACAAAATTAAAACTGAAAAAAATAAGAGAGTAATAAATAAGTTGATGTAATAATATTATTATAAGGAAAAAAGTTATTCTATTTAATATAGGTACACTTGATAGCATAACTTTTCCAATATTAGCATTAACACCAAAGCAGTAATTTTCTATTAATCCTCTCATATAACAAACTGTAATGGTTGCAATTGTATGACATCCATAGCTTTGAGATGTTAAATCTATAATTATACCAGCTAAAAAACCTAATAGTATAAGTGAGGTCTTATTAAATGTCGTCCTATATAAAATAAATATCAAAAGATAAAAACTTGGATTAATGATCTCAAATAGATTCATATTATTGAAAATAAAAATCTGTAATATCATTATGATAACAAAAGAGCTGAATAATTTTAGATTTTCTTGATTCAATTTGAAATTAATTTATTTATTTGTTCGTTATCAAGTTTATCTAGAATATAAACATTGTTTAAAGAAGAAAAATCATTAAATAATGAAACTTCAATCTCAAAATAACCCTCAGTAATATTAGTTTTATAATTTGAAATTAATCCTATAGGAATTCCTTTAGGAAAGTAAAAAGACATGCCGCCTGTAACAATTGTATCTCCTATTTTTATTTGATTACTAGATGGGATATCAGAAAGAATCATTTTTTTTGGACTATATCCATCCCAGTAAAGTGATCCAATTGTTGATAATCTTTCTATAATTGCATTAATTTTTAAATCTGAATTTAAAATTGAAATAATACTTGAATAATCATTACTGACATTATTTATAATTCCAATTATTCCTAAAGAGTTTATAACNCCTCTNTCTATTGAGACCCCATNATTAGACCCNTTATCAATTAAAATAAAATTTCTNTTTTTATTTNTAGTATTTCTAANAACATTAGCNGATATAGTGNANGGAAAGNGAGATTCAGATTTAGNAANAGTATTGTTCCNATAATTTTCTAATTCATTTTTTTTAAGAATTAGATTTTCTTNTTTTAGTAATTNGTTTTCATTNATTAGATNAAAATANNTTTTGAAATCATCAATTATATTTGCTGAAAATCCTGCNATGCTAATTGAGATANTCNCAATCTTTNAAAAATGTAAGCNACTNTTATTATATAAATTATTAAATGAGAAAAATAATAACAAAAGATAAATAATTAAGTTCNTATACTTTATAATAGAATTAATTATTGACNNCATTAAATCTTATTTAATTAGAACCGATTTAAACTTNTCAANATTTTTTAAGCAAATCNCAGTTCCTCTAACTACTGCCTGAAGTGGATCTTCAGCAATATATACAGGAAGGTCAGTTTTCNTTGATAGTCTNTCATCNAGACCTCTTAAAAGAGNTCCACCTCCAGCAAGNTAAATACCAGTATTATATATATCAGCAGCTAATTCAGGAGGAGTTTNAGATAATGTTTCCATTATNGNGTCTTCAATNCTTATTATTGACTTGTCAACTGCNTTTGTTACCTCTATATAGGAAATTATTTTTTCTTTTGGTTTACCAGACAATAGATCTCTTCCTTGAACATGCATATCATCTGGAGGAATATCTAGTTTCTCAGTACAGGACCCAACATCAATTTTAATTTTTTCTGCAGTTCTTTCACCTATAGATAAATTATGTTTAGTTCTCATATAGTAAACAATATCATTTGTTAGGGTATCTCCTGCAACTTTTATTGATNTNTCACAAACAATACCAGAAAGANNAATCACAGCTATTTCAGTTGTTCCTCCACCAATATCAACAACCATATTCCCTTTTGGTNTAANAATATCAACACCTATACCTATAGCTGCAGCCANCGGTTCATGGATTAGATANACATCTTTCCCATTAACCCTTTCAGCAGATTCTTTTACAGCTCTCATCTCAACTTCAGTGATTCCTGANGGGATACAAATAACCATTNTTAAAGAAGGAGAAAACCATCTTTTTTTAAGAGTTGGGATACTCTTAATAAGAGNGNTAATCATCTGTTCAGANGCTTCAAAATCTGCTATTACGCCATCTTTTAAAGGTCTAACAGTTTTAATATTTTCATGTGTTTTCCCGTGCATTGTTAGAGCTTCTTCACCAATAGCAATAATTTTCTTAGTAGATCTATCCAACGCAACCATAGAAGGACTATCAATAACTACTTTATCATTATGNATGATTAAAGTATTTGCTGTNCCNAGGTCAATNGCTATNTCCTCTGTAAAGAATCCCATTGTNTAGTTTNAAATTAATTGGACTNCAAATTTAGTNAAATATTATAAATTAATGNCTAAAATGTCTAGTTCCNGTAAAAATCATTGTCATTTTGTGTTTATNACAAAAANNNATTGANTCATTATCTCNAATTGATCCCCCAGGCTGNATTATATTTTTAATATTATTAGCGTGTGCAAGTTCAACACAATCTTTAAANGGGAAAAAAGCATCACTTGCCATAACNCAGCTTNTTAAGTCTGATTNAAATCCNAATTTTTTAGATTTTTCAATTGCNTGGTTTAATGCGTCNATTCTTGATACCTGNCCCATGCCAGAACCTATTAATTTATAGTCTTTTACTAATATTATACAGTTTGATTTNGTATGCTTTGAAATAACTGAAGCAAAAACTAAATCATCTNTTATTGATTTATNGGGNGATGTTTTAGTGACAATTTTAAAATTTTCTGAACTATCGACTATCTTATCAACNGTTTGTCTTAACTCACCACCTAAACAACTTCTATAANTAGATTCATTATTAGGATATTGAGTTAATTTTAGTATTATTCTGTTTTTTTTAGATTTTAATATATCTAAAGCATTTTNTTCAAATGATGGNGCNATTAATATNTCAAAAAANAANTTATTTATTTCATTAGCTGTTTCAAAATCTATTTTACTATTAGTTACNAGAANTCCTCCAAATGCAGATANATTGTCACTCGACAGAGAATCTTTNTATGCATCAACTAACTTTGATCTAATTGCAACTCCACATGGATTATTATGTTTTAATATTGCAAAAACATTTTCTTCAAAACTTAAATCTTTTATTAAGTTAATTGCAGAATCAATATCTAAAAGATTATTAAAAGAAATTTCTTTTCCATGTAATTGATTTAAATTTTTATTNATATCTCCNATAAAAACACCTTCTTGATGAGGGTTTTCACCATATCTGAGTTTTTTCTTTATTAAACTGGNGNTATTAAAGTATTTAGATATTTCAGAGTCATAATTCATNGTATTTTNGAAAGCTTTAGTTGCAAATTCTTTTCGAGTTATTATACTTGAACCAGCATCTTTATNCAANAGGTNTATTAAATCTTCNTATTGTGATTTTGATGATATACAAAGTACAGATTTATAATTTTTTGCTGCTGCCCTAATTAGGGANACNCCNCCTATATCAATTTTTTCAATTATTTCATCAACTTNATCAGTTTTTTTTANAGTATCAGAAAAGGGATATAGNTCAACAATNACCAAATCTATATCTGGGATATCATATTTNTCAGCATCATTTTTATCTGATTTAGAATCAGTTTTTAATATTCCTCCAAATATTNTTGGATGAAGTGTTTTAACTCTGCCNTTTAANATTGAAGGATAACTAGTTAAATCCTCNACTTTTTTAATATCAATATTTAGTTTTTTAATATAATCGTAAGTACCACCTGTAGAATATAACTTTATCCCAGAGCCATTAAGTTTATTAACTATCTGATCAAGACCAGATTTATCAAAAACAGAAATTAAAGCGGAAGTAATTTTCTTCATTAAATAATCAAATTCTAAATTACAAAAAAAACCTGCTAAAGTTAGCAGGTTTTTTTTATTTAAGTGTTAATTACATCATTCCTGGCATTCCCCCGCCACCCATTGGAGGCATTTGAGGAGGAGTCTCCTCTTTGATGTCAACTAATGCGCATTCTGTTGTTAAAATCATTCCAGCTACTGAAGCAGCATTTTCTAAAGCAACTCTAACAACTTTTTTAGGATCAATGATTCCATTTTTTAGCATATCAACAAATTTACCCTCTTTAGCATCATACCCAAAGTTTCTATTACCTTCAAGGACTTTCGACATAACTACTGAACCTTCTTCTCCAGAGTTTTCGACTATTATTCTAAGAGGTGCTTCAATTGCTTTATTGATTATTTGGATTCCAGTTGCCTCATCACTATTACTAGACTTAATTTTATCAAATTCAGATCCAGAATTTAGTAATGCAACACCACCACCAGCAACTATTCCTTCTTCTATAGCAGCTCTGGTTGCTTGTAAACCATCATCAACTCGATCCTTTTTTTCTTTCATTTCAACTTCAGAAGGAGCCCCTACATAAAGAACAGCAACACCTCCTGAGAGTTTTGCAAGTCTTTCTTGAAGCTTTTCTTTGTCATAATCAGATGTTGTTGATTCAATTTGAGCTTTTATTTGGTTAACTCTATCTTTTATATCTTTTGACTTACCTGAACCATTAACAATAGTGGTATTATCCTTATCTATTGTTACTTTTTCAGCGGTTCCAAGCATATCAAGTGTTGCGCTCTCTAAGTTAAAGCCTCTCTCTTCTGAAATTACAGTACCACCTGTTAGTATAGCTATATCTTCAAGCATAGCTTTTCTTCTATCACCAAAACCAGGAGCTTTAACTGCAGCAATTTTAAGAGAACCTCTAAGTTTATTAACCACTAATGTTGCAAGTGCTTCACCATCTATATCCTCTGCAATAATTAAAAGAGGTTTGCCAGATTGAGCAACGGGTTCAAGTATAGGCAGTAAATCTTTCATAACTGATATCTTTTTATCAGTAATTAGTATTTGAGGAGTTTCAAGATCAGCTTCCATTTTTTCTGAATCTGTCACAAAATATGGAGAGATATAACCTCTATCAAACTGCATTCCTTCAACTACATCAACGTAAGTTTCAGTACCCTTTGCCTCTTCAACTGTAATAACACCTTCTTTTCCTACTTTTTCAAAAGCTTCAGTAATTAGAGTCCCTATTGCCGAATCATTGTTTGCAGAGATACTAGCTACCTGTAGGATTTTATCAGATGCACTCCCAATTTCTACTGATTGCTTTTCTAGATCTTGAACTACAGATGTAACTGCTTTATCAATACCTCTTTTAAGGTCCATTGGGTTTGCTCCTGCAGCAACATTTTTTAATCCTTCATTTACTATTGATTGCGCTAATATTGTTGCAGTTGTTGTTCCATCTCCAGCTAAATCATTAGTTTTAGAAGCTACCTCTTTAACCATTTGAGCCCCCATATTTTCAAGATTATCTTTTAGCTCAATTTCTTTTGCAACAGTTACACCGTCTTTAGTGACTTGAGGTGCGCCAAAAGATTTCCCAATAATAACATTTCTACCTTTAGGGCCTAAAGTAACTTTAACAGCATTTGCTAAAGCATCTACTCCTCGCTTTATGCCTTCACGAGCTTCTATATCAAATTCAATTTTTTTTGCCATTTTTTTAGATTTTTAATTAAACAATTGCTAGAATATCACTTTCTTTCATAATCAAGTAGTCTACTCCATCATGTTGTAGCTCAGTTCCTGAGTATTTTCCATAAAGTACAATATCTCCAACTTTAACTGTTATAGGGTTTTCCTTTGTGCCCGGACCAACAGCTACTATTTTTCCTCTTTGAGGTTTTTCTTTTGCAGTATCTGGAATTATAATCCCAGAAGATGTCTTAGTCTCAGCCTCTGAGGGTTCAACTAAAACTCTGTCTGCTAATGGTTTAATATTTATTTTACTCATAACTATCTTTTTTTTAAATATTTTTCATAAACTATGCCAATAACATTTTAATGACATTTTGACACAATAAATTAATTAGTTGTTTTCTCCAGTATTCTCTGGAATCTCTGGAATTGTTTCTTCAATAGTTGATTCATCTATCAAAATAGACTCTGAATCATTAACATCATCCATAAGAGAAACATTAGAAATAAGAATTAATGAACCAAGTACTATTGCTAATACCCATGTACTTTTATCAAGAAAGTCAGTTGTCTTTTGTACTCCACCAATTTGTTGTTGGCCTCCTCCAAATGTTGAAGAAAGACCTCCTCCTTTAGGATTTTGAACCATTATAACGAGTATTAAAAGAAAACAGACAAAAAGTATCAACGAAATAAATATCCAGAATGTTCCCATTATTTTATTTTTTTTCTAAACGTTTAATTTTCTTTATGTGGTCTGCAAAGAAACTACTTTTTTTTGGATATTTCAAACTTAATATTTTATAAGCTTTGATAGCTTTTTTGTATTTTTTTTGATTAGTTAATATCTTAGCAAGGGTCTCTGTAATTAACTCAGGATCATTTTTATCATGTTCTTTGGGTTTGAATTTATATTCAGAATCTTTCTCTTTAATTATTAAATTTGATTTCTTATCAATAAAGGTTTCAATTAGGTTTAATTTTTCATCAATTTTACTATCACTATTATTAGAAATTTTATCAAACCAATCAAGAAAAGTAAATTTGTCTTCTAAATCTTTGTTAATCTCTTTTTTATTATCTAAAAAAATTTCAGTAGTCATCCAATTTTTCAAATTTGCCCTATCAAATGATAGAATTGCAGCTCTACTAAGGATACGAGAAAAGTTATTCACACCTTGACTTTTAATCGATTTAAGGTAATAGGCAGATATGGTCTGAGAATAAGGATACTTATTAAAGAGGTGTTTTAAATCAGACAACTGATTGTTATCTTTTGGGTTAAAATTATTAATAATGTAGTTAAATTTTTCAGATATCATATATCACCATTTTGCTAGTGTTTCATTAAAAATATCCTGAGTAATTCTTTCAAAAATATCAACTAAAGCCGCATCCTTAATATCATATAGTTGAAGATTACCAGGAAAATCATAATAAAAAGAAAAAGATTTTTTGAAATTATCTTCTTCATTTAGTTTATTCTCATAATTTAAACTAACNCTCATTGTAAGTCTATTCTGTGCAGCTTTAATTTCAGCTGTTGCTGCCATTGGAGTTATGCTGAATTCAGTTATTTCCCCCTCATACAGTAAATCTCCACCTTCATTAACAAGACTTAAACTTGTTTGGTTAACTATAAGGTCTTGAAGTGCAATAGTAAAGTCTCTATCAAGTCCTGGTTCAATTGTTGATCCTGGTTTACCCCCGGAATTATTTTCAAAATAGTTTACTTGAAAAGTTTCTGCTCCAACAGGAATAGATGATCCAGTGAAAGAATAAATTCCGCATGAAGTAACAATTAAGTATAAACCAATAAAGAGTTGTTTAAAGTTCATTTATATCTCCTAATTTATGTTGTTTAATTTTTCTATAAAGAGTTCTTTCAGAAATTCCTAGTTCTTTAGATGCTAGTTTTCTTCTTCCTTTAGTTCTGATTAATGCTTGTTTAATCATTTCAATTTCTTTATCTAAAAGTGAAAGNGTCTCTTCTTCTTCAATGGTTTCAGCATATTCAAATTTTTCAGAATTTTCAATTTCATTTGCTTCAATGCTCAAAGCAGGATCTTTAATATTTACAGAATCTATTTCATGTGAAATATCTTTATTTTTAGAGCTAGGATCACCATAAATTTTTTCAATCAAACCTTGATTTTTTTCTTTAACTTCACTTGAATCTTCATNTTTTATTAACTCTAAAGTTAATTGTTTTAAATCAGCTAAATCACTTTTCATATCAAACAAAACTTTATATAAAATCTCTCTCTCTGATGAAAATGATCCAGACTCGTTTTTAATACTATTAAGTGTAGCTGGAAGTTTACT
>PBYT01000003.1 GCA_002729755.1 Flavobacteriaceae bacterium
TGAGACTCAGGAGAATAATCTACATTTAATGGAAGCTGAACTAATGAATCTAATTCATTTGTTGAAATCATCTCGTTTCTAAACATTTGTTGAAACACAACATTTCTTCTTTCTAAAACTAACTCAGGTCGTCTAAGAGGGTTATATAATGATGAATTTTTAAGCATCCCAACCAACATTGCTGCATCTTCTATAAGAAGACTGTCAGGTGTTTTGTTTAAATAAATTTTAGATGCAGACCTAACACCATCCGCATTATTGTTAAAGTCATATATGTTAAGATACATTGCAATAATTTCATTCTTTGTATATCTTTTTTCAATCTGCAAAGCTAAAACCCATTCCTTTGCCTTTTGTAATACTGCTTGTGAAAAACTTCTAGATCTCACTCCAACAAACAATTGCCTTGCAAGCTGTTGTGAAATTGTACTAGCTCCTCCTCTTTTATTTAAAAAAACAATTGCCCTTAGTGTAGATCTCACATCAATACCTGGGTGAGAATAGAATCTTTCATCTTCAGTTGCAATAAGAGCGTTAACTAGGTTTGAAGGAAGTTCTTTATATGTAATAGGAGTTCTATTATCATTAAAATAATATTTTCCCAAGATCTCCCCATCTGATGAAATAATTTGAGTAGCCAAATTTGTATTTGGGTTTTCTAACTGTTCNAATTCTGGCATTTCTCCAAAATAGCCATTCCCGGTTAAAATAAATAAGGAGAAAAATGAGATTATTCCTGACAGCAATAGTATCCAGTATATTTTTATTAAACGTCTCTTTTTCATTCCTATTAGTATTGATTCAATTTAATGTGACCGGCTCTTCCCTTTTTAAAAATTTTGTTACTATTCTGTTTTCCTTTTCTGAGCTCTTTCTGCTCTTGATACGAAAGTTGAATTGTTTTGTTGCAATCATCNGAACAACAGGTGTTCATTTTTTCTTGACAATTTTTACATTGAATAAACAATAGGTGACAAGCCTCGTTTGTNCAATTTACATGAGTGTCCGCAGGCGCTCCACATTGGTGACAACTAGAGACAATCTCATCAGATATTCTTTCACTTTTCCTTTCATCAAAAACAAAATTTTTGCCTAAAAAATTATTTTCCAGTTTATTCTGTTTTACCTGTCTGGTGTATTCTATAATTCCTCCTTCTAGTTGNAATACATTTTGTATTCCTTTGTATTTCAAATANGCACTTGCTTTCTCACATCTTATNCCTCCAGTACAATACNTTAAGTAATTCTTGTCTTTACCATTTTTTTCTAATTGGTCATCAATCACTTCAAGAGATTCTCGAAATGTATCAACNTCAGGCTTAATAGCTCTCCTAAAAAACCCTATTTCACTTTCATAATGATTTCTCATATCAATACATACTGTATTATCCTCATTTAACATCTGATTAAATTGCTCCGCATTTAAATNATCACCAATNTTTGTNACATCAAACGATTTGTCATCTAACCCATCTGCCACAATTTTTTCTCTAACCTTAATTGTCAGCTTTAAAAATGATTTACTGTATTGTTCAATTGCTACATTTAGCCTTATTTCATTAAGTGGAGTTAAACTTTTTAGAGACTCCTTAAATTTATTGTAGTTTTCTTTTGGGACAGATAGTTGTGCATTTATTCCTTCTTTAGCAACATATATTCTTCCCAGAACATCTAGCTTAGACCAAACAATAAAAAGGTNGTCTCTAAACAGATTTGGATTTCCAAGCTTAAAATACTTATAAAAAGATANCGTTATTCTTTCTTGAGAATTTTCATCAATTATTCTGGCGCGCTCTTCAGCACTATGTTTATTGTACAGTTGCATGCTATACTAATATAGAATGCAAAATTACAACTTTTTCATGACCTTAACCCTTTCAGTCATTCAAACCCTCTTGTTTTGGACCAACTAAAAGTAATTCTGTTTGTCGNCCGTTAATATATCTGAACCCTTCTTTGCCAAAAAAGCCTGGAACCTCCAACATGATTCTTATATCTTTTTTCCACTCTGGAATATAAACTGTTGTGTTTAATTCTATTGCATAAGCTGTGTTATGTTGAAGAGGATAATCTCCAGTTAGTGGAACACCACCTTGTGAATCCCACATACCAAGAGTTGTTCCAGCAGAATGTCCATAGGTTCCAAGTGGATGAGTNTATATTGATGGTCTTAGTCCTTCTGCTTTGCCTTGCTTTAAAGACTTTCTTAATATTTCATTTCCTGTAACACCCAGTGCAAAATTATTTGTAAAAATATCCTGTACCCTATTCCCCTCTTTTAANGCATTAACTAAAAAATCTGGAGCACTAGTTTCTCCAGGTTTTAGTACATATCCTAATTCTTGACAATCCGTATTTAGAGTTAAATATGAAATACCAAAATCACAGTGAAGCAAATCTCCTGGTTGTATTCTATCAAATTTTGATTTATTGTCAAATGCATATAAATCACTAGCATCTTTTCTTTGAACATCAACACTAGGGTGGAACCATGTGTCAAGNCCTAGATCAATAACCTTTTCACGCATCCACCAAACAACATCGTCGGTAGTGGTAATNCCGGGAGTAATTACTTTTGTTGAAAAAGCTTCTCTAATTATTGCATGACTTATTTCAACTAAATGGGAATAAACNGTCATTTCCATTGCAGTTCTTGTCTCGATCCATGCAATTGCAAGATCTTCTGCTGAAACAATCCTATTCCTGTGTTTATTTGGCANNACATTATAAAGTTGGTCATAATGATATTTACTAAGGCCATCTGCTAAAGACTCATAACTTGATGAGTTTATACCAATCTTACTAGGATCTTGACTAACGATATAGTCCCTTAATGCTTTCCATTGATTAGGTTGCTTNTCTTTATCCCAAATCGAAGGGATATTGTCTCCAAAAGGATATCTGGTAATTGCAACTGATTTAAACTCATTAGTTTTAGAGTCTNTTGAAAAAACTAAAATAGTAGTTCTCCTNGCGTTTAACCATTTAGGAGGTAGCATCGTTTTGATTATTGGATCTTCATTATATTCTCTAGTAATAAGAACCCACATATCAATGCTNGTTTTTTTCATCAATGATGGCAATAAATTATTGAACCTGTCCTGCTGAAGTNCGTTAATAAACTCTGCNCGNTCTTTTAAGGANANAATATCCTGAGCTGAAATATTTACACTTAGTGTAAGACNTAAAATTATTAATATCTTTCTCATAGTTTCATAAAATATAAATATAAAAAATATTACTTTAGTGATAAGANAAAGGCATCAATATGGCAGACAAAGATTCAAAACTAAAAGCTCTTAAATTAACGTTAGATAAATTAGACAAAACCTATGGGAAAGGTTCTGTTATGAAGCTGGGGGATCAAACTATAGAAAAGNTAGAAGCTATTTCTTCCGGTTCAATAGGATTGAATCTGGCAATGGGTGTGGGAGGTTATCCTAAAGGGAGAGTAGTTGAAATATACGGTCCAGAATCTTCAGGAAAAACTACACTTNCATTACATGCTATAGCTGAGTGTCAAAAAAGTGGAGGCATTGCTGCATTTATTGATGCTGAACATGCATTTGACCGGTTTTATGCTGAAAAGCTNGGTNTTGATTTAGCTGAACTTGTAATTTCTCAACCAGATAATGGAGAACAAGCTCTAGAAATTGTAGATAATTTAATTCGTTCTGGAGCANTNGACGCAGTGGTAATTGATTCTGTTGCAGCGCTAACTCCAAGAAGTGAAATTGAAGGAGAAATGGGGGATTCTAAAATGGGTTTACATGCGNGATTAATGTCTCAAGCAATGAGAAAGTTAACAGCTTCTATCAGTAAAACAAATTGTACAGTTTTTTTTCTGAATCAGTTAAGAGAAAAAATAGGTGTTATGTTTGGTAACCCTGAAACTACAACAGGAGGGAATGCATTAAAATTTTATGCATCTGTTAGGTTAGATATTAGAAGGTCAACTCAAATAAAGGATTCAGAAGGTGCTGTTTTAGGGAATAAAACAAGAGTAAAAGTTGTTAAAAATAAAGTTGCCCCCCCTTTTAAAACAGCAGAATTTGATATTATGTATGGAGAAGGAATTTCAAAAACAGGGGAAATATTAGACCTTGGGGTCGAGTATGAAATTATAGAAAAAAGTGGGTCTTGGTTTAGTTACGGAGGAACTAAACTCGGTCAAGGAAGAGATTCTATTAAAGTTCTTTTAAAAGATAATCCAGAGCTTATGGAAGAATTGGAAGGGAAAATATTTCAAATTATAAGCGACAATAAATAAATTACTTTTTTTGTAGTTCCCTATATTTATTAGCAGCTTTGAGAGGTGCTTTTTTTGGATCTGCGAGCAGCTCATCTTTCATAATTTTACGAGTTTTATCGATTAATTCTGGTATATCTTCTTCAGTCAAATCATTAACTTCAATTTTATCTAGAACTTTTGCCCTTAATTGTCCTGGTTTCCCAAAAATTGGATGCCAAGGAAATTTTAATTTGCAGTCAAACATAACAATAGGTATTATAGGGAGTTTATTCTCTATTGCGATTTTAAACGCACCATGTTTAAAGTCTGCTAATACTGCTGTTTCATCCAGATAATTTGTTTCAGGAAAAAGACATATGTTATATCCTTCTTCTAGCAGTTTGTTCGCTCTGCCATAAACTTCATGTCTGCTTTTTGAGTTAGATCTGTCTACCAGTATAGCAGCTCTCTTATATACATATCCAAAAATTGGGATACTATATAGCTCTTTCTTGCCAACAAATGTAAATGGTGTTTTATTCAATATAAACATCAGAAAAATATCCATGTAGCTAGTATGATTTGCAATTATTAAACAATTTGTTTCTGTTTTAAGCTTATGTTGATTCTCAAATGAAAGATAAAAGCCGCTCCCATGTAGAATAATTCTAGACCAAAGATTCCTTGCAATCCAAAATAATTTTGCATAGCCTCTGGGCAACATAAGTATTATAACTAAAATGGGAAAATAAAGTATTGTTTGCAGGGCAGCTAAAGTATAGAACCAAGCCCACCATATTTTAATGACTAATTTATGCAATGACCTTAACATTATTACACGCTAAAATTAACCTCAAAGGTAAGAGGTATTTTGTTTCAGAATGAAAAAAAAATATCTTTGTTTGTATAATTGTCTTTTTATGGCCAAAATTCTCACTGGAGTTCAGTCAACGGGCACTCCTCATTTAGGAAATTTGCTTGGTGCGATAATCCCTTCAATTCAAATGGCAAATAAGTCAAATGAAGAGTCCTATTTCTTTATTGCCAACCTACATTCTCTAACACAAATTAAAGACCCTAAAGTACTACAAAAAAACACATTTTCTACTGCCGCTGCCTGGCTTTCATTTGGTTTAGATACTAATAAAGCCTGTTTTTTCAAACAAAGCGATGTCTCTGAAGTTACTGAACTAGCATGGCATTTAAGTTGTTTTTTTCCATATCAAAGATTAACATTAGCTCATTCATTTAAAGATAAGTCAGATAATTTGAAAGATGTTAATGCTGGTTTGTTTTCCTATCCGATGCTTATGGCAGCTGATATTTTAATTTATGATGCGAATATTGTTCCTGTTGGCAGAGATCAACTGCAACATCTTGAAATTACTAGAGATGTAGCTTCTAGGTTTAATAACCTAATGGGTGATACATTAGTGATTCCTGAACCTAAAATTCAAGAAGAGGCAAAATATGTTATTGGGACAGACGGTGAAAAAATGAGTAAATCTCAAGGCAACACAATTGATATTTTTCTTCCAAATAAAGATTTGAGAAAGCAAATTATGAAAATTAAAACTCAAAGCCTTTCTGTCGAAGAGAAAAAGGATCCTAAAGATTGTAATATATTTAAGATTTATTCTTTAATTGCTTCTAAAGAAAACCAAACATCATTAAAAAACCGATATACTTCAGGTGGTTTGGGATATGGTGAGGCAAAGGAAATCTTGTTTAATGAAATCATACAAAAATTTCAAAAAGAGCGAGATTTATATAGCTCATATCATGCTAATAAGGAAAAAGTGGAGATTGTTTTAAAAGATGGCGCAGAAAAAGCGAGAAAACAAGCTCAAATAGTTCTTAAAAGAGTTAGAAGTAGAGTTGGATTTTAATTGTTTTTTTTTAAATTTGATTAATGTCTATTTCTAAGCACATAATAGAACTTTTACATAAACACGATTGTGTTATTATTCCAGGATTTGGCGCTTTTTTAACTAAATCTATTCCGGCGTCACATTATAATAATGTCTTTTCTCCTCCAAAAAAATCCGTCACATTTAATGGAATGCTAAAAGAAAATGACGGATTACTTGCAAATGAAATTAGTGCAAAAGAAAATATTTCGTACAATGCTTCTTTGAAACAAATTAAGAAGGAAGTTAAAGCTCTATTGTCCTCATTGAAAAGTGATAAAGTTGAAATAGACAATATTGGTGTTTTTCAATTAAACACTGAAAAGAAGATTCAATTCCAACCAAATAAAGATGCCAATTTTGATTCTAACTCATATGGATTAGAAAGCTTTACTAGAAACCCTAGAAAGATTGATGACTCTAAAGAAAAGATTAAAACTTTAAGCATCCCAGATTATGCAATTAAATATGCTGCAATATTAATATTACTTATTGGGATAAGCTCTATTAGTTACATTTCATTTGATGATTATCAAAATGGGCAAAAGGTTGAATCATTAGCTAATGCTCAAAAAAAGATTCTACAAAATGTTCAAACAGCAACATTTGATCTTGGAGAATATTCAAAAATAAATATTCCAATTAAGAAAAGTATTACACCATATAATTCCAATTCAATATATTATAGCGTTATTGCTGGATCTTTTCGATCAATGGACAATGCAAATAATAAATTAAAGTCATTAATTAAGCTGGGCTATGAAGCCTCGTTTACATCAATTAATCCTAAAGGCCTTCACCGTGTCGCATATGCTAGACTTCAAAACAGGAATGAAGCGGTTAAATTAATCGCTAGGATAAAGAAAGAAAAGGGTAGTGACGCTTGGTTGTTAATCGAAAAATAAAAACTAAAATTTACTTAACCAGTTCTGTGGATTCTCTGGTTTTAACTCATTAAATATACTAAACTTTAATATAGCCTTTCCTGATGTGATATTTGTAAATATTATTCCTATTTCTTCTCCTGCTTTAATTTTGTCTCCTTTCTTAACAAAAACTTGTGATAGGTTCTGATAGTTAGAAATATATTTTCCGTGTCTTATTAAAATTCCTGGATTACCTCCTTTGAAGCCATAAACAGATAAAACCTGTCCTTCAAAGATAGATCTAACTACTGAATTAGGTGATGTTGCTATCATAATCCCTGTGCTGTTTATTGTTGTTGTTCTAACAACTGGATGTGGCTGAGTTCCAAACCTTCTGGTAATTACCCCTTCTTTTAATGGCCAAGGTAATTGGCTTTTATTTGACAAAAAGTTTGAAGAAATAATCCTTCCTTCAGGGGTAAGAGTGAAATTATTAACACTTGAATCATTATTATTTGATTCTGATATAGCCAATCTAATTAATTTTTTAATCTCATTATCAATGAGTTTTGATTCTTTTTCCTTTTGTCTTATTTCAGTCAAATAATTTTTATTGGTTTTTTCTAAATTATTGAATAGGCTATTCTTTTTTTGTTTTTCTCCTTCAAGTTCTTTTTTAATTTTTTGATTTTCTCCTATTATGACTTCTCTCTTTTTTCTGTTTTTCTCTAATGTATCAATCAATGATGAAATATTATTTTGGGTGAGGACAATTTTATTTGCTTGTTCTTTTCTGTAAGCTGAGTATTGTTTAAAATATTGGAATCTGGTAAAGGCTTGATTGAAATTTCTTGAAGCAAACACATACATGAATTTTATTTTTGAGGATCTTTTCTTGTAAGAATTAGAAACTATTGTTGCATATTCATCTTTTAATTTTTTAAGCTCAATCTGTAAATCATAAATTCTATCATTTTTATTTTTTATCTGATTGGATAAGTTTTTTGATTGTTGATTGTTAACCTCTATAAGTTTATTTCTTACAGAAATTTTTAACTCTACATCTTCAATGTTGTCTAAAAGGGTTATTGTCATTTTTTTATTTTCAGAAACAAGTACATTAATTTTCTCTATTTCTTTTTTTATGGATAATTTTTGGGCTTCTAATTTTTTTTGNTGCGCATTGTAATCCTGTGAAAAGCTATAGTTAAATATAANAAGNGGAGCTAAGAATAAAATTCTATTGTAATAGTTCATTTATTTTTATTTTTTTATATCCTTCAGGNATTTCAATNGGAAAAGTTAAGTTCTCTGGAAAATCTATTTGACTATACTCCATTGTTATTTTTGATATTTTTCCGTTTTGAATTATTGATATAAATACTTCAGTAGGCATCTTTTTTTCATTGAATGATTTAAAATTTTTATACTCAACAACTATCAACGTATTAATTGAACTAAAATATATCCGCTGCTCTTCAAGGACAAAATTAATCGGATTAAAAAATAGTGTAGGTTGCATGCTCTTTTGGTTTTTTAAAGGAGTGAGAACATATTGCGTTGGATTTTGTATGATTTTCCATTTTATTTTGTCTACATCAATTATAGGCTTCCCAAATAAAATATTTTGAATTAATTCTAAGGAAACTGGTTGCAATAATCCTGTGTTACTATAATTTAAAGGAATATCAATATATGTTCTTTGAAATTTTTCATAGAAAATAAATTGATTTTTTGTTATGAAGGCTTTAGCTATAGGCACAATCATAGAAGCGCTAATCCATAATGCTTCATTTTGCTCTACACGCAAGTTTAAATTAATACTTTGAATTGTTTTCCCATTATCAAATTCTATTTTTGCTCTATTTCTAATTTTTTTAAATTTATTTTCAGATTTTCTTATTTCTTTTAAAGCACTTTTTAAATCAAGACTTAAATCTGATTCATCAGAAGAGGCACTCTTATTAACTGAGCAACTAGAGAAGACCAGCATAAGAATAAAAATAATTCCTTTATTTAATAACCTATTCATCATCATTGCTCTCTAATTTTGAGTAATCTCCTAAATATATCTTCTTAAACTTCCCATCAAAAATTGTATTAGAACCTATTAGTGAATTTTTTAACTCTGTATTGCTAATCTTTGAGTTTTCCATTATAATACTTGATGAAATATTAGAATTTTTAATTTTAACATTATCATTTATAGTTACTCCTGGGCCTATAGTTGAATTAGAGATTGTAATGTTCTTGCCCATAAAAACAGGTTCGATAACTTCTACACTTCCTTCCTTTTTATACCCTACAGGTTCAGGGGTCAACAATGTAAGCATCTTAGAGTTTGAGTTAATAATTAGTTTTGGTGTGCCACAATCCATCCAGTTTTCTATAATTTGTGATTTAAATATATAGTCCTTTTCAATCATCTTTTCAATTCCAAAATTTAATAAATATTCTTCTCCTGGACTTAGTTTTTGATTTAGATAGGGTCTAAGCTCTTCTCTTAAAATTGAAGCGTCCTTAAAATAATATATTCCAACTACTGCTTTATTTGATATATAAGTTTCTGGCTTCTCAACCAGTTCAATTATATTAGATTTACTATTTAAACGCACTACGCCATAGCTAGATGGGTCTTTTACTTCCTTAACCCAAATTAACCCATCTACTTCATCGCTAATAGTTAATCTTCCATGTATTAATGTGTCTGCATAAGCTATAATTGCAGGACCGTTTAAAGATTCTTTAGCACACATAATTGCATGGCCAGTTCCTAACTTTTCAATCTGTCTATATATTTTTGTTTTTGCATTATATTGATTTGAAATGTCTTCAAGTAATTTGATTATTTTATCATCAAAATAACATTCATCACCAACTATATAAATTATTTCTTCAATGTTTGTGTTTATTGATAATGCAATCTGGCTAATTAAATGGGAAACAATAGGTCTTCCCGCAACATTAATTAATGGCTTTGGTGTTTTTAAGGTAAATGGTTTAAGCCTGGCACCCCTGCCTGCCATTGGAATAAAAACTTTCATTTAGTAGTGTTTTTCCAAAAATACAAAAAAGTGAAGGATGTAAAGTTAAAAACTATTTTATGAATTTAGAGATTCGGCACCACCAACAATCTCTAATATTTCATTAGTTATGGCAGTTTGCCTTGCTTTATTATATGTTAGCTTTAATTGATCTCTTAGTTCTGATGCATTATCTGTTGCTTTATACATTGCGGTCATTCTTGCTCCATGCTCTCCTGCAATAGAGTCAGAGATTGCTTTAAACAACTGAACAACTAGTGCTTTTGGTATTAATTCATTTAAAATCTCTAACTGTGATGGTTCAAAAATATAATCCCTTGAAGCTTGAGCTGGTGATTCTTCTGCGTCTTCTTCAATTGGAAGATATGGTTCAATTGTTAGATGTTGAGTTGCTGCATTCTTCGCGTGATTATAAACCAATATTATTTCATCATAACTTTCATCAGAAAACTTTTCCATAAATAACTCAGCTATTTTCTTAACATTTTCATACGAAAATTCATCATAAACAGAATTAAAAGAATCAATTACATTATTTTTTTTAGATAAGATATCTCTTCCCTTTTTCCCTATACAAATAATTTCCACATTTTTAGACACATATTTTGTTTCAATAAGTCTGGAAACTTCTTTAATTACATTGGAATTAAATCCTCCACAAAGACCTCTATTAGAAGTTATAGCAACCGCCAAAATTTTCTTAATTGATCTTTGTATGAAAAATGGACTATCTAGTGACTCTCCTGAAGTAGAAATGTTTTGTATTAATCCAGATAATTTATTTGAGTATGGAAGAGTTGCTGAAATTGAGTCTTGAGCTTTTTTAAGCTTAGCAGCAGAGACCATTTTCATTGCATTTGTTATCTGCATCGTAGAAGATACAGAGCGAATCCTATTTCTTATCTCTTTTAACCCAGACATTTAAAAAGTTTTTGCAATTTTTTCTGAAACTGTTTTTAATTGATCCATTTCTTTATCAGATATTTTTCCTGACCTTAACTCACTAAGTAGTTTTTTGTGATTTTTCTTTAGTTCTTGTAAAAAACTTGCTTCAAAAGCTTTTACCTTATCTACTGGAACATCCTTAAGTAAATTTGCAGATCCAGCATAAATGATTGCAATTTGATCCTCAACTTTAAAAGGATCATTTTGATTTTGTTTTAAAATCTCAACATTTCTTCTTCCCTTCTCAATAACATTAAGTGTTACTGCATCTAAATCTGATCCGAATTTAGAGAAAGCTTCAAGCTCTCTATATTGTGCTTGATCTAGTTTTAGAGTTCCTGCAACTTTCTTCATTGATTTAACTTGAGCTGATCCTCCAACCCTAGAAACGGAGATTCCAACATTAATCGCTGGTCTAACACCTGAGTTAAATAGGTCTGATTCTAAGAAAATTTGACCATCAGTAATAGAGATAACATTTGTTGGGATATAAGCCGTAATATCTCCAGCTTGAGTTTCTATAATTGGCAATGCTGTTAATGAGCCTCCTCCTTTAACTTTGGATTTTAATGCTTCTGGAAGATCATTCATTTTCTTAGCAATCTTATCATCAGCAAGAACTTTTGCTGATCTCTCCAATAGTCTTGAATGAAGGTAAAAGACATCTCCAGGATAAGCCTCTCTTCCAGGAGGTCTTCTTAACAATAATGACACTTCTCTNTATGCAATCGCTTGCTTAGACAAATCATCATAAATTATTAAAGCAGGTCTTCCNGTATCTCTAAAGTATTCCCCTATACAAGCTCCCGCAAATGGAGCATACACTTGCATTGGTGCAGGGTCAGATGCGTTTGCAGCTACCACAACTGTATAATCTAAAGCTCCTTTTTCTTCAAGCGTTTTTGTTATACCTACAACAGTAGATGCCTTTTGTCCAATTGCCACATAAATACAAAATACTGGATTCCCTGCATCATAAAATTCTTTCTGATTTAAAATTGTATCAATACAAACTGTTGTTTTTCCTGTTTGTCTATCTCCAATTATTAATTCTCTTTGCCCTCTCCCNATAGGAATCATTGCATCAATTGATTTAATCCCTGTTTGTAATGGTTCGNTAACCGGTTGACGATATATTACTCCTGGAGCCTTTCTCTCTATTGGCATTTCAAGTAGTTCTCCTTTTATAGGACCCTTTCCATCAATTGGATTTCCTAAAGTATCAACTACTCTTCCGAGAATTCCATCTCCAACATTTATTGATGCTATTTGCTTTGTTCTTTTTACTGTTTGACCTTCTTTAACCCCTCTAGATGACCCAAATAAAACAACACCCACATGGTCTTCTTCCAAGTTTAGGACCATTCCTTGAAGGCCATTTTCAAATGCCACTAGCTCACCATACTCTGCATTGGAGAGGCCATATACTNGAGCTATTCCATCTCCTACCTCTAGTACTGTTCCTATTTCATCAAATTCAGAAAGGATGTTTGCTGAATCTAATTGTTGTTTAAGTAAAGCTGAGATTTCAGCTGGTTTTATTTTTTGCATTTTTTTTGTTTTAATTATTTCGTGTAAGTTGTTTTTGCATTTTATTTAATTTCTTCTTAGCGCTTGCATCAAATTGGATATCGTCAAAATCAAGGACAAAGCCTGCTATAATCTTTTTATCAATTTTTTTCTTTAAGTTAATTTTTCCCTTTTTAATTGAGGCTAAGTATTTAACAACCTCTTCTTCTAAATCAATTGATAATGGAACTGCAGAAGTTATGCTTGCTTCAATTATTCCTTGTCGTTTAGAATATAGTGCATTAAAACTCTCTGCAATATTTTCAAGCTGATCTATCCTATTGTTTATTGTAAGGAGGTGAATTAAATTAATTATATTGGGATGTGAATCTCCAATAATCTTTATTATTAAATTTCCTTTATCATCTTTTGAAATAGTAGGATTTAACAAATAGTCTGACAATTCACGAGAATTAATAAGCAAATTCTTGACGCTGTTTATCTCAGAATAAGTTTCTTCAAGTTTGTTGCCCTCTATTGCANATTCAATTAAAGCTTTGGCATATCGTTTTGATGCTATTTTTGAATACATTATTAATTTTTACTTTGGTCCTCTAGAAGTTTATTAATATANTCTTCATGGTTATTGTTTTTTTTCATTTCCTTATCAATAACTTTACTTGCTATCTCAACTGATAAATTTGCTACTTGATTTTTTATCTCATTCATAGCAGCTCTTTTTTCATTATCAATTGATTGTTTAGCTTTTACAATAATTTTCTCAGCTTCAACTTTAGCGTCAGCTTTAGCTTGTACAATAATTTCTTTGCCAGATTGTTTAGATTGGTTGAGCATTGCGTCACTTTCAGCTCTAGCTTCTTGGAGAATCTTTTTGTTTTCAGTTTGGAGCGACTCCATTTCCTTTTGTACTTCTTTGGCAGAATTCAAAGAGTCAATGATAGTCTTTTCTCTTTCGTTCACAGCATCTAATATCGGCTTCCAGGCAAATTTTCTTAACAAGAAAATCAATCCTACAAATAATATCAGTTGCCAAAAAAACAGACCTGATGAAAACTCATTTATTAATTTTTCCATAAGATTTATATACGTTTAGTTAACAGCAAATAAGGCAGCAAATGCTATCCCCTCTACTAGTGCAGCAAGAATAATGGCAGCAACAAGTATTGTGTTAGATGCATCTGGTTGTCTTCCAATTGCTTCCATGGCACCTCTACCTATTCCTCCAATTCCAAGTCCGACTCCAATGATTGCGAGTCCTGCTCCGATAATTTTTGGTATTTCCATTTTAATTTATTTATTAGTTATACATTAATTTAGTGATCGTCTTGTTGAATTGCAAATCCAAAATATAAAGCAGATAATAGCGTAAAAATATAGGCTTGTAACAATGCTACTAAAAGCTCAATAATAGATACAAAAAAAACAAGAACTAGTGATAAACCTGATCCTACTAGATTTTTAAAAATAAAAATTAATCCAATCAAGCTATATAATAAAATATGTCCAGCCAAAATATTTGCATACAATCGAAGCATTAAAGTAAAGGGTTTTATAAAAATCCCTAATAATTCGATTGGAGCAATAATTGGCTTAAGGATAACTGGTACTCCAGGCATCCAAAAAATATGTTTCCAATATGTTTTATTTGCAGTTATGTTAGTAATTAAAAAAGTTATTAAAGCTAGGCAAAACGTTACTGCAATATTTCCAGTTACATTAACTCCAAGAGGAGTCAGTCCTAATAAGTTAAGAAACCAAACAAAAAAGAATAGAGTAAGAAGAAAACTCATATAGTTTTTATACTTTTCCTCTCCAATGCTTGGTATAGCTATTTCGTCTCGAATATATATAACTATCGGCTCAATAAACCTTCCAATCCCTTTTGCAACTTTATTGTTTTTACTATATGATTTTGCGAGAGACACAAATAACAAAATCATTAATAGGGAAACAACAATAATGGTAAAAACACTTTTTGTAATCGAAAGATCAAGAGGTTTTGAGTTAATTACATGTCCCTCTTCGTCATATTCAATTAATCCTTCTGAATTAGTTTCATAAATTTTCCCATGGTAAAGTTTATAGTATTTATCTCCTGCATTTACAACCTTTTTTCCATGACCCAGTTTTGATGAAAGGAAAACTTTTATTCCTTCATCAACCAAAATAACTGGTAGAGGAAAGTCTATATAAATTTTTTCTCCAGTTTTTTTATCTTTTGTTGAAAAAAGTGAAAAATCATGAGAATCCTGAACGTGATGGTTTATATATTCCGTAATTTCTTCCTGCAGAGACAATTCATTCTTTTCTTCTTCAATTGCATGACTATAACTTGAAGATAGAGCTATCAAAATAGTTAGAGAGAATGTCTGAAAAAAATTTGTCATTCTTAAACTTTGTACATTAAGTTTTTCGCGACAAAGGTAAGGTATAAATAGAAAATTTTAAAGTGATTTTAGATCAAATATCAAAAAGTTATTTAAGATTTTTTGTTTGAAAAATTATAAGCCAAATAATAACGATAATAGCAATAACAGAAAACAGCAAAGTATAGATGTCAAGTCCCCAAAAAGCAATACTATCAAGATAAAGGCCTGCTTGCAAAAAAACGTACATGATAACTGCTATTTCAACTGCTAGGCCAGAAAAAATCAACCAAGATTTAGGCTGTTTTTTCAGTTTTTTCATGTGAATCAGAGAAATTAGTGATTTTTTTCAATCCTCCTGAGATTTCTTTTTCTTCTTTCATTGAAGATTTTGCATTGAAGATTGCTCCGGATTCTACTATTAGCTTTGATATGGTTACATCCCCTTCAACTGAACCCGTTGACTCAACAGATAATAAATCCTTTACTTGTATGGTTCCTGTGAAATTTCCTGCTATATCCGCTGAGCTACAAACTATAGTTCCATTAATGCTTCCCTTCTCACCAATTACAACCTTTCCTTTTGTTTCAATAGATCCTTCAAAAGTTCCATCAATTCTAAAGTCAGATTCAGAAACAAAGTTTCCAACAAAAGTTGTNTNCTTTTCTATTGTATTACAGNTGGCTGATAAATCAAAATTTTTCATCTTATTATAAANCAGGGCGNTAAANCTACAATAATATTTTTAATTAATAGAGAATTTATTATTAATATTGCCNATAAAATCAATGTCAGTATGGCAAAAAAACTTAAAATAACTTGTGANNATATCGANTATANTATAGAAACCTCTAAGGATCTAACAATTTTAGAATTAGCTCTTGAAAATGNCATTGATGCCCCATATTCATGTCAAGGCGGTATTTGTAGTACTTGTCTTGCACGAATTGTTAAAGGTTCTGTTACAATGGATGACAATCAAATACTGACAGATGATGAAGTTGAGGAGGGGCTTATATTAACTTGTCAATCTAGAATAACTTCAAATCAGATTGAGATTAGTTATGATGATNTTTAGCAGTGTCTAAAATTTCTAATGTTTTTTCTATAACTTTTTTAGGCTCAATAGATCTAAATGCAGATTCATAATTTTTAGGAATTTTGTNTCCAAAAATAGATGTAGGAATTTCAGGNTAGTCNTTACGATCAACTGTTAATGAATGCTCAATTGGTTGGTCAAAGGGGTTAAAGCCACAAAATGGGTGAGTTAGGCCCCATAAGCTTAGAACTGGGATGCCACAATTAGCGGCAAGATGTCCATTAGCTGAATCCATAGAAATCATAACGTCTAAATAATACATAATGTTAATTTGTTGAGTTAGTGAATATTTTCTAGACATATCGCTTACATTGTTATACGCATTTTCCCAAACTCTTAATTGTTCTAGGTTGTCCTCTCCTCCTCCAAAAAGAAAAACAAAGTAATGCTTTTGCAAATAAGCTATTACTTTTTGCATATGATCTANTGGATAAGTTTTTCCCTCATTAGAAGCAAAAGGTGCTATTCCAATTATTTTNTTGCCTAGATTAATTCTTTCTTCTAAATAAGAATCCTTTAAAAGGGGTTTNTTCGGATATTCATGATTNTTTAAATCTACCGGAAACCCTAGTTTTCTAAAAACNTCACAATATCTAAAATGCATCGGAGTTAATGGCTGAAAAACTTTATTTCTTTTTCTAATTAATTTTTTCCTTTCCCTTCTTCCTTTATTAATAGATGCAACTTTATACAAACTCAATCTAAAAAAGAAATTTAAAATAAATGTTCGTATAACAAAATGAAGATCTGCAATTCCGATTATTCTTTCTTGTTTAAGCTCTTTATATAGCATGAATATTCCTTTCAGTCCTTTATACTTTAATTTAAAATCAACTCCTTTAAATGTTAAATTAGNNAACTCTAAAAAAAGAGGTTTTACAAAATGTCGTGAAACAAAAATTATTTTTTGATCTGGATATATTTGATAAAACGATCGTAAAACGGGGACTATCATCGAAATGTCNCCAAAAGAAGAAAATCTATAAACAAGTAATNATTTATCTTTCTTCTCCTTCATTCTTTTTATATAATATAGGATTTAAAGATTCATCATTATACATCTTCATTTGTTTGTATACTTTCATTTTTTTGTCNCCTTTTGAGATATCACTAAGAAAAGCATCGATAGCATAGCTCAAATCTTGTCTTTGCTCAAGAAGAATCTCAAGTTTCTGCTTACATGAATTTTTATGATCTTCACTGGCGTCTTCTCTCCTATATTCTTCATCCATATGATATATTTTAAGCACCAAAATAGAAAGACGGTCTAGAGCCCATGCAGGGCTTTCTGAATTTATTGAAGCATTTTCTTTTGGAATAATCTGTGAATATTTGTTTAAAAAATATGAATCAATATATTCTACCACTTCTGTCCTCTCTTGATTTGACTTGTCAATCTTTCTCTTGATTTCCATTCCTTTCTCTGGATTAATGTTTGGATCTCTGATTATATCTTCATAGTGCCACTGAACAGTATCTATCCAATTTTTTTTGTATAAAAGATGAGACAGGGCAGATTCAGCATATGGGTTTTTAATAGGCTGGTTAATATTATCATGTTTGTGATAATCAGCTACTGATTGTTGAAAAATTCCAAGAGCTGAATTGCTTATTTTATTTTCATCCATATTGTTTGCTAATTTAGAACAAAGGTAAAAAGCAAAACGCTAATAATTAGCNAAATNANNANAAAGTTTAAGCTTTTCGCCTGAAATGAAANCCATGTTGCTGTCAAATTTGAGTAATTATANGNNANTANGCTTANNAGTAGACNTAGNAACAGTNANTGAAANNTAGGAATNTNGTTTAAAAANCTTTGCAATCATTTTTAAANTATTAATTTTGCAATATACAACAGATCTCGTGGTAAAAGATTTTTTTTATACTATAGCATGGATTTTTGAAGAAATNTTATTTCTTCCTTTTGATTTTTTAAGAACNCTCCAGTTTGACAGCTGGGTTTTAGCAAATATTATGAGCTGGGGTTTTCTTTTGATTGGCCTAATTGGTATAGTATATTGGATCAGGGANCTTAAACATTTTGATGATAATGGAGAAGAAAATAGAGATCTTACTGCTCATCAATTTTTATAAATCAAACCCAATATCTTTGCGATAATACATTTCTTTAAAAGAGATTTTTTTTATCTCTCTGTAACAGTTTTCTGTTGCTTTTTTGAGAGTCTCGCCAAAAGANGTAATTGCTAAAACTCTACCGCCATTAGTCAATGTGCTATTGTTTTCGTTCTTTGTCCCTGCATGAAACACTAATGATTCATTTGTGTCATTTAATCCAATTATCGGAAAATTCTTTTGATAAGCTAAAGGATATCCTCCAGATACTAACATTACAGTTGACGTAAACCTTTGGTCAATCTCTAAATTTAGTAGAGCGAAACCCTCTGTGCCCAAAGCTAAGAAAAGTTCAAGAACATCTGATTTTATTCTAGGAAAAACCACTTCTGTTTCTGGATCACCCATTCTTACGTTATACTCTATTACATAGGGCTCGTCTTTTACTTTAATTAAGCCTATAAAGATAAAACCATTGTATTCCATTTTTTCCTCTTGGATGCCCTTTATCGTGGGTAGTATAACTTTTTTTTTTATTTTCAACTTAAACTCATCGTCTACAAAGGGAACTGGTGAAACCGCTCCCATTCCCCCAGTATTAAGGCCAGTATCTGATTCTCCAATTTTTTTATAATCTTTTGCCATTGGAAATACTTTGTGGTCTTTCCCGTTTGTTAAAACAAAACATGACAATTCAATTCCATCAAGAAATTCTTCAATTACAACACTCGAAGAGGCTTTGCCAAACTTATTCTTTAATAGCATATTATCAAGTTCTGACTTTGCCGTGTTTAAATCATTTACAATTAATACCCCTTTTCCCGCAGCAAGTCCGTCAGCTTTTAAAACATAAGGAGGGCTCATCTCTTCAAGAAACCTATGCCCTCTTTTAATGTTATCTTTTGAAAAAGTTGAATATTTTGCTGTGGGTATTTTATGTTTTTTCATAAATTTTTTTGCAAAATCTTTACTCCCCTCTAATCTTGCCGCAGATTTTCCAGGAGCAATAACGATAACATTGCTTAAGGCTTTATCCTTTTTGAAAAAATCATAAATCCCTTTAACAATTGGGTCTTCTGGACCAACAAAAACAACTGAAATTTCATTTGACAAAACTACATTCTTTATGTGTTCAAAATCATTTATATCTCCTGCAATATTTTCTCCTATTTTTTCAGTTCCTGCATTTCCAGGGAGAATAAAAACTTTTTTGCATTTTTCGCTTTTCAAAATAGCTTGTGCAACAGCATGCTCTCTTCCTCCTCCTCCTAGTATTAAGGTTTTCATCTTATGTGTTTAAAAAAGTGATGATTTTTTCTTCTATCTCTTTGGAATAGCTCTTGTGCTTCATCTCTACGCTTATAGAATCTAAATTAAGCATTCTAATCTCTTTTAGCTTTATTGATTTAAAAAAAGAGGTCAACCCGCTTAGCCTGGACTTGTGATTTATGTGTTCTAAGCCTTCGTCAATAAATATTACTTTTTTATCCATTGCAACGGCTGGAAGAGCAGAATGAATTCTGGAAGTAATAACTATTTCAGAGTTTGCAATTTTTTTTAACATTGATTTTGCCTTTTCAATTCCTTCTGAATGTGAAGATATTTTTTCTTCAACTATTTGATTAAAAAACTCTGCATCGTAATTCTGATTGTTTAACCATTTTCTAAAAATATAATTTTTGGATTGATAATTAAAAAATTTATATGGCCACTTCATGAAAGATATTACAGTTTTTATTACTCCTTGGCTGGTCCTAATGCTTGGTTTAAGTCTATCTAAAGCTCCTATGATTAGAATTCGGTTTTCTTTATATGAGGAGTCCATAAAATCCTGCTTCTTCAAAGTTAATGTAACACATGATGAGAAATAGGTTTCAATGTTGTGCCGTTTTAAAAGGTTTAGAGTGTATTTGTCTCTACAGCCAATCGGCTGATATTGTTTTAAATAATCAATTGTTTTAGGATTAAGAAACTCTTTTTCTATAGATGGGTTAATATGAAAAGAAATAAAAACAGGATCAATATGCTTAGAGGGAGGAAATTTTAACGGATTCTCCATAAACCAACCATTTATTATCGTCTTGGTCTTTTTTCCTTTATAATTATTTAAGCTCTCCCTATCTAATATCGTGTAGCCCTGATTAATTAAGTTTATAACGGAAAGTGTTTGAACATAATCTCCAATATTTTTAGAGTTTAAATACCCTATAACCCCTGCATTCATATCATTTTTTTAGATTGTTCATAAAATGTTTTTTTCTATAGGAAATATTAAAATGGTTAATGATTCTTTGTCTTGCTTTTGAGGTATTGATATCGTTGTTTTTTAAAATAAACTGTATAACCGTTTCAAGAGCGTTTGATTTATTAAATATCAAGCCTGTTTCTCCTATAACATGAGGTATTCCAAAATACTCGGAGCCAATTGGTGTACATTCACAAAGCATTGCCTCACATAATGAATTAGGCAAGCCTTCTAGTCGAGATCCTTGAAAATAATATCTATGATTACTATAAATCTCACGCAATTGAGTTTGTGTTTTTATTCCCATAACAGTTACATTCCTAGAGAGTTCTATATAATCTGAAATTTTAATCCCTGCCTCTCCTACTATTGTGAAATTATAATTTTTAATTCTTTTTGCGATTTCATTGAAAAGAGAAATTCCTTTTATGTCTAACACTCGTTGTGAATTAAAAAATGCAACAGTTACTACTGAGTTGCTTTTTTGTTTTTTTATGTTTTTCCAAAACTTTGAGTCATACCCCGTAGGAACCTCTTTAATATTTAACATGTCCTGCTTCATAATATTTCGTATTCCAGAAATTATTCCATTATCGAAATATGCTTGTTGACATCCAAATTCTAATGTATTATGGACAACCCAAATTTCTTGTGCAAATCTATAATTAAGTTTTGCTACAGCAGTACGGAGACCCCTTTTATAAAAAAGGCCATGTTTCGATTGCTTGTCTACAATTGCGTCATACCCCCCCACTATTAATATGCTTTTTTTCATAAATATCCTCGCAAAAAGAAGAGGAAAAAAAGAGTGGTAGTCATTAAACCAGCAGACTAAAAGTGATGATTTATAAAGGGAGCTCAAGCTCAAAAAAATCTCCCTTAATCTATTTATAAAAAAATATAAATTTTTTAGTGGTGGTGAGTATATCTCTATAACTCTTGTGTTTAGGTCTTTTAGAATTTTTAAATCTGCTTCAACAAAGCTTTTTTTAACTGAATAAACAAATGTGATGTTAGTCTTCAAGTTTAGTATAATTTTAATTCGTCGACAATTTTTCTATCATTTGAAAGCCTTGGCACTTTATTTTGGCCTCCTAATTTACCAATAGACTTCATGTAATTTTTAAACTCATCTCTCTTGATCCTTCTGATTACCAAAGGCCTAATAATGCTTCCCGCTACAAGATCATCATAATAAATGTTTAAACTTCTCATATGGTCATCTAAATCGTTTGAAAAATTTTGAAGATTCTCTGGTGGTTTTTCAAAATCCATATACCACTCATGATGCGGTAGCCCATGCTCTGGTTTTATCTTAGGCGCCACGGTAAATTCTTTAATAATTATATCTGTATTGTTGAGAGCTCTGCTTAATGCTTTTTCAACTTCCTCTGCGATTACATGCTCTCCAAATGCAGACAAATAGTGCTTAACCCTTCCTGTTACAATTAGTCGATATGGCTTTAAAGATGTAAACTTAACGGTATCGCCAATATTATACGCCCAAAGTCCTGCCGATGTTGAAATGATTAATAGATAATTCACGTTTAATTCAACATGCTCTAAGCTTAATCTTTTATATTCTCCTTTTAAAAAATCTTCTGTCTTTATAAACTCATAAAAGATATCGTTATTTAAAAGCAATAGTAGGTCTGGCTCTTTTTCTGTAAACTCATCTTGATAGCCAAAAAAGCCTTCTGAAGCTGGAAATGTAGCCAAAGTGTCAATCTTTTTTCCAAACAGTCTTTCAAACATTGTCTTGTAGGGTTCATAGCTTACCCCTCCGTATACATATAATGAAAGTTCTGGAAAAACTTTGCTTATACTAGTTTGTTGTTTAGTTATAATTTTTTCAAAATACATTTGCACCCAAGAAGGAATTCCGGCAATTATTGTCATTTTTTTTCCGACCGTCTCATCTATTATTTTCTCTACCTTTTCTTCCCAATCTTCAATACAGTTTGTCTCCCATGTCGGCATTTGGTTTTTTCTAAAAAGTTTTGGAATATAATGTGCGCTAATACCTGATAAGCGCCCTATAAAAATTCCATTCTTTTTAGTTAACTCGGGGCTTCCTTGTAAAAACATGTGCTTTCCGTTTATTGATTTATAATTTTTAGATTTAAGAAAGTAATTTAACAGTGCATCTCGTGCTGACTTTATATGTGTTTTTATAGACTCTTTAGTTATCGGGATATATTTGGCTCCTGATGTTGTTCCGCTGGTTTTTGCAAAATATAATGGTTTTCCTGGCCAAAGAATATCTTCCTTTCCATCAACAACTTCGTATATATAATTTTTCAACCCTTCATAATCTCTAACAGGAACTTTTTGTTTAAATTTTTCATATGATAAAATTTCTGAAAAGCCATGGTCTGTTCCAAATTTAGTTTTTTTAGATTTTGAAATTAATTTATGAAAAGTTTTGTTTTGATATTTAATTGGATTTGTAATCCAATTTAGATTTCTTTTTCTAATAAGTTTTGCATATAATATTGCTATAATTGTTTTCATTTCATTAGAATTCTATAAAATCCAAAGGATCAACAGGGTCTCCCTCAAACCATAGCTCAAAATGAAGGTGTGGGCCGCTGGTTAGCTCTCCAGTGTTTCCGGAAAAACCAATAACTTCTCCTCTTCTTACATGCTCTCCTTGGGTTTTAGACAAAGAAGAGTTGTGCTTATATACAGAAGTTAATCCGTTTAAGTGTTCAATTATAATAACAAAGCCTGTTTCTGATGTCCATTCTGAAAAAAGCACCCTTCCGTCGCTAACTGAATAAACGGCAGAGTTTTCAGGAAGTGTAATGTCAACTCCAAAATGCTTTTCCTGTAAACTAAATTCTGACGAAATTCCTCCGTTAGCTGGTTTAAACAAAACGGCACTTAATTTATCTACATTAATATTTGTTAGGTTATATTTGTCCTCTTCTTCAACAATTGCGCGCAAAATTGAATCTTCTACATTTATGTTAACAAAATCTAAATCATTTGTTGAATATGCTTCTAAAAGAGAATCTTTAGATAAATCTTCAAAATCAATTTTGCCTGATAGTAAATTTTTCAGAGAATAGATGTAGTTGTTCTGAATTGAATATAAAGTTTCAAGCGAATCCAGCTTTATTGCATTATTAAGCGAAGAGGCCCTTAGTTCTGTGCTGGTATATCCTCTAAAATACTCTTTAAGTGGCGTAAAATATATGATCAAAAATACTGCAGACAACATGACGGTAAGCACAAATAGAGAAACAAGAAATATTTTTAGCCTCGAAGCAGAAAAAATTTTTCTTTTTTTTAATGTCTTTTCATTAACAACAACAAGATGAAAAGTTTCTAATAATTTGTCTATTCTGGATGTTTTATTCTTTTTAACCATTAGAGCAAAGATATATTAAGTTCGTCTAAGTGGAAGATATCTTATTTATAAATTCCGTTTAAAAAATATTTCTTTAAATTTGTTTAAAATCAATTTTAAATGATCTTATTAAATTTTATTCTTGGTGCTATTGGTCCTGGACAAGTTGTTATAATTGTTGCAGCTCTTTTATTGCTCTTTGGCGGAAGAAAGATTCCAGAGCTCATGAAAGGATTAGGTAGTGGTATCAAAGAGTTTAAAAAAGCCTCTAAAGAAGATACTGACGAAGAAGAAAC
>PBYT01000004.1 GCA_002729755.1 Flavobacteriaceae bacterium
CTTTTAATTTCATTAACCTCTATCCAGTTAATAAGAGCAGCGATTCTTCCAACTATCTTTCCATTAATATATGCTAAGAAATAATTAGCATCAGCATTCTTAAAAACAGGATTTATTTCTTTGNCAAGAACCTCCAATTCCTCCTTGATAATAGGGGCTACCCAGTACTTAGAATCTTTATAAAGATCAAAAGGGAACATTACGAATTTCTTTAAATCCTCTTTAGATTCAATTTCTTTTATATTAATCTCAGANCTCATAATAATTTTGCAAGGCAATTTACCAATAAATAAAATTATATATTTAGTAAACAAAAATTTAAAATGAAAAATTTAATCTCAATTATAGCAGCTTTATTTCTAGTTTCATCACTAAGTGCTCAAAAAAATAATAAAACTATTGATTCCCTTACAAAGGGCATGAAATTAACAGAAGGAGTTATAAACGCATATANAAATGATGACAATAAAATGTATTTTGAGATTAACAAAGATCTTTTGAATGTTGAAATCCTTGTNGTAACAAGACTTGCTCAAATCCCCTCAGGATACTCAGCTTANATTAANGCAGGATCAAAAACNTCTGAACAGGTTATAGAATTCCAAAAGAAGAACAATAGTATAAATATCAGGCAGTTATCTTTTAATAATGTAGCTAACCAAGAAGATCCAATCAATCAAAGTGTTATTGAAAATAATTTTCCTCCAATACTNGCAAGCTTTGAAATTAAGAATTCTGNAGCTAATTCATTTTTAATTGATGTCTCAAATTATTTTTTAAATGACTCTCCAGGATTTAATATAATAAACTCAAGAATTAAAGAACAGTATAAGATAGGTAATGTAGATAAAAANAGAAGCAGTATTGACTCAGCTAGAAGCTTTCCAGAAAATATTGAAATTTTAAACACTTTAACTTTCGANACAAAAAAACCTCCAANAGAAAATAAGACAAAAACATTTAGTTTTCAAGTTAATCACTCATTTATCTTGTTGCCAGAAGATAGAATGAAANTAAGATATTATGATGAAAGGGTTGGTTGGTTTACAGTTAANAAAATAGATTATAGTTCTGAAGCTCTTAAATCAGATAGTTATAAATTAATAAGAAGATGGAGGNTAGAACCAAAAAATGAAGAGGCTTATTTAAATGGGGAATTAGTAGAACCAAAAAAGCAAATAGTTTATTACTTAGATCCTGCTACTCCTATTAAATGGCGTCCATATTTTAAAAAGGGTATAGAAGATTGGAATTCTGTTTTTGAAAAAGCAGGTTTTAAAAACGCTATTGTCGCTAAAGAAGCTCCTAGCATTGAAGAAGATCCTGACTTTAGCCCTGAAGATATAAGATACTCTACGGTTAGATATGTAGCATCTACAACTAGAAATGCTACTGGACCTAGTGTTTCTGATCCAAGAACAGGAGAAATATTAGAGAGTGATATAATATGGTATCATAATCATTTAAGATCCTATAGAAATCGTTATCTACTTGAAACTGGTGCAGCAAATCCAAAAGCAAGAACTTTAAATACTCCTAAGGAGGAAATTGGAGAAATGATGAGAATGGTTATATCNCATGAAATAGGNCATGCTTTAGGATTACCTCACAATATGAAAGCTAGTAGTGCTTATCCTGTAGATTCACTTAGATCAGGAAAATTTACTCAAAAAATGGGAATAGCTGCAACAATTATGGATTATGCGAGATATAATTATATTGCCCAACCTGGAGATAAGAATATAAGATTTGTTAGACAGCTTGGTCCATATGATGATTATTCAATTGAATGGGGTTATAGATATTTTCCCGGAAAAAATTTATTACAAGAAAAAGAGATTCTGACTAAATATGTTGATCAAAAAAGCTTAAATCCTATTTATATGTTTGGATCATCTCGGGGAGACCCAAACACTCAGACAGAAAATATTGGAGATGATCCCATTAAAGCAAGTACATATGGTTTAAAAAATTTAAAAATTGTAGCTAACAATTTTATGGATTGGNTTCATGAGCCAAATAAAGATTATAGCGACCTAAATGAGATATATGATGAATTATTAGGTGTATACTCAAGATATATTTTCCATGTCATAGGTATAGTTGGTGGAATTAACCAAACTCTTCATAATACTAATCAAGACAACATTTTTACTTATGTTAATGTAGATAAAGCATATCAAATGGAAGCATTAAGCTTTTTAGATCTAGAGCTTTGGAAGACGCCNAATTGGCTTAGAAATAAAAAAATAATATCTCAAATAAATAATTTAGATGGTCTTTACAAGATTGAAAAAATCCAAGAGCGTGCGATTAATTCTCTTTTGTCAAATTACAGACTAAATAAGATGTTATCAGCAAGTAAAACTATAGAAGGAAATGCTTTAGAATTTGATAATCTAATNGATATGTTATTTGAATCTATAATTGATAAGATAGCNCCTACAGATCAATTCTCAAGAAACCTTCAAATAAGTTTTACCAAAAAAATAAATACTTTAATTGAAGAAGATGATCTAGAGGGTGTTATAAAGTCAAAGGCATTATCAGTNAAAAGGAAAATAAATAAATTATCTGAGAGGAAATCAAGATCAAGTTCAAAAGATTTAATTAAAGATCACTATAGCTATCTCAATTTCATTACAACAGAAGATGATTAATTTTAATCTAAGAGTTTATGTCAAAAGAGTTTGATATTATAATATGGGGTGCAACTGGTTTTACAGGAAGACTTGTTGCTGAATACATATTTAAAAATTATAGTTCTGAAAAATTGAATTGGGCAATTGCAGGAAGAGATAAAAAAAAGCTTATAAATGTTAGAGATNAAATTGCCGATGAAAATATTCCTTTAATCATTGCTGANAGCTTCGATGAAGTGAGTCTCACTAAAATGACTCAAAGGACAAAAGTAATATGNAGTACTGTTGGTCCTTANTCAAAATATGGTTCTTTATTAGTTAAATCATGTATTAAAACAAACACCCATTATTGTGATTTAGCTGGAGAAGCTCAATGGATTAGAAAAATTNTTGACACCTATCATCAAGAAGCAAAANATAAAAAAATAAGAATTGTTAATAGTTGCGGATTTGATTCAATACCTTCTGACATTGGTGTCTATTTTATTCATAAAAATTTACCAGATGTAAATATAAAATTAGATAAAATTAGCATGAGGGTGTCTGGTTTTAAGGGTAGTTTGAGTGGTGGAACATATGCAAGTATGAATAATATTATTACAGAGGCTTCTAAAGATCGTCTTATAGGAAAAATACTAACAAATCCATATGGATTAAATCCAGAAGGTCAAAGATCAGGTCCAGATAAAAGAGATCTTAANAAAGTTAAATATGATGAAGATTCTAAAAGTTGGATAGCTCCATTTATGATGGCNGGAATAAANACTAAAATTGTGAGAAGAAGTAATGCTTTAAGNAATTATTCCTATGGAAAAAATTTCACATATGATGAATCNNTNATGACTGGAGATGGATTTAGAGGAAGAATTAGAGCAATAATATCTGTTTTACCTCTAATTTTTTTATCTGCAAAACCAGGATCCCTTTTAAAAAGAATTTTTAATTTTTTTACTCCAAAACCAGGACAAGGCCCAAATGAAAATGAAAGAGAAAATGGTTATTANAGTATGAGGTTTTATATAAGGTATAATGATAAGAGTAGGGCATTGGTTANGGTAACTGGAGATCGTGATCCTGGGTATGGGTCAACCTCAAAGATGCTTGCAGAAAGCGCAATTTGCTTATCAAAAGACTCTCTAAAAGACACATATGGCGTTATAACTCCATCAATTGCAATGGGAGATCAAATTCTTGATAGACTTCAAGCTAAAGCTGGATTAACATTTAAATTTATTGAATTATAGTATAATACTAAATTTCATTAAATTTGATAAAGGTTTATCCATGAAGTTTTTATTAATATTTCTGACAATATATCTTGTTTTAAGATATGCATTACCTCTCTTAATAAGACTAGTCTTCACAGATTTAATAAAAAAACAGCAAAAAAAAACAGATTTTAAATCAAAATCATCAAAGTCAAAATCTAAAAAAAGCAATGAAAAATATGGTGACTATATAGACTATGAAGATATTGATTAATAAATTATTATCTAAAGATTCGCTAATCCATATATACGTTATTATTGGATTTATGCTTGGATCGGTTCTATTCTACCATCCTCTTTTACAAGGGAAGAAATTATTTCAGTCTGATATTTCTCAATATGAGGGTATGTCCAGACAGATAAAAGAAAATAGGGAAAAANATGATAAAGAAATATATTGGATAGACAANGCATTTGGAGGAATGCCTACTTATCAGCTTGGAGCAAAATACCCTTATGACATTTTAACTCCCTTCCATTATTTATTNAGATTTATCCCAAGACCTGCTCATACACTTTTCCTTTATCTAATTTCAATGTATCTCCTTCTGTTAGTTTTAAAAGTGCCTTGGAGAATTTCATTAATTGGATCTTTAGCTTTTGGATTATCCACATACTTATTAATCATATTACAAGTAGGGCATAANACTAAAGCTCTTGCAATTTCTTATATCCCTTTGGTTATCTCTGGGTTAATATTANTAAAACAGAACAAGAAAATCTTAGGTTTTATATTAAGCCTTATAGCAATCTCNTTGCAAATAAGAGCAAATCATTATCAAATGACATATTATCTATTATTTATAATAGGTTTATTCTTCATTGTCTATTTAATAGACTCATATAAAAAGGGTGAGATAAAACCTTTTATTAAAAGCATTTCTCCATTTTTCTTAGCTGGTATACTTGCTATGGGTTTAAATGCACCAAATCTTTTATCCACTTATGAATATTCTAAGTTTAGTACTAGATCAGCTAGTGAATTAAAATTTGACTCTTCAGGTTGGCCAAAAGAAAAAACTACAGGTTTAGATTATGATTATATAACTCAATATAGTAGTGGTATATTTGAAAGTCTTAATATAGTTATCCCAAGAATTCAAGGTGGTGCCTCAAGAGAAGATGTTGGGACTAATTCTNATTTATATAAGTTTTTAATTGAGAACAATNTCCNAAATGATCAAGCCTNAAATTTTACAAAGGCAGTTCCTACATATTGGGGAGANCANCCTATATTAGAAGCTCCAGCATATATTGGGATTTCAGTATTTCTTCTTTTTATCTTATCACTTTTTACAGCAAGGGGGCCTACAAAATTTTGGTTACTATCCTGTGTAATCATTTCATTATTATTATCATGGGGAAAAAATTTCCCTCTATTAACTGATCTGTTTATTGAATATTTCCCTATGTATAANAAATTTAGAGCCGTCTCTTCTATCCAAGTTATACTTGAGTTNGCNATTCCTTTATTAGCATCTCTTGGTTTATATAAATATTTAAAGAATGATGATTATAAAAACTTAAATAAGGCATTGATTATTGTTATTATTCCTCTTATAATTCTTCTTTTATTCAAATCTTCTATTTCATTTTTAGGGCCATCAGATGAGTATTATAAAAAGGTGTTTGGTGGTGAGATGTTAAATAAAATTATTTATGAAAGATCTTATATGTATTCTTATGATATTATAAGGGCTATGATTTTTACAGTTATTATTTATTCTATTTTAAGATTTAAATCTTTATTNGGAAATAACATTACTGTTCTTGNTATATTATTTATAGTCTTTTATGACCTTAGCTCAGTAAATAATAGATATATAGATAAAGATCTTTTCATTGATTCAAATCAAAATTATATTACAAAAAATCAAGCTGATTTAGAGATATTAAAAGATAAATCAGATTATAGAGTATATGATGCTTCTCAAGGTTTAAATGGAGCTAATACTTCGCTTTTTCATAATTCAATTGGTGGTTATCATGCAGCTAAACTTAGAAGGTTCCAAGAAGCATATGATTACTTTAGATTTCANAACAATAATGTAATGGTTGATATGCTTAATACTAAGTATGTGATTTCTGATGGAGAATCTGATAAAGAAGTTTTTATTAACGAAGATGCAGCTGGAAATGTATGGGCAGTTGATTCTATCTATTTAACTGATAGCGCAGATGAGATACTTGANAAACTGACTAAGATTGATATTAAAACTCATGCAATTACATTTCATGACAGCTATGGTCCCGATAATATAAATCAATTTAATTCTAAAGACTTATTAGAGATAAACTTTAATAGAAATTCAAGCAATCATATNACGTATAAGTATAATGCAAATAGNCCTCAGTTATTAATTTTTTCTGAAATATATTACCCAAAAGGNTGGAATGTATATCTAGATGACAATTTAAGTGAATATTTTGATGTTAATTATATTTTAAGAGCAATGCTTGTTCCTGAAGGNAAACACAAAATAGATTTTTATTTTGAACCTNAAATTGTAAAGTTNGGAATAAATGTTCGATTGATTTCAATATTACTTACCTTTAGTTTTATTGCTTATATGNTTTATAAAAAGACTAAAANATGAGCATAGTTGTTAAACAATCATTTTTTAATTTAATCACTATTGGTATTGCATTTATAATNGGTGCAGTTAATACTCTTTATTTATATCCAACNTTTTTAGGNAGTAANCTTCAAGGACTTGTTATAGCTTTACTTGCAATTTCTAATTTAATTCAACCATTTCTGTCATTTGGAACACAACATGCAGTTATAAGATTCTATTCTAGATATAAATCGAAAAAAGAAAAAGATGCAGTTTTAACCTTATCANTAATTATCCCATTTATANTTACAATAATTGTAATACCAATATTTTATTTATATTATGAACAAATAAAAAATGTTTTATTCCAAAGTGAAAATNCCTTATCCNAATACGCATATGTTATACTATTTATTGCAGTTTCAACATCTTTTTTTGAAATATTCTATTCATGGGTAAGAGTAAAATTAAAATCAGTATTTGGTAATTTTCTGAAAGAGCTATATCCAAGACTACTGATTACATCTCTTTTAATATCATATACTTTAGATTTNTTAAACTTTGAGAGTTTCATTCTTTTCTTAATATATGGTTATTACCTAAGNCTTTTGATAGTAATGATTTATTCATTTATTATTAATAAACCCAAGATTAATTTTTCTTTTAAAAAGGACTTTAAAGAAATTTTTAGATACTCATTTTTAATTCTTTTGTCAGGTGCTGCTTCAAGTATAATACTAGATATAGATAAATCTATGCTATCGTCAATACTTACAGTTGAAAATGTNGCATATTATTCTGTGGCAATATTTATCGCGGCTGTAATTGAAATTCCTGGAAGGGCAATGTTTCAGATATTAAGNCCTATTGTCGCTGAGGTAATAAATAAAAACAATAAAAAGAAATTAAAATATTTATTAAAGAAAAGTTCNACAAACTTAGTTTTAATATCAAGTCTGTTTTTTTTGATAATTAATCTGAATCTTAATGACTTCTACGAGATGCTTAATCAGGAAGGNTATAGTAAAGGAATTCCAATTGTAATTGTTGTTTCATTTGCTAAGTTATATTCAATGTCTATTGGGTGTGTTAATAATATTATTACTAATTCAAAGTATTATTATTTCATATTCTGGTTTTCAATAATATCATCAGTCTTAGCAGTTGGATTAAATCTCTATTTAATTCAGGATTATGGAATTATTGGAGCTGCATATGCNACTTTTCTTGTTATTCTAATAATGAATTCGTTAAAACTATATTTAGTTAAAATTAAGTTTAAAATACATCCATATAGTTATGATACTATTAAAATAGCTATTCTTACAACTTTTATATATGTAATATTTCTTAATTTAAAACTCACATTTGAGCCTGTAATATCGATTGCAGTTAAATCAACATTAATTTTAATTTTATATACACTTGCTGCTTATATATTTAAATTAAGTAATGATGTAAATATATTCTTTGACAAGTTTAACAAGAACTGGTAATTAAATTTTACTTTTTAAATATCTACCAGTATAAGACTTTTTAGATTTGATTATTTCTTCAGGTGTTCCCTTTGCAATAATTTGTCCACCTTCATTACCTCCTTCAGGTCCTAAGTCAATGATATAATCTGCACATTTTATCATTTCTAAATTATGTTCTATAACCAATAAACTATGCCCCATTCTTTTTAACTTATCAAATGTAGATAGTAACTTTTTAATATCATGAAAATGCAAACCAGTGGTNGGTTCATCAAATATGAAAAAAGTTTTTTCTATTTGTTCACCCTTTGCGATAAATGAAGCTAATTTGATCCTTTGAGCTTCTCCTCCTGATAAAGTATTTGATGATTGTCCAAGAGAGACATAACCAAGTCCTACAGATTGAAGTGGGATTAATTTATTNACAATCCTATTCTGATTATATTTTCTAAACAATGAAATTGCATCATCTACTGTCATATTAAGAAGCATATCAATACTAATTCCATTATATTTTATATCTAAAACTTCATCTTTAAATCTTTTTCCGTTGCAAGTTTCGCATTCTAGCTCTACATCAGCCATAAATTGCATTTCTATTTTTATNTTACCCTCTCCCTTACATTCATCACATCTTCCCCCATCAGTATTGAATGAAAAAACCTTAGGTTTAAATTCNCTTTTTATTGCTAAANGCTGTTTTGAATATAAANTTCTTATATCATCATAAACTTTTAAATAAGTAATTGGATTAGATCTTGAAGATCTGCCAATAGGATTTTGATCAATAAATACTNCGGATTTAATTTTACTTAGATCACCTGAAATATAATCAAAATCACCTGGTTTTTGAGAATAATCTTTAAAGTAATTTAAAAGGGCAGGATAGATTATTCTTTTAACTAAAGTGCTTTTNCCACTTCCTGAAACACCGGTTATCATTGATAAACATCCTAAAGGAATTTTTAAATTAATGTTTTTTAAATTATGTTCTTTAGCTCCTTTAACTTTAATAAAATATTTTGATTTTTTCCTTTCTCTTTTAAATTCAATTGTATCAATTTTATTTAAATATTGTGATGTTAAAGAATTCCCTTTTAGAATATTCTTTAAACTCCCAGTTGCAACAATTTCACCTCCAAATGAACCTGCTTTAGGACCAATATCAATTATATGATCAGCAGATAAAATTATCTCTTCATCATGTTCTACTATAATAACAGTATTTCCTATATCTCTAAGGTTTTTTAATATTTTTATTAATCTATTATTATCTCTACAATGCAATCCTATTGAGGGTTCATCTAATATATAAGTTGANCCAACGAGACTGCTCCCAAGTGAAGATGNAAGATTAATTCTTTGTGTCTCTCCTCCAGATAATGTATTNGCTTTCCTATTCAATGTTAAATACCCAAGGCCGACATTTAACATATAATCTATTCTGTTTTTTATTTCTTTTATAATTCGATTTGAAATCTCTGAGTCTATCTTATTTAATTTTATTGTTTTAAAAAACACCTCTAATTCACTTATTGACATTTTAAGGATATCAGGTAAGTTTTTATTATCAATTTTTACATAATAAGTCTCTCTTCTTAGTCTACTTCCATTACAGATATTACATAGTGTTTTCCCTCTATATCTGGATAAAATAACACGATTTTGTATTTTATAATTCTTTCTTTTAATTTTTTTAAAAAACTTTTCAATTCCTATGAAGTATTCATTACCAATCCATAGAATTTCCTTTTCTTCATTATTTAAATCTTCATATGGTTTGTGAATAGGGAAATTGAACTCATCTGCATTATTTATTAATTTCATATAATATCTTCGGAGTCCAGTCCCTCTCCAAGGTGCAATTGCATCATCATGAATGGATAATGATTTATCAGGAATAACTAAGTCCATATCAATTCCTATTGTTTCTCCAAAACCTTCACAGTTTTTGCAAGCTCCAAAAGGATTGTTAAAACTAAAAAGATTTAAGCTAGGTTCTATGAAATCAATATTATCTAGTTCGAATTTATTTGAAAAATCATGANTTTTTTTTGAATCAATCTCGTAGATAGAACAATAACCCTTACCCTCATATAAAGCTAATTCTATTGAATCAGAAATTCTCTTCTTAAAATCAAGATTATTTTTTGTAATTAATCTGTCAATTACAAGACTAAAATTAGTTAAATCTAAATCTATTTTGTCATTTAGATTATAAACCTCACCAGATTTAAAAATCCTTGCAAATCCTTGTTGTTTAAGGATATTTATCTTTTTTAATCCAGTAGCATTATCTTTTGAATCAACTGAACATAGAAGTAAAATTTTTTTATCAACTCCTAGGNTTAATATAAAATCTATAACATTTGATGCTGATTCTTTTTTAACAATTTTATTAGAAATCGGAGAATAAGTTTTTCCTATTCTAGTAAAAAGTAATTTTAGGTAATCATAAATCTCTGTCTTTGTTCCTACAGTTGACCTTGGATTTGAAACGTTTATCTTCTGTTCAACTGCTATAGNAGGTGAAATACCTTTTATATAATCTACTTTAGGTTTATTTAACTTACCCATGAATTGCCTTGCATAAGAAGATAAACTTTCAATATATCTCCTTTGTCCTTCTGCATATAAAGTGTCATAAGCAAGAGTTGATTTTCCTGAACCAGATAGACCAGTTATTACAGTCAATTTATTTCTTGGAATTACTACATCAATATTCTTAAGGTTATGAAGCTTAGCACCCTTAATTATTATGTTTTTTTTAGGGTCAGCTTTTAAAATATCACTCATGATTAATTGTCAGAAATGCAAAATTACTCAATAACCCGNGGATTTCAATATATGTTTGTAAATAATATTAAGAAAGTCCTAAAAATACTGGGGTTTTGTAAAATCTAAATTTTTATAGTTATGTAAGATTATAGATTTTTCTTCTATAAATGTGGCGTATATGTGGTTTTNAAAAATAATTACTCTTTAGGTAATTTTGCGTTAGCCGCTATTTAGNNGGATTTTAAAGCATTTTGATAGGAAACAATACTTCATCTATATCTGTATTTCTATGAATTGCACATAGATATTGGATCTAATTCAAGATTTATTTTTCTTTTTTGCTNTAGACTCTATTAAATCTTCCTCAGNTTCTTTATTTTTTTGTATCCTATTTTCTAATTCTTCAACAGTAATGCCAAGCTTNTTTGCTAATTTTTCTTTTGAATTCATATAATTAATAATATATTTAAAATTAAANTTTTAATATTATAATAAAAACTATTATTATGCCTTTAGTTACGCCTTTACCATCGGATTATGATTCTGAAACTAAAAAATTAGCGGAATTCTTTAACGAAACACTTGGGTTTTGTCCAAACTCTGTTCTTACCATGCAAAGACGACCTGAAATAAGTAAAGCTTTTATTAATTTAAATAAGGCTGTTATGTCGAACAAAGGCCGAGTAACATCAGCNCTTAAACGAATGATTGCTTGGGTTTCAAGTAATTCTACAGGTTGTAGATATTGTCAAGCACATGCTATTAGGGCCGCAGAACGTTATGGTGCAAAACAAGAACAATTAGATAATATTTGGAATTTTAGAATACATGATTCTTTTAATGATGCTGAACGTGCCGCGCTAAATTTCTCTTTGGCCGCTTCACAAGTTCCAAATACTGTAGATCAGACAATAATACAAGAATTGCATAAGCATTGGGATGAAGGTGAAATTGTAGAAATTCTAGGAGTAATTTCTTTATTTGGATATTTAAATCGATGGAATGATTCTATAGGGACTTCTATTGAAGAAGGAGCTATTGAGAGTGCTGAAAAGTACTTACAGAAAACAGGATGGGTAAAAGGCAAACATGTCTAATTCTTTTTACAATTTGTATATTAATATTATCCCGAATTGAACCTTTTCCATACCTCTAATGTAAAAAAATACTTTTTATTAACAATGATGTTTTTAAAAGTAGGGTAGTGGAATTCGATTGTGGCTATTGTGTGTCTAAAAAAATGAAACCTTTGTGAAGTATTAATTTTATTGAGCTTTACTAGTCTTGTAAAATTACTCAATAAGTTTATTAATTATGCTCTTCCTGCCAATAGTTTTTGTAATTATATCATTGCTTATATCCCAACCTCTTGCGGGCGAATATTCTCTACCATAGTATATAATTCTTAAATGAAGACTATTCCACTTTTCTTTTGGAAAAATTCGTTTAGCATCTTTTTCAGTTTGAACTACATTTTTTCCATTTGACAATCCCCATCTGTACATAAGTCTATGTATATGAGTGTCAACCGGAAATGCTGGTATTCCAAATGCTTGAGAAATAACTACAGATGCAGTTTTATGACCTACTGCAGGTAAACCCTCTAAATCTTCGAGTTTTTTAGGAACTTTTCCTTGATGTTTTTTAATTAAGATTTTAGATAACCCCCATATTCCTTTAGATTTAGCCGGAGAAAGACCTACAGGTTTGATAATCTCTCTAATCTCATCAATAGATAATTTTATCATGTCATTCGGGTTATTAGCTTTTCTAAACAAATGAGGAGTTATCTCATTTACCTTTTTGTCTGTGCTTTGAGCAGATAAAAGAACTGCAATTAATAGAGTATATGGATCTTTATGATTTAGAGGAATTTCTAATTTTGGGTAAAGTGTCTCTAACTCAGTTATTAAAAAACTCACTTTCTCTTTTAATCTCATTTATGTATTTTTGTTTAAAAATATATTATGTTAAAAATAGGAGACAAAATACCAAATTTAGATTTAATTACACATAAGGGTGAAAAAATAAATTTAAACGATTTAAAAGGAAAAAAAATAGTTCTATTTTTTTATCCAAGAGCTAACACACCTGGCTGTACAGCTGAAGCATGTAATCTTAATGATAACTATTCTTATTTTAAAAATAAAGGTTATGAAATAATTGGTGTAAGTCCTGATGAAGTTAAGAAGCAAAATAATTTTGCAGATAAATTTGGATTTAATTATAATCTTATTGCTGATGATTCAAAAGAACTAATTGAAGCTTTTGGTGTGTGGGGAAAGAAAAAGTTTAGAGGTGAAGAGTATTTTGGTGTAATAAGAACGACATTTATTATTAATGAAGAGGGGTTAATTGAAAGAATTATTGAAAAAGTTAATACTAAAGAACATTCTTCTCAAATATTAGCAGACGACTAATTATTTATACCCAAACATTTTCTTTTTAATTATCATTTCTGATATACCTGCTGGCACTTTATCTTCCCAGCCGCCCTTGTTTTCTTTTATTTTTTTAAGAATATTCTTTGAATAGATTTTAAGATACTCAGGAGTGAAGTTTTTTATATCTAGAATTTTATTATTGTATTTAAAGTATTTGTAAAATTCTTTAACCTTTGGTTTTAATTTTAAATTATCAGAATTTATATAACCTTTTTCTTCACCATTCTTAGCAGGGTAAAGGTATATTTTCATATTATTAATAAAGATATTTCCAAATGCTTCAAGAATTCCTCCTCGGAGATCATCATAATACTGATCATCAAAGATTTCAACAAAATTTATAACACCCATTGTTAAACCTAACTGTTTTTTAGTGTATTGTGTCAAGTATTTTACAAGCTTATAATATTCTTTAAAATTTGAAATCAAAACAGTATGACCTAGAGAACATAGCAATTTTGCTCTATCAAGAAAGTCACTATCTTCTATTTCACCAGTAGATCTTAAATTAGATAATGTTATCTCAAATAGTACTATCGTATCTTCAGGTTTTACATTCTTTTCTTTAATAAAAATTTCATATGATTTTTTAAACATTTCTTCATTCACCTTGGTCACTGGTCTAAAACTCCCTCTAAGTGTTAATATGTTCTTTTTATATAAAACTTGTGCTGGAAGAACATTCTTTCCATCTTTATTAAACATTACTGCATCTGTCATTCCTAGTTTTATAAGTTCAAGGCTAAGAAGTCTATTGTCTATTTCTTTGAAAAGAGGTCCATTAAAATTTATTGTATCTATTTCGATTGCATCTTTATCTATACCATCATATAAATATTTCATGATTTTAAGCGGATCATCATGTTTATAAAAAGCACCATAGATTAGATTTACTCCCATTATTCCAAGAACTTCTTGTTGAAGTTTTGCTTCATTCTGCTTAAATCTAAAATGAAGGGATATTTCAGAAGAGTCATCATTAGGTGAAGTTTGAAATCTAATCCCCATCCAACCATGACCTTTAAATTTTTTTACAAAATCAATTGTCGCAACAGTATTTGCATAAACAAAGAAAAATCTTTCAGGATGTTTTTTTCTTGAAATTCTCTTCTCTAATAAATCCATTTCATGATCAAGCATTTTATTAAGACGGTTTTGAGTAACGTATCTTTTACCTTCTTCTTTTCCATAAATTTGATCACTAAAATTTTTATCATAAGCACTAATTGATTTCGCAACTGTTCCAGAAGCGCCTCCAGCTCTATAGAAGTGTCTTACAACCTCTTGACCAGCACCAATTTCAGCAAAGGTTCCGTAAATATTATCGTTTAGATTAATCTTTAATGATTTCTTCGTAATTGAAGGTTCTGGATCTAGTTGTTTATCACCTGGTAGAATGACAGCCATTCTTAGTTTTTTACAAAATTACAAAGATTGTTTAACTTAAAGCAATAAATTGTAATAGATTTAACTAATGTTTAGGATGACTTTTTTAGGTACTGGTACTTCACAGGGAATACCTGTTATAGGTAGTGATCATCCTGTTTCCCTAAGTGATAATTCAAAAGATAAGAGACTTAGATCTTCAGTATTACTTAATTGGGATAATTTTAATCTAATTATTGATTGTGGTCCAGACTTTAGGCAACAGATGCTAAGATATAATTGTAACAAACTTGATTCAATAATATTTACACACGAACATGCTGATCATACATCAGGAATAGATGATATAAGACCTTTTTGTTACAGACAAGGTAAGATTCCTATTTATTTGCACAAAAGAGTATTAAATTCACTTGAAACAAGATTTGCATATATTTTTAATAAAAATCAAAGATATCCAGGATCCCCGGAATTTAATATTAACCTTATTAATAAAGAACATAAATTTGAAGTAGGAGGTAAGATAATTACTCCAATTGAAGTATTACATCAAAAACTACCTGTTTTAGGCTATAGAATTGATAATATTGCATATTTAACAGATGTTAAGACAATAGAGGATAAAGAGCTTGATAAAATTCATGATCTTGATGTATTAGTTTTAAGTGCCTTAAGATTTAAACCTCATCCTACTCATTTGAATATCGATGAAGCAATTCAAATCATTAATAAAATAAAACCTAAAAAGACATATTTAACTCATATTAGTCATGATATGGGATTTCATGATGAGGTCTCAGAAAAACTCCCAGAAAATGTTTATTTATCTTATGATGGTCTTGAGATTGATTTGGATTAAAGATTTGTAGTCTCTATCCATTTAATAATACTAGATAAATTTTCCTGATTAATTGTATGTCCTGAAGGAAATTCTTCAAAAGTTATATTATCATTAGATTCTATCAATTCTAATATTGTTTCTTTAACTAGATCAATTGGGATTATATCATCATATAATCCATGAGAAGTGTATGTTAAAATATTATTGTGATTATCAATTTTATAATCAAAAACATTTATATATGAGCTAATAGGTAAAATTCTTCTAATGTTTTCAGAATAATCTAGACCTAGTTTCCAGCAAATACTACCTCCCTGACTAAAACCAAGAACAGTAGCATCTGATTTATTTAATTCAAACTGAGTAGATAGCTTATTTATATTTTTAATAATGACTTCAGCAATTTTATCAACGTCATCTTCATTTTTATAATATGATTTATTAATTATATCTTCCTGGTTTACTTCAAACCATGTGAATCCGCCAAATGGTAATGAAATAGGAGCTTCTAAAGAAATTATTGTATGATTTTTAGGTAAGTATCCTTCTAATGAGAATAAGTCTTCTTTATTACTTCCATAGCCATGAAGTAAGAATATGCTTGGACTATTTTCTTTATTTTCTGAATGTCTAATCAGATATTTTAAATCCATAGCTTATTTTCGCATAAACTATCATTATTTATTGCTCCATATACCTTTCCGTTCATTTTCTGACCAATAAATGCACAATTTTTAGAAGTTGATAATATATGATCTTCCTCAAATCTGTATGAGAAATCAGGATCAAATAACGCCATTTCTGCATTAGACCCAACTTGTATTTTATTCTGAGTAATTGATAGTTCGCTTTTCCTCCTAGTTAAAATATCAATAACCTTGTCTAGTGGGAAAATATTTGATAAAACTCCAAATACACATTCTAATCCAATACTTCCTGAAAGAGCATTGTCAAATTCTACTTTTTTATTATCAATATCAATAGGTTCATGCATACTTGTTACATAATCTATTGTACCATCAAGTAGTGCATCTTTTAATAAATCTGAATCTTTTTTAGATCTAAGTGGGGGCGATAATTTTAGGTTTGTATTATAATCTGATAAGTCATCATCATTTAAAATTAAATGAGCTAAACTAACACTTGAGGTTATGTTCAATCCTTTTTTCTTTGCATCTCTAATCATACCTATACTTTTAGCTGTTGAAATATAAGGGATGTGTAGCATTCCGCCTGTATACTCAAGAATTTCAAGATCTCTATAAACTTGTATTGATTCAGAAATATTAGGTAAACCTTTCAAACCTAAAGATGTGCTAATTAAACCCTCATTCATTACACCATTAGAGGATAAGCTTTCATCATTAGAGTAAGAGATAACTAATCCTCCAAAACTTTTTGAATATTCAAGAGCAATTTTCATTAGACTTGAATCTTTTATTGATTTTTTATGATCTCCATAAGCAATAGCTCCAGCTAATTTCATATCATATAATGGTGCTAGCTCTTGGCCTTTAGCATTCAAAGTCAAATTGGCTATAGGATAAAGTCTGGTAGTGTGATTTATTGATTTTTTAATTATATGAGAAACTGATGAGTGAGAGTCAGTTAGGGGTTTAGTATTTGGATTTAATAAAACAGAAGTAAAACCACTTGATGCAGCAGTAAGAAGTCCATTCTCAATACTTTCTCTCTCTTCATAACCTGGTTCGCCAAAAGAGACTGATGTGTCAAGCCAACCCCTTGATACATGAAGATTTTTATACTTTATTATTTTATCTGCTTTGGATTCAATTTTATCAGAAATCTCTGTAATAACACCATCTTCAATTAATATATCCTTTACTTTGAAATTTAAGTCACTTGTATTATCAACAAGTGTTGCTGATTTTATAAGATGTTTCATACTTTCTAGGGAAATTTCCCCTGACAAAATTAATAAACTAATTTATATAAGAGACAAAGACTAGATTAAAACTTTTCGTTAACGCCTAATCCAAATAATGCAAAATCATATTTTACAGGATCCTTTTTGTCCATCTCTCTTAATTTTAAATCTAATTCATTTACAGCTAAAGAATCATTTTGATTTCTTTTTAACAAACCAAGTTTTCTAGCTGTATTACCTGTATGAATATCTAATGGACATGATAGTTGAGAAGGAGATATAGATTTCCATATTCCAAAGTCTATACCTTTATTATTTGATCTCACCATCCATCTTAAAAACATATTAAACCTTTTTGCAGCTGATCCATTTAATGGATCAGGTAAATGCTTTTTTGTCCTTTGTGGATGATCTAATTCAAAAAATTTTTTTTTAAAATTTGATATTCTCACTTGAAGATTATCTCCACTTTTACTATTAGACATAATACCTTCTAAACCATTATAATTAGTATAAATATTCTTAAGTGATTTAATGAAATAGATTAAATCTTCTGAGTTAAATGTTCTATGAATAGTACCTTTTATTCTTTTTAAGTCTTGATATGAATGATTTATTATAAAATCGTAAGGTGAAGATTCTAGAAAGTTTATTATTTTATATCCACTGTTAATTATAGACTTTCTATTTCCCCAGGATATTATTGATATAAGAAAACCTGAAATTTCAATATCTAACTTATTATCATATTCATGTGGAATTATAATAGGATCAGTTTGAATAAATTCTTTTTGTTGATAAAATTCTGCTTTTTCGTCAAGAAATTCTTTTAATTCTAATAAAGTCATTATATGATTTTACCATCATTAATTACAATTTGTCTATCAGCTTTTTTAGCAAGTGATTGATTATGAGTAACAATTATAAATGTGCAATTAATTTTTTTTCTTAAATCAAAAAAAATATCATATAATATTTCTGAATTTTTAGAATCTAGATTACCACTAGGTTCATCAGCAAGAATGATCTTAGGATTATTTATTAATGCTCTAGCAACAGAAACTCTTTGTCTTTCTCCACCAGATAAAGTTGCTGGTTTTTTATCTAATTTATCTATCAATCCTAATTCTTTAAATAAAGATATAGCTCTTTCCTTTATATTGTTATTCTTACCTATCCACGCAGGAAGGCAAACATTTTCCAAGCATGTGAATTCAGGAAGCAATTCATGAAATTGAAAAACAAATCCTATGTTTTTATTTCTAAAGTTTGAAAGTTCTTTATCATTTAATCCAAAAATATCTCTCTCACATATCATAAGTTTTGAGTCATTATTATCATCAGGTGTCTCAATTGTTCCAAGTATATTTAGGAGAGTGGTTTTACCTGCACCTGAAGGACCAGAAATTGATATGATTTCCCCTTGATTAATGGAAAGATTAATTTCTTTAAGAACTTTTGTCCCATCAAAACTTTTAGAAATATTTTTCGCTAATAATATGTTTTTCATAATTTTACAATATTAATATTTTTACTTTAGAATCTAAGATGATAAGGACTATATATTTTGGTGGAGGTTGTTTTTGGTGTGTAGAATCAATATATCTTAAACTTAAAGGAGTTGTTGATGTTAAGCCTGGATACATGGGTGGAACAACTATTAATCCAACATATGAGGAAGTTTGTGAAGAAAATACAGGTCATGTTGAGGTTGCAAAAGTAGCTTTTGATGAAACTCTAAAATTAATAGACTTATTAAAGGTTTTTTTTTCAATTCATGATCCAACTACAATTAACAGGCAAGGTGCTGATGTTGGAGCTCAATATAGATCAGCTATTTTTAGTGAAATTTCTGATAGAGCTGAAATAATTGACTTTATTAAAACTATTGAGAAATCATCCTTATTTAAAGATAATATTGTTACTGAAGTAAATGAGGTTGTTGACTTTTATGAAGCAGAAGAATATCATCATAATTACTTTAATAATAATCGGGAAAACAGCTATTGTAAAATTGTAATCTCTCCAAAAATTAAAAAATTTCAGGACAACTTTTCTTCTCTAATCTCTAAATAAAATTCCAACATTTTTGAATTGATCATATAATTGTATGATAAAAATCATTTTAATCATCATTCAGACTATATTAATTTGTTTCATTAACAAATGAATGAGCAAAAACAGAATTTATCTATTTTTATAATTCTTATCCTTCTTTTTACAGTACATACTTATATTGTATATACTAGGGGTACTGAAAATAATAATTCAACTAGGATGAACACAAGTGCTATAAAAGGTAAAGCACTTTGGCAAAAAAACAATTGTACATCTTGTCATCAAATGTATGGTCTGGGTGGTTATTTAGGTCCTGATCTAACAAATGTTTACAGCAGATATAGTAACGGAGTAAAGAGTTTTCTTAATGCTGGTGTAGGGTCGATGCCAGTATACAATTTCAGTGACCAAGAACAAGAGGATCTGTTAGAGTTTTTTAAATCGTTAAATGAAAGTGGTTTTTATCCAAATAAAGATGTTGAAAAAACATGGTATGGAAATATTAAAATAAGGGATAAGACAAAATGAATAAAAAAATACATTTTAGTTTTCTAATATTAGGAATTATTTCACTTAAACTTGGTCTACTTTTTGGATTACTAGCAGGAGCTCAATATATGGTTCCTGCATTTCTCAAAGAAATAATTCCATTTTCTCAAATGAGAGAGTTACATGTATCAATGGTCATGTCATGGATTATTTTAGCAGCCACTGGTTGCGTTTACTATTTTATTTCTATTGATAATAAACTTGCATTTCCAAAACTTGAAAAAGCGCACCTAATCATTTTTGGACTTACTGGAATTTTTATTTTGATTTCCATATTTACAAATAATATGGGTGGTCGAGAATACATGACTTATAATCCTCTATTATTTTTTCCAATTATTATAGGATGGATTTTGTTTGCAATAAATTACTATCAAACTATCAAAGAAAAAATAGTTTATGGTCCAGTTTATTTATGGATGTGGATGACGGGTATTTTATTTATGATATTAACATATTCAGAGGCACACTTATGGATATTTTCATTTTTTAAAGGTGATGTGATTAAGGATATAACAGTACAATGGAAATCCTATGGGGGCATTTTTGGCTCGTGGAATATGCTTATATATGGAACGGCTATTTACGTAATGAGTAAAATAAAAGGTGATGATAAAATTGCTAAAGGTAAAATTGCATTCTTCTTTTATTTTATAGGACTAATAAATTTAATGTTTGGATGGGCACATCACACATATATTATACCTCATAAACCATGGATTCGAATTTTAGCTTATGGAATATCAATGACTGAATGGATTATTCTTGGATCTATGATATTAAATTGGAGAAAATCCTTGAATCAAAAACAGAAAATTAATAGTCAAGCATATAAATGGCTTTTATCTACTGATGTTTGGATATTTCTTAATCTGGTTTTAGCATTATTAATTTCAATTCCAACAATTAATTTATTTACACATGGAACTCATATAACTGTTGCTCATTCAATGGGAACAACCATAGGTATAAATTCAACAATACTAATTGCAGCAATCTTTTATGTAGTTTCAAAAGAAAACAAGTTTTTTTTAAATAGGTATAGAAAAAGATTAAATATTGCTTTTTGGTTATTCCATATTTCATTTTTTATTTTTTGGAGTTCATTGTTATACTCAGGTTATTTAAAAGTAATTTGGGATCAAATGGATGTCACTAAAACTTCATTTAGTGAATTTTTTGCTGATTTAAAACCAGTTATTCATGTTTTAGTTAGTGGTGGACTATTTCTGTTTATTTCTATTGAGTTCATTACAAATCCATTGATTAAAGCTCTAATAAATAAATCCAAAAAGGAGAGAATTAGTAAATAAAAAAAAACCCTTAATTAAAAGAGGGAATGGGAATAAGTAATTATATGATAAATATCATTTCCAAAAAAGATAGAATTAAATAATTTGGTCTAATAGATTAATAAAAAATGAAAGAAAAAACAATTGCTGACATAGTAACTGCAGATATTAGAACAGCGTCAATTTTTAAAAGACATGGAATTGATTTCTGTTGTGGAGGAGGTAATATTTTATCTGATGTTTGTAAGGAAAAAAAAATAAGAGTTTCAAAAATTACAAATGATATTGAAAAATTAAATTCCACTAAAAATGAAAAAAATTATAATAAAATGAGTGTTAATGCACTTATTAAGCATATCATAGAAACTCATCACAAATATGTAAAGGAAAAGATTCCTACAATTAAAGATTTTGCAAAAAAAGTTTCAAAAGTTCATGGTAAAAATTATCCTGAAACAAATTTAATTTATCATTTATTCCTCAGATTATCAGATGAACTTTTAGATCACATGAATAAAGAAGAAGAAATACTTTTTCCAAAAATCAAGATACTAATAGACAAGACCTACAGTAAATCTGTTTTCTTCTCATATGGAACAATTTTAAATCCAATAAAAATGATGGAAATGGAACATGAAAGTGCCAAAAAAGTTCTTAAAGAAATTGAAGAATTAAGCAATAAATATACCCCACCTCTAAGTGCATGTAATACATATAGGGCATTATATAATAGTTTAGAAGAATTTCAAGATGATTTGCATATTCATATTCATCTTGAGAACAATATCCTATTTCCAAAGGTGCTTAAGTTTGATGATTAAATCATCTTTTAGTTTCCTAATCCCTAAATAAAATTCCTAAACCTAAGAATTTCATAAATTTTTTAAAAAACTTAAAGAAGAAGTTGAATTGAAAAAAAATAAATCCAAAAAATAATAATAGAACTTGGTAAATAGGGAAAAGAATTAATATTCTTAATAGCCATGATAAAAGTGGGTTAAGCCCATCAAGATCTCCAAAAATAAATAATATTACAGGTTTTGTAATTAAGACACTAAATGATCCTGTAATAGCAAAAACAATGCAGATAATAAATAATTGAAAATTTGAGGTTATTCCCCACTTCTCTTTTAATCTTTTCATTTTAGTGTTTCTATAATCTTTTCTGCTAACTCAACGCCAATTCTATCTTGAGCTTCAAGTGTAGCCGCTCCAATATGAGGTGACAATGAGATTTTTGAATTCATCAATATTTTAATTTTAGGTTTAGGTTCATTCTCAAACGTATCTATTGCAGCAAATGCAAGTTTATCTGAATCTAATGCTTTTAACAGTTCTTCCTCATTAACAACGCCTCCTCTAGCAAGGTTAAGAATTCCTGATCCATTTTTCATTAGATTTATTTCCTTCTTATCAATTAAATATTTCTCTGTACCAGGCACATGAAGAGTTATAAAATCCGAATTTTTTAATAAAAAGTCAATTTTTGATGAGGTTAGTTTGAAATTCACTTTTTGATTATCAAAAAACTGTATGTTAATTTCTTGCTCTTCAAACAATTTGTCAGAGAATAGTACTTTCATCCCTATTCCAATTGCTATTTTGGCAACTTCTTGACCAATTCTTCCAAATCCTATGATACCAATAGTTTTACCTGAAAGTTCACTGCCTCTTGCATAAGTTTTTTTTAAATCTTTAAAATGAGTGTCTCCTTCTATCGGCATATCTCTGTTTGAATTATGAATGAATCGAACACAACCAAAGAGGTGAGAGAAAACTAATTCTGCAACAGATTTAGAAGACGCAGCTGGTGTGTTTATAACGTTTATACCTTTTGATTTAGCATAATCTACATCTATATTATCCATCCCAACACCACCTCTTCCAATAATCTTTAATCCATTACACCCATCAATAATATCTTTCCTGACCTGTGTAGCACTTCTTACCAATAATACTGTAACATTATTTTTATTGATATATTCAGGTAATTGTTCTTGTGCTACTTTGGTAAACTCAACTTCAAAGCTATTTTTTTCTAATAGTTCTATTCCTGATTTTGATATTCCATCATTAGCTAATACTTTCATTTTTTATTAATTAAAGATTCAACTTCTTTCATACAAGTAACTAAAACTTCAACACTACCTATTTGAAGCGCATTGTATAAAGAAGCCCTATAGCCACCAACAGATCTATGTCCATTAATTCCAATAACGCCACTTTCTTTACAAATTTTTTCAAATATTTCAGAATTATTATTATCTGTTAAATTAAAAGTTACATTCATATTACTTCTATCTTCATTTTCTACAAATCCAACAAAGCATGAATTATTATCAATTTCATCATATAAAATATCTGCTTTAGTTTTATTGTCTGATTCAATGCTTTCTAACCCCTTCGTTTTAATTTCTCTTAAATTAAGCAAACATGCATATATTGAAAAAACCGGTGGAGTGTTAAATGAACTGTCTTTATCTATATGGATTTTATAGTTTAATATCGAAGGTATCTCCCTTTGTATTTTCTTAATAATTTCCTTTTTAATTACCACTAGTGTTGTGCCAGCAGGTCCAAGATTCTTTTGAGCTCCAGCGTAAAATAGATCGAAAACTGAATAATCAATATCTCTAGAGAATATATCAGAACTCATGTCAGCTATTATTGATTGATTAAAATTTGGTATAGACTTGAATTGAGTTCCATAAATAGTGTTATTTGTTGTTAAATGAACATAGTCAAGATCAGATGTATTGTTGTAATTTTTAGGTATATAATTATAATTTTTATCTTTTGAGGATGCTAATTCAATAACATTTCCAAAAAGTTTTGCCTCTTTCATAGCTTTAGCTGACCAGCTCCCAGTGTTTATATAACCAGCATTATTATATAGAAAATTATATGCAACCATTAAAAACTGAGTACTTGCTCCACCTTGGAGAAATAGACTTGAATATTCATTTGAATCTAGTTTGGCAATATTTAGAACAAGTTCTCGAGCTTCACTAAAAATATCTTTAAACTGATTGCTTCTATGCGAAATCTCAAGTATCGATAATCCAGATTCATTAAGATTAAGTATTGATTTGGATGTTTTTTCAAAAATGTTTTTTGGTAGTACAGAAGGTCCAGCGTTAAAATTGTGAAGTTTTTTGCTCATAATTTCAGTGCAAATATCTAAACTTACATTTAATTATCAACCTAGAAATTCTATTTTATGTACAAATTGTTAACAAAGATTAAATATTTGATATTATTTTTGCATTTTGAAAGATAACAAGTGGCTATAATAATAACAGAAGAATGTATTAACTGTGGAGCATGTGAACCAGAATGTCCAAATAATGCTATATACGAGGGTTTAGAAAAGTGGACGTATGAAAAAGGAACTAATTTATCAGGTAATATTGTATTGCCAAAAGGCAATGAAGTAGATTCAGATATTGAGAATGACCCTATATCTGATGAAGTTTTCTTTATTGTGCCAGACAAATGTACAGAATGTAAAGGTTTTCATGAAGAGCCACAATGTGCAGCAGTATGCCCAGTTGATTGTTGTGTTCCAGATGAAGATAATATAGAGTCAGAAGATGAACTTTTGGCTAAACAAAAATTTATGCATGATTAATTAAATGAAAGCAGGAATAGTAGGATTACCCAATGTTGGTAAATCAACATTATTTAATTGTTTGTCTGATAACAAAGCTCAAAGTGAAAACTTCCCTTTTTGTACTATAGATCCTAACATTAGTATAATTAATGTTCCAGATTCAAGACTTTATCATTTAAGAAAAATAGTAGAACCAGAAAAAATAATTCCAACAACTGTTAAAATAGTTGACATTGCAGGATTAGTTAAAGGTGCAAGTAAAGGGGAAGGCTTAGGTAACAAATTTCTTTCTAATATAAGAGAAACAGATGCTATACTTCATATTTTAAGATGCTTTGATGATCCTAATATTGTTCATGTTGATGGGAGAATAGACCCTGTTAATGATAAAGAAATAGTTCAATATGAGTTGCAGTTAAAAGATTTAGAGATAGTAAACAAGCGTTTAGAAAAATTAACAAAGACTCTACGATCAGGAAATGATGATTCAAAGAAAGAGATAATAGTCCTGGAAAAAATAAAATATAATTTAGAAAATTCTACTATTAATATAAATAACTTTACAGATGATGATTATTTAACTTTTATTAAACCTCTTGAATTAATTACATTTAAACCTGTTTTGTATGTTTGTAATGTTAGCGAAAAAGATTTATTGGTTGATAATGAATATGTCAAAAAGGTTAAAGATTTTGCTGCTGCAGAAAATGCTGAAGTTATTCTTATATCCGCAAAAATAGAATCAGAGATAAATGAACTAGATTCATTTGATGAGAAGAAAATCTTTTTAGAGGATATTGGTATGAAAGAACCGGGGTTTAATAAACTGATTAGATCTACATATAAGCTACTCAATCTTCATACATTTTTTACTGCAAGTAAAAAAGAAGTTAAAGCATGGACAGTAGGAATTGGAAAAAACGCATATGATGCAGCTGGTCAAATTCACTCTGATTTTCAGAAAGGTTTTATTTGCTCTGAAGTCATCTCTTATAATGATTACATATATAATGGATCAGAAATAAAAGCTAAAGAAGCTGGTAAAATGAGGTTAGAAGGAAAAGATTATGTAGTAGAAGACGGAGATATAATGCACTTTAGATTTAACATTTAGTATATTTATAAAATAATGCCTGGAACCTCAAACTACACTGAAGAAAATATAAAATCGCTTGATTGGAGAGAGCATATAAGGCTTAGACCTGGAATGTACATTGGAAAGTCAGGTGATGGATCTTCCCCTGATGATGGAATTTATGTATTACTTAAAGAAGTTATTGATAACTGTATTGATGAATTTGTCATGGGTGAAGGTAAAGTTATAGATGTCGTAATAAGTGATTACTATGTTTCAGTTAGAGACTATGGTAGAGGAATTCCATTAGGAAAACTGGTTGAGGTTGTTTCTAAGATGAATACAGGTGGTAAATTCAATACAAAAGCATTTAAAAAATCTGTTGGTCTTAATGGGGTTGGCACAAAAGCTGTTAATGCATTGTCTTCAAAATTTAATGTATCATCAACTAGAGATGGAAAAACTAAAAATGCAGAATTTGAATTAGGAATTTTAAAAAATGAAAATCTTAATTCAAGTGATCAAAAGAATGGAACTTTTGTTATCTTTTTTCCAGATGAATCAATTTTTAAAAATTATAAGTATAGGATAGAGTATGTAGAGAAAATGATTAAATATTATGTTTTTCTTAATCCAGGACTTACTATAGTTATAAATGACAAAAAGTTTTTTTCAGACAATGGATTAAAAGATCTTTTAGAGGATCAAACAAATATCAATGATTTTATATATCCTATTATTCACTTAAAAGGAAATGATATCGAAGTTGCAATTACTCACAGTAGAACTCAGTATAGCGAAGAATATTATTCTTTTGTAAATGGCCAATATACCGTTCAGGGTGGGACTCATCATTCTGCATTTAGAGAAGCAATTGTTAAAACAATTAGAGATTTTTATGGTAAAAACTATGAGTCTTCAGATATAAGAAAATCAATAATCTCAGCAATTAGCATAAAGGTAATGGAGCCTGTTTTTGAGTCACAAACTAAAACAAAACTAGGTTCATCAGATATGGGCAAGGGTATGAAATCTGTAAGAGTTTTTATTAATGAGTTTGTTAAAAAGAACTTAGATGATTATTTACATAAAAATCAAGATGTAGCCCAGTTAATCCAAAATAAAATAATTGATGCAGAGAAAGAGAGAAAAGACCTCTCTGGAATTAGAAAATTAGCAAAAGAAAGAGCGAAAAGGGCAAATATCCACAATAAAAAGCTTAGAGATTGTAGAGTTCATTTAAATGAATTAAAAAAGTCAAACAGACTTGAATCAACAATTTTTATCACTGAGGGTGATTCTGCAAGTGGTTCTATAACAAAATCTAGAAATGTTAATACTCAAGCTGTTTTTAGTTTAAAGGGTAAACCTTTAAATAGTTATGGAATGTCAAAGAAAATTGTCTATGAAAATGAAGAGTTGAATTTACTTCAATCAGCACTTAATATTGAAGATAATATTGAAGATTTAAGATACAATAATATTGTTATTGCAACAGATGCAGATGTAGATGGAATGCACATTAGACTGCTAATAATATCTTTCTTTTTACAGTTTTTTCCAGAATTAATTAAAAGCGGACATTTATATATACTTCAGACGCCAATATATAGGGTTAGAGATAAACAAAACACATTTTATTGCTACAGTGAAGAAGAAAAAAATAAAATTATTAATACTTCAAAAATCAATTATGAGATTACAAGGTTTAAAGGTTTAGGTGAAATTTCACCTGATGAATTTAAGAACTTTATTGGGGAAAATATAAAACTAGATCCCGTTATAGCTGATAATTCAACCACTATTGACGAATTATTAGAGTTTTATATGGGAAAAAATACTCCAGATAGGCAACAATTTATAATTGAAAATCTAAAGGTAGAACTTGATATTGTTGAATCAAAAAAAGACTAAAAATGAATAATGATGAAATGACAAGTTTTGATGATTCAGTTTCTCTTCTTAAAGTAGGGGGAATGTATAAGGATTGGTTTCTTGAATATGCTTCATATGTAATTTTAGAAAGAGCTATACCTGATTTATTTGATGGTTTAAAACCAGTTCAAAGAAGAATTCTTCATTCAATGAATACTCTTGAAGATGGCAGGTATAATAAGGTTGCTAATATAGTGGGAACAACTATGCAGTTCCACCCTCACGGTGATGCTAGCATCTCTGATGCTATTATTCAATTAGGTCAAAAAGATTTATTAATAGATATGCAGGGTAATTGGGGAAATATATATACAGGTGACAAGGCTGCTGCATCAAGATATATTGAAGCAAGACTTTCAAAATTTGCATTAGAAGTTGTCTTCAACTCAAAGACAACTAAATGGCAGTTATCTTATGATGGAAGGAAGAAAGAGCCAATACATTTACCTATAAAGTATCCTCTACTTTTAGCTCAAGGGGCAGAAGGGATTGCTGTTGGTTTATCAACAAAGATTTTACCTCATAATTTTAATGAACTTATAGATTCTAGTATAAAGCATCTTAAAGGGAAAAAATTTAAGTTGTATCCAGATTTTCAAACGAGAGGTTTTATTGATATAAAAAATTATAATGATGGAAATAGGGGAGGGAGGATTAAAGTTAGAGCAAAACTTGAAAAACTAGATAAGAATTCTATTACTATAAAAGAAATCCCTTATGGAACAACAACTGTTTCTTTAATTGAATCAATAATTAAAGCTTCAGAAAAAGGTAAGATTAAATTAAAAAGAATAGAGGATAACACATCTTCAAATGTTGAAATAATAGTTTATTTAATATCTGGATCATCTGTTCCTAAAACTATTGATGCATTATATGCATTTTCTCAATGTGAAGTTTCTATTTCACCTCTTTCATGTATTATTTCAAATAATAAACCTGAATTCATAGGTGTTAGCGACATATTAAGAACATCAACTGAAAATACTAGAGAGCTTTTAAAAGAAGAGCTTGAAATAGAGTTAGATGAATTAAATAATCAATGGCATAACATTTCATTAGAAAAAATATTTATAGAAAATAGAGTTTATAGAGATATTGAAGATAAAACTTCATGGGAGTCAGTTTTATCAACAATTGAAGAGGGGCTTAAGCCTTATGTTAAAAAGCTCAAAAAAGAGGTTTCTCTTGATGATATAAAGAAGCTAACTGAAATACCAATTAAGAAAATTTCAAGATTTGATTTAAATAAAGTAAATAAAAAATTAAAAAACATTAACATAAATATTGATGAGGTTAATAATAACTTGGATCACATAACAGATTATGCTATAAGATATTTTGAATATTTAAAAAAGGAATATGGGAAGGAAAGAAAAAGAAAAACCCTAATTCAAGAGTTTGATGATCTAGATAAAAGGAATATATCTATAAAGAATCAAAAGCTATATGTAAATAAAAAAGATGGATTTGTTGGTACTGGCATGAAGAAAGAGGAGTATTTATTTGATTGTTCTGACCTAGATGATGTGATTGTGTTTACCAAAGAAGGTTTAATGAAGGTTATTAGAGTTGACAGTAAAGTTTTTATAGGTAAGAATATTGAAAAGGTTTTACTTTTTAATGAAGAAAACAAGAAATTAGTTTATAATCTAATTTATAGAGATGGTAAGACCGGGACTAGTTATATAAAGCGATTTAAGGTCTCTGGAGTTATAAGAGATAAGGATTATCATTTAACTCAAGGCAAGCAGGGCTCTAAACTACACTATTTTAAATATCATAAAGAGGTCGATGCGGCAGATAAGGTAATTTATAAGCTTAGTGATAATAAGTCTACAAAGAATTTAAGAATTAAAGAGTATGAAGTTGATTTTGAGGATTATACGATTAAAGGGAGGGATTCTAAGGGTAATATTGCAACTAAACATACTATTGCAAAGGTTTCTTATAAAGAGAAAAGCACTATCTCATTAGCTTCAAAAGAAGATGTGAATGAAATTGAGGTTACAGATGAAAAACAAATCTCTGATAACAAACCTCAAACTAAATTGAATTTTTAGCCCTTAATCCTTATTACTGTCCCCCTTTTTATAATTATTGGCTCATTTACTGATGAGTATTCAAAATCATAGGAATTTTCATAAGTCCTAATTATTTTAATTCTAACAGGTCTTTTTTCTTGATTTGTTTTGGGGTTTACCTTAGTTAAAACAAATTCACAATCATTTACCCAACTAATTGATGAAGAATCAATTACACTATTAAATTCTTCAATTTCATAATCTAATGTCCTTGTAAATAAAGACCTTTGAATAGTATCATTTAGTTTATAGCTAAACTCAAATTCACCCATTTTAAAGTTTTCACAATCTCTTTCAACACTATAGCATGAGGTTAATAAGAATAGGATAAAGAGTCTTTTTATCATTAATTTATTTATTCTTTAGTATTTCAAATTTATTATTTTCATAAACAAGAATTACAGATTTTACTAAATCTTCATCAATCTTTATCTCTTCCTTAGTTTCCTTTTTAAGATCTAATTCAGGAAACAATGTCATGTTATTATATTCCTGATCTTTGTCAGTGATAGGCTGAATAGGGGTTAAGACGTCACCAGAAAGAAGGTAATTAGCACTAATTCCATCAAAACTTTGTAATATCTTAATTATTAAGTCTAAGCTCGGGTTATTTCTACCGCTTAACACATGAGATATAGAGGATCTAGGAACTCCAATCTTGTCAGCAAAGGATGAATTAGTTAACCCGTGAGTAGATATAATTTTTTTAACTCGATCTATAATTTTAGAATGCTTTATCATAAATTACTACTTTCAATATATCGTATAAATACCTGATTAACAGTTATTTAATCTTTTATAGTTCACAATTGTGAATAGCATAACCCAATTGTGAATATAATAGTAAAAGTAAAAAAAAAAATGAANAATAGTGTGTTTATAGANATGNTTAGTTAAAATAATTAAGAAAAATTGAGTAATTTCATAAAAACCTTAATAATTATGCAAAAAATTGATGANATAGATAAAAAAATACTTGATATCTTGATTGANAATACAAGAACACCNTTTACTGAAATAGNTAAAAGATTACTAGTTTCTGCTGGAACAGTTCATGTAAGGATTAAAAAACTTGAAGATTCAGGTATAATTAAGGGCTCTTCATTAAATCTTGATTATAATCTTTTAGGCTATAGNTTTGTGGCTTACATAGGTATTTTAGCTGACCGTTCAGGTCAAACCTATGANATTCTTGATTCACTTAAAAAGATCNCCAANGTTACTGTTGCTCATTTAATGACAGGGAAATTTAATATTATCTGTAAGATTCGTGCAAAAAGTACTCTTCATGCTAAANATATTATTATGGAAATGGAGAGAATTGATGGAATTTTAAGACTTGAGAGTATGATATCTCTAGAAGAATCAATTAATGATAAAAAAAGGTTGATGAAGTCTATTTTTAGTGAATTAAAGCATTAACTATTCATTATAAAAATCAAAGGCTTTAAAAAATAGCTCATTATCCACATCTTGATCTATTATTGGATTACCAATACCTTTTAATAGTACNTATTTCACTTTATTATTATAGTTTTTCTTATCNTAGCTCATTATTTTAAATATTTCCTTTTGGTNTGAAGTNGTAAATGAAATCTTTTTAAAATTCCCTAATAGCTCTTTTTTAATGGATAAGAGGTTTTTATAATCAAATCCATGTATTTTATGTGAAATATAAAGCTCTGTTATTAAACCTACTGCAATAGCTTCTCCATGCTTTAATTTATTTNTCTCTTTAGAAAGAATCGAATAAGATTCAACTGCATGNCCTATGGTATGTCCAAGATTTAAAANTTTTCGATAATTTGACTCATATAGATCTAATTCAACTACTTTATTTTTAATACTACTATAACTATGAATTATATCTTTTATATCATTATTAAAATCAAATTTAACCAGGTTTTTAAATTGTAGCTNTTCATTATCAGTAATTAAGCTATGTTTATATATTTCAGCAAATCCATTNATATATTCTTCCTNACTAAGAGTNTTAAGAAAATCAATGTCAATTAGAANNCCTTTAGGTTTGTTGATNANTCCNATTTGATTTTTTATAGATTTGAAATTTATACCTGTTTTACCACCATANGCAGCGTCAACCATACATAATACAGTTGTAGGCACATTTATAAAATCAATACCTCTTAGATATGTACTAGCAATAAATCCTCCAAGATCAGTTATAACTCCACCACCAATATTTATTAATAGACTTTTTCTGTCTGCATTATTAGTATTTAAATATTCCCAAACATCTTNACATGTATCTATACTTTTGCTNTCTTCTCCGTCATTTACTACAACTTTATTNAAGTTAACAATACNTGATTTTTTNATAAATAAATCTAAACAGTGNTTTTCAGTATTATTNTCAAGTAAAAGNAAAACTGATGAATNTGAATTATCAGTAATTAATTTATTAATATTTGAATAGTCGTCAATTATCATTGTTAATTTTTGTTTAGATTTACAGCAAAATTAGCTAATTATTTTTGATGCTTTTTGATAACACAAAAATTGGTTTCGTTCTTAAATCTAACTTTGAGTTAGAAAAGGCTTATTTTTTATTCAAAATCATTTCAAANAAANCATTAACCAATTTTGGAAAAATACTTTTAAATATAATTTTAACTTTTAAATTACCTCTTTTNTTTATAGTTAAAAGAACTGTTTTTCAACAATTTTGTGCTGGATCTAATCTAGAAGANTNTATGGAAACAGTTAACAAACTTTTTTCAAAAAATGTTTATTCATATCTGAGTTATTCTGTTGAGGGTGCTCAAAATAACGATTCATTTAAAAAATCTTGTCAAGATGTAATTGATTCAATTGAATTTGCNTCAGATAAAAAAAATATTCCCTTTACTGTGTTTAAGCCAACTGCTATTTCAAAAACAGATAATTTAATGANAGGTGAGATTGACAAAATTACANTTGATAGATTTGATAGAATCTGCAAGAAAGCTTCTGAAAAAAATNTAAAAATTCTTATTGACGCAGAAGAAAGCTGGATTCAAGATTCAATTGATAGTATAGTTTTGATGATGATGAAAAAATATAACAAACAGAAAACAATTGTCTTTAACACTGTACAAATGTACAGACATGATAGATTAGAATATTTAAAGGATTTACATAATTCATCAAANCAAAATGATTTTGAAATAGGAATTAAGCTTGTTAGGGGAGCTTATNTTGAAAAAGAGAATATAAGAGCAAAAAAATTAAATTATAAAACTCCNATTTGTGAATCTAAGAAGGNTTCAGATGATAACTTTAATAGTGGAGTTAAATTTATTATATCAAATCTGGATAAGTTTAATCTTTTTTGTGGAACACATAATGAAGAGAGTNTATATAAAATAATAAATATGATTGATCAAATGGGTATAGAAAGAAGTTCAGATAAAATATGGTTTGGTCAATTATTCGGAATGAGTGATCATATTACTTTTAATCTAGCTAATGAGAATTACAATGTTGTTAAGTATCTTCCTTATGGNCCAATAAAAGAAGTCATGNCATACCTNATTAGAAGGNCAGAGGAAAACACTTCAGTAAAAGGTCAAACCTCAAGAGAACTAACATTAATAAAAAACGAAATTTCGAGAAGAAGAAAANACTAGTTAACTTGCTTAACCTTTATNAAATTAGAGCAATTCTCAATCTCTAATACGATATCTGAGTCNTTCCAANAACTAACTATTTTGTAGATACCGCAAGGCTTATTTCGAGNNTTACTGTTTCTAAAATCAANTTTCCCATTTAGAATAATTTCTTTAATATCATATACCTTGAAAGAAGTTGTTTCTTCATTTAAGAATTGAATTGAATCTTTACTTATTATATTGTGAATTACTCTTGCATTAGGCATATAATTAAAAGAAGCATTTTTTCCTCGAAAAATAAACATCACTAAAAAGATGCCAATCACTAATCCAATTGAAAAAAAATATAGTCTTTTTTTAAAAATCATTTTATCATTTTTATTGATCTAAAATTTTGATTTTTCACTATTAAGAACTTGTTATAATCAACTTTAAGAATTTCTTCAATAATATCTCCCCATTCTATAAAGCAAAGATTTTTTGAATCAAGATATTCAAAGAATCCAATTGAATGAAGTTCATCTATGGTTTTTATTCTGTATAAATCAATATGATAGATAATTTTTTTGTCTCTGGTTATATATTCGTTTATTATTGAAAATGTAGGACTATTAACATTATCATTAACTTTAAGAGTTCTTAATATTTCCTTAATAAGTGTCGTTTTTCCTACGCCAACCTCCCCAGAGAGTAAGATTATATCTGAATTTATTGCTTTTGTTGCTAGTCTAGCAACTTTTTGAACTTCACCAAGGCTGTAATCGACATTCATATTAAGCTATTAAATATAAGAATTTAACATAATTTTTTAATTTTGCATATATGAATTTAACTACTAAACAAATTGCAGAAGAAATAAATGGAACTATTGATGGAAATTCGGAAATTAAAATTTCTCAATTATCAAAGATAGAAGAGGGGGGAAAAGGCTCAATCTCTTTTCTGGCAAATCCAAAATATACTGAGTATATATATTCAACTAAAGCATCTGCTGTTGTTGTTTCTAATGATTTTAATCCTTCTGAAAAAGTGTCAACTACATTAATTAGGGTAAAAGACCCCTACCAATCTTTTACTGATTTATTAGAGCTATATAATTATAATAAAATCGATTCAAAGGGAATAGGAAAAACATCAATAATAGATAAGAGCTCCTCTATTGGAGATAATGCCTTTATAGATGAGTATGTTATAATTAAAGAAAATTCAATTATTGGGAAGAACTGTAATGTAAGTAGTCATTCCTTTATAGGTTCTAATGTAAAAATTGGAGATAATATTGTTATATACGCAGGAGTTAAAATATTAGATGACACAATCATTGGAGATAATTGTATAATTCATAGTTGTTCTGTTATTGGCTCAGACGGATTTGGTTTTGCGCCTCTAAAGGATGGTAGTTATAAAAAGATTCCTCAAACGGGTAATGTCTTAATTAAGGATAATGTTGAAATTGGATCAAATTGCACAATAGATAGAGCTACTATAGGTTCGACAATAATAAATAATGGTGTAAAGTTTGATAATCAAATTCAGATAGCACATAATGTTGAAATTGGAGAAAATACTGTAATTGCTGGTCAATGTGGAATTGCAGGATCAACTAAAATTGGAAAGAATTGCATGTTTGGAGGACAGGTAGGTGTAATAGGGCATTTAAAGATTGGAGACAATGTTAAGATTGCAGCGCAGTCTGGTGTAACATCAGATATTAAGGATAATCAAACAATCCAAGGAATGCCAGCTATACCTAGTATGAATTTTAATAGATCATATATTCATTTTAAAAACTTACCTGAGATAGTAAAAAAAATAGACAAAAATAATAAGGATAAATGATAAGGAGAACAGTACCTCAAAAGACCATTTCTAATGAAGTTGAACTTAAAGGGGTTGGGCTTCATACTGGTAAAGAGGTTAACATCAAGTTTAAACCAGCGCCTGTTAATACTGGTTTAGTTTTTATTAGAGAAGATTTATTAGATGATAATAAGATAGATGCAAATATTAGACATATATCTAATACTGATAGAGGGACAAATATTGATAATGGTATTGTTAGAATTCAAACTTCTGAACATGTTTTAGCTGCTTTAGTTGGTTTAGGCGTAGATAATTGTATTATATCTCTTAATGGTATTGAGGTGCCAATTATGGATGGCTCATCAAAAGATTTTATTGAAGTCCTTGAAAAAGCAGAAATTAAAGAGCAAAGTGTTTTAAGAGAGGAATTCTTTCCAGATAAGCCTATTACTTACAAAGATAAAGAATCAGGGAGTGAGATATCTTTAATTCCATATGACAACTATTCTTTAGATACAACAGTAGAATATGGTACAAAAGTTTTAGGTACTCAAAAAGCTTACATAGATGACATATCTGAATTTAAAAATGAAATTTCAACAGCTAGAACATTTAGTTTCTTACATGAACTTGAAATGCTTCTTGATGATGGACTGATAAAGGGAGGCGATCTAAATAATGCAATAGTTTATGTGGACAAACCATTAGATGAATCAAATATGGAAAAATTAAAAAAAGCATTTAATAAAAGTTCTATATCAGTAACTCCAAATGGAATACTTNATAATTTAAATCTTCATTATAAAAATGAAGCNGCNAGACATAAATTACTTGATNTTGTAGGTGATCTAGCTTTAATTGGAATGCCGATTAGAGGAAAAGTTATTGCTAATAAGCCTGGTCATACAATTAATGCTAAATTTGCAAAAAAAGTTTCTGATATGATCAAGTCTGAGAGAAAAAATATTGCACCTGATATTGATTTTTCAAAAAAACCTTTAATGGACTCAGATCAAATAATGAAAATNATNCCNCATAGACCACCTTTCTTNTTAATNGATGAAATANNTGAATTGTCTGATTCACATGCAATAGGAGTGTATAATGTAAGTCCAGATGAGGCATATTTTGANGGTCATTTTCCTGGATCTCCTGTTATGCCTGGTGTTCTTCAAATTGAGTTCATGGCTCAAACAGGTGGTGTTCTTNTATTAGNTACAGTTCCAGATCCAGANAACTATTTAACTTTTTTTATGAAAATGGATGAAGTCAAGTTTAAAAGAGTTGTTAACCCTGGAGACAAGCTTATATGTAAGTTAGAGTTGATTTCACCTATCAGAAGAGGTATAATTCATATGAAAGGACTTTGTTTNGTCGGTGATGAATTAGCAAGTGAAGGGAAATTCNTGGCAAAAATTATTAAAAAAAATAAATAAATATGAATCAACCATTAGCATATGTTCATCCTGGTGCAAAAATTGCAAAAAACGTTGTAGTTGAACCTTTTACAACTATTGATAATAATGTTGAGATTGGTGAGGGAACTTGGGTAGGGCCTAATGTTACTATAATGGAAGGGGCTAGAATTGGTAACAATTGTTTTATTTACCCAGGATCTGTTATTTCTGCAATTCCCCAGGACNTNAANTTTGAAGGTGAAGATTCATTATGTNNAATTGGAAACAATACAACAATAAGAGAATGTGTAACTATTAATAGAGGAACTAAAGATAGAGGGCTTACTGAAATTGGAGATAATTGTTTAATAATGGCTTACTCTCACATTGCCCATGATTGTTTTGTAGGTAATCATTGTATTTTCTCTAATAATAGTACACTTGCAGGACATATTACAACAGGTGAATATGTTATTTTATCTGGTTTTGTTGCAGTTCATCAATTTTGTCATATAGGATCTCACGCTTTTGTTGCTGGAGGANCTCTTGTAAGAAAAGATGTTCCGCCATATGTTAAAGCTGCAAGAGAGCCATTATCGTTTGTTGGAATTAATTCAGTTGGTTTAAGAAGAAGAGGATTCTCAAGTTCTAAAATTNTCGATATTCAAAATATCTACAAAATACTTTATCAAAAAATATACAACAATACTCAAGCTCTTGAAATNATTGCTGCNGAATTAANNCCTACTCCTGAAAGAGATGAGATAATTCAATTTGTAGAAAATTCTAAAAGGGGTATAATGAAAGGATATTTTCAAAGAAGTTAATAAGGTGGCATCAACAAGTGATATTAGAAAAGGATTGTGTATAAAGTACAGTAACGATATCTATAAAATTATAGAGTTTCTTCATGTTAANCCTGGNAAGGGNCCTGCTTTTGTNAGAACTAAACTGAAAAGTGTTACTACAGGAAAAGTAATAGATAATACTTTTGCTTCAGGTCATAAAATAGATGATGTTAAGGTTCAGACTAGTCAATATCAATTCCTTTACAATGACACAGAAAGTTACCATTTTATGCATAATGAAGATTTTAATCAAATTACTGTTTCAAAAGATAAAATTGATTACCCAGAACTTCTTAAAGAGAGTGAGAATGTAAGTATTATTATTAATTCAGAAGATGATAGCNTATTATCAGTTGATATGCCATTAAGTGTTATACTGGAAGTTGTTCATACAGAACCTGGTGTTAAGGGGAATACGGCAACAAATGCTACAAAATCTGCTAAATTAGAGACAGGTGCTACGGTAAATGTTCCTTTATTTATTAATGAAGGTGATAAATTGAAAATCGATACTGAAAAGTCTCAATATATCGAAAGAATAAAATAAATTTGTAAAATATCTATTAAAGCAATGAGTATTATAGTAAATAAAGACTCTAAAGTTCTAGTTCAAGGTTTCACTGGAAGTGAAGGAACTTTTCATTCTGAACAAATGATAGAGTATGGAACCAATATAGTCGCTGGAGTTACTCCTGGAAAAGGAGGTNTGACTCATTTAGATATTCCTGTTTTTAACTCTGTTTCAGAGGCTGTAAATCAATTAGAAATTAATACTTCAATAATATTTGTTCCACCTATGTTTGCTGCTGATGCAATCATGGAGGCAGTTCAATCTAATATTAAGACAATTGTAGCTATTACAGAAGGAATTCCAACATCTGATATGATTAAGGTAAAAGCTTATATTAAAGATAAGGGTGTTGTGTTAATAGGTCCAAATTGTCCTGGAATAATAACTCCGGAAGAAGCAAAGGTNGGTATTATGCCAGGATTTATTTTTAAAAAGGGTAGAGTTGGGATTGTTTCAAAATCTGGAACGTTAACTTATGAAGCNGCAGATCAAGTTGTGAAATCTGGTTATGGAATTTCAACAGCTATAGGAGTGGGGGGAGACCCAATAATCGGAACAACTCTTCTAGATTCTTTAAAGCTTTTTATGGATGATCCTGAAACAGATATTATTGTTCTTATAGGTGAAATTGGTGGTCAATTAGAAATAGAAGCTGCCACCTGGGTTAAATCTTCTGGGAACAAGAAGCCTGTTGTTGGTTTTATAGCTGGAGAAACTGCTCCAAAAGGAAGGAAGATGGGACATGCTGGAGCTATAATTGGTGGAAAAGATGATACAGCCTCAGCTAAAAAAAGTATTATGAGGGATTGCGGCATTTCTGTCGTTGATTCTCCTGCAGAAATAGGTTCTAACGTTCAGAAAATATTAAACTAATATGAAATTACTTAAAGATAAAGTTGCATTAATAACAGGAGGGAGTAGAGGAATCGGAAGGTCTATTTGTAAATCCTTTGCNGAGAATGGATGTAGTATTGCTTTTACGTATAATAGTTCAAAAGAATCTGCAGAGACTCTTATCGATGAATTGAAAGAATATAATGTGAAAGTTAAATTATATAAAAGTGACGCCTCTAATTATAACGATTCTATTGATCTTTTAGAAACAGTTGTTANAGATTTTGAAAAGATTGACATTTTAGTTAATAATGCTGGAATAACAAAAGATAATTTATTAATGAGAATGGATGATTCAGAGTTTAAAGATGTTATTGATATTAATCTTGGGTCTGTTTTTAATTTAACAAAAGCATCAATTAANTTTTTTTTAAAACAAAGAGAAGGATCAATAATTAACATTAGTTCAGTTGTTGGGATTAGAGGTAATGCAGGTCAGTCAAATTATGCAGCATCTAAAGCTGGAATTATTGGTTTCTCTAAATCTATTGCATTGGAGCTTGGTTCTAGGAACATTAGATGTAATGTAATTGCTCCAGGGTTTATTGAAACTGAAATGACTGGATCGCTCCCAGAAGAAGTAGTAGAGAAATGGAAAGAAAGTATTCCACTTAAAAGAAGTGGNAAACCAAATGATGTTGGAAATGCATGTGTGTTTTTAGCATCTGATTTATCCAGTTATATAACTGGTCAAGTTCTCCAAGTAGATGGAGGCTTGTTAACTTAAATAATTATTAAATATGANAAATTTACCAAATATAGGATTGCCTATTATACTATTANCAATTNTACTAATCATTTTTATCTCCAGATCNTCTGTTAATATTGGTTCAGGNGAAGCAGGTGTATTATTTAAAACACTTGGTGGAGGTGTAGAGATTGAAAAACCGCCAAAAGGAGAAGGGTTTANAATTATTGCTCCTTGGAATAGAATTATTATCTACAACGTTAAACAACAAGAAGTCCTCGAAAGTATGCAAGTTTTATCTTCAAATGGACTTGAAATAAGAGTTGATGTATCTGTCTTATATCAACCTCTGTATGATCAGCTTGGCCTTCTTCATCAAACAAAAGGAGAAAACTATTTAAATTCAGTACTTCTTCCTAATATAAGAGCTGTTGCAAGAAGTGTTGTTGGTCGTTATACTCCTGAACAGCTTTATTCTACAAAAAGAGATGCTATTCAAAATGAAATTTTTTTAGAGACAAGAGATAATGTTCTACCTCAATATATTCAGCTTAATTCAGTTCTGGTTAGAGATGTAACATTNCCAAATGCAATAAAGACAGGTATTGAAAATAAATTAGTTCAAGAACAGGAGGCGTTAGAGTATGAATTTAGATTACAAAAAGCTGAACAAGAAGCTGAAAGACAAAGAATTGATGCTGATGGTAAAGCTAGGGCAAATAGAATATTAAGTGCGTCACTGACAGATAGAATTCTTCAAGAAAAAGGAATAGAGGCTACTCTTAAATTAGCAGAATCGCCAAACGCTAAGATTGTAGTAATAGGTTCTGGTGGTAATGGGCTTCCGATAATTCTAAATAATAATTAATATTATAAACTTAATTTCTCACCATCTTTAATATAAAAGGTGGTGAGTTTATTTATAACCTAATTGGGGAAATTGTCCTGAATAAATTATAGAACTTGAGTTAAGAGTTTTTAATTTGCAATTATGAAATTAAAAATAATACTATCATCATTAATTTTATTTTTTTCTCTTTCATGCTCAAAAAGTGATGATGATCAAGACTCATGTATCGATGAATCTAAAATTGATGAGTTAGGTTTATGCATTGAAATATATCAGCCTGTTTGTGGATGTGATGGTGTTACATATCCAAATATATGTTATGCTAGTACTTTTGGTGGAGTGACTTCTTTCATTGATGGAGCATGTAATAAACCTAATTAGACTTCAATTAACTCCAATAATAATTAACAATAACTTGAAATAACAAAAAATCCATTGTCAATTATGATGATGGATTTTTTTTAAATAATCATTTAGTTCCTAGTAATATATGATAGGNGAGAAGTTCTTGTGTATATAATGTAGAACTTACAAATGTCCTATAATTAATATTATGTTAAATTGAATACGGAATAAATATTTGTATATTTGAATATGAATATAAGTACTACACCTAACATAAAAGGAAAAACAATAATTAAAACTCATGGTATAGCTAGAGGTAATACAGTTAGAGCGAGAAATTTAGGAAGGGATATATGGGCTGGATTAAAGAATGTTGTTGGTGGTGAAATTAGTGAATATACTAGACTACAGGCACAATCCAGAGAACAAGCAATTCAGAGAATGATTGCTGATGCAAATTCTTTAGGAGCCAATGGTATAGTTAATGTTAGAATTACAACTTCAATGATAATGCAAGGTTGTTCTGAAATTATGGCCTATGGAACCGCTGTAACTCTTGAGTAGATGGATAATAGTGAAATGTTTTTTAGTATAGTAATCTGGTTAGTCATAATAGTTTCTCTTATATATTTATTGGTTAGAAAGATTATAAAAGAGGAAAATGAGGATTACGAAAACAGAGATAATTAGTTAATTATTAAATTACCCCAAACTGAGTAAGATGATATCTTGTGTGGAAGTCAACTACATCTTTAAAGGTTTTACTTTTAATTTTTCCGTGGAAAGTATTATTTATATAATTATGATCAAAGTCCATAACGAACTTTATTCTATCTGCTAACTCTTCCTTTTCTTTAGTAAAATCGATATTTTTTATTCGATAAGTATTGAAATACCTTAATGTGGGTAAGTTTCTAAAGTATTTATTAACGTTGTATTTTATAATATATTTTAACCAAAATATATGAAGTTTGCCAAATATTGGAGAAAGTAAAGAGATAGGAGCTTTAAACTTAACTTCATTAGTATAAACTTGAATAAATCTGTTACAATGCTTAAGCATTTGTGGACAAGACATTTTTCCCCATTTAGGTTTTGTGTCTTCTTCAAGAATATCTATTGATTTTAAAACTATATCTAAGTTGCTCATAATTAATAATTTAGTAGATAATCAAGTCTTTCTTTTAATCTACTCTGAGCCATATAGCCCTTTTCTAACTCTTTTGCAAAAGGAATAGGTGTGTCTAATGATCCTACCCTTACTACAGGAGCATCTAAATACTCGAAAATTTCCTCAGAAATACAGCTGGATATCTCCCCCATAAATCCACTAAATTGGCTATCTTCTTGTAAAAGTAATACTTTACCTGTCTTTCTTACTGAATTGAAAACCAGCTCTTTATCCCAAGGAACTAATGAGTTGAGATCTATAACCTCAATCTGCGCTTTATTATAATCTTTTAGCAAATCCAAGATCCAGTGAACACCCATTCCATATGTAACAACTGTAAGGTTGCCCCCTACTTGTCTTATTTTTCCTTTACCTAACTCTAAAGTATACCTATCCTTTTTTACATCTTCTCTAATAGTCCTATATAAATTCTTATGCTCAAAGAATAAAACTGGATTAGGATCATCTATAGATGAATGAAGTAACCCCTTAGCATCAGAAGGAAACGCTGGATATACAATCTTTAAACCAGGAACCTTACTAAACCACACTTCATTAGTTTGAGAATGAAAAGGACCAGCCCCTACTCCACCTCCACATGGCATTCTGACAACAATATCTGAGTTTTGCGACCATCTATAGTTTGATTTTGCAATAAGATTAACTATTGAAGTGAACCCAGAACTAATAAAATCTGAAAATTGCATTTCTACAATTGTCTTAAACCCACCTATACTCATGCCATATGATGCTGAAAGTATAGAAGATTCACATAAAGGTGTATTAAACACCCTATTCTTACCATATTTATCCATTAATCCTTCAGTTATTTTAAAAACACCCCCATATTCAGCTATATCTTGACCCATTATTACAAGATTATCATGCTCTTCCATTGCTTCATCAATACCATTTTTAATAGAATCAACAAATCTTATGTTTTCTGAAGTGTTTGAATTATTAGCTATAGTTGTTGCTTTATATTCTTTAAAGACGTCTAAAAGCTCCTTTTGTTGGTTAAAATTAACTTCTGGAAGTGAATTAGCATCCTTCCAATTTATATCTATTTCCTTAGCTATTTTATTTCTTGTCTTTTTGATTGAATCATTAGATATTATTTTTTCCTTTAATAAGAATTTCTCATAGTTCTTGATTGGATCTTTTTTTGCCCATTCATCAATTAAACTATTCTCAATATATTCTTGACCACTAGCCTCTTCATGTCCTTTCATTCTAAATGTTTTAAATTCCAACAATATAGGTTTAGGATCTTTTCTAATCGATTTAGATACTTTAGAAATTACTTTATACACATCAATTATATTATTGCCATCAACAATATGAGATTCTATTCCATAAGATGCTCCCCTATCTGCAAGATCTTCAATAGCATATTGTTCATTTGCAGGAGTTGATAAGCCATACCCATTATTCTCTATAGCAAAAATTACAGGTAATTTCCAAACAGAAGCTAAATTAAGAGCTTCATGAAAATCACCCTGGCTAGTTCCTCCATCTCCAATGAATACAGTGGAAATTTTTCCTGAATTCTTTAATTTCTCAGATAAAGCAATTCCACATGCTACTCCCATCTGTGGGCCTAAATGGGATATCATCCCAACTATATTGTATTCAATAGTGCCAAAGTGAAAACTCCTATCCCTTCCTTTAGTAAAACCTTCCTTTTTACCTTGCCACTGAGCAAACAGTCTTTTTAATGGTATACCCCTTGAAGTAAAAACACTTAAGTTTCTATGCATAGGTAGAATAAATTCATCTTTGTTTAATGCCATGGTTATACCTGTAGATATTGCTTCTTGTCCAATCCCGCTGAACCATTTGGAAATTTTACCTTGACGTAATAAGGTAATCATCTTTTCTTCAATCATCCTAGATTTAAGCATCTTCTGATAAAGATCAACCAACACTGATTTATTTATATCTGTAATATCAAATTTCATAATGACCAATCAATTTTACTTTTACCAACTGAATCAAGATAATCATTACATTTACTAAAATGCTTATTACCAAACCAGTAACCCCTATTTGCACTTAATGGTGAGGGATGGCCTGATTCTAATACTTTGTGTTTATGTATATCTATCAACTTCTTTTTTTGTTTAGCAAACGATCCCCATAATAAAAATACAGTATTATTTGTTTCAATAGATATAACTTCTATAACCTTATCAGTAAATATTTCCCAACCTTTATTTTGATGACTTCCGGCTGAATTATTTCTAACAGTTAATGTTGTATTCAGTAGCATTACTCCTTGTTTTGCCCATTTACTAAGATCACCTTTGTTATCCTTAAATTTATATCCTAAATCAACTTCAATCTCCTTGAAAATATTAATAAGTGATGGTGGATGCGGAATACCTATATTGACTGAAAAACAAAGTCCATTTGCTTGATCTACTCCATGATACGGGTCTTGACCTATAATTACAACCTTTAAATCATTGATTGGACAAAAATCAAATGCACTAAAAATTTGAGATCCTTTAGGATAACAAGTTGTCTTAGAGTAATCCTCTTTTACAAAAGCTATTAGATTTTTAAAGTATTCTGAATAAAACTCTGAATCAAGTAGTTTTTTCCAAGATTCATTAATTTTTACTGACATCCTTAGGATCCTTTAATTTTCCTACTGATTTAGCAACGATCATTGAAACAGCTGCATCTCCTGTAACATTTACTATAGTTCTACACATATCAAGAGGTCTATCAACAGCTATTATTAATGCAAGTCCAGCTTCAGGAATACCAGCCTGACCAAGAACGATTACAAGCATAACTATTCCTGCACTAGGAACAGCTGCAGCTCCAATTGAAGCAAGAGTAGCTGTAACTATTATACCTAGTTGAGCCCCAATACTTAAGTCTAAACCAAATGCCTGAGCAATAAAAACTGCTGCAACAGCTTGATATAAACTTGTTCCATCCATGTTGACGGTAGCACCAATTGGAAGAACAAAGCTTGAAATCTCTTTATCTACTCCAAGTTTATTTTCAGCACAATCCATTGTTACAGGCAGTGTTGCAGCACTTGAGCTTGTTGAAAATCCTAAAAGTTGTGCTGCAGAAATCCCTCTCATAAAAAAACCTGGATTAGTATTAGTAATTAGTTTAACTAAAATACCATACACAATAATCATTATAATTAGTCCAATTATTAGAGTAATTGAATACATTCCAAGTGCTATAAATAAATCAATACTAGGAGACTCAACAACTAAGGTTGCTAAAAGTGCAAACACACCATACGGAGCACTTTCCATAATTAAATCAATTAGTTTTAAAATAATTGAATTAAAACCGTCAAAAAAATCTTTAATAGGTTTTGCATGTTTTGGGTCAATCAAGATAATTCCTATTCCAAAGAAGATAGCGAAAAAGATAACCTGTAGCATATTTCTATTATTTGTAGCAGCATCAAATATATTTGCTGGAACAACATCAACAAGTGGTTGTAGTGGACCACTCTCAGATTGTTGTTGTGCTTGTTCCTGCTTCTGTATTCTCTCCTCTTCATATTCTTGAACAAGATCAATTCTTGTTTCTTCAGTTATACTTGTTCCAGGTTGAACTATATTAACCAGGACTAAACCTATAATAACAGCTGTAACTGTTGTGCATATGTATATAGCTAGAGTTCTAGTTCCTATTGTTGAAAGCTTTGAAATATCCTTTAAATCAGATATACCCTTAACAAGAGATGCCAGAATTAATGGCATTGCAATTAATTTTAAAAGATTTATGAAAATAGTACCAAATGGTTTAATCCAATCTTTTATTATATCAGATCCAAAAGATGTTTGAGACATTAGTAGCCCAAATACAACTCCTGCAACCATACCAATAATAATTTTCCAATGTAATTTCATAATTAAATTTTTGAGAGCCTACTTAGTAAATAAAAATCGGCTATTACAATTGCTGACATTGCCTCAACGATTGGTACAGCTCTTGGAACAACACATGGATCATGTCTTCCTTTTCCTTTAATCTTTACTGATTTTCCTTTACTATTAATAGTATCCTGATCTTTCATTATTGTTGAGACAGGCTTAAAAGCAACATTAAAGTATATGTCCATTCCATTTGAAATCCCACCTTGAATTCCTCCAGATAAATTTGTCATAGTTTTTCCGTCTTTTGTAAAGATGTCATTATGTTCACTCCCTTTCATTTTTGAACCTTTGAACCCACTTCCAAATTCAAACCCTTTAACTGCATTTATTGAAAGCATTGCTTTTCCAAGTTCAGAATGGAGTTTATTAAAAACAGGTTCACCCAAACCTATTGGTACATTTTTTATTATACATGACACTACACCTCCTACTGTATCTCCAACCTTTCTTGTTTTCTTAATTAACTCTTCCATCTTTTTTGCAACTTTTGCGTCAGGACATCTAACAATTGATTTTTCAGTATTATTAAAATTTACTTTTGAAAAATCTGTATCCATCGATATCTCACCTACTGATGATACAAATGCATTTATTTTTACTGGGTTTATTAATTGTTTTGCAATTGATCCAGCAACAACCCTAACTACAGTTTCTCTTGCTGAACTTCTTCCACCACCTCTATAGTCTCTAAACCCATACTTTTTATCATATACAAAATCAGCATGAGAAGGTCTATATGAATTCATTATGTGTTTATAATCCTTTGACTTTTGATCTTTGTTTTTGATTATAAAACCTATTGGAGTACCAGTTGTCTTATCCTTAAAAATTCCAGAAAGAAACTCAACAGAATCTGCTTCATTTCTTTGAGTAACAATTTCTGATTGACCAGGTCTTCTCCTATTTAAGTCATCATTGATCGTTTTGAGATTAATTTTTAATCCTGCAGGGCAACCATCAATAATTCCTCCAAGAGCAGGACCATGAGATTCTCCAAAAGTTGTTAATGTAAAAATTTTTCCAATAGAATTACCAGCCATAAGTAATGTCAAAGATAAGATGTTTAAATCATAATATTCTACCAGGGTTCAATATATTTTTTGGATCTATTGATTTCTTCAATAATTTCATTAACTCAATCTCCTCTTTATTTCTGGTGCATTTAAGATATTCCTTCTTGTCAAGTCCAATTCCATGTTCTGCAGAAATAGATCCATTTACTGATTCTATATTTGAGTATATAATTTTATTTACTTCTTTAGTTATTGAATCTTCACCAGAGTCCTTACCAATAATAAAATGAATATTACCATCTGCCACGTGACCAAATGGAAAAATAGTTTTAACATCTTCATTTTTTTTAAGTTCAGTAGTTATTTTATCTATGACAACTCCAATTGATGAAGTTGGTATGCTTATATCAAAATGTTGATCATGTTTTCTCTCATCAGCTAGAACAGAAACATCTTCTCTTATTCCCCATATATTTCTTTGTTCTTTATCATTCTTACCGATTACAGCATCTTCAATATATCCCTTTTCTAAAGAGTCACTTATTATATCTTCTAATTTACTATAATCATTCTCATAATCAGAACCTGTACTCTCAATAAAAACATAATACTTATGTGTATCAGGTAGGTATTTATTATAATTCGTTTTTTCACTTACCATAGTTTTGTAAGTTTCATTCCATAATAATTCAAAACCAGATAAATTGCCTGCTAAATTCTTTTCTAAATGTTTTAATAACCTAAGAACATTATCATAACTATTTAATCCTGATAGTGCTGTTAATCTAGATGATGGAAGTTCATAAAGTCTCAATACAACTTTAGTTACAATACCTAATGTTCCCTCACTACCAATAAAAATCTGTTTAAGATCATATCCTGAATTATCTTTTATAAGTTTTTTAAGTGAACTAATTACTTTTCCATTTGGTAATACTGCTTCAGTACCTAGGACAAGATTTCTTGTCATGCCATACTTAAAAACCCTTAACCCTCCAGCATTAGTTGATACAGCACCTCCAATTTGAGCTGATCCTCTCGCACCAAAATTTAAAGGAAGTAAGAGATCGTTTTCTTCACAGGCATTTATTAAATCTCCTAAAATCACTCCTGATTCACATGTTAAGGTTTTACTTTCTTTATCAATTTCAATTATTTTATCCATTTTTTCTAAAGAAATAACAACCTGTGAATTATTACTTTTTGTAGCTCCAACAAGATTTGTTAAGCCACCATGAATGACTACTTCTTGATCATTTTCATAACATATTTTCATAATTTCAGATACATGCTTTGTGTTTCTAGGAAGAAGAACACAAATTGATTCTAATGAAATATCAGTTTTCCAAATATGGTAAAATCTTGATTTTAAGTCATTTCCTTTGATAATCGATGTATCATCAATAACATTTCTGAATTTTTTAATTATATCCATTCTAGTTTAACAAAAAATTAATTAAATATATTAAAAATGAATTTTTAAATTTGCAATGTTAAACTTTTATTTTAAAACATAATGAGAATCAAATTGATAATAATTTCTTTAATAATTATCTCTTGTAAATCAGGGAATGACTTTACAATTGATGGAACTATTGATGCAGATGATGGATCAAAAGTATATATACTTCAGGCTGATCAAAACAATCAACCATTTATAAAGGATTCTGCTGTAATTAAAAATTCTAAGTTTGAGTTTAGTGGACAAGCAGCTACACCAGAAATAAGCTATTTTCAAATTGAAGGTGTAAACGGATATGTGTTATCAATAATAGAAGCAGGAAAGATTAATGCAGAAATTTATAAGGATAGCGTAACAACATCTTTAGTAACAGGTACAAAGTCTAATAATGACTTTAACAAATACAGAGATGAGACTAAATCTTTAGTTGAAAATATTAATAAAATTGCCTATGATCAACAACAGGCAATATTTAATAATAATATTGAGTTAGCATCAAAATTAAGGAAGGATATTAGTAGAAATGAACAAGAAATAATGCTTTATGAGTGGGATTTTATAATTAATAATGAAGACTCCTATATGTCTGCTCTTTTGTTAGAGGTTTTTATGGTTGAGAATAAAGTTAATAAAGACAGTATTATAGAAGTCTATAATACGTTTAGTAATAGAATCAAAATAAGTAATGTAGGTAAAAATATTGCTGATCTATTAAGGCAATATGAAGATCCAATTAACATTGGAGAATTAGCGCCAGATTTTACTGCTCCTTCTGTAGATGGAGGAAACATCACTTTAAGTGAAAATTTAGGTAAAGTTACTTTGATTGATTTTTGGGCAGCATGGTGCAGACCATGTAGAATAGAAAATCCAAATCTTGTTAGATTATATAAAAAATACAATTCTTCTGGACTTCAAATAATTGGCGTTTCATTAGATAGAACCAAAGAGCAATGGGAAAAGGCAATTTCAGATGATAATCTTCCATGGATACATGTCTCAAATCTTAACTTTTGGAATGATCCTATAGCACGACAATATAGTATTAGAGCAATACCTCAATCTTTTTTATTAGACGAGAATGGATATGTTATAGCAAAAAATTTAAGAGGTCTAAATCTTGAAGAAAAAGTTGAATTAGCTCTATCTATAAAAAAATAAGAATTGCATTTAATAACTTTTTTAATTTTTTATCCCATATTTAGAATTATATCTATTCTGCCTTTTAGATTAATATATATACTATCTGATTTTGTATATATTATAATATATAAGCTATTAAAATATAGAGTTAAACTAGTCAGGAATAATTTAGAATTAGCCTTTCCTGAATACTCATCAACTAAAAGATTGACTATAGAGTCAGATTTTTACAGACATTTCTGTGATATTATGCTAGAATCAATTAAATCAATGGGGATGACTAAAAAGCAGATTCTGGAAAGATATGAGTTTAAAAATCAAAGTATTGTTTATGATTTATTGAAGAAAAATAAAAGTATAGTTCTTTTAATGGGTCATTATTCAAATTTTGAATGGACTATGTCAGTTGGTCATTACTTAGACAATATCAAAGGTGTTGGTATCTATACGCCAATAACTAATAAATATTTCGAAAAGTTAATGCAAAAAGTTAGAAAAAGACATAAAGGATACCTTCTCTCTAGGTATAAGGTTCATGATTATATGAAATCAGAAGAAGAAAAAAATAATGTAAATATATATGGATTTGCTACAGATCAATCTCCAAGACCTACAGAGAAAACATATTGGAGGAAATTCCTTAATGTTAACGTTCCTTTTTTCACTGGTGGAGAAAGAATAGCAAATAAATATAAATATTCGATAGTTTTTGGATTAGCTAAAAGAGTTAAAAGAGGGTACTATACATTTAATATATTTGGAACTACAAAAAAAACTGATCATCCATACGACATTACAAATCAATTTGTAGAATTTATTGAAAAGCAAATTCGAGAACATCCTTCAGAATATTTATGGACACATAATAGATTTAAGTATAAAGACCTCTATGGAAAATTTAATTAAATGTTTTTACTAAATCGTAAAACTGATTTGCTAATTCATCAGCTTCTTCNTTTGATTTTGATTCCGTAAAAATTCTTATTATTGGTTCAGTATTCGATTTTCTCAGATGTACCCAACTTGAATCAAATTCTATAAAAACCCCATCAATAAGTATTGGATTGTATTTTGAATATTTATCTGATATACTTGAAAGTATTGAATCAACATTTAAATTCTCAGATAATTTAATTTTTAATTTACTCATAAAGTATACAGAATATCTTTTTTTAATCTCAGAAACTTTTTCTTTAGTTGTAGTTAATAATGAAAGNAAAAGAGCAGTTCCAATTAGAGCATCTCTACCATAATGAAGATTNGGATAGATNATTCCACCCCCTCCTTCTCCTCCTACAACAGCTTTAACTTCTTTCATTTTTTTTACAACATTCATTTCTCCTACAGCTGTATAGAAATATTCACAACCATGTTTTAAAGTTATATCTCTCATAGCATTTGATGATGATAAAGTTGAAACTGTATTTCCTTTGTTTTTAGATAAAACATAATCAGAACATACAACTTGAGTGTACTCTTCTCCAAAAATGACTCCATTTTCATCAAAAAAAACTAATCTATCTACATCAGGATCAACTGCTATTCCAAAATCAGCATGTTCTTTTTTAACTTCTTGAGATAATTGTGATAAATTTTCAACTAATGGTTCAGGGTTATGAGAGAATTTTCCAGAAATTTCNCCATTTATTAATTTATAGTTTATTGATAATTTATCTAATAGCAAAGGAATTGCTATTGACCCACCAGAATTAATTCCATCTACTATAATATTTAAGTCCATAGATTTTATTTTTTCAACNGGGATTATTTCTAAGCTCAATATCTCGTTAACATGATCTTCAATTAAATTTTTATAAGTATTAATAGAACCTAAATTCATACTATTCTTATACTCAAAATCTGTAGTATTAGAGTAAGTTATAACTATATTCATATCTTCTCTGGATAAAAACTCTCCTTCATCATTAAAAAANTTTAACCCATTATACTCCTCAGGGTTATGACTGGCAGTAATCATAATCCCTCCATGAGATTTATCAGTCAAAACACCCCAACATAATGTAGGAGTGGTTGATAAACCAGTATCTATTACATCAATTCCCATTAGTGAAATCGTACGGTTAACTATTGTATGAAAATTTTNACCTGTTGCTCTTCCATCTCTGCCAGTAGTAATAGTTAATTCTTCGGTATTATACTTTTCTTTTAAAAATTTACAAAAAGCTGATATTGAGNTAACTATATCAAATGGTGTTAAGTTTTCTTTTGGGAGACCTCCTANTGTACCTCTAAATCCTGAAATATTTTTTATTAAGGTCATATTTAATTGTAAATATATAAATTGTAAATTACAGAGAAATTGGTTTATGAGAAGTATTTTAGTTTTTATTCTTTCNGTATTAATTATTTCATGTGACAANACCTATAATCCTACTGTAGTATCTGCTAGAAAAGAAGCNTCAGAAATTGGTGTTGAAATAATGAAAAAAGGTGGAAATGCATATGATGCAATGATAGCAGTTCATCTTGCACTTGCTGTTGNTCATCCTACTGCTGGAAATATTGGTGGAGGCGGATTCTTTGTATATTATAATTCAGATGGTTCTAGTGGTTCATTAGATTTTAGAGAAATGGCACCTGGTAAAGCCTTTAAAGACATGTATTTAGATAAAAATGGTAATGTTATACCTGATATGAGTACACTAGGAGGAGCAGCTGTNGGTGTTCCTGGATCAATTTCTGCTATTTTTGANATACATTCTAAGTTTGGCNCACTTCCAATAGNAGATTTATTCCAACCCGCTATTAAACTTGCTCAAGAAGGATTTATNGTTACTGAAAANCAATCTTNNTCTTTATCNGNAAAACTTNATGATTTTATTAAAATTAATGGTAAAAATTCTCTTTACTCCAAAAGGTATTATAAAGGAGATACTATTAAGAATACAAAATTTGCTGAAACATTATCNAAAATTTCTAAAAATGGTTCTAAAGCATTCTATGAAGGTGAGATAGCTGAAATGATTATTGATGAGGTTATAGAATCAGGAGGTATAATGACAATTGAAGATCTTAAAAATTATAAATCAATATGGAGAGATCCAGTCATCTTTAATTATAAAGATCTTGATATAATTTCAATGTCATTACCCTCAAGTGGCGGAATATTATTGGGGCAAATGCTTAAAGCAATTGAGGATTATGACATATCACGTTACGGACATAACTCACTTAATGCTATCCAGCTAATGGTAGAGGTTGAGAGAAGAGCATATGCAGATAGAAGTCATTTTATGGGAGATCCTGATTTTATGAATTTACCTGTTTATGAATTAATTGATAAGAAATATATTCAAGATAGAATGAATAATTTTTCTTGGGATATAGCTACTCCATCATCAGAAATTAAACATGGAAATGTAATAATAAATGAAAGTGATGAGACAACACATTATTCAATAATAGATAAATATGGAAATTCAGTTTCAGTTACTACTACACTAAATAATAGCTATGGTTCAAAAGTTTATGTTGAAGATGGCGGTTTTTTTCTCAATAATGAAATGGATGATTTTAGTTCAAAACCAGGTCATCCAAATTTTTATGGACTAATCGGTAGTGAAGCAAATTCAATTCAACCAAAAAAGAGAATGCTTAGTTCAATGACTCCAACTATTGTTTTAAAAGATAATAAGCCATCATTAATCGTTGGAACTCCTGGAGGTGCAACAATTATTACGTCTGTATTTCAAACTATATTGAATGTTTATGAATTTAATATGAATGTTCAGGATGCTGTTAATGCTCCTAGATTTCATCATCAATGGCTTCCAGATGTAATTATAATAGAAAAAAATGGTTCAGATAATAGAATTGATTCATTATTAAGAAATAAGAATTATAATGTTATTTCACTTCCTTTTGAATTTGAAATGTCAGGAATGTCTCCAAGATCTTCTATAGGAGCTGTAGATGCAATATTTATAGATGAAAATGGAAAAGTTTCAGGTGGTGCTGATTACAGAGGAGATGACTTTGCTGCAACATTAAAATAGATTATTTTTGCAAAAATCTATTAATTTGAACAATTCGATTCAGATAGAAGGAGCAAAAGTCCATAATCTAAAAAATCTTGATTTAAATATCCCAAGAGATGAATTAGTTGTTATTACTGGTTTATCTGGAAGTGGCAAATCATCTTTAGCTTTTGATACTATATATGCTGAGGGTCAGAGAAGATATATGGAGACTTTCTCGGCTTATATAAGACAGTTTGTAGGAAACTTTGAAAGACCAGAAGTTGATAAAATTGAAGGTTTATCTCCTGTAATTGCAATTGAACAAAAAACAACAACTAAAAACCCGAGATCTACAGTTGGAACTATAACAGATATATATGACTTTATTAGATTATTATATGCAAGGATTGGTATAGCCTATAGCTATAAATCAAATAAAAAAATGATTAAGAATAATGATGATCAAATCATAATATTAATCTGTAAAAATTATTTAAAACAAAGAATTATAATTCTTTCTCCTATTATTAGATCACGAAAAGGTCATTATAGAGAACTTTTTGAAAACTTTATAAAACAAGGATTCTCAAAAGTTATTGTTGATGGAGAGATTGTAGATATTAAACAAGGAATGAAATTAGATCGTTATAAAGTTCATGATATTAGCTTAGTAATTGATAATCTTTTTGTTGATGATGATTTTGAATCAAAAAAAGTTTTGACAGAATCTATTAAAATAGCTATGAAATATGGAAATGAAACTATTTTTATTCTTGATTCTGAATCTGGTTCTCCAAGATATTTTAGCAGAAATTTAATGTGTCCTGATTCAGGTATATCTTACCCTAAACCTGAACCAAATACATTTTCATTTAATTCTCCTAAAGGAATGTGTGAATCTTGCTTAGGTCTNGGTATAGAGTATGTATTAAATATAAATAAATTAATCCCTGACAGTTCCNTTTCTATAAATGATGGTGGTATTTCTCCAATTGGGAAAAAAGATAATTCATGGATATTTAGGCAACTAGAATTAATCTCTAAATATTATGATTTTTCAATGAATACTCCTATTAAAGATATACCTAAAGAAGGATTGGATTTTATTTTAAATGGAGGTAAGAAAAATTTTACAATTAATTCTAAAGAACTTGGTTTAAGTAGAGAGTATAATATTGATTATCAAGGTATAGAGACTTTTGTAAAGGATCAGTTAAATAATAATGAGTCAAAAAACTTAAGAAGATGGNCTNTCCAATTTCTAGATAAAAACACATGTAAATCGTGTAATGGAAGTAGACTTAAAANGGAGTCAATGTATTTTAAAATACTNGANAAGAATATTAATGACTTGTCAACTATGGACTTAATTGAGCTNAGTATNTGGACTAAAGATTTAGGAGGNAAGTTATCAAANAGAGATTATAAAATTTCAGAAGAAATNATAAAGGAATTAAGAGTTAGAATTAATTTCTTACTAGATGTTGGTTTAGAATATTTAAGTTTATCTAGATCATCTAAATCTCTTTCAGGTGGNGAAGCACAAAGAGTTAGGTTAGCNACTCAAGTAGGATCTCAATTAGTTGGGGTTCTTTATATTCTTGATGAGCCTAGTATNGGCNTGCATCAAAAAGATAATATTAAATTNATAAATTCATTAAAAACTTTAAGAGATTCNGGTAATTCAATAATTGTTGTTGAACATGATAAAGAAATGATCTTAAATGCGGATCATATAATAGACCTTGGTCCAAATGCTGGATTAAAAGGAGGTGAGATTTTATATGAAGGATCGCCAGACAAAATACTTAAAAAAAGAACGTTAACATCTGATTATTTAACTGATAGAAGACAAATAAATATTCCAAATAAAATNAGAGNNGGTAATGGTTNTAAAATTAATATCTCTGGATGTATTGGGAATAATCTAAAGAATATAGATGTTTNTTTTCCATTAGGAAAGATGATTGCAGTTACAGGAGTTTCGGGTAGTGGAAAGTCAACACTANTAAATGAAACNTTATATCCAATTTTAAATTCAATTATATATAGTGGAGTTAAAAAACCTTTAGAGTNTAAAAATATTGAAGGTGTTAAAAATATAGATAAAGTTGTTGAAGTTAATCAACAGCAAATTGGAAAAACTCCAAGAAGTAATCCAGCCACTTATACTGGNGTNTATTCAGAAATTAGAAAATTATTTACAGAAACTNTAGAATCTAAGATAAGAGGTTATAAACCAGGAAGATTTAGTTTTAATGTTAAAGGAGGAAGATGTGAAGAATGTAAAGGTGCTGGAAAAAGGATTATTGAAATGAATTTCCTTCCAGATGTTATAGTAGACTGTGAATTTTGCTTTGGTAAACGATTTAATAGGGAAACCTTAGAGATTAGATATAAGGGTAAATCAATATCAGATATTTTAAATATGAGTGTCTCTGACGCATGTTCATTCTTCTCTCCTATTCCTAAAATAGCTAATAAATTAAAAACACTAGAAGATGTAGGCTTAGGTTATATAAGATTAGGTCAATCTTCAACTACACTGTCAGGTGGAGAATCTCAGAGAGTTAAACTTGCCAGTGAATTATCTAAAAGAGATACCGGGAAAACTTTATATATATTAGATGAGCCAACTACAGGTCTTCATTTTGAGGATATAAGAGTATTATTAAATGTTTTGAATAAATTAGTAGATAAAGGAAATACGATTATTATAATTGAACATAATATGGATGTTATCAAACAAGTTGATCATATAATTGACATGGGACNAGAAGGTGGGAAAAAAGGCGGTGAAATTATAGACTATGGTTCTCCAAAAGAAATTATTAAAAATAATAAAGGATATACAGCTAAATATCTATCAAAAGAATTTAAACAATGAAAGATATCCATAATAAAATCTTATATTATTTTCTCTCTTTATTAATCGTTTTAATTAATAATGTTTATTCTCAAGAAACACATTCATATAATATTGATGNAAAATTAGATATAGAAAAAAATATTATTGAAGTTGAACAGTCAATAAAGTTTAAAAATATATCTAATAAAAATCTTACTGCAATATATCTTGAAGATTGGTCAAATTCATTTATGAATAATGAAACTAATCTTGCTTCTAGAATTACAGATGAATATGATAGAAGCTTTTCATTTTCATCAAAAAATAGACGTGGTTTTACAATTCTTGATAAAATCCAAATCGACTCTATCAATCTAGATTGGTCAAGACTTATAAATAATAATGATATTATAAGAGTATCTCTTAATAAAGAAATTAAACCTAATGAATCTGAATTAATAAATTTAAAATACTCAATTAAAATACCTGATGAAAAGTTTACAGGATATGGTTATGGAAATAATTCAGATTATTATTTAAAAAATTGGATAATATCCATATCTGCAATCAGTAATAATATTTGGCTAAAACAGTCAAATCTTAATTTAGATGACCAATCATTACAAAAATCAAATTATCTGATAAACCTTGAAATACCTCAAACTCATACCTCAGTGTCAAATCTTAGTAATATTCTTGAGAAGAATATACAGGGGCAGACTAAAAGAATAACATATAGTGGCTCAAATATAAAGGAAGTAGAATTTATTATTCAAAAAGAAAATGATTTTGAAAAATTTGTTACCTCAAAATTTGAAATAATTTCAGACATTTTTTCTGATTCTAATAATTTAGACACAAATATTAAAGTAAAAAGAATTGCAACATTAGTCGAAAGATATTTCCCTAAATCTAAAATCAATAAACTATTAATACCTAAAAGAGATTATGATAGAAATCCATTCTATGGGTTAAATGAACTTCCTAATTTCTTAAGTCCATTTTCAAAAAGTTTTCTTGAAGAGATTACTTTTCTTAAATCATTTATTGATAATTACCTTAATGAGGAAATTAAAATCAATAAAAGAAAGAATCATTTTATTTATAATGGTTTAGCAATATTTCTTGTCAGCAAGTATATAGATGAATATCATAGTAAAGTTAGGTATTTAGGTAGATTATCTGGTTTTGAAATTCTAAGAAACTATGAATTGTCAAATATACGTTTCAATGAGTTGTTTATTCACTACTATGAGTATATACAAAGACTAAATCTTCATCAAAGTGATTTACAATCAGCTGAAACACTTACAAAAGCAAATTATGATATTTCCTCCCCATACCATACAGGTATAGGTTTATTATATCTTGAGAGCTATATAGGCAATGACAATTTCATTGATATAATATATAGACTAACTAATCTTCCATTAAATAATGATGATTTTGAAAGTATCTTAAAGAATTCTACAGATAAAAATATTGACTGGTTTATTGACGAATATTTAGCTAAGAGACAATCATTAGATCTAAAAATTGACGTATCAAATGAATTGAGGAAAATAACCTATAAAGTATCTGAGAAAAATAATAGATCTATTCCATATAAAGTGTCATTAATAAAAAATGATTCTATATTATTTTCTAAATGGCATGATAAATACCTTGAGTACCAAATACCTGATCTAAATGCTGATTATATAGCGATAAACCCCCTAATTGAACTCCCAGAGATAAACAAATCAAATAACTGGTATTATCTAAAAAATAATGGTTCAAAGCCAATTAAAGTATTACTCTTAGGAGATATCGAAAATCCTAAGTATAAAAAGCTTTTTTTAAGACCTGAATTTACTTATAATTATTATGATGGCGTTTCACCTGGTTTAAATATATTTAATACAGGTATTAAGTATAAAGCATTTAATTTTGAATTACTACCTCAATTCTCTACAAAAGAAAATACTTTAGTTGGATCAAGTAAGGTTACATATAATTTGCAAAACGAAAACAAAAACAACTATTCTACAATATTTAACATTTTTTATACTACAAATCATTATAAAGAAAATTTAAGATATCAAGTCTTTTCTCCTTCAGTCTCAATGCTATTTAGAGATAACAATAATCTAAGATCTAATGTGAAAAAACTACTATCATTCTCAATGTTTAGTGTTGATAAAGATGTTTATGAGAAAAAACCTAATGTATTAGAGAATTATACAGTATATAACTTAGGTTATACCTATTCAGATATAGGTATATCAAAATACTTAAAAACATCTGCAAATACTGCATTATCAGATAATTTTGGTAAGCTTAGTGTTGTTTTTGATTATAGAAAACTTTTTAAAAATAATAGACAATTTCAGTTTAGATTTTACTTTGGGAAATTCTTATGGAATAATAGATTATATGATAATTTTAATAATAATCTTGGGCGTTCTGATGGGTATCTTCTTCTTGATAAGTATTTAGGTATATCTGAAAGAACAGGATTGCTTAGTCAACAATTTATAATGGCTGGAGGTGGTTTTAAATCCATTTTTGTAAACCCAAGTTCAAATGATCTTATGATTTCAACTAATATTAATATAGGTTTATGGAAATGGTTTGAGGGGTATTTAGACCTGGGAATATTAAAAGATAAAAATCAAAAAACAAGAGATTTTTATGGAACAGGAATTAAATTAAACCTTCTTCCTGACTTTTTTGAACTATACTTTCCAATAAGTTCTACAAATGGAATAGAGATAGATGATTATAGGTATTATAACAAGATTAGATTTGTTCTATCATATAATATTGATTCATTAATTAATTTATTTTCTAGAAAATGGTTCTAAAATATTAATGCAAATAATATTTGTAATTTTGTTTGAACAAAGAAGAGATGAGATACAGAAATGACTGGAACCTGACAACAATCTCAGCTCAAAAGTTTAACGACAAATTAAAATAGGTATTTTATAATCAATTAGAAATTTAATTATGGATAAGAAAGTTGGGGTAGGATTAATCGGTTCTCAGTTCATATCAAGCATACATGTAGATGCCTTAAGCAGGGTAAGCGATTCAGAGGTTTTAGCAGTAATGTCACCTTCTGAAGGGCATGCCAAGAGTTTTGCAGAAAAGTTTCATATTCCAAATCACTTTACTGATCTGGATAAAATGTTAGCAATGCCAGATTTAGATATGGTGGTGATAGGAGCTCCTAATTATCTACATTGTGAAATTACATTGAAAATCGCCAAAGCTGGAAAGCATATAGTGGTTGAGAAACCGCTTTGTACGAATTTGAAAGAGGCAGATTTAATGATTGATGCTTGTAAGCAAGCTAATGTAAAACTTATGTATGCTGAAGAGCTTTGTTTTGCACCTAAATATGTTCGTATGAAAGGGTTGCTTGATCAGGGAGCTCTAGGGAAACCGGTACTCTTTAAGCAGTCCGAGAAACATGATGGGCCTCATGCCGATCACTTCTGGGATGTAGAACGATCTGGAGGAGGCGTTACTATGGATATGGGCTGTCATGCTATCCAATTCTTTCGTTGGTTGCATCCGGGTAAGGCTATCAAATCTGTTTATGCTCATATGATGACTAGCGTACATAATGATAAAACTAAAGGAGATGATAACTCAATTGTGATACTAGAATTTGAAGATGGTGTAGTAGCCGTGATGGAAGAAAGCTGGACCAAATTAGGAGGCATGGACGATAAAGCAGAGATACATGGTTCAGAAGGAGTAGCGTATGCCGATGTGCTTCAGGGTAACTCCATTCAAACTTATAGCAATAAAGGCATTGATTATGCGGTAGAAAAAGCAGGAAACACTATCGGGTGGAGCTATACTATGTATGAAGAAAGTTGGAACTACGGTTTTCCTCAGGAGTTTGAGCATTTTGTGGATTGCGTTAAAAACAACAAGCAACCCTTAATAACAGGAGAAGATGGCAAGGCTGTTTTAGAAGTAATTTTTGCAGCCTATGAATCAGCAGGTTTAGGGAAAAAGGTAATGCTACCTTTCAAATCTGATGTAGATAAGCCGTATAAATTATGGAAGAAGTAGAGTCATTATAGTTTATAAATTATATTTATATAAAAATCGAATTTATTTTAATTGAACATTTAATTTTTAAAGAGTTGTTGTATGGATCATGAAAAAGGTTTACTTACGGAAGGTTCTTCAAAAAAAGANTACCATATTGTTTTATTGGTTATGTTGGTGTTCTTTGTTATTTCATTAATCACCAACATCCTCAATTCAATCATTGTAGATGTCAAAGAAAGTTTTGATCTGAGTTTAACCATGACTGGCTTCTTACCCTTCACCTTTTTTATTGCCTACGGGGTTATGTCTATTCCTGCTGGATTCTTGTCTGAAAGATTTGAAAATAAAGCGTTGCTTAGNTTTTCATTTCTTTTAATGACACTTGCTTCTCTGGTTTTCGTGTTTGTGCCAACACATATTGTTTTTAGCTTTACCCTCTTTGTCCTTGGCAGTTGTATGGCTATTTTACAAGTCATCATAAATCCCATGCTGCGTGTTGCGGGTGGGGAGGAACATTTTGCATTTAATTCTGTGGTAGCACAATTAGTTTTTGGTGTCGCTTCTTTTANTAGNCCTTATTTATACAAGTATTTAGTCAATGATGACGCTAATNAAAACTNGGCTNCTATNCTTCGCAGTTTCGTTCCTGAACATATTCCTTGGGCTTCATTATACCTAGTTTTCTCGGTCTTCTGCTTTGTTTTAGTGCTTATTGTGTTGCTCACAAAGTACCCTACCTATGAAAAAGAAGAAGGTGAAAAAGCTGGGGATTCAATATCCTATATGACGTTGATAAAAAACAAGTATACACACTTATACTTCTTGGGTATCTTCTGTTATGTGGGAATTGAGCAAGGTGTTGGAAACTGGATTTCTCAGTTTTTACAGGAATATCATCAAATANACCCACAAACTTTTGGCGCCAATACAGTTGCATATTTCTGGGCAATGTTGACCATTGGTTGTATTTTAGGACTTGTCTTGTTAAAGATATTCGATAGTCGAAAAGTGCTAGTCGGAACCACAGGTATCACTATCGTATGTTTGTTTTTTGCGCTCTTGGGTAATTCTTCTATATCGTTGTTTGCCTTTCCGATGCTTGGATTTTTTATTTCAGTGATGTGGCCTATCATTTTTTCCTTAGGTCTGAATTCAATCAAAAATCATCACGGGTCTTTATCTGGNATTTTGTGTACCGGAATTGCAGGAGGAGCCATTTTNCCTTTTTTAATTGGAGTAATTGGAGAAATAACNTCTATAAAAACAGCNCTATTTTTCATAATGATCCCCTTATTGTTTATATTATCCATAGGGTTTTGGGCAAAGCCTTTGATAACTAATAAAATTCTTAAATCAAAAACAGAGAGCAAATGAAAGAATATATAGGGGTTGACCTTGGCGGAGCTTATTTTAAAGCTGGCNGTGTATTCGANGGTAGTGTACNTTCTGAAGCATCAAATGCGGTTCATAGAAACAATACAGAATCAGAACTTTTTGACAGTCTTTTTTCAATATTAGATGCTGTAATTACTAAAAAAACAANCGCAATNGGGGTTGGAGTTCCAGGAATTGTAGCAGCCGATAGCGGGATTATTTATGACCTAATGAATCTTCCTATATGGAAAGAAGTTCCACTNAAAAAAATATTAGAAAATAACTATGGTTTGCCAGTATTTTTAAACAATGATGCTAATTGTTTTGCAAAGGGAGAACATATTTATGGACATGGAAAACCCTATTCTAATTTTGTTGGACTCTCCATCGGAACAGGATTAGGAATGGGNGTNATTATTNAAAATAAATTATACAATGGTTTGCTATGCGGAGCTGGAGAAATAGGAATGGTTACCTATAAAGATAGCATTATAGAAAACTATGCAAGCAGTCTCTTCTTTGAAAAGCAATTCAATGCAAGTGCAAAAAAAATGAGTTCCTTGGCTATTCAAGGTAATGCNATTGCAATAAAGGCATATCATGAATTTGGTATTCACTTAGGAAACGCCATCAACAACATTAACTATATGCTAGCCCCAGAAGCCATTGTGATTGGTGGTTCTATCACTAAGGCATACCCCTTATTCAAAAGTTCGATGGAAGAAACTCTAAAAACGTTCGCTTTTACTAAACAGATTGAAAGTTTAAAAATTGAAGTTTCTAGCTTAAAGGAGAGCCCTGTTTTAGGAGCTGCTAGCCTATGCGTTAAATAGAGCAACTTTAATTTTTCTTCTGTAATGGGCTTCTGGAATCACTTGAGGAATAGAGTGGAAAATTTCTAGAAAATGGTTCTAAAATATTAATGCAAATAATATTTGTAATTTTNTCAATCCTATGCTTACAAAAACTCAAGAACAGATAAATTTAAAAGAATTCAAAGAAAAGGTCATAAATGACTATAGAACCGTCTCTTTAAGCCGGGAAATAAGTGTTATGGGAAGAAGAGATGTTCTATCAGGTAAAGGTAAGTTTGGAATTTTTGGAGATGGTAAAGAACTTCCTCAAGTTGTTCTTAGTCACTTTTTTAAAAATGGGGATTATAGATCAGGCTATTACAGAGATGGAACACTACTTCTAGCTCAAGAATTACTTTCGCCAAGAGAGATATTTTCTACCGTTTATGGTCATGCAGATGTTACTTATGAAAGAATGTCAGGAGGTAGACAAATGGCAGGTCATTTCTTGTCGGAAATGATTAATAGCTCTAAGGAATGGATAAATCAGACTAATATAAAAAANCATATTTCAGATGTCTCCCCTCTTGCAACACAAATGTCAAGATTAGTTGGACTTGGTCTTGCCTCAAAAATTTATAGATATAATAANATTAAAAATTCAAGTAAATTTTCAAATAATGGAAATGAAATAGTATGGGGTTCTATTGGAAACGCTAGTACAAGTCAAGGAGTCTTTTTTGAATCAGTTAATGCATGTGGTGTTCTCCAAATACCTGCAGTAATAAGTATATGGGATGATGAATATGGNATCTCTGTTGATAATAAGTACCATACAACCAAAGAAAGTATATCTAAAGCTTTAAATGGATTTAAATTAACTAAAAATCAATCTGGAATTGAAATATTAAAGGTAAAAGGATGGGATTATGCCTCATTGATNAAAACGTATTCATATGCAGAGAATATTGCTAGAAATTATCATGTTCCAGTAATTATCCATGTTACTGAATTAACTCAACCATTAGGACANTCTACATCTGGATCTCATGAAAGATATAAATCTAAAGAAAGACTNGATTGGGAGAAATCAAATGATTGTAATTTAAAATTTAAAGAATGGATTATTGAAAATAAACTTTGTTCACAAAANAAATTACAAAATATTGATAATGAGATTAAAAAATATGTAACAGAAGAAAAAAGACTTGCATGGGAATATTATCAAAGACCTTTTTTAAAATCAAGAGATGAATTACTTGACATATTTAATTTGTTTGAGAATGATTATATAAAAAACGAATTAAAGAAAAAGGTTGAGTCACTTGAAGAGGTGAATTTCTCTGAACTTTTAAAAATAAGCAGAAACACTATTTATGATCTTGATTCTAGTAACGATATAATTAAAAATAAATTATTAGAATGGAATAAATCAAAAATGAAATTATTATCAGAGAAGTANTCTACAGACTTATATTCAATAGATATTAATGATNTATTAAAAAAGAATTTTACTCCACCTGCTTATGATAATCCCAATGAAGTTGATGGAAGGATTATATTAAGAGATAATTTTGATGAACTTCTTAAAAACCATGACAACTTNTTTATATTTGGTGAGGATGTTGGAAAAATAGGTGATGTTAATCAAGGACTTGAAGGGTTGCAAAAAAAATATGGAAAGAACAGAGTCTTTGATACAGGAATAAGAGAGTCAACAATAGTCGGTCAAGCAATTGGAATGGCTCTCAGAGGACTTAAGCCAATTGCTGAAATACAATATTTAGATTATATTCTCTATGCTTTACAGATTCTTAGTGATGATGTAGCTACAATGAGTTACAGAACACATGGAAGACAAAAAGCTCCAATAATTATTAGAACAAGAGGACATAGATTAGAGGGAATTTGGCATTCTGGCTCTCCNCTTGGTGGAATGATTAACTTTTTAAGAGGGATATTAATTTTAACTCCAAGGAATATGACTAANGCAGCTGGATTTTATAATTCTTTAGTGAAATTAGATCAACCAGCGATTGTAATTGAGCCATTAAATGGATATCGTACTAAAGAGAAAATACCATCAAATCTTGGTAAACTTGAGACCCCTATCGGTGAAGTTGATATAATCAAAAAAGGAAAAGATCTGACAATAATATCTTATGGNTCAACNTTAAACATAGTTGAAAAAGTAGGTCAAAAATTACTTGATTATGACATAGATTGCGAAATTATAGATTTACAATCATTAATTCCCTTTGANATATCTCATAGAATTAAAAAAAGTGTTGNAAAAACCAATAGAATTCTAATTGTAGATGAAGATATGCCTGGTGGAGCTTCAAGTTATATTCTCCAAGAATTATTAAATACTCAAAAGATATACAATAAACTTGATAGTGAACCGAATCTTTTAACTGCTAAAGAACATAGACCTCCTTATGGTTCAGATGGGGATTATTCAAGTAANCCTTCTTTTGAAGATATATTTGAAAAGGTTTATGAGATTATGAATGAGGTAGACCCAAATAAGTACAGTAATATTTAATTNCNATTAAATATCTTATAGATAAGCTCTGAAGATATTGCATGATAATTTGTANTATCAAAATCAATTCCTTTAGNTCTTTTATCGGCTTCCAATAAATAATTAAANATTTTTGAAATNTCTTTCATAGAATANTTAGGNGATGCTAATTTATACTCTTCTATAAAANATGGATTNACNCCNATNATTTTTGANGCTTCNCTTTTATTTTCAACNGAATGATATAAAAAGAGTTTATTAAAAAAATAAAAAANAGATGAAATCANTNNTNTNANANGNTATTTNTNAGAATTAGTTGACATGTATTCAATAATTTCAATTGTTTTAGAAAAATTCTTNNTACCAATATGTTTTGTTAATTCAAAAAAATTGTATTCTTTACTAAAACCAATAATNCTCTCAACTTCATCTGGCCTAATTACATCATCCTTTTCAGAGTTAATTTTAAGTTTATCTAGTTCATTCTCAATTTGAGATAAATTATTACCCACAAAGTCTATAATTATTTGGATTGACTTAGGATGGAGTTTTATCCNCTTATTTAAAGNAACTTCATTAATCCAATTNAATATTTGGTTATCATAAATNTTTTTTGATTCAAATGCTAATCCATTTTTTTTAGATAAACTATAAATTCTTTTTCTTTTATCAAGTGATTGATTAATNAAAGATANTACTAGGATNGTTTTTAAGTTAGGAGATTCAANATAACTNGTTAGTTTNTCAAAGTTTTTAGAATCTGAATTATCTAGAATAGATTTCGCGTCTTTTAGGACAACAAAATTATATTCTCCAACTAATGGAAATCTTTTTGCAGCATCAATTACTTGATCTTCACTGATTTCATTACCATAAAATTTAAAATAATCAAAATCTTTAGAATCGTTATTAACTACTTTACTAGTAAGTAATTTAATTATATTATCTGCAAAATAGTTTTCATCTCCTACTAGAATATAAATTGGAAAGAATTCGTCATTGTTTATCTTAGNAATAATTTTATTGTATTCGTTCATCAAAAAAAATAATTTATGGAAAAGTTAAACTTTCCTACTTACNATTTCAAATTAAAAAAAAATAATAATAAAACTTACATTTTTGATGAAATAAGAATGAAGTGGATATTTCTTACACCTGAAGAATGGGTTAGGCAAAATTTTATTATGTATATAAAATCAAAAGGATATCCCCTATCTCTAACGAATCTTGAAAAAGCCTTTTCCGTTCATGGAGTAAAAAAAAGATATGATATTGTTGTGTATAATCAAATAGGAAAAGTCAATATTCTAGTTGAATGCAAATCATTCAAACAAAAAATAAATAATAATCATTTTGATCAAATAATGAAATATAATATAGAGCTNAAAAGCACATATCTTGCTGTTTCAAATGGGATTAATCATTATTTCTTGAAATTTGATATTGATAATAAAAAACATGAATTTATTGAAGATTTACCTTTATACTTAAAATGAAAAGAATTGCCGTAGTAATATTGAATTGGAATGGAATAGAATTATTAAAAAANTTTATTCCAAATACTATTAATAATTCAGAACAGGCTAATATTTATGTAATTGATAATTTCTCAGAAGATGATTCTGTAGATTTTTTAAAGAGAAATTACCTAAATATTAAAGTTATTGAACTAGATAAGAATTACGGATTTGCAGAAGGATATAATTTAGGTCTAAAGGAAATTGATGAGGAAATCTATTGTTTGATAAATTCTGATATTAAAGTAACAAAAAACTGGTTAGAACCANTAATTAATAAGTTTGACAACAATAATGTTTCTATTGCCCAGCCTATTATATTAGATTATAATAAAGAGGATCATTTTGAATATGCAGGTGCTGCAGGTGGTTTTATAGATAAGTTTGGATATCCCTTTTGTAGGGGGAGAATTATAAATTCCATCGAAAAAAATTTAAATCAATACAAAGATTCTAAAATATTTTGGGCTACAGGAGCATGTTTATTTGTTAAAAGAAGGGTTTTTAATGAATTGAATGGATTTGACAAGGACTTCTTTGCTCATCAAGAGGAAATTGATTTTTGTTGGAGAGCATTTAATCTTAACTATAACTGTCACGCTATTACTTCATCAAAAGTATTTCACATAGGTGCATATACAATAAAGGATAGCCCTCAAAAAACTTATTTAAATTATAGAAACTCTTTATTCATGTTAGTAAAAAATCTCCCCTATAATAAATTATGGACTATTTTACCACAAAGAATAATTATTGACATAATATCTTCATTTTATTTTATACTTAATTTTAGATTTATGAGCTTCTTATCAGTATACCGAGCTTACTTAAGTTTAATTCTAAAGTTTTACATTATGTTTAATAAAAGGGGGGATTCATTAAAAAAAGATGAATATTTCTATATAAAAAGTATAATTTTTAATTATTTCATACTAAAAAAAAGGAAATTCTTTAAGNTGAAACACAATAAATTACCATAATTATATTAGATTTGTACCTGAAAATTTTATTAACCAATTCGTTTTGAAATGAAAACAAATATTTTAGTAGTTGGAGTTCTAGGTTTACTTCTTACTTCTTGTGTTTCGCAAAAGAAGTATTCAGACTTAGAAAAACTTCAACAAGACACAAAAGAATTACTAGATAATGCTACTTCTAAATTAAGCTCTACTGAACAGGGTTTATCTGCTGCTTCAGGAAGACTTTCTGCTNTTACTGAGCAAAATAAATTTCTAAGAGCAAACAATCAAGATTTGATTGACAATATGGGTAATTTAACTACACTTACTCAAAAGGGAGCTGATAACCTAGAGCGTTCTCTTGAAAGTCTTAAAGAAAAAGACCTTATTATAACAAGAATGCAAGATGCTGTAACAAAAAGAGATTCTGTTACTTTAGCATTAGTTCAAAGTTTTAAAAGCTCACTTGGAACTTTAAGTGACGATGACATTGAAATTAATGTTGAAAAGGGTGTTGTATATGTTTCAATATCTGACAAACTTTTATTTAACAGTGGAAGNTTTACAGTTACTNAAAAAGCTAAAAAAGTTCTTGAAAAAATTGCAAAGGTCATTAGTGATAAGCCAGATTTAGAATTTATGGTTGAAGGTCACACTGATAACAAACTTATAGATCAAGAAAAAGCTGCTGAAAAAATTCCTGGTATAATTGATAACTGGGATCTTTCTGTAAAAAGAGCTACTTCAGTAGTAAGAATTCTGCAAAATGACTATGGAGTTGACCCAGGTAAGCTTGTAGCTGCCGGAAGAAGCTTCTATATGCCTATAGCAGATAATGATTCAAGAGTTACAAGAGCTAGAAATAGAAGAACTAGAATAGTTGTTCTTCCTAAATTAGATCAATTCTTTAATCTAATAGAAGAAGGNAAAACAATGAATGTTCCATCTACTATTGATAATGATAATACAATAAACTCTAGTAACAANCCTGACTAAGAATAGGTTTAAAGAATAAAAAAGCATGCTTTTGATATTCATTAGCNTGCTTTTTTTTTTACAANACTTTTAANTTTGCNAATTTTAATAACAAATTCTTATCTCCGATTTTTTCAAATTTTATTTTAGCTTTAACATTGTCATTGTNACCTTCAAGTCCAATTACTTGGCCTTTTCCAAACTTTAAATGTTGAACTTTATCTCCAACACTCACTTTTGTTTGAAAANCACTATTTGACTTAACNGAAGATAAATTTNTAAAATTNCCTTNTCTTAATATTTTNTGTTTTATGAANGGACTAGGTTTTNNTTTTTTTTGNAGNACTGAAAAGTCATTATTNTCTTTNAAATCAATAAAATCATTATCTATTTCATCAATAAACCTACTTTCTTCACAANATATTAGTTTTCCCCATCTATATCTAGAGTTAGCATATGATATATAGAGGTTTTTTTTNGCTCTTGTAATACCNACATAGAATAATCTNCTTTCTTCCTCTANNTCATCTCTTGAATTATANCTNAATGCTGAAGGGAATAGATCTTCTTCAAGTCCTACAATAAANACATTCTTGAATTCAAGACCCTTAGATGAATGTAAACTCATTAATGATACAAAATCTTCATTTAATTTTAAATCTATATCAAAATCTGTTGCTAACGATACATTTGATAAAAATTCAGAAAGATTATTTTTTGAATCAGCTATTTCCTTTTGATCATCTATAAAATCTCTTATNCCATTAAGTAATTCTTGAATATTCTCAACTCTAGCAATAGACTCTGGACTTTCATCTTTTCTTAACTCATCTATTATTTTTGTTTCTTTTATAACNAAATCTGTTATCTCAAAAGCACTTAATTTCTTATTTTGAATTTTAAAGACTTCTATCTGATTNATAAAATTTTCNAGTTTAGTTATNGAAGAATTAGATAATCCTAAATTTAGNTTTTTAGCAGATTTAATTGTTTCATAGATACTTAAGTTATTATTGTTAGATCCAANTATAATTTTATTTATAGTNACCTGTCCAATCCCCCTTGNAGGATAGTTTATAATTCTTTTAAGACTTTCTTCATCATTATTNTTAACCACAAGTCTTAAATAAGCTAGTATGTCTTTAATTTCTTTTCTATTATAAAACGAAACACCACCATAAATTTTATATGGAATATTTGAATTTCTTAAAGAATCTTCTATTACTCTTGATTGAGCATTAGTTCTATATAAAACAACAAAATCATTATAGTTGTTTTCTGATTTGATTAAGTTTAAAATTTTTTGAGAAATCAATCTTGCTTCAGCAATATCAGATGGGTTAGCTGTTATTTGAATTTTATCACCAAATTCATTATCAGTCCAAACTTCNTTGTGAATCTTATTTTTATTATTATCAATTACTGAATTAGCAGCATTTACTATATACTTTGTAGATCTATAATTTTGTTCTAATCGATAAACTTCAACATCATCATAATCATTTCTAAAATTGATTATATTATTAATATTTGCACCTCTAAATGAATATATACTTTGAGCATCATCTCCAACAACACATATATTTTGATATTTATCAGCAAGAGATTTTACAATTAAATATTGAGAATTATTTGTATCCTGATACTCATCAACTAGTATATATTTAAATTTTTCTTGATATTTCGCTAGAACTTCAGGAAAATTATTTAATAATTCATTCGTTTTTAATAGTAAATCATCAAAATCCATAGAATTTGATTTTACTAGTCGATCACTATATTCTTTATATATATCTCCTGTTTTAGGCCTTTTAGATAGTTTGTCAGATTCTGTTAAATCAGAATTCGAAAAATATGCGTTAACTGAAATAAAACTATTTTTTAATGATGATATTCTATTTCGAATAGTTTTTGGTCTATATGAATCTTTATCTAANTTCATTTCNTTAATTATTGAAGAAATCAATCTTTCTGAGTCTTGAACATCATAAATTGTAAAGTCAGATGTAAATCCGATTTTATGAGCTTCAAATCTTAGTATTTTAGCAAATACTGAGTGAAAAGTACCCATCCATATATTTTTTGACTCCCCATCCCCTATCATAGATGAAATTCTAGATTTCATTTCTCTAGCAGCCTTATTTGTGAATGTAAGTGCAAGTATTTCAAATGGATCAATACCATTTTTAATTAAGTGAACAATTTTATAAGTTAATACTCTTGTTTTTCCTGAACCAGCTCCAGCAATAACCATTGATGGACCGTTAATCTTTAAAACAGGTTTTTCCTGAGCTTCATTAAGATCATTTAGATAAGATTGTTTATCTTCTATCATTGTTATAAATTTAAGTAATTAATGAATTTTAATCACTCATATACCCTTAATTAAATAAATACTTATGAAAAGAATAATTCTTTTATTGTTAACTGTTTCAAATTTTGCTTTCTCACAAAATTTAAATNATCAAATTATATCTATTGAAGATAAATTAGTCTCATGGAGACATGATATTCATAGAAATCCGGAATTGGGAAATAGAGAATTTAGAACATCAAAAGTTATAGCAAATCACTTAAAGAGTTTAGANATNAAAGTAATTGAAAATGTCGGTAAAACTGGGGTNGTTGGAATTCTTAATGGAAATAAACCTGGTANGGTTGTTGCATTAAGAGCNGATATGGATGCATTACCAATTCATGAAAGAAATAATTTAGAGTATNAATCAATTAACAAAGGNGTTATGCATGCATGTGGACATGACACTCATATNGCAATATTGATGGCTACAGCAGAAATCCTATCAAAGAATAGANATTTTCCAGGTACTGTTAAATTTATATTTCAACCATCAGAAGAAGGACCACCAAAAGGTGAAGAAGGGGGAGCTAGATTAATGATAAAAGAAGGTGTGTTAAATAACCCTGATGTTGATGCAATATTTGGTCTGCATATCAGTTCTCTTCTACCGATGAATAAGGTTTATTATAAACCTAGAGGGTTTTTTGCATCCTCTTCAAGGTTAACAATAAAAATTAAAGGTAAACAAACACATGGTGGAACACCATGGTTTGGAGTTGATCCAATAGTAATATCAGCTGAAATAATAAGTGCTCTGCAAACAATCATTTCANGACAATCTAATTTAACTGAAGAGCCAGCAGTTTTATCAATCGGACAGATAAACGGCGGTAATAGATTTAATATTATTCCTGAAGAAGTTACTATGATTGGTACTATAAGAGCTTTAAGCTATGAAATGAGGGATANCATAAAGCAAAAAATACATAATCTAGTTGATGGAATCTCAAAATCTTTTGGAGCTGAATCTGAAGTAGAGATTATTGATGGCGCTGATATAACTTATAATGATCCTAATATGATGAATNANATGTTGCCTTCAATNAAAAAATCAGCNGGGGAAAACAATGCAGTTTTAACTAAAGCTAAAACTGTTGCTGAAGATTATGCATACTATCTTAATGAGGTNCCAGGTTTTTTATTTGAATTAGGTGGATACAATTCAGATTCAAATAAACCNCCAACACCTCATCATACTGCAGATTTTACAGTTGATGATAGATCAATGCTTTTGGGAGTTAAAGTAATGACTAATCTTGCTTTAGATTATCTAAAAAGTGNACAATAAAAATATCCTTGACACTTCTATAGAATTTATNAAAGGAGTTGGTCCTTCAAGGGNTAAACTTTTTAAAGAAGANNTAGATATTACTACTTATGATGATTTANTAAATTTCTTTCCTTTTNGGTATATNGATAGAACGAAGTTTTATAAAATTAAAGATCTTCCTAATTTACCTTCTTCTGAGATTCAAATTGTTGGAAAAGTAGTTAAAAAGATATCTGTCAATAACAAATTTAATAAACGTTTATCATTAACATTTCAAGATGATACGGGTGAAATAGATTTAATTTGGTTTAGAGGATACAGTTGGATTGAGGATTCAATAGACAAGAATAAAGAATATGTCGTTTTTGGAAAATTAAATTGGTATAAAAATAAAATCACAATCACTCATCCAGAAATAAAATTAAAATCGACTTTTGATAAAAATGTACCAAGAAGGCTACATGGGATATATTCTTCAACAGAAAAGTTAACCAATAGCGGGATAACACAAAGATATTTTATAAAAATAATCTATGAATTACTTCAATCAACTAATGGGAAGATTAAAGAAAATTTACCTTCTTATATAAGAAAAGAATATTCTCTTATTGATAGGCAAAATGCTTTCATAAATATTCATCTACCAGAATCCAACGATAAATTAAAGAAAGCAATAGATAGATTAAAATTTGAAGAATTATTTTTTAATCAATTAGGGTTTATATTGTCTAAAACTGACAGACTTAAAAAGATAAATGGATTTCAATTTAAATTAGTAGGTGATAATTTTAATAAATTTTACAATGAATCACTGCCATTTGATTTAACAGGTGATCAGAAAAAAGTAATAAAAGAAATTCGTAAAGATTTTAATAGTGGAAAACAGATGAATAGACTTCTTCAGGGAGATGTTGGTTCTGGAAAGACAATAGTTTCATTGATGATAATCTTAATAGCAATAGATAATGGATATCAATCATGTATTCTTGCTCCAACTGAAATTTTAGCTCAACAGCATTTTGATTCTATTTCTAAATTATTAGAAAAACTTAATGTAAATGCTGAACTCTTAACTGGTTCAACTCCTACAAAATCAAGAAAGAATATGCACCAAAAACTTTTAAATAATGAAATTCAAATTTTAATTGGAACGCATGCAATTCTTGAAGATGTGGTAAAGTTTAAAAATTTAGGTTTAGCTATAATTGATGAACAACATAGATTTGGAGTAGCACAAAGAGCTAAACTATGGAAAAAGAATGCCTCTCCCCCACATATATTAGTTATGACTGCAACACCAATACCTAGAACATTAGCTATGAGTGTTTATGGTGATCTTGATATATCAATAATAAAAGAATTACCTCCAGGACGAAAAAAGACAATTACTGTCCACAGATATGATAAGAATAGATTGAGTGTCTATAAGTTTCTTAAAGATCAAATTATACTAGGAAGGCAAATATATATTGTCTATCCGTTAATTAATGAATCAGAAAAACTTGATTATAAAGATCTTGTTGATGGTTACGAAAGTATGCTACGTGATTTTCCAAGACCAGAATATCAAGTAGGTATCCTTCATGGTAAAATGAAGTCGTTAGATAAAAGTTTGGAAATGGAAAGATTCATAAATAATAAAACCCAGATACTTGTATCTACAACTGTTATAGAGGTTGGTGTAAATGTTCCAAATGCATCGGTTATGATGATTGAAAGTTCTGAAAGATTTGGATTATCTCAATTACACCAATTAAGGGGAAGGGTTGGTAGAGGGAATGAAGAAAGTTATTGTATTCTTATGACTAAAGATAATCTTTCAAGTGATGCTAAGACAAGAACTGACACAATGGTTCAAATTGATGATGGTTTTAAGCTTTCTGAGGTTGATTTAAAATTAAGGGGTCCTGGAGATCTATTAGGCACAAAACAAAGTGGAATTCTTAAATTTAAAATAGCAGATATTATTAATGATTATGATATCCTAACAAAAGCTAGAGATTGTGTTTCAAGTATATTATCTAACGATCCTAAACTAAAGTTAGCTGAAAATTTGTCTATAAGAGAATATATTTCTCTTTCAGGAAAATCAAAAAATTTATGGAGATATATAAGCTGATATATTATATTTGCTATGAATTAGATTATAAACTGTGAAAGTTTCTTATAATTGGCTAAAAGATTACATAGACATTGACAAACCAGTTGATGAAGTCTCAGAAATATTAACAAATCTTGGTTTAGAAGTTGAAAACGTAGAAGACTTTGAATCCATAAAAGGATCTCTTGAGGGAATTATTGTAGGAGAAGTTTTATCCTGTAAAAAACATCCAAATGCTGATAGACTAATACTTACCAATATTGATTTAGGAAAAGAAGGGAAATTTAAAATCGTATGTGGTGCGCCAAATATTGCTAAAGGTCAAAAAGTACCTGTTGCAACAGTTGGATCTGTTATTTACACAAAATCTGGTGAGAAGATTAAAATATCAAAATCTAAAATAAGAGGTTTTGTAAGTAATGGTATGGTTTGCGCAGAAAATGAAATTGGATTAGGTAATTCGCACGATGGAATAATGGTTCTAGATGAAAAAATAAAACCAGGGACTCCATTAAGCAAAATATTTGAAGTTGAAAGTGATAAAATATTAGAAATTGGATTAACTCCTAATAGGTCTGATGCAATGAGTCATTTTGGTGTTGCAAGGGATTTAAAAGCATTTTTTGACCTTAATAAGGAAAAGACAACTTTAAAATTACCTAGTATAAGTGAATTTAGTTATGATGATTTTAAAATTGAAACCAAAATAGATGTTGAAGATTCAAATTTATCTCCCTTATATGCAGGTATTATTATTAATAATATTGAAGTTAAGGAATCTCCAAAATGGATTAAAAATAAACTTAAATCAATTGGACAAGAGCCTATAAATAATATAGTTGATATTACTAATTATGTATTGCACGAAATTGGACAACCTTTACATTCTTTTGATTTAGATAAGATTTCAAATATTGAAGTCAAAACTTTACCTTCAAAAACGAATTTTATGACTCTTGATGGTAATCAAATATCTCTTGATAATGAAGATATTATGATTTGTTCTAAAAGTAACCCATTATGTCTAGCCGGTATATTTGGAGGTTTAGATTCGGGTGTTACAAATAAAACAAAAAATATTTTTCTAGAATCAGCAATATTTAATCCAATATCAATAAGAAAATCATCAAAAAGACATTCAATTTTTACTGAAGCTTCTTCTAGATTTGAAAGATGTGTAGATCCTGAAATGGTAATATATGCATTAAAAAGAGCTTCAATATTGATTAAAAATGATTGCCCAGACTCTATTTCATCGAATGTTATTAAAGAGGATAACCTTAAGTTAGAAGAAAAAAAGATTTTTTTAAGATATGATAAGATTAACTCGATATCTGGTAAATTAATAGATAAGGAAATCATTGCCTCTATTCTAAATTCTCTAGATGTTACAATTGAGACAGCAACTGATGAAGGTTTAAATGTAATATCACCTCACTATAGAGTTGATGTAAATAGAGAAATTGATTTAATTGAAGAGATTCTTAGAGTATATGGTTATAACAATATTGATCCAAGTTCAACATTAACTCTTTCTTCAAAGGATTTTACTTTAAATAATGATAAAATTATTGATAACATAATCTATAGGAATCTCGTTGGAGTTGGTTTTAATGAGATTATGACAAATTCTATCTGCTCTCCTGAATCAAATCAAATAAATAAAGATATTAAGCCTATAGAGATTATTAATCCACAAGGAGTTGAACTATCAAATCTTAGAGTCTCATTATTACCTGGAATGTTGGATATAATAAATTTTAATAATAGCAGACAAAATAAAAATCTCAAATTGTTTGAAATAGGAAATACGTATTACTCAGACCACAAAGAAAACGTTGAAACAAAATTGCTTTCTATTTCAATTTCTGGAGAAATATTTAATGAATCCTGGTTAAATAAAGATCAAATAGATAATTTCTACTATATAAAAGGTATAATAAAAAGATTATGCAATGATTTATCATTAAGGGTGAAATTTATATCTAAAAATGATTCTAATTATTCTAAGAAACTTTTAATTACAAAAGGGAAGGATACAATTGGCTGTATTGGTAAAATAAACAAAAACCTACTTAATAATTATTCAATAAATACTAAAGTATGCTACGCAGAGATTAATCTATCAAAGATTGATATAAAAAATAATGTCATAATATATAAAGAGATCTCCAAATTTCCGTCTTCAAGAAGAGATATATCAATGATAGTAGATTCTAAAGTTACTTTTGATAATATTGAGAAATTAGCATTTGATATTGAGAAGAACATATTAAAAGAAGTTAATCTATTTGATGTTTATAAAGACAAGTCCATGAGTAATGATAAAGAATCATACGCAATTAGTTTTATTTTTAACGACTCTAAAAAAACACTTACTGATAAACATATTAATCAAGTAATGAAAAGAATAATGAATAGATTCACTAAAGATCTTAATGCTCAGATTAGAGATAAGTAACTATTTATATAATCTTTCTCTTTGATTAATAATTTTCTTATCCTTAACGTATTCATCAAAGGAAAGATAACTGTCAATAATACCATTAGGAGTTATTTCAATTATTCTATTCGAAACAGATTTTGCAAAAGCAATATCATTTGTACTCATTAAAACAGTACCTTTAAAATTAATTAATGAATTATTAAATGTTGTTATAGACTCTAAATCGAGGTGATTTGTAGGTTCGTCGATTAATAAGACATTTGGATTACCCATCATAATTTTAGATAACATACATCTTACCTTCTCCCCTCCTGACAAAACATCACAAGATTTTAAAGCTTCATCACCACTAAATAACATTTTACCTAAAAATCCTCTAATATATAATTCTTCTTTTTCTTCATCATTATTCGCCCATTGTCTTAACCAATCAACTAGTGAATTTTTAGTTTTAAAAAAAGAAGAATTATCTAGGGGTAAGTAACCAAATGAAGTTGTAATTCCCCAACTATAAGAACCTGAAGTACTTTTTAAGTTACCAGATAAACATTCATAAAAATAATTACAAGCTCTTGAGTTTTTTGATAAAATTAAAACCTTCTCACCTTTCTTTAGATTAAAATTAATGTCTTTAAAGAAGGTTTCATTTTCATTTAAAAATGATAAAGAACTTACTTCTAATATTTGATTTCCAGCTTCTCTTTCTTGTTCAAAAATTATTGCTGGATATCTTCTACTTGAGGGTTTTATTTCTTCTATATTTAGTTTTTCTATCATCTTTTTTCTTGCTGTTGCTTGTTTTGACTTTGCAACATTTGCTGAAAATCTAGAAATAAATTCTTGTAATTCCTTTTTCTTCTCTTCAGCCTTTTTGTTTTGTTGAAATTTTTGCCTAGTTGCTAATTCACTTGAAGCTTGCCAAAAACTATAATTACCTGAAAAATGATTAATCTTACCAAAATCTATATCAGATATATGAGTACAAACTGAATCTAGAAAGAACCTATCATGTGAAACAACAATAATTGTATTTTCAAATTCTTGAATAAAATTTACTAACCATTCTACAGAATTATAATCTAAATCATTTGTCGGCTCATCCATAATTAAAACATCTGGATTTCCAAATATACATTGGGCAAGAAGTACCTTAACTTTAATTTTTTGATCAATGCTATCCATCACATGTTGATGTGATTCTTCTTTTATACCTAGGCTTGATAAGAGAAATGCTGCATCAGCTTCAGCATTCCAACCATCCATTTCTTCAAATTTAATTTGAAGTTCACCTACTCTCTCAGCATCTGCATCAGAAAAGTTTTCATTTGCATATAAATCATCTATTTGTTTTTTAATTTCAAAAAGCTCCTTATTTCCTAAAATAACAGTCTCTAATACATTATTACGATCATATCGGTTATGATCCTGCTCTAATACAGATAGTCTTTTCCCAGATTCTAATGATATAGATCCAGAGTTACCTTCCTTTTGTTTAGATAAAATTTTCAAAAATGTTGATTTACCAGCACCATTAGCTCCAATTATTCCATAGCAATTTCCTGGAGAAAAAGTTATATTTACTTCATCAAAGAGAATTCTTTTACCAAATTGAAGTGATAAATTATTTACAGATAACATATTAGTTAAATTATGCGCAAAAATAACACCTTGATATTTTTTAAACTAATTATACTAGTCAATATTTTGTTTTTTTTTAATTCATGTAATTATAAGAAAGATTCTAATGTTTTTTTTATAGGAGGAGAAATCATTAACCCATCATCATCAGATGTTAATGTCTACAGAAATAATATTAAGATTGATTCTATTGAATTAGATAATAAGAATACGTTTTTTAAACAAATCAACAACGTTAATTCAGGTATATATAGAATTGAACATTTACCTGAATATCAAAATATACTAGTAGATAAGGGCGATAGCATATGGATTAGAGTTAATGGTGAAGATTTTAGTGAATCATTATCTTTTACAGGAAAAGGCTCATCTAAGAATAATTTTTTAATTGATATTTCAAATTATTTAAATAATGAAGATGATTTTTTATCAAATATGTATTCTGAAAACTCAACTATATTTAAAGAAATAATAGATTCATTATCTCTAGAAAAAGAAAATATTTGGAATGATTTTATCAAATCTGGAGTTCAATCAAAATTATCAGAAAAAGTTACTAAATCAAGTATATTATATTCATATGCTAATAGACTTGAAAGATATGCTCTACTTAGAGGTTCAAATTGGAATTCATCTGATGCAAAAAAATATTTTAATTATAGAAATAACCTTAATCTAAATGATAAAGATTTAATACTATTCGAGCCATATATCACTTATTTAATGAATTATTTTAATAAAAGTGTACTTGACAGTAGTCAAGTTTATTTTTATCAAAAAAATAATACTGATTTTAATATTAAAAAATTAGTTCTTATAGATTCGGAAATAAAAGATAATGACCTGAAAAATATTTTGTCTAGAGCTACAGCTGTAGAAGAACTACTGAATTTTAAAAATCATGATTACCATGAAAAGTTTATTGGATACTATTCCTATATAAATTCATCACAAACATATTATGATGAAATTATAAAGCTTCATAATGATATAAATAAAATGCAAAGTGGAAAGATGTTACCAGAGATCAATCTTATGAATTTTAATCAAGATATTATTTCTAGTCTAGACGCATTTAATAAAAATAAAACTCTTATATATTTCTGGTCACAAACTCAAATGAATCATTATAGAAGAACTATTAGAAGAGTTAATGAACTTAAAGAGAAATTTCCTGAATATAGATATGTAGGAATATGCATTCAACCATACAATTACCTTGTAAACCAAGCCCAAACTATATTAAATGTCACCATAGATGATCAATTTTCATTTACAAACTTTGAGAGTTCAAGTAAAGATTGGGTATTGACTTATCTAAACAAAGCAATTATTATAGATAGAAAATCAAAAATTCTTGATGGTTTTGGAAATTTATTCTCTAATAGTATAGAAGAGTCTCTAAGTCGTTATTGATTATTTTTATGGTCACTCAAAAACTTTTCTAATCCTATGTCTGTTAGCGGGTGCTTCATTAGTCCCTTTATGGCAGAGAGTGGACTTGTAATAACATCTGCACCTAATTTTGCACAATCTACAATATGCATTGTATGTCTTATTGAAGCAGCTAATATTTGAGTGTTAAAACCATAATTATCATATATCTCCCTTATCTCACTTATTAGATTTAATCCATCAGCAGAAATATCATCAAGCCTTCCAATAAAAGGTGAAACATAAGTAGCTCCAGCTTTAGCAGCAAGCAGAGCTTGACCTGCAGAAAAAACTAATGTACAATTTGTCTTTAGACCTTTATCTGAAAAATACCTAATTGCCTTAATTCCTTCTTCAATCATTGGGACTTTGATAACAATTTGTTTGTGTAGTTTAGCTAAGGCTTCTCCCTCTTTAATAATTCCTTTATAATCAACAGAAATAACCTCAGCTGAAACATCACCAGATACTATATTACAAATATCTTTATAGTGTTTAATTATGTTTTTTTCACCTTTAATTCCTTCTTTAGCCATTAAAGAGGGATTTGTAGTAACTCCATCAAGTATTCCAAGAGATTGAGCTTCTTTAATTTGATCAAGATTAGCAGTATCAATAAAAAATTTCATAAATAAATTTATTATAGTTTATACATTTTCATAACAATTTTTTCAAAAATCATATCTGGGATAAATTCTTTAAGAGTTACAAGTTTTTGAATAAATTTCCCAGAAAGGTAATGAATTTTAGGATTTTTAGAATTTATGATCTTAAAAACCAAATCGGCTATTTCTTTAGGATCATTTCCCTTTTTTGTCATTCCTTTTGTAACAGCTTTAGTAAAACCTGAATATTCAGCTTTATATGGTGAATTAGCAACTAAAATAGTATCTCTTCTATTTTCAATGATTTCTGTCTTATAATCTCCGGGGGCTAAGTTAACGACCTTAATATTAAATTTTTTTAATTCCATATTTAATGACTCTCCTAGTAGGTTTAATGATGATTTTGACGCGCAATAGATACTTTGAAATGGCAAACCTAGATATCCGGCAATAGAAGTAATATTTATAATTAGCCCAGACATATTATTTCTCATGTGAGGGACAATCTTTTGTATTAGATTTATTTGACCAAAAAAATTTGTCTCGTATAGCCTTTTTATTTCAGACATATCAGAAGATTCTACTGGACCAGTTATACTAATACCCGCATTATTAATTAAAATATCTATTTTTCCATGTTTATCAATTAAATAATCAGTTATTCTTTCTGCATCTTGATATTCAGTAATATCTAATTTGAGTAATTTATACTTACCTTCAATTTCTTTTGGGTTTCTAGAAGTTCCATAAACTATAAAATCATGATTAGATAGTTTTTCAGCAATTGATCTTCCAAAACCTGAAGAAGCACCAGTAATTAATACTACTTTTGACATAATTTATTTAAATATATTAAATTTAATATATGAAACAGCTATTATTGATTTTAAGTTTATTTCTGATCTCAAATTGTGAAAATAATAATTCTAAAGATTTTAAACTTAAAATTCAATCATCAAATAAAACTATTAAACTGAATGATACAATCAATATAGAAATATCAAATAAAAAGGATATTCTTATTGATTCTATCAAACTATTTATAAATGATAAAAGCGTTAAAAAAGAAGTTATCTTAAATGACTATATTCTTGGAAATCATAATGTTAAAGCATTTATTTATAGTAATGGTAAATCCTTTACATTAAATGAGTCGTTTGATATTTATTCCAATATTATACCAACACTTTATAGATATGAAATTATAAATGAATTTAAACATGATGATAAAGCGTATACTCAAGGATTAGAATTCTATAATGATGTATTATATGAAAGCACAGGATTAAATGGAAAATCAACCTTAAGAAAAGTTAATTATAAAACTGGAGGAGTGCTTAAGTCTATTGATATAGATTATGAATATTTTGCAGAAGGCATTACTATACTGAATGATAATATATATCAACTTACTTGGAAAAATCAAATAGGATTTATCTATAATACAGATCTTGAATATAAAAGGTCATTTAACTATGGTAAAAGCGTTCAAGGTTGGGGTTTATGTAATGATGGTGAATTTATATATAAATCTGATGGAACTAATAAAATATGGCTATTAGATAAAGATACATTGAAAGAAATTAGGAATATTGAGGTTATGACAAACAAATCAAAGATTAAAAACATTAATGAGCTTGAATACATTAATGGAAAAATTTATGCTAACACCTATCAATTAAATAGAGATGTTGTAATTATAATAAATCCTAATAATGGAGTAGTTGAAGGTGTAATTGATTTTACAGGAATTAGAGATTTAGTTAAAAAATCTCCAGATCTCGATGTAATGAATGGTATAGCTTATAATTCAAATACTAATAAATTATATGTCACTGGGAAAAACTGGAATAAAATATTTGAAATAAAAATAGTCGATAATAATTAAGCAAATAAAGGCCTGTCTTTCATTTGTTTCTTTACATTATCAGATATTGAATTCAACTTTTCATCATTCTCATAATTATTTATTGCATCATTTATAGACTGGGCAACAAATCCCATATCCTCTTCTTTAAACCCTCTAGTAGTAATAGCTGGAGTTCCAATCCTAATACCTGATGTAACAAATGGTGATTGTTCATCATAAGGAATCATATTCTTGTTTACAGTAATATTAGCTTTACCAAGTGATGTTTCTGCATCTTTTCCAGTGATGTTTTTATTCCTTAAGTCAATTAATAAAAGATGATTATCTGTACCTCCTGAAACAATATTGAAATCTAAATCTAATAAATCAGATGATAATTTTTTTGAATTTAGTTGAATCTGTGTAACATAATCCTTAAAAGATGGAAGAAGAGCTTCCCCAAAAGCAACACCTTTAGCAGCAATAACATGTTCTAGTGGACCGCCTTGATTACCAGGAAAAATAGCACCATCTAAAACAGATGACATTTTTTTAAGATTACCATTTTTAAATTTTAAACCAAAAGGATTATCAAAATCTTTTCCCATCATTATTATTCCACCTCTTGGACCTCTAAGTGTTTTATGTGTTGTTGATGTTATTACATCGCAATAAGGGACTGGATCATTTAATAGGCCTCTAGCAATTAGTCCTGCAGGGTGAGCTATGTCTGCATGTAATATAGATCCTACTTCATCTGCAATTTCTCTAAATTTTGAATAATCCATATCTCTAGAATATGCAGAAGCTCCAACAATAATTAAATTTGGTTTTACTTCTTTAGCTCTTTGGAGTATTTGTTTATAGTCAAACACTCCATCCTGATTTAACTTATAAAAACTTGATTTATATAGTTTTCCGGAAAAATTAAATGAAGATCCATGAGTAAGATGACCTCCATGAGAGAGATCTAAACCTAGAATTTTATCTCCAGGTTTTAAAAATGCATCAAATACAGCTGAATTAGCTTGTGAGCCTGAATGAGGTTGTACATTAGCATAATCAACAGAAAAAAGTTCTTTTAGTCTGTTTATTGCTATACTTTCTATTTCATCTACTACTTCACAACCTCCATAATATCTTTTCCCTGGATATCCCTCAGCATATTTATTAGTAAGTATTGAACCTGTAGCCTTCATTACATTATCACTTGCAAAATTTTCTGAAGCTATTAACTCAAGACCATTAATTTGTCTTTCTTTCTCCTTTAAGATTAAATCAAAAATTTCTTTATCGTTGTTCATTTAAAAAAAGTTTATCAGCTAAAATAACAAATTTGTAATTTTACAGTATGAAGAATTCAATTAATATAAAAAATAGGAAAGCTAAATATGATTATCATGTACTTGATACGTATGTGTCAGGGATTGTATTATCTGGAAATGAGATAAAATCAATTCGTGAATCAAAAGCATCTTTGAATAATTGTTATTGTGAATTTGACACGAGTAATGAGTTATATATTATTAATATGAATATTGATGAATATGTAAATTCTAACGAAAAGGACTATTCTCCACAAAAAAAGAGAAAATTATTATTAAATAAGAATGAACTTAAAAAACTTACAAAAGAATCTATAAATCCTGGTGTTACAATTGTACCATTAAACTTATTTATTAATAAGAAAGGCTTAGCAAAAATTACAATAGCTATAGCAAAAGGTAAGAAAGAATTCGANAAACGAAATGTAATTAAAGACAGAGAAAATAAGATNAATCTAAAAAGAATNTCAAAAGGCACAANAGATTAGCCTAATTTTTGTTTTTTAATAATGGAACAAATCTAAANTTNCCAAATTTCTCNTTTTTATATTTTGTATTAGATTGTTTTGTTACCCTTAACATTGTTTGAGATTTATTTCCAATTGGNATTACNANCCTNCCNCCNANTTTTAATTGTTTCAATAATTCATTTGGAATCTCAGGTGCACCAGCAGTTACAATTATTCCATCAAATGGAGANTCNTCTGGNAGACCCTTNTAACCATCTCCATATTTAAATCTCTTTGGTTTAATATTTAATTTATTAAACANTTCNGNAGTTTTTCTAAAAAGTTTNTGATTTCTTTCGATTGTATAAACATCAACTCCAATATTATACAAAATAGCACTTTGATAACCTGAACCTGTTCCAATCTCAAGTATCTTTTGTTTTTTTGCAAGACATAATAGTTGAGTNTGAAATGCTACAGTAAAAGGTTGAGAAATTGTTTGATCCTCTATTATTGGAAGTGCCTTATCAATATATGCATGCTCTTCAAGTCCTGAATCCACAAAACAGTGTCTTGGTGTTAATAAAAATGAGTCCAGAACAAGTTTATCTGTGATACCTTTTCTTTTTATTTCATCAACTAATCCCCTTCTTCTTCCAAGAAATTTATAATTATCCTTCATTTATTTACTAATATTATCTTTATAGATGATTATTCCAAAAGAAGATTGTAATTTTAAAAAAATATGATAAAAATTGGAGTTGTTGGTGCAGGACATTTAGGAAAAATTCATTTAAAGTTATTGAATTCTTCTAAAAGATTTCAATTAATGGGATTTTATGATACTGATTCAAAAATTTCTNAAGAACTATCAGATAAAGAAGGTTATAAGTATTTTTCTAATCTAGATAACCTTTTAGATAATGTGGAAGCAATTGATATAATATCCCCAACTACAACTCATTATCAAATTGCAAAACAAGCAATTTTATCAAATAAACATGTTTTTATAGAAAAGCCGATTACTGATAATGTAGATCATGCAAAGGATATTATACAGCTATCNAGAAAAAANAATATTATTGGGCAAGTTGGACATGTTGAGAGATTTAATCCTGCATATGTAGCGGCATTCAATCATATTAAAGATCCTATGTTCATTGAATCTCATAGACTCTCTGACTTTAATCCTAGAGGAACAGATGTTTCAGTAATTATGGATTTAATGATTCATGATATTGACATTGTTCTTAACACTGTTAAATCAAAAGTCAAAAAAATTAATGCTTCAGGTGTTTCAATTATTAGCAATTCCCCTGATATAGCAAATGCAAGAATAGAATTTGAAAATAAATGTGTTGCTAATCTTACTGCAAGNAGAATTTCTCTTAAAAAAATGAGAAAAACCAGAATATTCCAAAAGGATGCATATATCTCTATTGATTTTCTAGAAAAAGAACTCCAAATAGTAAAAATTAAGGATGCTGTTAAGTCTAATTCTAATTTATCTATGGTTATAAAAACAAATANAGGAAAGGATAAAATAATTTATTTTGAAAATCCTGAGATAATTGAANAAAACTCTATTTTAAATGAACTTGAATCATTTGCTAATTCAATTAANAACAAATCACTTCCAAAAGTCACTCTANTAGATGGTTATGAGGCTATTAAAGTAGCTNATGAAGTAATNAGTCAAATACAATGATAAAAGAAAATCTTACNAATTTATATAACTCAATNCCTAAAAATATAAATTTAGTTGCTGTTACTAAAACAAAGACTAATGATGATATTATGAATGCCTATAATNGTGGACAAAGATTATTCGGNGAAAACAAAGTCCAAGAACTTACAAATAAGTACAATGATTTGCCTAAAGANATAAAATGGAATATGATTGGNCACCTTCAAACAAATAAAGTCAAGTATATTGCTTCTTTCATAGACTTAATTCATTCTCTAGATTCCATAAAACTAGCCAAAGAAATTAATAAACAAGGAGAAAAAAATAATAGAGTGATTGATTGTTTGATTCAAATAAAAATATCAACTGATGAGAGTAAATATGGCATAGGGTTTGATTATTTCGATAAACTATATAATGACACTTTAAATCTAAAATTTGTTAATGTTGTTGGTTTAATGGGAATGGCTTCATTTACAAATGATGAAAAAAAAATAAAGAATGAATTTAAATTAATCTCATCTTTATTTAATAAACTAAAATTAGTTAATAAAAAATTTACATACTTATCAATTGGGATGAGTAATGATTATAAATTAGCAATAAATGAAGGCGGAAATATGATTAGAGTTGGAAGCATAATATTTGGAGAAAGATAAATTTAATGTATAGTATAGTAGACCTAGAAGCTACAGGCGGTAAATTTAATGAAGAATCAATTATAGAGATAGCAATCTATAAATATGATGGAAGTAAGGTAGTTGATCAATTTATTAGTTTAGTTAATCCTCATAAAGATATAACCCCATATGTTGAGAAATTAACTGGTATATCAGCTAAAATGGTAAATACAGCCCCTGCATTTAATCAGGTTGCTAAACGTATTATCGAAATCACCGATAATTCAATCTTAGTTGCACATAATGCTCAGTTTGACTATAGATTACTTCAAATTGAATTTGACAGACTGGGTTATGAATATATAAAAGAATCTATTTGTACAGTCATTTTATCACAAAAGCTTTTACCAAATCAAGAATCTTATAAACTAGGTAAATTAGTAAAAAGTTTGGGTATACCATTAACTCAAAGACATAGAGCTAGTGGTGATGCAAGGGCAACTGTAGAATTATTTAAACTACTCATTGAAAAAGATATTAACAAACAAATTATTTCAAAAAATGTAGTTACATATTTAGGTCAAAATGTAAGATCTTTTTTCAATAAGATAATTGAAGATTTAAAGAATGAGACAGGTGTATTCTATATCTACAACCATAATAATGAAATCATATATATAGAAGCAAGTAAGACTATAAAGAGTAGGATAAATAGATTATTTACAAGCAATAAGTTTATTCCGAAATCAATCCAGAATAATATTAAAAATGTCAAAGTTGAAAGAACAGGTAGCTTTTATGTAGCATTAATTAAAAAATTTAGTGAAATTGATCATATTAAACCTGCATTTAATAAAATTAATTATATAAATTATGATAAATCAATTGGAGAATTTAATTCGCCAAGTAAAGAGTTTTTAGTTATAGATATTGGTAGAGATGCTCAAGAAAAAAGTTTTTTATTGGTTTCCTCTAAAAAACTTATTGGATATGGGTTTTTTAAACTAAACAATCAAATAAATACTAAAGAAAAATTATATTCCAGACTAGTTAAGATTAATCATAATCAGAATATAGAAAACATTTTAAATTATATAATTAATAAGCAAAAATTCAAAAAACTTATACCTTTGAATAAAATTTATAAAATTTCAACTATTGAATAAAATAAGAAAAAAAATACATAATGTAATTTATGAAGCAGAGACGCCAGCTGGACAAGTATTTGATATTTCTTTAATAATTGTAATTATAATAAGTGTCATACTCGTCGCTATTGAAACAATTGGTTGGATAAACGAAAAGTATCATGCTATTTTGAATATTGCTGAATGGATTATAACAGCCTTATTTACTCTTGAGTATATATTAAGAATCTATTCAGTTAAAAAACCAAAAAAATATATTTTTAGTTTTTATGGTATTATCGATCTACTTGCAACTATTCCAAAATATCTT
>PBYT01000005.1:0-32013 GCA_002729755.1 Flavobacteriaceae bacterium
ACTACAAGAAATTGATACAATAAAAACATTGTCAATAAAATTTAATAGGGCAAAAGATACACTTATTGACTCCTTAAGAGTTTCTCAAAAAACTAGGTCAATAATTGACTTGAATGAGAAATTTAAATTATCATCTAATCTCCCAATAAATAAAGTTTCTGATTCACTAATTTTTATTAAGAATATTGATTCTATTTTAGTCCCTTTTAAATCTATTATAAATAAAAACTTAGATGAGCTAACACTTGATTTTAATGTTGAGCCTAAAAATGATTATTCAGTTAATCTTCTCCCTAATGCAATTATTGATATTAGAGGTGGAACAAATGATACAATAAATTTTAAAACTGCTTCTCAGTCACTTGAAGATTACGGTAATGTATACATAAATGTAATTCTAGATGCTAAATCTAAATATATTCTTCAAATGATTAACTCTAATAATAAAATAATTAAAGAATACAATAATATAACTAATGATGGAATCTATAACTTTGAGTTAATTCCCCCTGGAAAATATTTATTTAGAATGATCAAAGATGACAATGGAAATAAAATATGGGATACTGGAAATTATCTCCAAAAAATTCAACCTGAAGATGTTTATTATTTTAGCAATGAATTAGATATAAGAGCAAACTGGGATTTTAATGAAACATTTAATTTAAAAATGATTGAAATAGATTCAACTTTGATTAAAACAGATTCAATAAACTAAATAAATAATGAAACAATATATTCTACTACTAGCCTTTTTAATCAATACAATAAGTTTAATTTCTCAGGAAAATTATTTCCCGCCCAAAAGGTCATGGGAAGTAAAGGCTCCTTCAGTTTTTGGAATTAATAATGAAATAATTAATGATGCAATTAAATTTGCTGAGAATAATCAAAATGATGGAGATTTTGATCTTAGGGTTGAAATACTAAAAGGGTTCTCTTCAGAGCCATATCATGAAATACTTGGCCCAACTAAAAAGAGGGGTGCTTCAAATGGATTGATAATTAAAAATGGATATATCATCGCTTCATGGGGGGATATAGATAGAGTTGATATGACATTTAGTGTAACTAAAAGTTATTTGTCAGCTATTACAGGTATANCNATAANAAAAGGCTTAATTAGCTCTGAAAAAGATAAAGTTTCAAACTATATNTGGGATAAAACTTTTGATGGAAATAAAAACAAAAAAATAACATGGGAACATCTTCTANATCAATCATCAAATTGGGCAGGAAATTTGTGGGGGATTAATGACTGGGAGGATAGGCCAAATCAAAGATTAAATATTGATTCTTGGAGGTCTCAAGAACAAAAAGAGCCAGGATCATATTATAAATATAATGATGTTAGGGTTAATGTCCTTGCCTATTCATTGTTACATGTTTTTAGAGAATCATTACCCAAAGTTTTACAACAAAATATTATGAACCAAATAGGGGCTTCTGATTCATGGAGATGGTATGGGTATGAAAATTCATGGACAAATATTGATGGACATATGATTCAATCAGTATCAGGTGGAGGCCATAATGGAGGTGGAGTTTTTATCAATTCTTTAGATCATGCCAGATTTGGACTTTTATATCTAAATAATGGAAATTGGAATGGAAAAACTATTTTAACAAAAGAGTGGATTGATAAATCTATTACTCCTTCTCCTTCAAACCTTGAATACGGATATATGTGGTGGTTAAATAAAAGAAACGGAGAAGATTACTGGAAAGGAGTACCTGAAAATGTTTATTATGGAGCAGGATTTGGAGGAAATTATATTGTTGTAATTCCGGAAAATAAAATTGTTATAGTTGCTAGATGGATGGGAAGAGGGACTATAGGCAAATTTGTAAAAATGATTATAGAGGCAGATTCAAATTAAATCTTTGCTTTTAAAAGTTCCCTTTGAAAATGAAAAAGAAGGAGGGAATTTCTTCTTTTTTTTGCCAAATATTTTGCGTCTCAAAATAGTTAAAGGGTCATAAAATCTATCAACCACTCGTTCCTTGAGTGGAATAATTCCATTATCAGTAATATTAATATCTTCCGGGCAAACATCGGTACAACATTTCGTAATGTTGCACATTCCTGAACCAAATTCTTTTTTTAATTCCGGAATTCTGTCATTTATATCTAATGGATGCATTTCGAGGCCAGCCACACGAATCATAAATCGAGGGCCAATAAACTCGTCTTTTTTGTCATGGTCACGAAGTACATGACATACATTTTGACATAAATAACACTCTATGCATTTTCGAAATTCCTGAACTCTATCAACATCTTTCTGATACATGACATATCCCTTTTCTGTTTTACGTTCCAAAGCGAGTTTAACAGGTTTTATTCTTTTATTTTGATTATAATTCCATGAAACATCGGTAACCAAATCTTTAATAACAGGAAAGGTTTTCATTGGAGTAATTCTAATGGTCTCATCTTTTCTATATTCATTCATTCTTGTCATACAAGACAGCTTTGGCTTACCATTAATTTCCATACTACAAGAACCACATTTTCCTGCTTTGCAATTCCATCGAACTGCCAAATCATTAGCCTGCTCCGCTTGAATTTTGTGAATAACATCAAGCACAACCATCCCTTCCTTGACTTCTGTATCAAAATTAATCAGTTCTCCATTTTTATTATCACCCCTATAGATTTGAAATTTACGTGTTGTCATTGTTTATTGATTCCTTTCAAAATTAAGCTTTATAAATTATTTNTTCATTTGTTTTCTTTCTTCTATAATTTCATTTTCAAGATCTTCAATAGGGGATTCTGCAATGCGAACCAATTCTGGATTTGCACTTGGGCGCTCTACTTTATTTAATTGCATTTTACCATCATCTCCTTTTTTAGAAATTATATTGTAATTAAGCCATTCTTTTTGTTCGCCAGGAAAATCAGCTCGGGTATGCGCCCCTCTGCTTTCTTCACGAAATTTTGCAGCTCTTGCTACTGCTTCTGCCGTAATTAATAAGTTACGTAGTCCTAATGCTTCATGCCAACCAGGATTAAATTGACTTGTTCCTTTTGCTTTTACGGATTTGTATTCCTCTTTGATTTTTTCTATTTCATCTATTCCTTTTTCAAGCTGATCTTTTGTTCGAATAATTCCAACATTCGCTTGCATATTTTGCTCCAACTGCTCGTGCAACAGATATGGATTAGCACCTGATTTACGGTTTAAAATCTCCGTTGCCTTTCGAATTATTGTTTTTACTTGATCTTCATCAAAGTCAGAATGCTTTACATTTTTTTTTGCAAATTCAGCTGCATTTCTGCCTGCTAGATAACCAAAGACCAAAAGATCTGACAAAGAATTTCCGCCCAAACGATTAGCTCCATGCATTCCTGCCGCACATTCTCCACATGCAAATAATCCTGGAACAGAGCTCATGGCTGTATTGGCATCCACCCGAATTCCGCCCATAAAATAATGACACGTAGGACCTACTTCCATAGCTTCTTTGGTAATGTCTAATTCTGCCAAAGTCTTAAATTGATGATACATAGAAGGCAACTTCTTTTTAATATCTTCTGGTGATCGTTGTGTAGCAATATTAAGATAGGCTCCTCCATGTTTTGAACCTCTTCCAGCTTTAACCTCTTCATTAATTGCTCTAGCTACGACATCTCTGGTTAATAGTTCCGGAGGACGCCTAGCATTGGGGTCTCCAGCTAGCCATCTTGCAGCTTCTTCTTCGGTATCTGCAGTTTCTGAACGAAAGCGTTCAGGAATATAATTAAACATAAATCTCGTTCCTTCACTATTTAAGAGGACTCCTCCTTCTCCTCTAACACTTTCAGTAACCAAAACACCTTTCACTGATAACGGCCACATCATTCCAGTGGGATGAAACTGATTGAATTCTAAATCCATGAGTTCGGCTCCTGCCTCATAAGCCAAGGCATAACCATCCCCAGTATATTCCCAAGAATTTGAGGTAACATCCCATGCTTTACCACCTCCTCCAGTGGCAAATATGATGGTCTTTGCTTTAAAAATAATAAAAGTTCCTGTTTCCCGCCACATACAAACTACACCTATAACTTTACCCTTTTCGTTTTTAAGTAAATCCAAGGCCGTACATTCCATATAAGTCTCAATTCCTTGGTGAATCCCATGGTCTTGCAAAGTACGGATCATTTCCAATCCGGTACGATCGCCAACATGTGCTAATCTGGGATATCTATGACCTCCAAAATTTCTTTGATTTATTAAACCTTTTTTTGTGCGATCAAATACTGCTCCCCATTCTTCAAGAAGGCGAACACGTTCCGGTGCTAGTTTAGCATGAAGTTCAGCCATTCGCCAATCGTTAAGAAATTTTCCGCCTCGCATGGTATCCCGAAAATGAATTTTCCAATGATCACGTTCGTCAACATTTCCTAATGCAGCAGCCATTCCCCCTTCAGCCATAACCGTATGTGCTTTCCCTAAAAGTGATTTCATCACAATACCAGTGCTTACTCCATGGTTTGAAGCTTCAATAGCTGCGCTTAACCCAGCTCCACCAGCTCCTACAATTAGAACATCATGCTCAACGGTTTTAATTTCAGATATATCTAACATAAATTATTTCTTTAAAAATTCCATGTATTAGGGTCATTAATATATCCCATTGAGACCATTCGAATATATAAATCGGCTACCATTATCCAAACTAAACTAATCCACGCAAATAACTCATGACGACGGTTAAACCAACCAACAATCATTCCGTTTTTATGAGCTATATCACCTCCCAACCCACATGAATAGCAATCCCTGCTTCCACCTATAAGATGTCGGATAGAGTGACAACCAAACATATAACTGGCTAATAAAATGGGGTTTCCCAATAAAAGTATACTTCCAAGGCCAACACCAAATTCTCCACCTCTAAAAAACGCTAAATAGGCATCATAAAAAAAGATAATAATATATATTGATGCAAAGTACATTGTTATGCGATGTATATTTTGAACAACCATAAGTCCTGTTTCTCCTTTATATCCTTTTTTTCGTTTACGTGGTAAAGCACCAACAGCACAAGCTGGTGGTGTTCCAGAGAATGCTCTATAGTATGCTTTTCTATAGTAATAACAAGTGAATCTAAAGATTCCAGGGACTGCCAAAATCAACAACGACGGAGAGGGAGGAATCCAACTAGGCCACCAAGTAGGCCAGGGTCCAAAAATGGAATGGGACATTGGCGCAGCCCCTGCAACACCTTCTTTAATAAAAAGAGGTGGAGAATAAAAAGGAGCAAGATATCCCCCAAATCCTTCTTGCCCGGCACTGTACCAATAAAAGTCGGCCTGCCAAGCAGACCAAAGTCCATAAACCAAAAAACTGGTTAGTCCAAAAACCACAAGGGCTGGATACAGCCACCAATTATCCTTACGTAAAGTTTTTGTAAATCCTTTGTCGTGAATGGCAAAAGAAGTATTTGTAGACATGAAAAAATTTTGTTTAGAATTTTGTTTTCAAATAACAAATATACTTCAAGGAATTAAAAAAAACTATTTTATTATAAATTCCTTCTCAATAGTTTTTTTATTAACACTAATTAGGATCTTATCTTGGATTTTTAGTGGTCTATATACTTTGATCCATAAAATATAAATCATCTCCTTTTCTCCAGTAGTCTTTTTTAATAAACTTTATTTTAAAATTGAATTTCATCCAAAATTTATGAGCCAAGTTAGATGTCAAAACTTCTATACAAGTAATGTCTTTGTCAGATTTTAGTTTTTTGATGCATTGATTTACAAGAATACCTCCAAAGCCTTGTCTATGATATTTTGGATTAATAAATGAATAGGTTACTCTACCAGTATTCTCATTCTCTTTAACATAGCCTGCACCTCCTACTAGACCCTCTTTGTTTTCTATTACTAGGTAAGTATCATGATTGTTTTCAAGATATTCATCAAAATCTTTTAAATCATTTTCACTAAAAAATTGAGGTATATTCTTTTTAAAGATTAATCTTAATTCCTCTAAATCAGAATTTTTAAATTCTCTAATTTGACTCATTAGAAAATAACTTCATATTAATACCTAGCCGATTTATTTTTAGTTATTGTTTTAAGAATAAAATCTCTCAAATCTTGATTAGACTTTTTTAAATCCTCACGTCTTAAATACATCATATGTCCACTTTCATATCCCTTAAATGTAAATCTGTCTATTAATTTACCACTAGGATCAACTTGTTGAATTGTATACTTCGCCGCAGAAAATGTAGTTGCTCCATCATAATAACCAGACTGAATGAGAACATTTAAAAAAGGGTTTTCAGCTAAAGCTTCTCTAAAGTTTCTTCTTATTCTCAGATTATCAGAGTTCCATGGTCTAACAGATAATTCACCTCTTGCCCATGTATTGTATTTAATATCAGTTTCAAATTTTAACACTTCTTTTATATAGGAGTTAACAGCAGGAGTAAATGCATGATCCCATGCGCTCATTTCAGGGGCATACTCAAAATTATTACCTGAGTCTTTGCTATCAATGCCTTTATATCTAGAATCTAACCTTCCAATTGTAAATCCTTCATCTCTTAAAAGTTCTTTCCAAAAAAAGTTTGTCGAAATATTCAAATTATTTTTAATTATTTCATCATATTTAATTCCCGTTAGAATTTCAATTTTTCCAGCAACTTCTTTTTTTGTTTTATAATCAATAAACCCTCCCATAGCCAGAGCAGGCAATAATTCATTATATGCAAATTCTTCAGAAATTTTAATAACTTCATCTAAACTTTTATTTTGAAATTCTGAGTTTAGCTTATTGTGATACCATGCAGTTGCAGTAAAATATGGAAAATCTACAGTAGGTAGAATAATGCCTCCTGACTCATAATCTAATTCATAGTCAGCAGGCGAAACCAATACAACTCCATTTAAATACATCCATTGATTTTGTTGAAGTTCATGTGCTAGCCCCATTACTCTTACACCACCATAACTCTCACCTACAAGATACTTTGGAGATTTCCATCTTTTTGATCTATTAACAAAAGTAGTTATCCACTCTGCTAAATATTTTGCATCTTGATTTACACCAAAGAATTTGCTTGCCGCCTCCTTTTTAGACATTTTTTTAAGAATTCTAGAGTAACCTATGTTTATTGGATTAACAAAAACAATATCTGCGACATCAAGTATTGAATATGGATTAGATTTATATCCATATGGCTGTATAGGATATCCTTCATCATCAATTATCAAATTATATGGACCAGTATACCCCATATGCATCCATATTGATGCAGATCCAGGACCGCCATTAAATGAAAATATTAATGGTCTATTTGAATTATCATCAATATCAGTTCTCTTATAATATGTATAGTGTAAGGTTGCAATTACTTCTCCATCAACATCCCAAATAGGTTGAGTACCAATTTGAGCAGAGTAATTAACTTTTTTATTTAATATGATCGTTGAATGTTTTGTTACTTTTGAAGTATCCGCAGTTATAATTCTTTCTTGGGAATAAACCCCAAAAAAGATTAGCATTGTTGTTAAAATTAAAAAATTATTTTTCATAGTATATTTATTTATATGATCTAGTCTTGACTTCAATATCTTTATTAAATTAATAAGAATTAGAAAAACTATTTTATTTTAAATTCCTTCTCAATAGAATTATTATTAACAGTAATTAATAATTTATAAGAGCCCTTATCTAGATAATAAGAATTATCATCAGATTTTTTTAAATCATTCTTATCATATCTTAAGTTATAGTCAATATAATTAAAACCTCTATCAAATATTCCATCATTTTCATAAACTAATTTGCCATTATTAGACTTTATTGAAAGGGTATATTTGTTTTGTGTTTTTGAAAATATGACTATTTCCATATTAGGAATAATATAATCACCCCATGTGCCCCATTTTTCGCCCCAATTATTTGAACGCTTGATATCTTTAATATCATAAACATGAAGCTGTTTATTTAATATCGCTGGATTTAATTTTTGTATTTTTTCTAATTCTGCTAAATAAATTGATCTACCATGAGTACCAACTAATAAATGATGCATTTCTTTTTGAATTATAAGGTCATGAACTGCTGCAGAATTTAGTCCCTTTGTAAATGGCTCCCATAATTTTCCTTTATTTAATGAAATATATACACCATGGTCATTTCCAACATAGAGAATATCTTTATTTACATTATCTTCAATAATTACATTAACAGGAGAAAAAGGTAAATTAGAATTTATTGGAGTCCATGATTTACCATAATCTTGACTCATATAAACATAGGGTGTGAAATCGTCCCATCTATATCCATTCATTGAAACAAATACAGTCGCTTCATCATGAGTAGAAGCATACACCTTACTGGTCCATAAGTCCTGAGGTAAATTGTCTGAGATTCTTGACCAAGATGATCCTCCATTTTTGGTAACATTAATTAAACCATCATCTGTACCAACATAAATTAAACCAAATTTATGCTGTGATTCCGAAATTGTTGTTATAGTTCCATAAGGAACATTTCCAGGCTTGCCTCCCTTTGTCAAATCAGAAGAAATATTTTCCCATTTATCACCACCATTAAATGATCTATGTAGGATATTGCTTCCTAAATACAATATATCTTGATTATGACTAGATAAAAGAATTGGAGTTTGCCAATTAAACCTATAAGGGGACTCCCCTAATTTATGTCTTGGCTTAATAAAAGTTCTCTTATTACTATCTAGATCTAGTCGGAAATATGATCCAAATTGCGATCCTGTATATACAATATTTGGTTGATTTTTATCAATCTGAACTTCCATTCCGTCACCACCGAGTATCATTTTCCAAGGATAAGAGCCGGACGATTCCCATCTTTTGTTTTCTATTGAATTATGTGGTCCCATCCAAACACCATTATCTTGAAGCCCACCATATACATTATATGGCTTTTGATAATCAACATTAATAGAATAAAATTGTCCTACTTCAGTTGAATTGTTTTTAATCCAATTCTTACCATCATCATAAGTTATATTAACACCTCCATCGTTACCATTTATTAAATGACCGCGTTTGTTTGGATTAATCCACAAATCGTGATGATCTGCATGCACATTCTCTTTGCCAATACGATAAAAAGTTTTTCCACCATCATTTGAGGTTAATATTGGCACACCATAAGTATAAATTTTATCACTATCATTTGGATCAACATGGACTTTACCAAAGTAGTAGCCATATGTGTTATACACTCCATCTAGATGCATTTTATGTGTTTTATACCAGTTTTTACCACCATTATCACTTCTATAAATCTCTGCTCCAATTATAGGAGTGTCAAACATTACTGAATTAGCATCTACTAAATATTTGTAAAGGTCTGAAGGATTTATTTTATTTTGATTAATATCAGATTTTACAGATTTTGCTGTATATAAAGCTGGGAACCTATTAGATCTTAAAAACTTATTAAGGTCTTTATTTTTNATCTTACCAAATTGTTTGATTGACATANTTTCAAATGATTCTTTAGTCAGCTCATTTGACTGTTTTNTATTTGATGTTTCTTTTCTAAAAAATTGACTATCATGGACTGCATANATTATNTTTTTATCAAATACCGCAATNCCAATTCGTCCAACTCCTTCACCTCTTGGAAAACCACTTTGATCTGTTGTTATTAANTNCCAAGTTCAACCCNCCATCTTGACTTTTATAGATTCCAGAGGATGATCCATCTTCATCAAGATTCCATGCTTTTCGATCTTTTTCCCATAATGTTGCATAAATAANATNNAAATCNCCTGGTNTATAAGCCATATCAATAACACCTGTTGTTTCATTTAAATACAATNTTTTATCCCAAGTTTGACCTCCATTTTTTGAAACATAAACCCCTCTATTTTTANTNTTTGAATATAAATGACCTGTAACTCCTACTATAANATGACCNCTATCATCAGGGTTAACCAGTATTTTTCCAATATGGTGACTATCATGTAAACCTACATTTTTCCAATTTGAACCATCAGAATTAGTTTTCAAAATACCAATTCCAGAATATGAAGACCTTGATGAATTATTCTCACCTGTTCCTACCCATAAAGTTTGATTCTNCCAATCCATTGTTATTTCTCCAATATTTTGAGTAGGCCATTCTTCAGATATCGAATTAAANCTAGTTCCATTATTTATTGTATGCCATACTCCTCCAGAAGCATATGCAACATAGAATTCATCTGGGTCATTTGGATTAACTTCAAGNGCNACAACCCTTCCACTCATTATAGTAGGTCCNATATTTTTAAAATTGANATTCTTAACTCTTGAATTTTNAATAAGTTTATTTTTTATTTGATATGCTTCTACAATTTTTGAGNCNTCNGTTGGNTTNGGTTGNCCAATNANTATNGAAGTAAAAAGCAGACAGTATAGNAACNTNAAATTTCTCATAATTGTTATTTTATACTTAAATTATAAACATTATTATAATTTTCAAGATATTTANNCTAAATTTTTAATTAANAATGAGATACNAACCTCTNTCANCNNNNTTCTANAANANAAATAGNNNGAATTTTATGNCNATGATGAAAGGANANAGTNNNGCANTNTTTAANTCAAATGANATATANCCTGTTAGCGCTGATACAGAATTNCCTTTTGAACAACATNGAGATATTTTCTATTTATCNGGAATTGANCANGAAGANACNATATTNATTCTNTTNCCTAATGCAAANGANAAANNATNNAGNGAAATTCTTTTTATTNGAAAATCTGANGAACANACTAAAATATGGGAAGGNGAGAAATTAAGTANGGNTNANGNAAAANANATNTCNGGTATTGAAAATATTATACTGGNTAGANNATTTTAAAGANATTTTNCATAAANTTNCNNNNGANTGNAANNGATTCTATNTTAATAAAAATGAACATTATNGNGCTAAAATAGTNGTTGAAACNAGAGANGANAGATTTATCAAATGGNTNGAAAAAGANTACCCNTCTCATNCANTTTCNAGAAGNAANCCAATACTTCAAAGACTAAGNTCNATNAANGATAATGAAGAAATTGATAGAATTCAGCACGCCTGTAATATTACTATGAAAGGATTTGAAAGGATTTTAAAATTTGTAAAACCTNGTGTTTGGGAATTTGAAATTGAAGCTGAACTAATTCATGAATTTATCAATAATTCATCTAAAGGGTTTGCTTATTCTCCTATTATTGCTAGTGGTAATGACAACAATGTTCTTCATTATACTAAAAATAATAAGCAATGTTTAAAGGGAGATCTAATCCTAATGGATNTTGCGGCAGAATATGGGAATTACTCAAGTGATATGACTAGAACAATTCCCGTCTCTGGATTATTTTCAAAGAGACAAAAGCAAATATATAATTCAGTTTTAAATGTAAAGAATCATGCTACAAAACTTTTAANACCGGGGAATNTATGGAAAGATTTTCATGGTCAAGTTGGAGAAATCATGACTAAAGAACTTCTTGATATTGGCTTAATAGACAAAATCGACATAAAAAATCAAACTAAAGAAAGNCTTGCATATAAAAAGTATTTTATGCATGGAACTTCTCATCATCTCGGTCTGGACACTCATGATTATGGTTTACTTGATGATCCTTTTGAAGAGAACATGGTTTTCACAGTTGAACCTGGAATATATCTACCTGAAGAAGGATTCGGNATTAGATTGGAAGATGATGTTGTGGTTCAAAAAAATGGAGACCCAATAAACCTAATGAAANATATTCCTATTGAAGCTGAGCATATTGAAGAACTTATGAATAATTAACAGTCACAATCCTTACCACAATCTGATCCAGATGAAGATTTCTTTTTAAACACAAANCTCTTTAATAAATAGTATATAGACAAACACGCAAAGAGTATAACTAAAATTAATTGAAGGATTTCCATTAAATTAAAATTTGATAAGTAATTAATGATGCAAAGTAAGCTAAAATTGTCATGAAAATCAATTGAATTATTGGCCATTTCCAACTATTTGTTTCTTTTTTTACTATAGCTAAAGTGCTCATACATTGCATTGCAAAAGCATAGAATATCATTAATGAAAGACCNCTCGCAAAGTTAAATATTGGACTTCCATCAGGTTTAACCTCTTCTNGCATTCTCGTTTTTATTGTATCTTGATTTTCTGAACCAACACTATAGATTGTAGATAGCGTTCCAACAAAAACCTCTCTAGCTNCAAAAGATGTAATCAGTGCAATTCCTATCTTCCAATCATAACCCAAAGGAGAAATAACTGGNTCTATAGATTTTCCTAGTAATCCTATATACGAATTTTCAAGACGAAAAGCATTAACCTCCAATTCAAGATCCTCTTCAGAGATATTAATCTCTGAATATTGATTTTCAACAATTTGGTTTGCATTTCTAAAATTATCTCCTGGGCCTGTCGAAGCAAAAATCCATAATAAAATAGAAATTGCAAAAATAATTTTTCCTGCTTCAACTATAAATGACTTAGTTTTTGTCCAAATATTTAATAAAACATTTTTTGTTAAAGGGAGTCTATAATCTGGCATTTCCAGAACAAGATAACTTCTATTATCAGATTTAATAAATAGTTGTAAAATTGATGAAGATAAAATTGCCATTAAAAANCCTAATATATATAGTCCAAGNAGAGTAAGACTTTGATAGCCTATTCCAAATATTTTATCATTTGGAATAACTANGGATATTAAAATAAGATATACTGGAAGTCTTGCTGAACAAGTCATAAATGGAACAACTAAGATAGTTATTAATCTCTCCTTCCAGTTTTCAATACTTCTTGTTGACATTACTGCAGGGATAGCACATGCAACACCAGAGACTAATGGTATAAGACTTTTACCAGAAAGCCCAAATCTTTTTAACGTCTTATCCATCAAGAAAACAACTCTACTCATATACCCAGTTTGTTCAAGTATTGATATAAAAANGAATAACAACGCGATTTGAGGAATAAATATTAAGACTCCTGCAATTCCTGGCAATACACCCTCAGAAATTAAATTTGTAAATACTCCTGGAGGAAAACCTGATTTTACACTTTGACTTATAGAAACAAANGTTGAGTCAATAAAATCCATAGGGATACTACTCCAGTCAAAAATTATTTGAAAAATTAAAAGTAGGATTGAAAAGAAAACAGCATANCCCCAAAACTTATGAAGTAGAATTCTATCCAATTTATTTCTTATTCCAATNCACTTTAGCAATATCTNTTGAGTAGNTCTCTTTTAAAAGATTGTTAATCCATTGGTATCTTTTTATTGTTTCTTTTTGCTGAAGTTTCTTTAAATATGACTCCGTTTGAGTTTTAAAATTGCCTGNNGTTTCAATTGTATTTCTTTGTATTTTTGAAAAATTAATNTCCTGGTTTATCAATAACCAAAGTTTATATAAGGACTGTTCAGGAAATGTTTGATTAAGATTNGTAAAATACTCANGGTCAATCTCCNTAATATTNAAAATAGNTTTATTTGAGAGNTTTCTATAATTAGTAATTACATTTTTTAATTCTTCAAATCCTTCGTTTTTTTTAGCACTGATTAAAACAATTTTGGTATCAAGTTTTTGTTCAAGTTTCTTGATATCTATTTCAATNCCTTTCAATTTTAATTGATCTGACATATTAATAGCTAAAATTGAAGGTATTTCTAGATCTTTAATCTGTGTGAATAATAAAAGATTTCTTTTTAAGTTTTCTACATCTGAAATTATAACTACCAANTCTGGAAAATCNTTATTGTTTTTATTTAATAATAAATCAAAAACTATACTTTGATCAAGAGACTTTGTATTTAAACCATATGATCCTGGCAAATCTATTAGTTGCACATCGGTAGTTCTATTAATATTAAAAGAGCCAGTNTTTTTTTCTACTGTAACACCAGGGTAATTTGCTACTTTTTGTTTTAANCCAGTAAGTGAATTAAAAACCGAAGACTTACCAGTGTTTGGATTCCCAATTAGCGCAACTGTGATTGTTTTTACCATTGAATTATTTTAGCTCAACAAGAACTTTACTAGCTGTAATTATATCAATTGAGATATGAGATTGGTCTACCTTTAAATAAATTGGTCCTTTTTTTGAAGCAAGACCAAGAATTAACAGTTCATTTCCAGGTAAACANCCCATCTCCAGAAGTNCTAAGGGGACTTGATCAATGAGTATATCCTTTATAATAGCTCTATCTCCTTTTTTCAAAGTATTTAAACCAATCATGTTATTTATAATGATTCTAAGTTGACAAATGTAATAGTTTAATTTGAAATTTCTTTCTTTAAAACTTTTATATCATATATCAACGCATTCATTGATTCTTGATCAGTCCCATCATAAAACCCTCTTATTCTTCTTTCAGGATCTACTAAAACAAAATTTTCAGTGTGAATCATTTCAAATAACTCAGATTCCTCAATATCTTCAGCTACCAAATATGATTTTCTGGCAAGATTATAAATCTGCTTCTTATCTCCTGTAACAAGATTCCATTTAGAATCAATTACACCTTTTTCTAAAGAATATTTCTTTAATACTTCTTTAGTGTCTATTTCTGGAGTTACAGTATGAGATAATAAATAAACTTGATCATCGTCTTTATATTCATCTTGAAGAATAATCATATTTTCTTTCATAATTGGACAGATTCCCTGACAGGTTGTGAAGAAAAAATCAGCAATATATATTTTATCTCTATAATTTTCGTTGGTTACCTTTTCACCATTTTGATTTACTANGCTAAAATCTTTAATCTTATGAAACCTTTTAACATGTTGCACTGTACTATCAACTAATTGAAAACTAACCATATTAGGCTGGTAAATTGGTAGCTTTTCTTCTGGCTTTAACACATTATAGAACATTAATATTGCCGCAATAGATACTACTGCAATTGATAAAATAAATACTNTATATTTTTTGATCATTATTAATACAAATATACTTCAAGGAATTAAAAAAATATTAAATTTGCAAGTCAAAATTACTATATGGAGGTATTTTTAATAAAAGCATTTCAACTAATATTATCACTNGCAATTCTTGTNGTTCTTCATGAANTTGGCCATTTCATTCCTGCAAAAATTTTTAAAACTAGAGTAGAAAAATTTTATTTATTCTTTGATGTAAAATTCTCTTTATTTAAAAAGAAAATAGGAGAGACAGTATATGGCATTGGATGGTTGCCACTTGGAGGATATGTTAAAATAGCAGGAATGATTGATGAAAGTTTTGATAAAGAGCAAATGAGTAAACCTCCTCANCCATGGGAATTTAGGTCAAAACCAACATGGCAAAGATTAATTATAATGCTTGGAGGGGTTATTGTTAATCTTATNNTTGGNTTNGCACTATATATGATGATCTTATTTGTATGGGGAAAAGATATTGTTCCTCAGGAAAATATACCTGATGGTCTAGATCCATCCCCAGTTGCTATAGAAATTGGTTTTGAACAAGGGGATAGATTAGTTGATGTTGATGGGAAACCTTTAGAAAATGTTTTGGAGATAAATAGGAATTTGTTTCTTAGACCTGTAGAATATGTTACTGTTTCTAGATCTAATGGAACTATTGATGAGATTAATATCCCTGAAGATTTTGGAAATAAAATGTTTAAAAGTGGTGAGTATCGTGCATTAACTCCACTAATAAGTGCTACTATAGACTCAGTTTTCGGATCCCCTGCTATTAATGCTGGCATTAATGCTGGTGATAAAATNNTAAAAATNAATTCTGATNATATNAANACANTGGACAGANTTTNNNANNTGGATNNNTAATAATGATGATGATGTNATAANTGNTACTCTNCAAAGAGGNAATAGTATTTATGAAACTNCTATTGAAAGAAANGATGATGGNACAATTGGTGTTNCGAAACTTNNTNCNGGAATTGAANNAGTNCATAGAGACCTTANCNTATCTGAAAGTATAGTNGAAGGTTTNGATTATGGNTATTGGANNCTTTATGATTATGTNNCNCANTTTCAATTTGTTTTNACTAAANAAGGNGCNTCNCAGCTTGGNGGNTTTGGNACTATNGGANNTTTATTTCCTGCNAAATGGGATTGGANAAATTTTTGGTCNACTACNGCNCTAATNTCTATTATTNTAGCTTTTATGAATATNCTNCCAATACCTGCTCTTGATGGTGGCCATGTTATGTTTCTTTGCTATGAAATGATAACAGGTAGAAAACCTAGTGATAAATTCTTAGAATATGCGCAGGTAATAGGGTTTTTCTTATTAATTGCATTGGTTCTATATGCCAATGGAAATGATCTTTTTAGATGGATAAATGGGTCTTAATTTTCTGAACTAAAAGACGATAATGGAATTTGATTTATACCCTGTCGGTATTTGATATGAGTATTAATTGAATTATATTTGCCGNCTATATTCCTCCTTAGCTCAGTTGGTTAGAGCATCTGACTGTTAATCAGAGGGTCCTAGGTTCGAGTCCTAGAGGGGGAGCTAACCACTATAATACACTAATAAAATAAACCCTTCAANTCCTTTCAAATAAGTAAGACTAACATTAATTGANGAGTGTTATTTCAAGTATAGTGTCTATATTATCTATATTCTCTTTTTGTAAATCAATTTTTAAAGTAGATCTATTATAGCTGTAATTCACTTTTTTTCCAGAGTCGAAGTAGTTTATTTTTTTAATTTTTTCACTAAAATTTTCAATTACTAATTTTTCTTTAGAGGAATCNAGAACATGAATAAATATTTTATTTTCTTTTCTTGTTGAAACAACTTGATCAGTTGGGTCAATTGGACCTTTTCTTGTTTGATATATTGTTTCGCCATATTGTTTAACCCATNGTCCAATTTTTTCTAATGATTTGATGTGTTCTTCTTGAATTTCTCCATTAGGCATCGGTCCAACATTTAAAAGAAGATTGCTGTCATATCCTGCAGCCTTAATTAGGTATTGTATCAACTCTTTCTCTGATTTATGTTTTCTGTCCTTAAGGTTAAAACCCCATGATCCATTAATAGTTTCACATACTTCTAACGGAAGATTACCAATGTCATCTTTTGATGTAGCAAAGTCTTTGGTCCCTTTACCTGGCAGGTCTTTTTCAAACATTTGAAAATCTTCACCTGGATTAGGGGTTAAATGATGATTACTGCCAATAAGGGCTTGAGGTTGAAGTTCATGTATTAAGTCATAAACTTCCTTAAGTTTAAAATCCACATTAATTTTTCCAAATCTTTTACCATCCCATTCGTGTTGATCCCATTGTCCGTCAAACCAAATTCCACCAATAGTTCCATAATTAGTCAACAGTTCAGTAAGTTGAGCTTTCATGAAGTTTATATAATCTTCCCATTTACCTTCTCCTCTTCCAGTTATTCCATTACCCGTTCTGCCCCTTGGAAAATAATCGTCTCTATACCAATCAAGTTGAGAATAATAAAAGAATAACTTAATGTCATGTTTTCTACATGCTTCAGCTAGCATTTTTAAAACATCTTTACCGTAGGGTGTTTTGTTTACAATATTATAGTCAGAAGCTTTTGAATCAAACATTGAAAATCCGTCGTGATGCCTACTAGTTATGGTTATATATTTCATACCTGCATTTTTGGCCATTAAGACCCATTTTTCCGCATCATATTTTGTAGGATTAAAGAATTTTGGTAATTGTTCATATTCTTTAATAGAGATATTNTGATTGTTCATTACCCATTCGCCATCNCCTAGAACACTATAAACCCCCCAATGAATAAAAAGTCCAAATTTTGCGTCTTGAAACCATTTTCTTGCCTCTAAATTTTCTTTTGATGGTTTATATTGAGCATTAGCAAATATGCCAGTAAAAAGAAGAATAATTAAAAAAANTTTTTTCATGATAAAATAGTTAATTGTATATTTAATTCGATATGAAAATACTAAAATGGATTTTGTTTGTCATATTTTCAGTAGCCTCAGTTTTAAGTTTAGTCGTAGTTTATTTTATGTATAATAATTTATCTTTTATAGATTATCCATATGTAATATCAGGTTTAGTTTTTTTAATTTTCGCTTTAATTACATATAACTACAAAGTAAAATAATCCTAATAAACTAATTCTTGGTTTTTTTGTTTATTATTTTTTATAGTAAGGTTTAATTCTAGGAATCCAAGCAGAAACATTTTTCTTATATTCTGTATAGGAATTTCCAAATCTTAGTTCTAATTTTTTTTCTTCGTTAAATTTATGATAAATAAGATTTATTACAATAAATATTGACGACCAAATAAATATTATTAAAGAATTTAATATCAAATATTCACTAATTAATATCAAATTTACACCTATAAGCATTGGATTTCTTACATATCTATAGGGACCTCTAATAATAAATTTTTTTGGAGGGTCCCACGGGGCAATTGTTCCATTTCCAAATTTAAAAAATAAAAAGACAGTTTTTGTAAAAAGGATAATCCCTAAAATTAATATTAAAATTCCAATAATTTTAAAGTATATATTATACTCATAAATTAAATGAGTATCGTTTAAAAGATTTAATATAAAAGGTAGAGTTATAAGAACATTTAAAGGTAATATTAATATATTTTTTATAAATGAAATCATGGTTTAAGTTTTGGAATTAAATATTCTAAAATAAAAGCAATTAAACAGCATAATCCGATGGTTAATAAATAACCTTCCTCATCACTAATTCCCATATAATTATCTCCTAAATGAGATGTTGAAAGAATAATTCCTGTAAATAATAAAAAATAAAAAAATAATTTCTTAATTAATCTAATAAAATTTAAATTCATTTTATTTAAAATTAAAAATAATTGGGAATAAGAAAATAACAACAGATGTCCAGATAACATAAATTGGTAGATAGCTAACAATACTATTTAATACATTATTTGTATTGACTTTCCTAAGAATTAACAAAAATAGTTGCTTAGATATGATTATAAGATGAAAAGAAACCAATAGGTTTAATCCTGTCAAAGCAAGTCTGTTGGGTGTTATTCCAAATTCAAAAAGACGAGAACTTATAGCAAAAAGAACAATTAAATTATCTATAATTGAAATAAAAGAAAGGGAAAATAGTAAAATAAATTGAAATTTGTTACTACTATTTATATGGCTTAAAGAAAATAATATCAATGCCAGCACTGCAATAATAATAACATTAAACATCAGCAATAGTTCTCTGTCAACTAAAATATTTTTATCTGAAAAAATTATAGCAAATGAAAAAATAAACAAAATTAAAAAAACAAAAGGAGTGAAAATTTTTGCTATTAGTGGTGATATTTTACTGACTAAATCTTTATTATTAAAAATCCAATAAGAAGCAATTAAAGGAATAGCTGGAAGTCCCCAGACCACAACGTTTTCAAAATAAAAATCTTCTATATTAAATCCAATTTCTTGAAATAGGCCAATAGTAATTACGGTAAATAATCCTCCAGATATAAGCAATAACCCACTCATAATTATTAAGTCTCCGCAGTAATGAAGGAAATCTATTTTTTTATTGTTTTTGCCCCTAATTCCTCCTATGTATACTAATCCACAAATAGAAAGCAAAAAGAATAATGAATGCGTTGATGAAAGAAAAAATGTATCACTATTATCACCACCAGGGATTAAATTCAAGAAAATTATTGGAATAAATGATATTGCTAAATATATCAACCAACTATATAAGTTAAATTTATACCGCAATGATAAATAAGTAATTAAAGTTGGGAAAACAATAGTTCCTATGTTGCGAGGATAAAATAACTCAGGGTCAATATTAAATAAAAAAGGAACTTTGGCGATAAACCCAGAAATCAAAACTAATATAGAAAAGAGTAAGAGTTTATTGTTCATTTCTTTGTATTTGATTTTTTTTCTTTTCTATAGAAGTAAATGGATGTTAAATAAACGATAGGAGTCATTAAAATCCAACTTGACTGTGCTTGTAAGGTAATTGATCTTCCTGCTATTTTGAAAATTGTAGGGTTGAACCAAGATCCTAGTGGCTGTAATGGAGCCCAAGAAAGGTCACCGTTAGAGCCTAATTGAAAATTATAAAAGAATGCTTCAATATAAATATTTTGAATAATAAACCATAAAAGAAAAATTGAAAAAGCCCCCCAATTCCATTTTAAAAAAGGAGATTTTTTATTTCTATAAAAGAGCTTTACTAAATATAACCCTATCCAAACAACTAATACATCAGCTAATGAATTTAAAAACCAATTTAAATTAACAGGTATTGCACAAGTTAAAGCAACACTTCTTCTCAGGTCTACAGAAAGCCCTCCTCCTAATCCATAAGTAAGCCATAACTCCCAGCCAACGGAAGCTATTAAAAAAACACTAATTAAAGTCAACGCAACACTATATGACACCTTGTTTTTAATTATGTAATATATTGATAGAATTATTGGAAGTGATGCGGCTATATAAAGACGTATAACAAGCCAATGCTCAATGGCATTTAAATCACAAAATTTGAAGAAATTTTCCATTGTTAATTTTGAATATCAATGTAAGAGTTTATCCTTTGTTCAAGAATTGAGAGTGTTACTGTTCCCTGTTCAAGGATTACCTCATGAAATTCTCTTATATCGAATTTTGAACCAAGTTTCTCCTTAGCCTTTTTTCTTAGTTCTCTAATTTTTAATTCTCCAATTTTATAAGATAAAGCTTGACCAGGCCAAGAAATATATCGATCTGTTTCTGTATTTACTTCATGCAAGGATAAGGCTGTATTTGAAGCTATAAAGTCGACAGCTTGTTTTCGAGTCCACCCTTTAGAATGAATTCCAGTATCAACTACCAATCTGCAGGCACGCCACATCTCATAGGTTAGCTTTCCAAAATGTTCATAAGGTGTAGTATACATACCCATTTCATCAGCTAAGAATTCTGTATATAGCCCCCAGCCTTCCCCATATGCAGATAAATATAGATTTCTTCTAAATTTAGGAATGCTATCTCCTAACTCATTATTTAATGCTCCTTGAAGATGATGTCCAGGAACTGCTTCGTGAACTGTTAATGAGGGTAATGTATATAATGTTCTACTAGGAAGGTCATAAGTATTAACCCAGTAATATCCTGGTTCACTACTATTTTTTGAGGACCCCACATAACGTCCTCCAGTATATTTAGGTGCAATAGCATCTGGGACAGGGGCAACACCATAAGGTTTTCGCGGTAATGTTTTAAAGAATTTTGGGAGTTGCTCATCAGCTCGTTTTGCAATGTCTCTAGCAATCATCAATAATTCATCTGGAGTTTTAGCATAGAATTGTTTATCTGTTCTAAGAAATTTTAAAAAATCTGAGAAGCTCCCTTTAAAGCCTAGTTCATCAATTATATTTTCCATCTCTGCTTTAATTCGCTTTACCTCATTCAGTCCTATTTGATGAATATCTTCTGGAGAGAACTCATTATTTGTTGTATAGAAGTTAATTCTGTTTTGATAAAAGGCCTTTCCATTTGGTGTGTCAGATACACCAATTGTGGTTCTTGTCTTTGGAAGGTACTCAGTTTCAAAAAAATTCTTTATTCTTTTAAATTGAGGTATAACAATATTTTCAATAGCAATTTTTCCTTCAATTAATATTGAATCTTTTTGGGATGAAGTTAGACTTTCTGGCAATTTTTTTAATGGTGAATAGAAGTAACTTTCTTGGAAATCATCTACAATATGAGTTTCATATGTTGATTCATAACCCTTAAAAATAATCTTAGGTTGAGATACTCCCTTATCCAATCCTTCTCTTAGATTTACAAAATATTGATCAACATAATCAGGTATTGCGCTTAGCTTTTTTAAATAGTCTTTTACACTATTATAATTTTGCAAAGATCTTACCATAAAACCTAGATTAATATGAAATCCGGAATCTGACAATAAAGGATTTAGAAAGCGTTCAAATTCATAATAAGCTATCTTATCTTCTAGAACAAATTTTAGAAGTTCAGCAGAAATTTTATCGGTTTCAGGCAAAACATCTAAATTTATTTCTGATAGTTCCTCTAGTTTTTCTTGTGCAAAATCTGCCTCGGACTTATAATATTCTCTAGTGAAAAGACCTAAGGGATACTTTTCTCTGTCATAGCCATTGTGATCTTGATAACTATGTATTAAAGAATCAAGTTTTTTAATTGATCTATTTGAGTTGACTTGATTACAACCAAAAAAAATGATTAGTAAAAGTAGGTATGAAAGCTTGTTTATATAAATCATATATAAACTTAAAAAATAAACCCCTCATTCACTAATTAGGGATTACCCATTGTCCTTTTTCACTATCAATTGACCCATTTAACTGAGAGGTTACAACTCTATCAATAATTAGTAAACCTTTATCTGCCATATTTGTGAATGTATCAATTCCAGAATTGGGAAAACCTTTTCTTGTCCTATGAATATTAAATCTATTTGAAAACTGTATTTGAAAACTTTTTTCAATAGCTTTTTTACCCATCATAAACCCTAGCAAGCCTCCCCAAGTAGCTGCTGGATTATCCGAATCCCATCCGGATAACGCTGCTATTTTAATTGTCTCCTTTATATCTCCTTCACCATAAAGTAAACTAATTATACTGGCTCCAAAGTTTATCCCTGCTGCAAAACATCCATGACAAGATTGGTCCTTAGTTGCCCATAGGTAGTTATCATCTTGATTAATTTGGTATTTTTCATGGAGTAAGTCTCTGGTTTTTTCCCACTGTGTATTTTTCTCATAATGGTCTAAAACAAAATCATACATTTTAGCGGCATAAGAAGAATTTGGCAAATGCTCACGTGCTTTTTTTGCCATCCATTGTGTCTTTTCTTTTAATGTTTCAAATTTAATTGGATCAGATGCTAGAGCATGCATAATAATATAAAACTCCGCAATCCAAGCTGCATTTTCTTGAGCAGTAGTTCTAATAGGTAAATATGCCATTGACAAAGCAGTCTTAGGGCTTCCAGGGGCGTATAAACCAAATATTTCAGTTGTTAGCTGAGCATCTATCATCTCATAAAAAGGGTTGTTTTTTGGATCGCTCGTATCTGGAGGAATTATACCTTCTTGCATCAAATCAAAAGCCCTTTGGTTAGATACCCATAAAAAATTCTCTTCATTTAAATAAATATGTTTCAACCATCCATTTCTGATTTGCTCACCATCTAGAAATAGTGTTTCATTTTCTAATAATAGCTCTTGATACATATATTCTATATCCGTATCATCATCTGCTCCCCAAATACTATCTCTAGTTGCATATATAAAATCTATTGTATCGGAATAATTATTTGATCCCCATAAATTAGGCTCATCAACTCCACCCCAATTTTCACGAGTATAAAAACCACCACCTTTACCGTCAACAGGAATTCCAATTTTATCCATCTCTGTGATTAATCCAGTCCAGTTAGCAATACATTGTCCTAACCAAAAACCTTCTAATTGATCTCGATATTGATTTTTGTCTATTACCAATTGGTTTGATTTAGGTTTGCAACTAATACTAAACAAGATAATTGCAACTATTATAAAGACATTTTTACTTTTCATTTAATAAACATTATTATTCTAAAATATATAATATTATTTTAAAATTATTACTTTTAAGAAGGATGTTGAGAAGTTGTCTCCAGATAGCCTATAATATTATTAGTTAATTTACTCTATCCTATTATAATGAATTTATAAATAAAGTATAGTAAATGATGTTTAACGCAAAATCACATTGGGAAGATATTTATCAAAAGAAAAAACCTAATGAAGTTTCATGGACTCAAGAAATACCTCAAATCTCAATTGATTTTTTCAAATCTTTCAAGCTTTCAAAAGACTCTTCCATTATTGATATAGGTGGAGGTGAAAGCAAGCTTGTTGATTATCTATTAAGACAAGGATATAATAACATAACTGTGCTAGATATATCAAAAAATGCCATTGAGAAGGCTAAAAAAAGAATTGGGGAAAATTCAGATAAAGTAAAATGGATAGTTAGCGATATCAATGAATTCATGCCTGAGAATAGTTTTGACTTCTGGCATGACAGAGCTGTTTTTCATTTTATGACCTCTAAGAAAAATATTTCAAACTATGCTAAAATGGTTTCTGATTATGCAACAATTTTTGTGGTAGGCACGTTCTCAACGGATGGGCCAACAAAATGCAGTGGTCTTGATATATGTCAATATGATGAGATGTCAATTACAAAAACTTTTGAAACTTCTTTTTTTAAAAAAGTTGAATCTAAAAGAGTAGATCATGAAACCCCATTTGGCACAATTCAAAATTTTATTTTTTGTAGTTTTGCAGTTACAAGCCCTTAACCTATGGAATACAATAAATTACCTGGAACAGACATCGAGGTAAGCAAAATTTGTCTAGGAACCATGACCTGGGGAACCCAAAATACAAAGCAAGAAGCTTTTGAACAAATGGATTATGCCATAGATAATGGTGTGAACTTCTTTGATACTGCTGAGCTCTATCCAGTTCCTGCATCTGCTGACACCTATGCTACAACAGAAGTATATATTGGCAAATGGCTTGAAAGCAGAAAATCTAGAGACAAAATAATATTAGCTAGTAAAATTGCTGGGCCAGGAGACTATACAGCTCATATTAGGAAAACTGGATTTAAAGATGATTCTATAGAAGCAGCATTAGATCAAAGTCTCAAGAGACTGAAAACAGATTATCTTGATCTTTATCTATTACACTGGCCTGAAAGATTAACCAACTATTTTGGAAACAGGAATTTTAAATATTTTAATGACTCTTGGGAAGATAATTTTCAGGAAATACTTCTAAAATTGAAAAAAGTTATAGATTCTGGAAAAGTTAGACATGTTGGCCTTTCAAATGAAAATCCATGGGGAATAATGAAATTTTTAGAATATTCAAAAAATGAACTTCCAAAAATGATTACTATTCAAAACCCTTATTCATTATTAAATAGACTTTTTGAAATAGGTTCAGGAGAAATATGTAAAAGAGAGAATGTTGGACTACTAGCGTACTCTCCCTTAGGATATGGAGTACTTACAGGAAAATATAGAAACGGAAATGTTCCAAAAAATAGCAGACTTACCTTGTTCCCAACGATGGCTAGGTATACAAATGATAATTGTAAAAATGCAACTGAGTTATATCACCAAATTGCTGAGAAACATAATCTAACATTAACACAATTAGCATTAGCTTTTGTTAACGACAGGCCTTTTGTTACAAGTACTATTATTGGGGCAACAAATATGGAACAACTAAAAGAGAATATAGATAGCATCAACACTAAACTATCTAAAGAAATAATTGATGAGATTAATCTAGCTCAAGAAAAAATTCCTAATCCTGCTCCTTAGTTTTATAATTCTTTAGGATCCTCTCCATAAGCATTGTTTCCCTGATCTCCCTCTTTGATTAAAAGTATTAATAGCCAAATAAATCCTGCTATGGGAATAAATGCAACAAGATACATCCATCCACTTTTCCCGATATCATGTAGTCTCCTTACTGTAACTGCAATACCGGGAACAAGAACAAATAATGCATATGCAATATATAATGGGCCATAGCCCACTAATGGGTAGACAATACCAAAGGAATAATCTAATAAACTAGCTAAAAGGGCAAAAATAATGTTCCATAAAGTAAACATCCAATACTCTTTTCTTCTTGCTCTACCATTAAAATCAGAATACGAATTAATTACTTTTATATACCATTGCAACTGAAAACCCATCCTTTCCATAATTAATTTTATTTTTCATGAAGTTAAAAGCATTTTTTTAATTTTATATGATGAATTATAAAAAACTAGTTCTTTCAACAAAAAAAGTTGAAAGAATAGTTAAAAAGGAATATGGTATTGAAGGATCTGCATCGAAGCTTCCGGGAGCAATNGATATTAATTATAAAATTTCAACTAAAGATTCTCAAGATTATATATTAAAAATTTCAAGACCANATACAACTGCAGATTATCTAGACTTTGAAATTAAAATTTTAAAATTCATTAATTCCAAAAAAAAGAATCTCCCTATTCCTAANATTNTTTTAAATAAAAAAAAGAAAGAAATATCTAAAATTGAAGATGGTTATGGAGTTAAAAGGACAGCTAGGCTTCTGACATGGATTCCTGGAAGACTTTGGAGCTCTGTTAATCCCCACCTAGATAATTTACGTTTCAGCTTAGGAGAAAAAAGTGGAATGATAACTAAGTTACTAGATGGTCTTGATCATAAAATAGCTCATAGAAAATTTGAATGGGATATAGCTCAATCACTTTGGACAAAAAAATATTTAAATCTTTTTAATAATGATCAAAAAAAAATATTAAAATATTTTCATAAAAAGTTTGAATCTAAAAAAGACGAATACAACCAGCTTCGAAAATCTATTATTCATAATGATATAAATGATAATAATATTATTGTTTCAGAAGATCTAATTAATCCATCTGTACAGTCAATATTTGATTTTGGAGATGCTATAAATACTCAAATAATTAATGAAGTTGGAACAGCATGTGCATATGCAATTATGAACCAGAATGATCCTTTAGATGCAGCATTACCTGTATTATCAGGATACCATAATGCTTATCCATTAAAAGAGAATGAGATTGATCATTTATATAATGTTATTGCAATGAGACTTGTAATATCAGTAACAAAATCTGCAATCAATAAAACCAAAGAGCCTGGAAACAAATATCTTCTAATCAGTGAAAAACACGCTTGGGAATTATTACACAAGTGGTATAATATTAGCTCTGAATTTGCAACTTATAGTTTTAGGAATTCATGTGGTTATAGTTCACACCCAAATTATGAAAAGTTTAAATCTTGGGCTTTAAAGCAATCGATTCCTATTACAAATTTATTTCCCTCTGTTAAAAAGACTAAATTCAATAATATAGACTTAAGTGTTTCAACAAAATTTATTGAGCCTAGCGAAGTTGGGGATCTTGAAATATTTCAATATAAAATTGAGAGGCTTCAAGAAAAGTTCCCTGATAAAATTTTAGTTGGTGGTTATTTAGAACCTAGAGCTTTATATACAACGGACAAATATGGAAAAAGTGGTAATTCTGGAAATGAGAATAGAACAATACATATAGGCTTAGATTTTTGGCTTCCTCCAAAAACTCCTGTTCATTCAATATTTGATGGAGAGGTAGTAATGGCTACAAATGATGCTGGAGATAAAGAATATGGCGGCCTAGTTGTTTTAAAGCATAAAGCTAAAGACTTCAATTTTTATACACTGTATGGTCACAACTCTGTCAAAAGCGCAACAATACATTCGGTTGGTGATAAAATTAAAAAAGGAGATAAAATTTCAGAAATAGGAAATTATCCTGAAAATGGAAACTGGCCGCCTCATCTTCATTTTCAAATAATGTTATCAATGATGGATTTTAAAATTGATTTTCCTGGCGTGATGTATTTTAATCAAATAAATATTTGGAAAGAAATATGTCCAGATCCAAACTTATTTTTTAAATCTAAAAGTCTTGATTTAAAACAAGAGATTAGTAGCCATGAACTAATTAATTTTAGAAAGAAACATCTTGGTAAAAGCTTAAAACTCCATTATAATGATCCTATCAGAATTGTAAGAGGTGCAGGTCAATATTTAATGGACAATACAGGGCGACTATATCTTGACACAGTTAATAATGTCGCTCATGTAGGACATGAAAATTCATTTATAGTAACTGCAGGTCAAAAACAAATGGCTGTTCTAAATACTAATACAAGATATTTACATGAAAGCATAAATACACTAGCAAAAAAACTTCTTAAAACCCTTCCTCAAGAATTATCTGTTTGTTATTTTGTTAATTCAGGAAGTGAAGCAAATGAATTAGCACTTAGAATGGTAAAAGAATCTACAGGTCAAAAAGATATGATTGTTTCACAATGGGGTTATCATGGAAATACTAATAAATGTGTAGATATCTCTTCATATAAATTTGACAGAAAAGGTGGAAAAGGTGCACCAAAGAACACGCATGTAATTCCAATTCCAGATTCTTATAAAGGAAAATATAGAGGGGGAAACACTGCCAATAAATATTCTAAAGAGGTAAAAAAATGTATTGATAATATTCACTCTAAAGGCAGAGGAGTTGGAGGGTTTATTATAGAACCAATAATTAGTTGTGGAGGTCAAGTTGAATTACCTAATGGATTTTTAAAAAAATCCTATAAACATATTCGTAAAGCAGGGGGGATTTGTATTTCAGATGAAGTTCAAGTTGGTTGTGGAAGATTAGGTGAAAGTTTTTGGGGATTCCAACTACATGATGTAGTTCCTGATATAATAACAATTGGGAAACCTTTTGGAAATGGACATCCAATTGGAGCAGTAGTTTGTAAAAAAGAGATTGCTGAAAAATTTGCAAATGGAATGGAGTTCTTTAACACATTTGGAGGCAACCCAGTTTCATGTACAATTGCAACAGAGGTATTAAGTTTTATTGAGAAACATAATCTTCAAAAAAATGCACTTTTAACTGGCGATTATTTAAAAAACAAATTAATGACTCTTGCTGAAAAATATTCAATAATTGGAGAAGTTAGAGGCAAGGGATTATTCTTAGGTATTGAGTTAACTGATAATAAATTAAAACCATTAAAAGATCATGCTAATTATTTAGCAAATAGAATGAAAGAATTTGGTATTCTTATAAGCACTGATGGACCAGATGATAACGTAATGAAGATTAAACCTCCTATAATATTTAACCAAGAAGATTGCGATAAATTGATTTTTTATTTGGATAAAATTTTTGAAGAAGATTTNATGAAATTTTATTAGATTTACCAATATGAAAAGAATTTTATCTGTTTTATTTATCGCATTCTCAATTTTATGTTTGATTATTTTAATCAATACTCTTAGTCTTAAATCTGAAAGTATAGATATTACCCCTATTGATAAGTTAAAGATTGGAGATGATGCAATTAATAGACTTAGTGGAGCAATCAAATTTAAAACTATTTCATCTGGAAATCCAGAGGACAACTTCGATGATGAGTTTTACNAATTACATAATTATTTAGAGGGTGTTTTTCCATTGATTCACTCATCATTAGAGAAAAAAGTTTTTAATCAAAGTCTTTTATATAAATGGACAGGTACAGATAAAAAATTAAAACCCATATTATTGATGTCTCATTTGGATGTAGTTCCGGTTGATCTTTCAACTTTAAATGAATGGGATGCTCCTCCTTTTTCCGGGAATATCAAAAATGGCAATATATATGGTAGAGGTACTTCCGATGATAAAGTGACAGTTATGGCAATTATGGAAGCTGTTGAAATCCTAATTGAAAATGAATTTACTCCAAATAGAACAACTTACCTTGCATTTGGTCATGACGAAGAAATAGGGGGTATTAATGGGGCCGGTGTAATATCAAATTATCTTGAAAAGGAAAAAATTGAACTTGAGTATGTATTAGATGAGGGTGGATTTTTAACAGAAGGGCTAATCCCAGGAATTGATAAACCTGTTGCCCTGATTAATGTTGCTGAAAAAGGATATGTTTCATACAAATTAACTATCAGGACCGAGGGTGGACATTCATCACGACCACCAAAAGACAATACTATTGGGTCTCTTGCTAAAGCAATTACCAAACTTGAGTCTAACCAATTCAAATTAAAAATGACACCTCTTTTAAAAACTCAAATAAAAACTTTAGGAGCTGAAATGCCATTTTTAGGAAAGATGCTATTTGCTAACTCCTGGTTATTTAAGAATTTTATTCTTGATGGCTTTAGTGCAAAAACAACAATTGCTCCAACTATAATTTCGGGAGGGGTTAAAGATAATGTTATTCCAACTTCAGCATCAGTTATCATAAATTTTAGAATAATGACAGGCGATGATCCAAAAGAAATTAAAAAACATATTATTAACACAATTAATGATAGTAGAATTTCGGTAGAAGAACTTAATCCACCAAATCTACCATCACCTGTATCTGATTTTAATTCAGTATCATTCAAGTTAATTAAGAAAACCATATTGCAAATTTTTCCAGATGCAGTTGTAACTCCAGGATTAGTTGGAGGTGGAACTGATACTAAGCATTATCAAAAAATATCTAATAATGCTTACAGATTTTATCCATTGAGACTAAATAAAGACAATATAACAGGACTTCATGGAATTAATGAGAGAGTGAGTATAGATAATTATAAAGAAATTATTCAGTTTGTATATCAATTAGTAATTAATCAGAACTCAATAAACTCTGTAATTTAAGAAATAGCATTGTTGTTGAAATCTACTTTAAGTATTTGAATTTCAATCAAATTGACTAAAATATAGTAACTTTGACGATCTTTAAGTAAGAAGCGTGAAAACAAAATCTGAAATTGTTGACAATTGGTTGGTTCGCTATACTGGTCTTGAACTTGAGAGTTTTGGGGAGTATATATTGCTTACAAACTTTGATAAATATGTTGAAATCTTTTCCAAAATAATGAAATGTAAAATGGAAGGAGAAGATAAGCACATGCCTTCTGCAACAGCGAATAATATTACTATAATTAATTTTGGAATGGGGAGTCCAAACGCTGCGACTATAATGGATTTACTNTCAGCCATTAATCCTAAAGCTGCCCTTTTTTTAGGAAAATGCGGAGGTTTAAAAAAGAGAATTNATATTGGTGATTTTNTTCTTCCAATTGGAGCTATTCGAGGGGATGGTACTTCAAATGATTACTTCCCACCAGAGGTTCCTGCTATGCCATCTTTCTCTTTGCAAAAAGCTATATCAACTACAATTCGTGAGCATGAGATTGATTATTGGACAGGAACTGTATATACTACAAATAGAAGAGTTTGGGAATATGATAAAAGTTTTAAAGATTATATTAAAAAGACAAGAGCTTATGCTATAGATATGGAAACTGCTACACTATTTACAGTTGGATTTCATAATAAAATTCCTGTTGGAGCGTTTTTATTAGTCTCTGATTCTCCAATGTTTCCAGAAGGAGTAAAGACATTAGAAAAAGATGAGATTACATCAAAACAATTTGATAAANAACATATCNAGATTGGNATTGATTCTNTNAANAAGNTACAAGATAATGCTGAAACTGTNAGGCATTTGAAGTTTTAATAAAATNACTTAGTGATAATTATCATTTTTTTTTTATAAAAAATATTTAATTTGCTTATAACAATTGATGATTAATGCAACAAAAAGATAACACGCATAAAGATATACCTGGGAATCCTTCAACAACAAAAGCGAGTTATTATAAACTCAATGATAGATCTAATGGAAATCCACTAAGAGTTTTGTCTGAATTTGATTGGAAATTTTGGAAGTATAATGGATATGTTATAGTAAAAAATGCAATTTCTAAAGAACAAGCAAAAAGTACTGCAGATTTTTTATGGGAATTTGAAGAAAAGGATCCTGATAATCCAGAGACCTGGTATGAGGCTGCAAGAGCTGAAATGGAAATGAAAGAGCTTGCTGGCACAGGAATGGTTGAGTGTTATAACAATCAATATATGTGGAATAATAGAATGACACGAAAGATATATGATGCATTTGTAGACATATGGGGAGAAGAAAAACTTTGGGTAACAATTGATAGAGCTAATTTGAATTTTCCGATAAAAAAAAGTTATACATATAAGCCTTTTATTCATTGGGACTATGATCCAGAGGAAANCTCAGTAAATGTACAAGGAGTGCTTGCTTTATCTGATCAAACAGATGAAAATATGGGTGGGTTTCAATGTGTTCCTGAGCTATATAGAAATTATCATTCTTGGAAGTTAACTCANCCAAAGGACAGAGACAGATTTAAACCAGACATTACGGAATTCACTCCAACAAAAGTACAAATGGANGCAGGAGANCTTTTAATTTTTAATAGTNNNNTNGCTCATGGTATTAGANNAAATAAAAGNGNTAAAGTTAGAATAGCTCAATANATTTCNATGATGCCAGCNGAAGANAANAA
>PBYT01000005.1:32018-39120 GCA_002729755.1 Flavobacteriaceae bacterium
AGTTAAGAAATTGGAGAATANATTCNTGGAAAAANAGAATTGCNCCTNANGGATATGCNTTTCCTGGAGACCCAAGAAAATTTGAGCAAAAAAAATATCAGACTGCAAAATTAAATGATTTAGGGGAAAAACTTTTAGGTATACAAACCTGGTAACCTCTTTTTTTTCAAATCCGTAAATTATGAACAAGGGAGATAAGAAATTGTCTCCCTTTTTTTGATTAAAATATCTTTAGTTTAATTTTAACAATTATGATATATTAGATTAAAATTATGAAAAAAATTATAGTATTAGGATCAGGTCTTGTAGGTAGTGTTATGGCCAATGATCTTGCAAAAAAATACGAGGTTACATCTGTAGATATTTCAACTAAGAATTTAGAAAAAATACAATCAGAAAAAATAAACAAACTTTGTGCAGACGTATCAGAAAAAGATGTTTTAGAAAATTTAATTAAGAATTTTGATTTAGTTGTGGGAGCTCTTCCAGGTTTTATGGGATATAACATAATGAAAAGAGTTATTGAAGCAAAAAAAAATATTGTAGACATTTCTTTTTATTCTGAAGATCCTTTTGACTTAGACAAAATAGCAAAAGAAAACAATGTTGTTGCTATAATGGATTGCGGTGTAGCCCCAGGAATGGGAAACATTATTTTTGGACACCACAACAAAACAATGAATATTACCGACTATGAGTGTTTGGTTGGCGGATTACCTAAAAAAAGAGAATGGCCATTTGAATATCAAGCCGTTTTTTCTCCCATAGATGTAATAGAGGAATATATTCGTCCTGCAAGATATGTACAAAACGCTCAGCTTGTCACAAAAGAGGCGTTATCAGATACAGAACTTGTTAACTTTAAAAACATAGGAACATTAGAAAGCTGGAATTCTGACGGACTGCGAACATTAATTAAAACAATGAATCATGTTCCTAATATGATTGAAAAAACTCTGCGGTATCCTGGATGTATAGAGTATTTAAAAGTATTAAGAGCTTGCGGATATTTTTCTTATGAGCCCATAGAGATAAACGGAAATAAAATTAGGCCAATTGATTTAACTTCAAAATTATTATTTCCTATGTGGGAAATGAAACAAGGAGATCAGGATTATACAGTTATGAGGATTAAAATTTCAGGTGATGAAAATGGAAAGCAAGTTTGCTACACATATAATTTGTTAGACAAGTATCAAGATAAAACAATTTCAATGGCAAGAACAACAGGGTATACTTGTACTGCTGTTGCTAATTTAGTTATAGAAGGAAAGTATGACAAAAAAGGCATATCTCCACCAGAGTTTTTAGGAGAACACTTCAATGAGGTTAATAAATATTTAGGAGATAGAAACGTAATTTATAATATCCAAAAACAAGAGCTAAAAAACAAATAATAAGTCGTGAGGTATCTTCTTGTACCAGATAAATTTAAAGGTTCTTTAACTTCAAAAGAGGTTATTCGCTCACTTAAGAAAGGAATTGTAAAATTTGACCCCAAAGCAGAATTTCAATCATATATTATTTCAGATGGAGGAGAAGGTTTTGTGGAATCTTTAGAGTCACTAATTGATTTTAAGAGAATAGAAATAAAGAGTAAAGACAGTCTTCACAATCAGATAAATTCATATTACTTGATTGACGAAAAAATGAATAGGGCTTATATAGAACTTGCNAAATCATCTGGACTNNTAAATCTTNCCAAATAANNATAGGAACCCATTATATACNTCAACATANGGNACGGGTATTGANATTAANGATGCTATANAAAANGGAGTNAAAGAAATNTTTATTGGAATTGGTGGAAGTAGNACAAATGATNTNGGTTTAGGNATTTTCTCNGCATTAGGTGTNNTTTTTCTANATAAGNATNATNATGANNTTATACCNACTGGANNTAANCTNTNTNNAATANCTANNTTAATTATNTCAAANTCGTGTNAAAAGTAAAATNAAAAAAGTTAAATGGTTTATNGTAAATGANGTAGANAATATTCTTTTTGGNNAAAANGGTGCGGCTTATACTTTTGCTGAACAAAAGGGAGCAAACAAGAATGATATCAAAAAACTTGAATCTGGAGGTANNGCNGTACATNAANTATTNTCAANTTATTTNAAAAAAGATTATTCAAAAATTGAAGGANCTGGAGCAGCAGGAGGCTGTGGATATGGCCTGAAACTATTTACAGAGGGAGAGTTCATTAATGGCATAGATATTCTTTTAAAAATTATCGATATAGATAGGATTATAACAAAAGACATTAAGTATATATTTACAGGTGAAGGTCAGATTGATCATCAAACCCTAAATGGTAAAGCAGTATATAGTTTAACTAAAAGATTAAAAAAATTTAATATNCCTATATTATTGATTTGCGGAAAAAACATATTAACGAAAAATGAATGGAGCCTCTTNGGTGTTGAAAATATTATTTCATTATCAGATACAGGTCATAATCATAGTTATTGTATGAAAAACGCAAAACAATTAATAGAAGAGACAGTTGAAAGTTATTTAAAAACTAAAGATTCTTAATTACTTTATATTTTTTATAAAATATAAATATTTAATAGGGAGTTAGTATAAAAACAGAACAGATGAATTATTTAATCTTCNTAGTGTTAATATGCATAATATTATTTTCCACTCTTAAGTTTAAGATAAATCCATTTTATTCATTAATAATTTCTGCATTTATTGCTGGAATTGGTTTTGGTTTTGATATAACTAAATCTATTAAACTAATAGTTGAAGGGTTTACAAATATTCTAATTGGAATAGGACCACTAATACTAGCTGGATCAATCCTAGGAGTATTTCTTGAAAAAACAGGCAGTACAAAAAAAATGGTAAATGTCTTTGTTGAAATGCTTGGAGCGAAAAATTCTCCATTTTCATTAAATATGATTGGTTTTATAATTTCAATTCCTGTCTTTTGTGATGCTGCATTTATATTGCTTTCATCTGTTATAAAGGAAGTAAGTAAAAAAACCGGGTATAAATTAATTATTCTATCAATTTGTTTAGCTACAGGTTTGTTATCTGCACATGTCTTTGTACCTCCAACTCCTGGTCCTATTGCTGCTGCTGAAATAATTGATGCTCCAATTGGCTTGCTATTAATTGTTGGATTATTTACTGGGCTTATTATTTCCATAGTAGGATATCTTTGGACAAAAGTTTCTCTCAAAAAATATTATAATATTCCAATTATTAAATCAGANAAAAAGGAGATCAATGATTCAAAAAATAAGTTTTTAATATTTACCCCAATTATTGTTCCAATAATTCTAATTACCATATATTCCTTTATTGAGTCCCCTTATTATACTGTGAAGAATAACTTTTGGATAGATATAATTAAGATATCAGGTAAACCTGAGATTGCAATTTTAATTGGTTCCNTTCTAAGTCTTTTTTATATTCAAAAAAAACAGGTAAATCAAATTTATAATTGGATTAGCACTGCTGTTAAGAATTCATTCAATATCATCTTAATTACAGGGGCTGGAGGAGCTTTTGGTTTTATTCTTAGATCATCAAATTTTATAGAACTATTTAACACAAATCAAATAAATGGTATTGAAGGAATTGTGATTGCATTTATTATGGCCGCAGTTATAAAAACTGTTCAAGGATCCTCCACTGTATCTATAATTACTACAGCTGCATTTATAGCACCAATATTACCAAGTTTAGGAATTACATCTGATATTGGGAAGGTTATTACTATTATTGCTATTGGATCAGGGTCAATGACAGTATCTCATGTTAATGACAGTTATTTTTGGGTAGTTTCTAAATATTCCGGTCTTCAATTAAAATATGCGCTAAGATATTTTACTATTGCTACCCTTATTCAAGGCTTAGTTGGTTTAAGCTTATCTATAATACTTTATATTTTCTTAAATTAGTTGCTATGAAAAAATATTTATGGTTNTTTATAATAATATTTATGAGTTCATGTAATGGAAATAAAAAGCAAGTAGTTTTTTTGGGAGATTCAATAACCGAGGAAGGAAGAACATTAGAACTTGGATTCATTAATTTATTAGAAGAAAGTCTTGACTCAGAAAAATTTAATTTGATTGGAAAGGGAATATCAGGAGATAAAGTATCAGACCTATTGGTTAGATACGAAAATGATGTATTAGCTCAAAATCCTGATATCGTTTTTATATATATTGGAATTAATGATGTTTGGCATTCATATGGTGTAGGGAAAGGGTCTGATATAGATTTTTATGAAAAAGGTTTAAGAAAAATAATTACTGATATAAAGAAAAGAGGTGCTAAAATTATTTTATGCACTCCAACTGTTATAGGAGAGAGAGTAACTTTTGCAGATGAATTAGAAATTAAACGAGATCAAGAGCTTGATGCATTTGCAGGTGTAATTAGAAATCTTTCATCTGAATTTAATACTGAATTGTTAGACTTAAGAACAATATTTAAAAATTATATTGTTGAAAATAATCAGAATAATGATTATCAAGATTTCCTAACTGATGATGGGGTTCATCTAAATGATGCTGGAAATAAATTAATAGCAGAAAATATGTTAAATTATATTAAGTGATTAATTAACTATAGTCTACTAGTTGAGTGTTTTGAGAAAGGTATAAAGGGTGCTTAGGTGTCTGGTTTTTATTCTTTCCAAAACATTTAGGGTTATCAACTATTTTTTTTAAAAAAACAGGTTCTTGCATGTTAGTTCCCCATGCATAAACTACATCGTCAACTTTATTTATCATTTTCTTCACACTGCTAGAATTTTTTTTTGTAATAATATTATTTTTTAACTCCTTTGGATATGGTGTTATATATGAAAATAAATTTCCAACATAAAAACCTCCATAACCAAATAACTTAGCAAATTTTATTAGTCTTCTTATTGTTGGGTCATCTTTATAGTTATCTGCCAAAGAAGGGTTCAACATTATAAACAACACTTTTGGTTTATCCTTATCCCAGATTCTTTTTAAACTATAACGATGCTTTTTATTATCACTAAGTTTAGCCTTTCTTATAATATTTTTATTCATATTTGAGGCCATGACCAAATCTATATAGTGGATTTTTTTGATCAAAAGATAAATCTTCAATTTGATTTTCAACATCATTTAACGAGGAAGGTAAATCTAATGGTAGAGTTCCTGATGGAGAAAACCTGCCAAATATTAAGTCTAAAATTATACTATTTTCAACTTCAAAATCAGCTATTACTGCGTTTGAATTTTCTGAAATCTCAGTTATTATATATGGTCTTTGAACTGTGAAAATCAAAATTGTTGGTTTTAAATTAACATAGTTAAGTATTTCTTCTGTTTCATTTTTGGAATAATCAAGTGGTCCTCCTCCAAAAAATTCTTCCATCAAATATTTCGGCTTGCTTCTTCTAGCTGGAGGATTATTTAATTTATAAATTATTACATCAGATTCTTCTATTGAGCTGTTATTTTCAAGATTAGAAGAAAAGCTTTCAGGGAATCCAACTAAATGAAATTTTATATCATTTTTTAATGGTAAAATTTTATTATCATTCTTAAGTAAGACAAGAGATCTCTTCTGTGCTTCTATGCCTTTTTCTTTAAAATTATCATTATTTATAATAGTTAAATTCGATTCATCAAGAAATGGATTATCGAATAATCCAAGCTTAAACTTTTCAGTCATAATCCTTTGCAAGGATTCATCAATTCTTTCCTCAGAAATTTCATCAGATTCAATAAGTTCTATTAAATGTGTTGTTAGTTTTTCACCACCTATTAAATCAACACCTACGGATATAATTTTTTTAAGCTTTTCGTTTATACTTAAATCTTCAACTCCAAAATCACCTGCGGGTTTCATAACTACTCCATTTGGTAGAGTTATGTCAGTTACAATTCCCCAGTCTGTACATATTATTCCATCAAAACTATATTTTTCTCTTAATAAATCATTTATTATGAACTTATTGTATCCTGCTGCTACATCTTCATTGCTTAATCCAACTGGTACACTATAATATGGCATTATAGAAGAAACATTATTGTTTATAGCTGCTTCAAAAGGAATAAGATGATAGTCAAAGTTATTTCCTGGATAAGATTGAGTTCCAGGGGGGAAGTGGGTATCCTCTCCATTATCAACTGGTCCTGATCCCGGAAAATGTTTAACCATTGCTGATACAGAACCTATATCAATTTTATCACCTTGAAGTCCACTTATATAAGCTTTAGTTAGCCTTGCATTTAAATTTGCATCTTCACCATATGTTCCGTTAATTCTTACCCATCTTGGTTCTGAAGCAATATCAGCCATCGGGCTTAAAGCCAACTTTATTCCAATTGCGTTATATTCTTGTCTAACAATATCTGCAAACTCTTCAACAATTTTCTCATCTCCAATAGCTCCTAAACCTAGGTCTGATGGCCAATTAGAAAAATAGGAAATTTGTGATCCATCTAGTGAAGATGATTGAACTCCATGTCTTGGATTCGAGGCTAAAGTAATAGGAATTCCTAATCTAGAATTTTCTGCAACTTTTTGAATATCATTATACCATTCTAGCATTTTTTTTGGATCATATTCATCTATAATATGTATATGATTCATAGAATAATTACTCATCATCTCATATGCATCTGGAATAGGAATAGGTAATGTATTTTTAATAGATTCATTTTCAAATGACACTTTTACAATATCAATAAACATTGATCCTGCTTTCTCTTTGATTGTCATTTGAGAGATTAAATCATTAACTCTATCTTCAACAGCTTGACTTTTATCTTCATAAACATCAAGTTTTCCGTTTTTGTTTAAATCACGATATTCTTGATTGTTACATGATAAAATTGGAAAGAATAGTAAAAGGCATATTATTTTTTTCACACTTAAATATACCTATAAATATGTATAATTGTTTTGAAGATATCATTGTGGCAAAAGATTTTTTATCTGGATGACCTAATAATTACTAAATTATTCAATGCTAGAAGTTAAAATTAGTCGGTAAAATTAAATAAATTTGCTCATATTTAAATTATGAAAGATTTAATCATTATTGGTGCAGGACCAATTGGATTATCCTGTGGGATTGAAGCAAAAAAA
>PBYT01000006.1 GCA_002729755.1 Flavobacteriaceae bacterium
AAAATGACTCTGTGCTAATATATTTATAAAACATAATTATACCTTATTCTTATTATCTTTAGCATTTACAAAAAGGTATATGAGTACCAAACTAAAAACTAAAAATTACAAAATGCAAACCAGTAATTCTATGCGTTATGTAGCACTCACCTTGTGTGTAACATCCATTCTTTTTTTAAGTTGTAATCCACCAAAAGAATCTAATAGTATCGATTTATGGGCCACTTTAGAGCCTTTACCATTAGACCCTACTATTGAAGCTCAAATTGATGAAATGCTTCCTAAACTTACTTTAGAACAAAAGGTAGGGCAAGTAATTCAGGCAGATAGTGGGTCTGTAACTCCTGAAGAAGTACAAGAATACCGATTGGGTTCTGTGTTGAGTGGAGGAAATTCCGCTCCGGGTCCATTGCCATACGCCGACTCAAAAACGTGGCTTGAAATGGCAGACAAATACTACAATGCCTCAATTGATAATGAGGGTGTTGAAATAGCTATCCCAATTATTTGGGGAATTGATGCTGTGCATGGGCATGCCAATTTAAAGGGCGCCATTGTTTTCCCTCATAACGTTGGCTTAGGTGCCATGAATAACCCTGATTTAATTGAAAAAATTGCAAGTGTTACTGCGCATGAATTAACCGTATCTGGACATGATTGGACTTTTGCTCCTACTCTTGCAGTGCCACAAGATTTGAGATGGGGAAGAAGTTATGAAGGGTTTTCAGAAAACCCTGATGTTGTTCAGTCTTATGGAGACCGTATTGTAATTGGTTTACAAGGACAATTTGGTTCAGATGATTTTATGGGCGATGGAAAAGTAATTTCTAGTGCCAAGCATTTCTTAGCTGATGGTGCTACTCAAAACGGAGTAGATCAAGGTGATGCCTTGATTAGTGAAGAAGAATTAAGTACAGTTCATGCTGCTGGATATTATAGCGCTATTCCTGCTGGTGTACAAACAGTGATGGTTTCATTTTCTAGTTGGCAAGGAAGAAAACTACACGGCGATAAAGAATTGCTAACAGATTTATTGAAAGGAAAAATGGGCTTCAATGGATTTGTAGTTGGTGACTGGAATGGTCACGGTCAAGTACCAGGATGTACCAATACAGATTGTGCACAATCGTTAAATGCAGGGTTGGATATGTATATGGCGCCAGATAGTTGGAAAGGCTTATATGAAAGTACTCTACAACAAGTAAAAGATGGAACCATTTCTATGGAACGTTTAGACGATGCCGTTCGTCGTATTCTTAGAGTAAAACTCGCATCAGGTGTTTTTCAAAAAGGTNCTCCGAGTACTCGTGCCAATGCGGGTAACGAAAGNTTTTTGGGCTTGCCAGAACACAGAGCCATTGCAAGACAAGCGGTAAGAGAATCTATGGTACTGCTTAAAAATAACAACCAAGTATTGCCTATTGATGCTTCTAAAACAATATTGGTTGTTGGAGATGGTGCTGCTAGCATTTCTAAAGCCAGTGGTGGATGGACACTTTCTTGGCAAGGAACTGGTCATACCAATGATNAATTCCCTAATGGAGCATCTATCATACAAGGCATTGAAGAAGTCGTTAATGAAGCAGGTGGAAAAGTAATTTTCTCTCCAAATGGTGATACTTCTATAAAAGCTGATGCTGTGATTGCGATATATGGAGAAGATCCTTACGCAGAATTTCAAGGAGATCGTGAGAACTTAGATTTTGTTCCTAACGGATTTGACGTTAACAAATTGGCTGCCTATAAAAACAAAGGAATTCCTGTAGTATCTGTATTCTTATCCGGACGTCCAATGTGGACGAATCCAGAGATTAATAATTCTGATGCATTTGTTGCTGCATGGTTACCNGGAAGTGAAGGTGGTGGTGTTTCTGATCTATTATTCCAGAGAGANNCATCATACGATTTCATGGGTCGATTGTCTTTTACATGGCCAGCCAGCGCCGTAGTTTCAGAAAACAATGAAGCTCTATTTAAATTTGGGTANGGACTTACCTATGCTAGTACAGACAATCTTGATGTATTCCCAGAAAAATCTGGATTAGAAAATAGCGACGTAGCTTCAACAGGTGAATTCTACAGCAAAGGAGCTGCAGTTGCTCCTTGGGGCTTATGGTTAAGCTCTGGAGATTTGGTAAAGCAAATCGCAAGCTTCCCAACATCTGTTGGCGGATTGATTATAAGTAAAACAGACCATATAGCTCAAGAAGATGCCTTACGAATTAACTGGACCAAATCTGATGGAGATTATTTGCGCATTTCTTCTGCTAAGCCAAATGATATGGCNCGTCAGTCAAATGGTGCTATGGAATTAACTTTTAATGCAAAATCATTTACTGGTTCTGATACTGTTGTACAAATTGGCCAATGTGATGCCAGTGCTACCTGCGATAACACATTAGATATTACCATAAGTGGTGACTGGAACGAGTATAGAATTAGCTTAAGCTGTTTTGAAAAATTAGGAGTAGACATGACCAACATCACTTCTGCATTAGTAATCAAAGCACGAAAGGGTGTTGATATTGGATTGGGCAATGTGCGTTTGGAATCAGATTTAGATGCCAAACCTGGTTGCGATGGGAATTAACATTAATTTTNGTAAATTGTGTTATTCAGNATATCTATTTAATCTGAATAATAAACCTAAAGAAAAAAATTAATTCTTTAAAAATGTTGTGTTTATGATAAATAAGTTTCAATTTTTAATTATTGTTTTTACATTNTTCATTTTTAAATTNGGTTTCTCACANCCTGAGNTGCCAGTTGAGAAATGGAAAAATAAAACTATTCTTCTTGTAGGGGCNCATCCAGATGACGATTATCAATCTCATGGAACATTAGCCCTTTTAAACAAAAATTCAAATAAAATCTTTATTCTCACCTTAACAACAGGAAATGTAGGAACTAAGGATCTCACCATAAGTAAGAATGATTTGTCTATTATAAGAAGAAAAGAACAGCTTGAAGCAATGAAAGTTCTAGGCTTAACAGAAAAACAATATATTAACTTAGGATATGATGATGGGAGACTTGAATTTGCAAATANAGAGGAANTTATTGGAAAAATTGTTTATTACATAAGGAAAATAAAACCAGATATTTTAATGTCTTTTGATCCAGGATTCAATTACCAGGTCTGGCATAAAAGTGATCATAGAGCTTCAGCATATTTAACTGCTGACGCAGTAAGAGCTGCAGAGTGGCATCTAATGTATGAAGGACAAATTATTCACCAAAATTTAAAAGCTTACGCTGTTCCTGAATTTTTATTTTACGGGGGTAATATCGATGATAAAAATACCNACGTTGATATTTCAGGATTTTCTGAATTAAAAATACTGNCGGGGTCGAAGTACATTAGCCAATTTTCTTCAAGTGGATGGAACAAATATCTTGGTTCTGATTTGGATAAGTACCCAGATGGAGAAAAAGAAAAAGTATTCAATAGATTAAAAAATGGAATAAAATATTATAACGGTAAACCAATTGAACGATTTAGGTATTATAAAGGTATGCCGGATGGAATGGGAAGAGAAAAAAGAGACTAATAATTCGTAGTTTTTACTTATGTTGAAAGTGGTAAAAAAAAATATATACAAACTTCACTTTATTTTATTAATATTTAGTTCATGTAATAATGAAATAGATAATCCACTTGAGGAATATGTTTATGGAACTGACCATGAATATAGTTATGAAATAGTTGATTCGATAATTGCAGAAAAATGGACTGGATACCATGTTAAGATGATATCAGGGAATTGGCTTAATCAAGACTTGGTTGATGAGGTTGAATGGTGGCATTATGTTGATATTATAATCCCTAATGAGGTAGAATTTGATAAATCTCTAATGNTTATAGATGGTGGCACTAAAGATGAAGACTTTTTTAGATTAGATAGTACAAGTATTTCATATGCAATAAAAAGTAAGTCAATTATTGCAAATATTAGCAATATCCCCTTTCAACCAATAAATTTTTTAGAGTCTGAACAAAATGCTTTTTATGAAGATGATCTAATAGCATTCTCTTGGAATAGATTTTTAAAATCAGGAGCTAAAAAAAATGATGTAGAGTGGCTACCAAGATTGCCAATGACTAGAGCAGTTGTAAGAGCTATGGATCTTGTTCAGGATATTGCTCAAAAAAATAAAATAGATGTAACTGAATTTGTTGTTTCAGGAGCATCTAAAAGAGGCTGGACAACCTGGACAACTGCTGCAATTGATAAGAGAGTTATTGCAATAGCTCCAATGGTTATTGACATGTTAAACTTAAATGAATCTCTTGAAAATCATTATAGAAGTTATGGAGAGTATTCTATAGCTATTCAAGATTATGTTAATTATAATATTCCAGATTGGATGGTTACAAAAGAATTTGAAATTTTAATGAAATATGTTGAGCCTTATTATTTCAAAGAAAAGTTTACAATGCCAAAACTATTAATTAACGCTGGTTCTGATGAATTTTTTCCAACTGATTCATGGAGGTTTTATTTTAATGAGTTACCAGGAGATAAGTATCTTCAATATATTCCAAATGTTAACCATTCTTTAAATGGAGGATATTTAAATGAAAATTTATTTTCTTTTTATACAAGAATTATAAACGATCAGGTTTTTCCAAAGTTAATTTGGGAAATAAAAAATGATAGTCTAATTAGTCGAGTAGTTACTAATCAGGATTATAAGGTTTCAATTTGGAAAGCAAATAATGAAGACACAAGGGATTTTAGGTTATGGGAAGAGGGGAAGCTATGGAGCCAAACACCAATTGATAGAAATAGTTTAAATAAATATAAAATCAATTTAATAAGTAATAATAGTGGCTATACAGCTACTATGCTTGAATTNATATTCAANCCTGATTCAGAATTCCCTCTGATATTAACTACAGGTCCATATGTAACCCCTAATAAATANCCATATGANAGTTATATTCCAAACAGGGNAGATGTTATAAAAAATGATTAGTAAATCCTGATGAAAAAAAGTTTGAATCGTATATATTTTTTTTTTATCTTTCCAATCTCAATTATTGAAAATATTACAAAAATGAAAAAAATATTAATCTATTTATTCTTGTCTGCTGTTGTAAGTATTGTATTTACTTCANGCGCTTATGCTTTTACAAATGTCAATCTAACCACTCAAGAAGATTCAGAANCCGTTCAAGAGGATTCGGCAACTGAACAAATGATGGANTCTNNATCAGAAGATACCTCTGCTAATTTTACTCAAGAAATAAAGAAACGTTTTATTGAAGGTGGGCCTAGCTTTATGGGAATAGTTTTAATCTGTTTAATTTTAGGTTTAGCTATTTCGATTGAAAGGATCATATACCTTAATCTTTCCACTACTGATACTGATAAATTAACTTCAGAAGTTGAAGCTGCTCTTAAATCTGGAGGAGTTGAAGCTGCAAAAGAAGTTTGTAGAAATACTAAAGGACCTGTTGCTTCAATTTTTTATCAAGGACTTGATAGATCTAAAGACGGAGTTGATAGTGCAGAAAAAGCTGTTATTGCTTATGGTGGTGTCCAAATGGGACAGTTAGAAAAAAATGTTTCATGGATTTCTCTTTTTATTGCTTTAGCTCCAATGCTTGGTTTCATGGGGACTGTAATAGGGATGATTACTGCATTTGATAAAATTGAAGCTGCAGGAGATATGCAACCATCTTTAGTTGCAGGAGGAATTAAANTAGCTCTTTTAACAACAGTATTTGGTTTAATTGTTGCTATTATTTTGCAAGTATTCTATAACTATATAGTCGCTAAAATTGATTCAATTGTTAATGATATGGAAGATGCATCAATTACACTAATTGATATACTTTCTTCATCAAAAAAATAATGTAACATGAACACGAATAAATTAACTAGAATTGGGTGTATAGCCTTAGGAGTCTTAGGAGTTATTTCTCTTTTCCTTGTCTTTATTACAGGAGATGATGCAATTAAATTTGGTGATGGTGTTGGAGCAATAACGCCAATAATCTTATTAGGTCAATTAACTTTATTNGTTGCTGTAGTAATAACTTCAATCTATGCTCTAAAAGGGCTTATGGCTGATAAAGCNAAATTAAAAANTTCATTGATGTTTGTTGGAATATTTTTAGGAATATTCCTAATTGCTTTCTTATTATCTAAAGGTGTTGAAACACCTATGAGAGATGGTAAAGTNNTATCAGCTACAGGNTCNANACTTGTTGGAACTGGAATTAGAGTATTTTATATTTTAACAATTATTGCTGTGGGACTTATGGTTTTTNCAGGAGGAAAAANATCTATAAAAAAATAAGCTATGCCTAGAAAATCTCCAGAGATAAGTACGGGATCAATGGCAGATATTGCCTTTTTGTTATTAATTTTCTTCTTAGTAACAACAACTATTGAGACAGATAGTGGGATTAANAGAAAACTTCCTCCAATNGAAGATCAAATAGACCCTCCTATTATTAGAGAAAAAAATATTTTTACAGTTGTAGTTAATAAATACAGTCAAATCCTAGTTGAAGAAAATTTAACTGATATTAAAGATNTAAGANGACTTGCAATGGATTTTCTAGATAATGGAGGAGGCAGAGGGGAGGAAGCTTGTGATTACTGTCAGGGTGATAGAAACCCTAGATCTTCAGATAATCCAGATAAAGCAGTTATCTCTTTAAAAAATGATCGAGAAACACCTTATAANTCNTATATNGNTGTNCAGAATGAACTAGTAGCTGCATATAATGAACTTAGAGATCGTGAATTTNNAAATAGATATCCAAATGAAGGTTTGACATATTTTGAAGCAGATTTTATTTATAGCGATCCAAGGACAACAGNAGCTCAAAAGACGAATTTAAAAGAAAAGTTAGACGTAGTTAAAAAATTATATCCTCAAAAGTTATCTGAGGCAGAACCAAGTAAAGTAANATAAAATGGCAAAATTTAGTAAAAAGAAAAGTGGAGATTTACCAGCTATTTCAACAGCATCACTTCCTGATATTGTTTTTATGTTATTATTCTTTTTTATGGTGGCTACTGTTATGAGAGATAGTACTTTAATGGTTCAAAATACTTTGCCAGCTGCTGATCAAATTCAAAAACTTGATAAAAAAGATAGGGTAATATACATATATGCTGGTAAACCTTCAAGTAGGTATCGAGAGACCTATGGTACAGAAGCACGAATTCAATTAAATGATAAGTTTGCAACTNTTGATGAGGTTGGAGCATTTATTTTAGCTGAAAGAGCAGCNAAGAGAGAAGAACTTCAAAATGTTTTAACAACCGCTCTTAANGTAGATGGTGACACTAAGATGGGTATAATTAGTGACATTAAGCAAGAATTAAGAAAAGTTAATGCTCTTAAGATAAACTATACAACTAGAGTTGGTGATTATACTCAAAACTTTAATTAATTTAAGATTAAAATTTTTATTTAATCTTTTTATCTGTCTTTTTTCAATTCAATATGTTTTTTGTCAAGAAAATAATCAANAATATAAGGAAGACCAATTTTATTTTGGAGTCAGTTATTTTTTGCAGGCTAAAGAAATCNCTGATTTTAAGCAAAATGGATTCTCAGGAAACTTTCAAGTTGGTTTTATAAGAGATATTTCATTAGATAAAAAAAATCAGAAGGCTCTTGGTATAGGAGTTGGATTTGAAAGAAACAAATTCACATCAAATATTCAACCTTTTCTTAATTCTGATGATCAAGTTGATTATAGACTTGTTGTAAGTCGTTTTCTTGAATCTAAGAATGAATTAAATTATTCATCAATTGTGTTCCCAATTGAATTAAGATGGAGAACTTCTTCTCCAAATAAATATGATTTCTGGAGAATTTATGGAGGTTTAAAGATTAAAAGGAACTATTATATTTATTCAAATCCTTCATATGGACGTTCTTTAACAATAAAAAAACGAAGAGAGTGGACAAATTCGATTTATTTAAACTCTGGGTTTAATACTTGGAATATTCATTTAGAATATGATNTAAACTCTTTATTTGAAAACAAAAAAACAGATATAGGAGAAGAAATTGATATTAATTTTTTTAAAATAGGTTTGATTTTTTATATTCTATAACTCTTTTCTTAGTCTAGCAACTGGAATATCCATTTGTTCTCTATATTTTGCTATTGTTCTTCTAGCAACTTTATATCCTGCNTCTATAAGTCTTTTTGATAATTCAAGATCAGCAAGAGGTTTATTTTTATTTTCATTATCAATTATTTCTTTTAAGATTTTTTTAATTTCAATAGTTGAAATATCTTCACCTTCAATATTTTTCATACCTTCAGAAAAGTAACTTTTTAGTAGTTTAATACCATAAGGAGTGTCAATATATTTGCTATTTGCAACTCTTGAAATAGTTGAAATATCCATATCTACTTTTTTAGCTATATCTTTAAGAATCATAGGTTTTAGTANCTTCTCTTCCCCTGTTAAAAAATAATCTTTCTGAAAATCAATTATAGCATTTATTGTTACAAAAAGAGTTTTTTGTCTTTGCTCAATAGCCTCAATAAACCATTTAGCTGAATCNAGTTTTTGTTTAATGAATTGGATAGCTTCATTTTGACTTTTCTTTTTATTCGGATCATCTTTATAACCCTTAAGCATTTCTTTATAAGAATTTGATAGTTTTAATTCAGGAGAATTTCTTCTATTTATCTCTACTATAAGATTCCCATCTTCAAGAGTTAAAATAAAATCAGGTATTATAGTATTATTTTGAACTTCTGATGATATTGAGCCTCCTGGTTTTGGATTTAACTTTGAAATTTCATTAATAGATTCNTTTAACNCTATATCAGAAATGCCTAGTNTTTCAATAAGTTTCTTATATTTTTTACCNGANAATAATTCAAACTCATTCTCTATAATTTTTAAGGCATTAAATATTGATTTTTTATTTTTATCTTTTCTATTTAGCTGGAGNCTTAAACATTCTTTAAGAGATCTAGCTCCAACTCCNGGAGGATCAAGTTGTTGAATTTTTTTCAAGATTAATTCCACTTTTNCTTNTTCTACAATTAAGTTTTGCGTAAAAGCAAGGTCATCAATTAGGTCATNAATATTTCTTCTAACATATCCACTTTCATCAATACTTCCAATAATAAAATCTGCAATTGGTTTATCAGCTTCATCAAGTATCAAATTTTTCGCTTGATTATCTAAAAATTGATGAAAACTTATTCCTCCAGATACTGGAATTTCNTTATTAGAAGAATCATTAGGGTTATAATAACTTAATTCATATGACGGGGTATCATCCTCTGATAGGTAAGAGTCGACATCAATTTCATTTTCATTAAAATTTTCTTCTTTATTATCTAATTCATTGTTTGTATCTAAATCCTCTACCCCTCTTTCTAATGCAGGATTTTCTTCAATTTCATTTTTTANCTTTTCCTCAAATTCTANTGTAGATAGTTGAATTAATTTCATAAGCTGTATCTGCTGAGGAGACAGCTTTTGAGAAAGTTTTAATTGGAGTTTCTGATTCAGCATTAATAATTAGTTATTTATAACAAAATTAAAAAAAGAAATTTTATCAATTTTTAAATTAAAAAGAAGCANTTTTTGATGATCTTGGATATGGTATAACATCTCTTATATTTGACATACCAGTACAAAACTGAACAAATCTTTCAAATCCAAGTCCAAAACCACTATGAGGTACTGAGCCATATTCTCTTAAGTCTAAATACCACCATANTTCATCTTCATCTATTCCATNCTCTTTAATCCTTTTCTTAAGAACTTCAAGTCTTTCTTCTCTTTGGGATCCTCCAATTATTTCTCCAATACCAGGAAATAAAACATCCATAGCTCTNACTGTTTTCTTATCATCATTTAATCTCATGTAGAATGCCTTTATTTTTGATGGATAATCATATATAATTACTGGAGATTGAAAATGTTTTTCAACTAGATATCTCTCATGTTCACTTTGAAAATCAACACCCCACTTATCAATTAAAAATTTAAANTTCTTTTTTTTGTTTNTATTTGAGTTTTTTAGAATTTCAAATGCGTCTGAATATGAGATTCTTATAAAATCATTATCAATAACAAATTGAATTTTTTCTATTAAATTNAATTCACTTCTTTCATTTTGTGGTTTTGTTTTTTCTTCATCTAAAAGTCTTTCACTTAAAAATTTTAAATCATCTTGACAGTTTTTAATAATAAAACGTAAAATAGATTTAACAAATGACTCTGATAAATCCATATTGTCTTCTAGATTATAAAAAGCCATTTCAGGTTCTATCATCCAAAATTCAGAAAGATGTCTAGAAGTATTTGAATTCTCAGCTCTAAATGTTGGCCCAAAAGTATAAACATTTCCTAAGCCNAGGGCATATGTTTCAGCTTCAAGTTGACCAGAGACAGTTAAGCTTGTTTTTTTTTCCAAAAAAATCTTTAGAATAATCTATTTCTCCTTTTTCATTTTTCTCAATATTTTTAAGATCTAGAGTTGAAACCTTAAACATTTCTCCTGCNCCTTCAGCATCACTTGAGGTAATTATAGGTGTATTTACATAATAGAACCCTTTTTNATTAAAAAAACTATGTATCGCATAAGCTAAATTAGATCGAACTCTCATTACTGAGCTAAATGTAGAAGTCCTAATACGAAGGTGAGCCTGTTCTCTTAAAAATTCAAAACTGTGTTTTTTTGGCTGAATAGGATATTTTTCAGGATCAGATATACCTATAACAGATATATTTTTAACAGCAATTTCAATTTTTTGTTCTGAACCAATACTCTCAACTATTTTCCCAGTAATTATAATTGATGATCCAACATTTATATTTTTTAGTGTTTCAGCATCTGTAGTTTCAGAATTTATAACACATTGAATATTTTTTTGAGACGATCCATCATTTAATTCGATAAATCGATTTCCTCGAAAAGCTCTAACCCAGCCACCAATACTGATATNNGATTTTTTAGATTTTTCGGAAAATATTTCTTTTATTTTTGTAAGAGTCATTAATTTTCTATACAGTTAATATATCTTTTTCTTTAGAAGAGAACATATCATCAATAATCTTAATGTATTTATCAGTTAGTTCTTGTATATCTATTTCATTATTTGATTTCAAATCTTCTGATATTTCCAAAGNTTTAATATTTTGATTAGAATCTTGCCTGATATTTCTTATTGTAACTTTAGCTGAATCAGATTCAGATTTTGCAACCTTAGNTAATTCGATTCTTCTTTCTTCTGTTAATGGAGGNATNTTAATTATAATAGATTCTCTATTATTTACAGGATTAAAGCCAAGATTTGAGTTAATAATACTTTTTTCTATTTCATCTAGTAAAGATTTTTCCCATGGTTGAATAGATATAGTTTGATTATTTGGGGTGTTAACATTTGCAACCTGGTTAAGAGGGGTTTGACTACCATAGTAGTCTACTGAAATATTCTTTAACATTATAGGATTAGCTTTNCCAGCTCTAATTTTAGATAGCTCACCATNTAGATGATTAATTGCAGAAATCATATTTTCTTCTGCGTTTTTTATAATATTTAAATTGTCATTCATATTTTTAATCTTATGAGAATACCCTAGTCCCTATTTTTTTGCCAGAANCAACTTTTGTTAGATTTCCTTTAATATTTATATCAAAAACAATAATAGGTAATTTATTTTCTTTACTTAATGTAAAAGCTGTTGTATCCATTATTTTAAGACCTTTTTTTATAGTCTCTTCAAATGAGATATCATCAAATTTAATAGCTTCTTTATTCTTTTCAGGATCTACATTATATATACCATCAACTCTTGTGCCCTTGAGAATAACATCTGCATTAATTTCAATAGCTCTAAGAACTGCAGCTGAATCTGTTGTAAAGTATGGATTACCAGTTCCAGATCCAAAAATNACAACTCTTCCTTTTTCAAGNTGTCTTGTAGCTTTTCTTTTGATAAATGGCTCTGCTATAGACTCCATTTTTATTGCTGTTTGAAGTCTTGTTGGAATATCAATACTCTCAAGTGCATTTTGAAGAGCTAATCCATTAATAACAGTTGCTAACATTCCCATATAATCTGCCTGAACTCTATCAATTCCATTTTGAGCACCTGCTACACCCCTATATATATTTCCACCTCCTANGACAATAGCAATCTCAATTCCAAGGAAATGGAGCTCTTTTATTTCTTTTGCGTAATCTAAAAGTCTTTCATTATCAATACCATAAGAATTTTTTCCAAGCAATGCCTCTCCNCTTAATTTTAATAAAATTCTTTTGTATTTCATTTATAGAAGATAACTATTACAAATATAGAAATAATGTTTTGAAAGTTTTAAGATATTTCTAATGCATTTTTTAATNAATATTTTCCAATTTTGGTTCTTTTCAATGAATATAGAAAAGCTCCAGATTTTAATGATTTTCCATAATCATTGGCAATTGATCGAATATATGTACCCTTAGAACATTCTATTAAGAACTCTGCATACGGTCNATCATATTTTGTNATTTCAAAATCATAGATTTTAATCTCTCTATCTTTTAATTCAATTGNTTTATTCTCTCTTGCATATTCATAGGATCTTTTACCATTTTTTTTAATAGCNGAGAATATTGGAGGCTTTTGTGAGATTTTACCAATAAAATTTTTGCTTGATTCTATTAACTTATTGATTTCAATATGGTCATACTTATATATTTGATTAACCTTAGTTTCTAGATCATAAGATGGTGTAGTTTCGCCAAATTTGAATGTCCCTNTATATGTTTTTTTCATATCTTGATAACCAGAAATTTTTTTTGTTTCTTTTCCAGTACAAATCAACAATAATCCCGTAGCTAATGGGTCAAGGGTNCCTGCATGACCTACTTTAATTTTTTTTAAATTAAAGTTTTTGCAAAGCCTATTTCGAACTTTTTTTACAACATCAAAAGAAGACCATTTGTAAGGTTTATTTATTAGAATAACTTCTCCCTCTAAAATATTTTNAAGATTATAATTTTTTTCTAAAAAAAACATTTTATACTATAGAGTTATTTATTTTTAGTAAGTATTGAGTAGATGGAAAATAAAAAACCAATAATAACAATAGTAGGAGCAAGTCTAATTCTTCTAAAATTATAAATCTCNGGATTAAATTTAAATGGATCATCTGAACTGCCCCCTNACATTAAGAAGAATCCTATTAATAATATAAAAATTGACATTAATAATAGATTGTAGTTTTTTGAATCAAACAAAAATTTTTTATTTCTATTTTTTTTGTTCATAATATTATAATTCCTCNCTTGTCTTTAGATTAAGATATTTCTGAGTTANAAAATATGAGCTGATAACCGATGTGAGAACCCCAAATATCAAAGTGAAAATTAATACAATTATTAAATCATTAAAATCTTTTAATATTTCCAGTTCTTTAAATCTAATATCAATCTGATAAATTAAAATAGATAATAAAGATATAGAGAATAAAGATGATACTAGCCCNAATTTAAGATAAGTAATGATAAAAGGAAATCTAATAAAGCTTTTAGTTGCACCAACAAGTTGCATAGTTTTTATTATATGTCTCTTTGAGTAGACAGAAAGTTTTATTGAATTATTAATNAAAAGATAGCAAATAATCAAAAAGATGATTCCTAAAGATAGTATCCATATACCAATTTTCTNAAAATTATTATTTAATAGATCTATTAAAGGTTTATCATATTCTATACTTTCTATAAAATCATAATTATTTTTTAAATTCAGTATAAAATCATNAACATATTTGCTTTCAAATTCCTCACCTTTAAAATTAATATTCAGCGAACTTGACAATGGGTTAAAGCCCAGGAATGTTGTAAAATCTTCACCTATCTCTTCAGTAAAAATTTCTACTGCATCTTCCTGAGACAGATATTCAATTCTTACTATGTTTTGATTTAAAGTTAAAAGCTTTTCTAACTGTTTNATCTGAATGTCATTAGTATTTTCATCAAAATATACTCCAATTACTACTTGTTCTTTGAAATAGTTCCCAATACTGTTAGTTTTGACAAGTATTAGACTTAATAATCCTAGTAAAAACAACACTGAGGATATAATTATGAATATTGAAAAAAGATTACTCCTTAATCTATTTTTGCTGATCTTGTCGTAATTAGTAGATTTCAATTTTTTTTNTAAAATTAATAAANTATAAATTAATTAACTTTTTTATGTTAATCAAATTAGTTTCTACTTTTAAACAATAAATGTATTTTTACAAAAAAAAGTGAAATACAGTTTTCTTGAAATAGAAAAAAAATGGCAAAAGTTTTGGAGTGATAANAGAATANATGANNTTAAAAATTCTAGTACTAAGCCAAAATTCTATGTTTTAGATATGTTNCCATATCCATCTGGAGCAGGTCTTCATGTTGGTCATCCACTAGGTTATATAGCAAGTGATATCTTTTCTAGATACAAAAGACATAAAGGCTATAATGTTTTACACCCTCAGGGGTATGATTCTTTTGGACTACCTGCTGAGCAATATGCTATTACAACTGGTCAACATCCCAAAAAAACTACATCAGATAATATAGAGATATATAGATCTCAACTAGATAGNATGGGTTTTGGTTTTGATTGGAGTAGAGAAATAAGGACATCTGATCCAGAATATTACAAATGGACTCAATGGATTTTTATNCTATTTTTCAATTCATATTACTGTCCATTTGATAATAAAGCAAAAAGTATAGATAATTTAATTNAGTTATTTAAAAGTGAAGGAAACCTAAAATTTAAATCTTTTTTATCATCAGATNATATGATTTTTGATTCTAAGGATTGGAATAATTTTGAAAAGGAATCTAAATCAAAAATATTAATGAGTTACAGACTTGCNTACTTATCAGATGGAGAAGTTAATTGGTGTGAAGAATTAGGAACTGTTCTAGCTAATGATGAAGTTATTAATGGGTTTTCTGAAAGAGGAGGTTTTCNAGTAACAAAAAAAAAGATAAAGCATTGGTGTCTTAGAATAAGCAAATATGCTGAAAGACTTTTGTCAGATCTAGAATCAATTGATTGGCCTGAACCTTTAAAAGAAATGCAAAGAAATTGGATTGGAAAATCAAAAGGTGTTTCTGTCAAATTTAAAGTTGAGNGGTTGAAAAAAAATATTGAAGTTTTTACTACAAGACCTGATACAATATTTGGCACAACCTTTTTAACAGTTGCACCAGAATATGATTTGTTAAATGAATTAACAACAAAAGAAAATGAAGNAAAAGTTAATGATTATTTAAAATCTATCTCAAGTAGATCTGAACTAGATCGAATTTCTGATTTAAAATCTGTTACAGGTGTTTTTACTGGGTCTTATGCAATTCATCCATTTACTTTAGAGAAAATTCCAATATGGGTTTCAGATTATGTTATTGCAAGCTATGGAACAGGTTCTGTAATGGCTGTTCCTTCTGGTGATCAGAGAGATTATGATTTTGCANATAAGTTTGGTCTAGAAATAAAAAATATATTTAAAGGAATTGATATTTCTAAATCAGCATTTGAANAAAAATCTAATTTTATTCTAGAAAATTCAGATTTTCTTGATAATCTTTCTTTTTCAGAAGCAATAGACAAGATCATATCNGAAATAGAAAAAAAAGAGATTGGAAAATCAAAAATCCAATATAAGTTAAGAGATGCAATATTTAGNAGGCAAAGATACTGGGGAGAACCAATTCCAATTTACTATATAGATGGTGAGCCTAATACCTTAGATTTATCTGATTTGCCTCTTGAACTTCCNGAAGTNGATAATTTTCTACCAACNAAAAATGGNGATTCNCCATTAGGAAATTCAAAAGAATGGGCNTGGGATATAAGAAATAAAAATGTAGTTAAAAATGATTTAATTGATGAAAAAAATGTATTTCCATTAGAGCTGAACACAATGCCAGGNTGGGCAGGTAGTTCATGGTATTTCTATAGATANATGGACTCAAATAATAAAGACTCTNTTGCATCAAAAGATGCAATAGAATATTGGCAACGTATTGATCTTTACCTTGGAGGAAGTGAGCATGCTACTGGACATCTTTTATATTCAAGATTTTATCAAAAATTTTTNTTTGACCTANATATTCTNCCTGTTAATGAATATGCAAGTAAATTGATTAATCAGGGAATGATATTAGGGAACTCATCATTTATTTATAGAGAGAGAGGAACTAATAACTTTTATTCTAAAAATTTAATAAAAAATAAAAAGGTAGATAAAATTAGAATTGATATATCTTATGTAGATATTGAAAATAATTTAGATATAGATAATTTAAAAAAGAGTAACAAATCTTTTAGTGATTCTNAATTTTATTCTGAAAATGGAAGGTTTTTAGTAGAAAGAGAGCATGAAAAAATGTCAAAATCTAAATTTAATGTAGTAAATCCAGATGATATATGTGATCAGTATGGAGCAGATACACTTAGAATGTACGAAATGTTTCTTGGACCTATTGATCAATCAAAACCTTGGAGTACAAGAGGTATATCTGGTGTTCATTCCTTTTTAAAAAAATTCTGGAATCTATTTTTTTTAGATANAAAATTCAAAGTTTCTAAGGATTCTCCTTCAGAAGAGTCAATAAAAATTTTGAATCAAACTATAAAGAAAATAACTAATGATATAGAAAAGTTTAGTCTTAATACATGTATTAGTAGCTTTATGATTTGTGTTAATAAACTCAGTGAAGAACAATGTAACAGTGAGTCTGTTTTAAAGCCACTATTAATATTAATCTCTCCTTTTGCTCCTCATTTTGCAGAAGAATTATGGAGTTTAATGGGAAATAAAAAGTCAATTGTAGATGAACCCTTTCCAATTCATNATGATAAAGTTCTAGTGGAATCGCAAAAGTTATATCCTGTATCATTTAATGGAAAGACAAAATTTACAATAAATCTATCATTGGATTTAAGTAATGAAGAAATTGAAGAGATAATATTCAACAATGAACAGACGAAAAAGATTTTAGATAATAAAAAGCCTAAAAAAATTATTATAGTAAAGGGGAGAATCATTAATATTGTAGTGTGACGGCAAACTTTAATTATGAAATTATTGGGTTGATTGCAGCAGCTATAACAACATTTGCATGGGTTCCACAAGTTTANAAAATGTATAGTGAAAAAAATGCAGCTGGAGTATCTCTAACCATGGCTTTATTATTTTTTGTTGGTATAACACTTTGGTTTATATATGGTTATTTAATTGGGAGTATTTCAATTATGATAGCTAATGGNGTAACACTTTTTCTCCAGNCTATGATNATTATNTNTAAGTTAAAANANTNATNNTNNTTTTNATTAATCTTCTAATTGTATAATTTTGATAAAAAAATATTATGGACTATTTATNTTATGGATATNACTTAGATTATTATATGATACTAATTCCTATTATTCTTTTGAGTATGATAATTGGTGGGAGGTTAAAATATAAAATGAAGAAATACTCAAAACAGAATCTTTCTTCTGGTATGACAGGAAAAGAGATTGCTGAGAAGATGCTTAATGATAATGGGATTTATGATGTGAAAGTTATATCTGTGAGAGGACAGTTAACAGACCATTATAATCCATCAAAGAAGACTGTTAATCTTAGTGAGTCAGTATATAATCAAAGAAATGCTGCTTCTGCTGCTGTAGCTGCCCATGAGTGTGGNCATGCAGTTCAACATGCAAAAGGATATGAATGGTTAAAAATGAGATCAATTCTTGTACCATTTGTAGGAGTTAGTTCCAATCTTGGTATTTATCTTATTATTGGTGGTATTTTTCTTATGGGGAGCTCACCCCTTCTAGGACAGACTATATTTCAATTAGGCATACTTGGATTTGCTACAGGAACTCTTTTTAGTTTTGTAACTCTGCCAGTAGAGTTTGATGCAAGTAATAGAGCAATCTATTGGCTTGAGAGAAAGAGGATTGTTAATCAAAGAGAGTTAATTGGAGCTAAAGATGCTCTTAAATGGGCTGCAATGACTTATGTTGTTGCTGCTTTGGGTTCTCTAGCTCAGCTGGTTTATTTTTGGACTAGAATGAGAAGGTGATCTACTTATTTATATAATTTTCAATTCCNATTGCCATAGATGGAGAATCATCTGTAGGAACTTCTATATCAACTTTTAAGTTCTTATTTTTTGCAGCTTCAAGAGTAGTTTCCCCATAAACAGCTATAAGTGTCTTATTTTGTTTAAAGTCAGGAAAATTCTTAAATAATGATTCTATACCAGAAGGACTAAANAATACAAGAATATCATAGTATACATCACTAAGATCAGATAGATCACTTATAACAGTTTTGTATANTTGTACTCTATCCCAAGTTATCTCAAATGAATCTAGTGTTTGAACTATTTTTGGATTAAGACTTCCTGATGTTGGAACTAAATACTTCTCATTAATAAATTTTTCAAAAGTACTTTCNAGNTCATTGAAATTATTGTTTCCTACATATATCTTCCTTTTTCTATATACAACATACTTTTGTAGATAAAATGCTACTGCTTCAGATTGACAAAAGTATTTAGTCTGATCCGGTACTTTAAATCTCATTTCCTCAGCAATTCTAAAGAAATGATCAACAGCATTTCTACTTGTTAGTATAATATTTTGAAATTTTGAAAAATCTACTTTTTGAAATCTTACTTTTTTTGCTGAAAGCCTTTCTACGTGTATAAAAGGTCTAAAATCTACTTTAACCTTATATTTCCTAATAAGCTTTGAATAAGGTGAATTTTGATTGGAAGGCTCTGGTTGTGAAATTAAAATAGTCTTTATACCCATGCTTATAAATTAATTAAATTGAGACCTTTAGAATATTTGAATACAACCATATCCAAGGGGCTAATTTGAACGCACAAAGATACAAAATAAAATAAACAATAAGTTTTAGATTACCTCTCCGGATTAAATATAAATAATTGTTTAATTGCGCTACCATATATATAATTAAACAAATCGAAATCAAAGTTTTTAAGAAAAATGAATTATAGCTAAAGTAATAACTGTTTATAAAAACAATAATAAATGCAAAAAATGCTGCAATAATAGATAAATTATATATTTTATTGAAAAAAAAATTTAAATTATAATCTATATAAACATTGAATATAAATCTAACTAATAAATATCTGGAAATACAAATAATTGCTATAATTAACCATATATTAAATAGATCATATGAATTTTTAAAATTTATAAATGAGTCAATAATAAAAGTTATTATAGAGGTAATAAACAAAAACCAATAAGAATTGAATAGATTAAAATAATTTGATTTGCGTGATCTCTTCTCCTCTTCACTAATTCCTGGAAAGAAATTAGTCATTGAATACCTAAATCTGTTAAATAAATAAATTAATTTTGTAGAGTTGAATATTTTAAATATAAAAATTGAAATTAGAAATACCAATAAGTAAATACTGTAGAAATCTTTGCTTATATAATTTATATAAAAATGCATTTTACAAAATTAATCTTATTCAATGAACAATAAAACTATAGTAATTATTCCAACTTATAATGAAGTAGAAAATATTTCTAGGATCATTGATTTAATAATTTTAGAAAATCAGCATATTGATGTTCTGGTTGTTGATGATAATTCTCCAGACGATACTTCATCATTGGTTGTTCAAAAACAAAATAGCTATCCAGATAGAGTATTTTTGATTAAGAGACTTCATAAAAAAGGGCTTGGAACTGCATATATAGATGGTTTTAAGTGGTCTTTGAAAAATAAATATGATTTTATAATATCCATGGATGCTGACTTTTCTCATAATCCAAATGAATTACCAAAAATGTTAGACAATTTACATGCTGGTGTAGATGTACTTATTGGCTCCAGATACATAAATGGTGTTAGTGTAGTAAATTGGCCAATAGGAAGAATCCTTTTGTCATATTTTGCCCAAATATATGTCAGATTAATTACTANTATGCCAATTAAAGATCCTACTTCTGGNTTTGTTGCTTATAAGGCTAAATGTATTGATTCTCTTGATNTAGATAAATTTAGATTTATTGGCTATGCATTTCAAATTGAAATGAAATATAAAATTTGGAAGAAAAAGTACAAATTAAAAGAACATCAGATAATCTTCATGAATAGAGAGTTGGGAGAATCAAAATTAGATAAAAAAATTATTTTAGAAGCAGTTTTTGGTGTTTTGAAGNTGAGATTNGATTCTATTTTTAAGANACTATGAGCAATAAAATTTTAATTAAAAATGCAAGAATAATTAATGAGGGGACTTCATTAATCAAAGATATTTTAATAGAAGGATCAATTATTAGTAAAATTGACACTGAAATTAACGTGTTAAGTTCCGTAAATATNATCAATGCTGAAGGTTTAACTCTTATTCCTGGAATGATTGATGATCAAGTTCATTTTAGAGAACCAGGATTAACTCATAAAGGAGATATTTTTTCAGAATCTAGAGCTGNTNTAGCTGGGGGGGTAACTTCTTTTATTGAAATGCCAAATACTATACCAAATACTACAAATAATTCNGCCTTAAATGAAAAAATAGAAATTGCAAAATCTAAATCATTTGCAAATTTTTCATTTATGTTTGGTGGAACAAATTATAATTTAGATGATATTCTTAGTGTTGATGACAATAATATTGCAGGGATAAAGCTTTTTCTTGGCTCATCAACTGGAAATATGCTTNTAGATAATCATAAAGTTATTGAAGAAATATTTAGAAATACGAAATTGCCAATTTCTGTNCATTGTGAAGATGAAGATATAATTAAGAAAAATTTAATTAATTATATNAATAAGTANGGAGATGATATCCCTATNGATCTNCATCCTGAAATTNGAAATGAAGAAGCCTGTTATAAATCATCAAAATTTGCAATTGAATTAGCTAAAAAAACGGATGCAAGATTGAATGTATTTCATATTTCAACTGCAAAAGAACTTGATTTATTCGATAATAAATTACCNTTAAGACAAAAGAAGATTACCTCAGAGGCTTGTGCTCATCATTTGTGGTTTACAGACAAAGATTACAAACTACTTGGAACTAAAATAAAATGGAACCCAGCAATAAAAACTGAAAGNGATAAAAACGAACTATGGAATGCTGTATTAAATGATAAAATTGACATTATTGCATCTGATCATTCCCCTCATACAATTGAAGAGAAAAACAGATTTTATACTAAATGTCCATCTGGTGGACCAATGGTTCAACATTCAATAATTTCTATTTTAACCGAATCAAAAAAATATAATATTGGTATTGAAAAAATTGTAGAAAAGATTTCTCATAATCCTGCAATAGTATTTAATATAAAAAAAAGAGGTTTTATTAAGGAGGGTTATTATGCTGATATAGTATTAATAGATACTAAGAAAGATTATAATGTCACTAAAGATTCATTACTTTATAAATGTAATTGGTCNCCCTTTGAAGGTCAGACTTTTGACTCATCAATTTTTATGACATTTGTAAATGGTCAAATTGTTTATGATAAAGGTAAGATAGTTTCAAATCCAAAAGGTAGACAACTAATTTTTGATAGATGAGAAATATAATATTTATTTTATTAATTTTATTTGTGCCAATTGGTTGTGAAACATCTAATAAGCCTAATAACCTCATAGNTAAAAAGCAAATGGAAAATATAATTTTTGATATTTTAATATTAAATGGTATTAACACAAATTCTTTAATGAATGAAGTTGAAGTTATTGGCGATGAGTTTATCTTTGAGAGATATTCTATAGATAGTTTACAATTTTATGAGAGTGAAGCATATTATTCAAAAAAACCGAGAGATCACTATGAGATTTATTCTAATGTTAAAAAAAGGATNANTAAAGTCATTGATACTCTTTCAATTAATTAATTATGAAAAATTTTATTGATGAGTTAAAGTGGAGAGGAATGTTACAGGATATTATCCCTGGAACTGAAGATTATCTTAATAATAATAAATCACTTGGATATATAGGTTTTGATCCAACATCTGATTCACTTCATGTAGGAAGTTTAGTGCCAATTTTTATTTTAATGCATTTTCAAAAATATGGTCATACCCCTGTTGTTTTATTGGGAGGNGCTACGGGGATGATTGGTGATCCTTCTGGAAAATCAGATGAAAGGAAATTATTAGATAAAGATATTTTAGATTTTAATTTTAAAAAGCTTAAAAAACAATTTNAGAAATTTTTNGATTTTGACTCAAAAAAAGAAAATTCAGCAATTTTATTGAATAATTATGATTGGATGAGTAAGTTTTCGATAATTGATTTTTCCAGAAATATAGGGAAACACNTTACNATTAACTATATGATGGCAAAGGATTCAGTTAAAAAAAGAATTGGAAAAGAATCAGACGATGGAATGTCCTTTACTGAGTTTACATATCAATTAGTTCAAGGATATGACTTTCTTTATTTATTCCAAAATATGAACTGTACTATTCAAATGGGNGGAAGTGATCAGTGGGGAAATATAACTACAGGGACAGAATTAATTAGAAGAAAAGAAAATAAAAAAGCATTTGCACTGACATGCCCATTAGTTACTAAATCTGATGGTTCAAAATTTGGTAAGTCTGAGAGTGGAAANGTTTGGCTTGATAAAAAGAAAACTTCAGCATATAAATTTTATCAATATTGGATAAATGTATCTGATGAAGATGCTCAAAACTATATTAAGATATTTACTTTTTTGACTCAAAAAGAAATANATGAAATAATTACAGAGCATAATAAAAATAAAGGTTTAAGAGTTTTGCAAAACCATTTAGCAAATTCTTTGACTAAGCTTATCCATGGAGANAAAGAATTAGAAAATGCAGTAAATGCATCTAAAATTTTATTTGGAAAATCTAGTGAAGATGACTTNAGNTCAATTGATTCAGATACAATTATNGAAATTTTTGAAGGAGTCCCTAAATCAAACTTAAGTTTAAAAAAGCTTAATGATGGGGTTCAGATAGAAATGTTTCTTTCAAAGGAGACAAATTTTTTAAAATCTTTAAGTGAAGCCAAAAGAGCGTTGAATGAAAATTCAATTTATGTAAACAAAAATAAAGTTTCGAATAACTTTATAATTAGTGATAAAGATTTAATTAATAAAAAATTCATTCTTCTTCAAAGAGGTAGAAAAAATTATTTCTTGGTTAATGTTAATTAAAAGATTATAGTTTTTTGCTAAATTACCCATAGGTATATGAAAAAATCAGATATTAAAATACTTCTAGTTGATGATGAACCAGATATTATTGAAATTTTAAGATATAATCTGACACAGGAAGGTTATAGTGTTATAGCTGCTAAGGATGGCCATTCTGCCATAAAGAAAGCAGAAAAGGAGATTCCTAATTTAATTATAATGGATGTTATGATGCCTAAAATGGATGGAATAGAGGCTTGTGGAATAATCAGGCAAAATCCAAAATTTAATGATACAATCATAATGTTTCTAACTGCAAGGGGTGAAGATTATTCTCATGTTGCAGCCTATGATGCTGGAGCGGATGACTATGTTACAAAACCTATAAAGCCAAAAGTTTTTATATCTAAAGTAAAGGGTCTTTTAAGAAGGTTAAAAAAAGAAAATAATTTGACATCAATTATAGAGATTGGTAAATTAATAATAGATAATGATGAGTATAGAGTGAAAGTCTCAGGTCAATCCCTTTCACTTCCAAAAAAAGAATTTGAACTTCTATATCTATTAGCTTCTAAGCCTGAAAAAGTCTTCAAAAGAGAAAAAATAATGCAATTTATTTGGGGTTCTGATGTTGTCGTTGGAGATAGAACAATTGATGTTCATATGAGAAAATTAAGAGAAAAAATTGGAGATAAGTACTTTAAGACAATAAAGGGAGTTGGTTATAAGTTCGTTAATCCAGATAAATGAGTTTTTTTCGAAAATTGACTAAATATAAATATCCATTACGATTGTCAATAGTTTTCACAATATTGGCAACCATACTTTATATAATTTTTGAAATACAATTTAACAATAGTTTTGATTTTTTACATTTCATTGGTAAGCAAAAGTTTACTATAATTATATTTTTTATTTTATCTTTTATTCTATTTAATGTACTGATTAATAGATATATAAATAATGTAATTAATAGAGTCCTTGAAGAAATATCACCTGAATCTTATTTTTCAGAAATTCAATCTGATAAAGTGGGCCTTGATCAATTAGCTCAGAAGCTGCTTAAAAAAACTCAATCTAGAACAACAGAAATAAATGTTCTAAAAGATAAAGATACATATAGGAAGGAATTCTTAGGAAATATTTCTCATGAACTAAAGACCCCTTTGTTTACTATTCAAGGTTATATCTTAACTCTAATGGATGGTGCATTAAAAGATAAAAATGTTAGACATAAGTATCTTAAAAGGGCTGCTAAAGGAGTTGATAGAATAATAAATATTGTATTAGATCTTGATTTAATAACTCAATTTGAAGCGGGTATAAAAATAGTTGATAAGAAAAAATTTGATATTGTTGAGGTAGTTCAGAATGTTTTTGATTTACTTGAAATAGAATCACAGAATAGTAGAATATCACTTGTATTTGATAAAGAATATTCCTCTCCAGTTTATGTTAATGCTGATGAAGAAAGAATATTACAAGTTTTAACCAATTTATTAGTTAACTCCTTGAAATATGGACTTGAAGGTGGTAGAACTGAGATTTTTATTCAAGAATTAGAAAACCAGAAAATTTTAATAAGAGTTATGGATACTGGCGAGGGAATTGAAAAACATCATCTTCCTAGGTTATTTGAAAGATTTTATAGAGTTGATCCAACCAGGTCTAGAAAAAAAGGAGGTTCTGGCCTTGGGTTATCAATTGTTAAGCATATTATTGAAGCCCATAATGAAAATATTTATGTTGAAAGTGAAATTGGCAGGGGAACTACTTTTTCTTTTACACTTGACCGACTATAAGGTTAATAATACCAAAATATTTTATCTGAAATTAATATATGTTAGAAGATGATTTTTACAAAAAAGTTTATAAGGTTGTAAGAAAAATACCATTTGGTCAGGTGACAACATATGGAGCAATAGCAAAATTTATTGGTTCACCATCCAGTTCTAGAGTTGTTGGCTGGGCTCTAAATTCTTCGCATAATGATTCATCAATCCCAGCTCATAGGGTAGTTAATAGAAATGGACTTCTAACTGGAAAACATCACTTTTTTGGTCATGATTTAATGAAACAGTTACTAGAAAATGAAGGAATAAACATAATAGATAATCAGGTGCAAGATTTTGAAATAAAATTTTGGAAACCTAAATAATTTTTCAAGGTTATAATATTTTAAATTACTACTTAGCAGTATCTTTGTAGATATTATTAACAATGGAATTGAATAAAAAATCTATTTCTAAGGTATTAGAAGAAGTATATTCATCAGGTTCGAAAGATAATATTATAAAATCTGGTGTTGTAGCAAATATAATGGTATTTGATATTGAAGTAGATATTAATTTAATTATGGATAATCCAACACTTCAAGCTAGGAAAAAGGTAGAAGCAGAAATAATTGACATAATACATCAAAGAATTAACAGTAAAGCAAAAATTAAGTTTAACACAAAAATTAAAAAAGTGTCTAAACCTGAGATTGAGAGGGTTAATAAAAAATTATCTGGAGTTGACTCAATTATTGCAATTTCTTCAGCAAAAGGAGGGGTTGGAAAATCTACTTTTACTGTTAATGCTGCTGCAATACTAGCTAAAATGGGATGTAAAGTTGGAATATTAGATGCAGATATATATGGTCCATCTATTCCGACAATGCTGGATGTTGAGGGATATGTTCCAAAATCTATCAAAATTGACGGTGTTTCAAAAATTGAACCTGTAGAAAGTTATGGGATTAAATTAATGTCAATAGGTTTTTTCACAAAACTTGATCAAGCAGTTGTATGGAGAGGTCCGATGGCATCTAAGGCCCTTAAGCAAATGATTTTTGATACTAATTGGGGAGAATTAGATTTCTTGTTTTTAGATTTGCCTCCAGGTACTGGAGATATACATCTTAGTCTAGTTCAATCTCTTCCAATAAATGGAGCTGTAATAGTTAGTACACCACAAAATGTTGCATTAGCTGATGTTAGAAGAGGAATTAAGATGTTTCAACAATACAGTATTAATATTCCAATTCTAGGTCTAGTTGAAAACATGTCATATTTTACATCAAATGAAGAACCAGAAATTAAACATTTTATCTTTGGAGAAAGTGGGGTAAAATATCTTGCTAAAGATTTAGATATTAATTTTTTAGGTGAAATACCAATATTTACAAGTCTTAGAGAAGCTTCTGATTTTGGTAGACCTGGATCACTTCAGGAAAATTCAGTAATCGAAAATATATTTAGAGAGATCTCTAAGCTTCTTGTTGAAGAATTAATTAAAAGAAATAATGAATTACCCCCTACTAAGATTGTCAAAATCACTAATTTAGTAGGGTGTTCAGCAGTTAAGAAAAAATCATGATAAAAGAAATAGAAGAAAAAGTATTAATAGCATTGGATGAAATAAGACCTTTTTTAGAAAAAGATGGAGGTGATATTTCTTTAGATTCAATTTCTGACAATAAAATAGTCAACGTTAAACTTCATGGGACATGCGTGGGTTGTAAAGTAAATCAAATGACACTTAAATTAGGGGTTGAGACTATAATAAAAAGATATGTACCTCATATTGAAAAAGTAAACTCAGTATAATTATTATCTAAATGATTAAAACAGATATTTTAATTATAGGAGGAGGACCCGCTGGACTATTTTCTGTTTTTGAAGCAGGTTTGTTCAAAATGAAATGTCATATACTAGACTCTCTAGCTCAGCCTGGTGGTCAGTGTATTGAATTATACCCAAAAAAACCAATATATGACATACCAGCCTATCCTGAAATTATTGCAGGTGATTTAATTAAAAAATTATTAGAACAAATTAAACCATTTAATCCAGGTTATACTCTTGGAGAAACTGCAGTCAAATTAGAAAAAAATAATGAAGGGTCTTTTATTGTAACTACAGATAAGGGAACAAAGCATGAATCTAAAATTATTGCAATTGCTGGAGGTCTTGGAACTTTTACTCCAAGTAAACCCAATCTGGATAATCTAGAGAAGTTTGAAGATAATGGGATCGATTATTTAGTTAAAGATCCAGAAAAATATAAAGATAAGATTGTCTTAATTGCTGGAGGAGGAGATTCTGCATTAGATTGGACTTTATTTTTGTCAACTATTGCTAAAAAGGTAATTCTTATTCATAGAAGGAATGGATTTAGAGGAGCAGAAGAATCCATATTAAATGTTCAAAATTTAAAGAATAGGGGGTTAATTGATGTCTTAACACCAACTCAAGTTGTCTCTCTTAAAGGATCTTCAAAACTTGAGTCAGTTTTTATTGATACTGATGGAGAATCTAAGGAAATCAAGGTTGATTATTTTATTCCCCTATTTGGGTTAGTGCCAAAACTTGGACCTATTAAAGATTGGGGTTTAGAAATTGAAAATAATTCTATTAAAGTTAATAATAGTCTTGATTACCAAACAAATATTAAAGGAATATTTGCAATAGGAGATGTAAATACTTATCCTGGAAAACTCAATTTAATTTTGAGCGGATTCCATGAGGCTGCTGTAATGTGTCGCAGTGCATATAATTTATTAAATCCTGGTAAGAAAAAGATATTAAAATATACTACTATTAGCGGTGTAAAAGGTTTTGATGGAAGCAAAAAAGAAGCAAAAAGAACTAATATTAGTAAAATAAACTAAATTTTATTTTTATAGAATGAATGAAAAAGATTTTATTTATTCAAAAGACATTAAATTAAATGGTGTTGTTAAATGGAGCGCCCCAAGTAATATAGCCATAGTAAAATATTGGGGTAAATTAGAAAATCAAATTCCACAAAATCCTTCAATTAGTTTAACATTAAGTAAATCAATAACAAATACTAGCCTTTCATTAACACCGAAGAAGAATAAAATTTCAAATTTTCACTTTGAATTTGAAGGAGAGAAACAAGAATCTTTTGAAAAGAAAACTTTAATGTTTTTAAATAAAATTGAAAAATTCTTTCCATTTATTAAAAATCATGATTTAGAAATAAAATCTAATAATACTTTTCCTCATAGTAGTGGTATTGCATCATCAGCTTCATCAATGGCCGCATTATCAGCTTGTTTAGTTGATTTTGAAAAGATGGATAATAGAGAAATGTCTGATGAATATTTTTTTAAAAAGTCATCATTCATCGCAAGAATTGGATCTGGAAGTGCATCAAGAAGTTTATATGGACCAGTTGTTATATGGGGAGAGTCAAAAGCTTATGAAAACAGCAATGATTTATTTGGAATAAATATCTCAAATCAAGCCCATGAAATATTTAAAGAATTTAATGACACGATTCTAATAATAAACCCGGGACAAAAGGAGATTTCTAGTAGTGAAGGTCATGAATTAATGAATAAAAATCCATTTTCAAATCAACGTTATGAAATAGCTAGAAAAAATGTTATAAATCTTATGGAAATATTAAAAAGTGGGGATTTAGATGGTTTTATAAGTATTACGGAATCTGAAGCTTTAATGATCCATTCTTTAATGCTAACATCTAATCCAAACTATATACTAATAAAGCCGAATACTTTGAAAGTCATATCTAAAATAACTGAATTTAGAACTGAGACAAAACTTCCTATTTGTTTTACACTTGATGCAGGTTCAAATGTACATTTGCTTTATCCAGAAAATGTAAAGAAAAAGATTTCAGATTTTATTAAAGTTGAATTAATGCAATACTGTTTTTCAAATAGATATATTGATGATGAGGTTGGTCATGGACCTAAAAAAATATTAAATGAAAAATAAATATTTCTATTCAAAAATTTTACTTTTTGGGGAATATGGCATTATAAAAAAATCTTCAGGATTATCAATTCCATTTAAAAAATTTAATGGAACATTAAAACTTAATGATAAGCCGAATGCTAAAGTAGAAGCATCAAATTTAGAAATTCAAAAATTCTTTGAATATATAAAAGCTAATACTAATTATTTAGGGAGATTTAATTTACAGTCTTTAAAAGAAGATATATCTAATGGACTTTATTTTGACAGTGATATACCTAAAGGATTTGGAGTGGGAAGTAGCGGAGCATTAGTTGCAGCAATATATGATAAATATTGTGATTCAGATACTGATGATTTGTATGAATTAAAAAAAACATTTTCAACTATGGAATCCTATTTTCATGGCAATTCATCTGGATTAGATCCCTTAGTTTCATTTTTTAATAATCCAATTTTTATTTCTGAAGGTGTTGTTGAATTATTAGCTGATATAAAGTTTCTAAATTCTAAGATATATTTAATTGACAGTAAATACTCATCAAATACTAAAGAAATGATAGAATTATTTAATAATAAAATGAATGATAAAGATTTTTCCAATTTTTTTAATAAATCTTATATTAATACAACTAACGAATGCATAACTAATCTTCTAAATAGTTCAAATTATTATAGAGATTCAATAAAAAAACTTTCAGAGATTACTTATAAAAATATGAATGAAATGATTCCTGATTCATTAAATGAAATATGGAATGAAGGACTCAAATCAGATTCCTTTTACATGAAACTTTGTGGCTCTGGAGGAGGAGGGTTTTTTCTAGTTTTTGATTTTGAAAATGAAGTAAAAGATAAGTTAGATAAATTCAAATTATTTGAAGTTTAAACTAATGCAAAAAATTATTATACTATTTGGGGTAAGTGGATCTGGTAAATCTCTTATTGGAAAAAAATTATCTGATAATTTGAGTTTTGAATTTATTGAAGGTGATAATTTTCATTCAACTGATAATATAAAAAAAATGAAAACTAATATATCATTAAATGATATTGATAGAGAGGAATGGTTAATGAGTATCAATAACGAATTAAAAAACAATTTAGATAAAGATATAGTAATTGCTTGTTCAGCCCTAAAAGAAGATTACAGAAAAAAATTAATAAGTGGTATCAATGCAAATATTTTTTGGTTTTGTTTAAAAGGAGAATTCAGATTAATTCAAGAAAGATTAAAAAACAGAAAAAATCATTTTTTTCAATCAGATTTATTACAAAGCCAATTTGATATAATTGAATATCCTGATTATTGTAATTTTATAAACATAACTGAGAGTCCACAAGATATAGTTAAATTTATTAAGCATAAAATTTTAAAATGAGTAACTGGGGTATAATTGGGATTGGTAGAATAGGATTAAGTATGGCAAGAAATATGTCTTCTAAGGATATAAGCTTATCACTATATGATAAGACTTTTGATAAAAAACTGAATCCAATTTTTGAGACTAAAAAATTATATCCTGAATTAAAATCTACATTAGTTTTTAAGGATATATCTAGTTTCGTTGATTCGATTCAAAAACCAAGAAAAATTTTAGTTCTTGTTCCTTATGGGAAACCAAATGATCAGGTTATATCTAAACTTCTAGAAATTTTGGATGAAGGTGATATATTAATTGATGGGGGGAACACTAATCCAGTTATTAGTTCAAATAATCATTTAAAAACTAAAAAAAATAAAATTCTTTATTTAGGTATGGGAGTATCAGGCGGAACAGAAGGTGTTTTGAATGGCCCATCCATGATGATTGGAGGAGATATTAATGCTTTTAATATAGTCAAAAAAGATTTTTCACTAATTACATCAAAAACTATTGATAAATCATCGAGCTTTGATTTTTTTGGTGATTCCAATCAGGGGCATTTTGTTAAGATGATTCATAATGGAATTGAGTATGTTGAAATGCAATTAATATCATCTATTTATAAATTATTGAATGATTCAGGTAATTATGATAATGAAAAAATTGCTAAAATTTTTAAGGAATGGAATAACTCAAATTTAAAAAGTTATCTACTTGATATATCAATTAAAAAAGTATTAGAAAAGATTGATGATAAATATTTAATCGAAAAGATTGATGATCTAGCTGGAGATAATGGTACAGGAAGGTGGATGCTAAATTATGGAATTGAGCTTGGATGCTCAACAAGTTTATTATCCTCAGCTATGGATACCAGATTTATTTCTAACCTGAAAGGTGAAAGAAATAAAATAAGTAAAATAATAAAACAAAGTCCTAAAAGTTTTGATATAAATATAAATTCATTAAGTAGAGCTTATCAATTTTGTAGAATTATAAATTATATTCAAGCTTTTTGTTTAATAAATGCTGCAAATAGTAGTTATAATTGGAATATTAGTATTTCAAAAGCATTAAATGTTTGGTCAAATGGAAGCATAATAAAGTCAAGTTTAATTAATTTATTTCATTCAAATTATTCAGTTGAAAAGATTTTAAATGATAAGACAATAATTACAGATCTAAATGATTTTAAATCTGATTTAATTGATATAATTGCTGTATCGTTAAAAAATGATATTTCTATTCCTTGTTTTGCGGATGCCTTGAACTATTTTAATCAGATATCAAATAATTCATTAAGNACTAATATGATTCAAGCTCAAAGAAATTATTTTGGATCTCACTCTATAAAAATTAACTAGAAAATGGATGTTTATATAATNAGTNTGTNGNATGNANNGNATAGTACTTAAAAATTATTATATTTGNAANNANTTAAATACNAAAAATNATGAAAAAACTANTATTAATTTTTTTAACCTTACTTTTNGTTTCNTGTATCTCTGTAAAATTCCCAGAGACAGTTGCAATAGACTTGCAATTAGATAAAGAATCTGCAAAAAATCTTACAGAAGCAATAAATAAATCTAATTCTAAAATTCATATGATGAGGCTTCACAAAGACGGTCCNATTTCAATGAAAAGNGATGAAAACATTGTTATTTCAGGAATTATAAATGATTCGGAGGNTTTTGAGTGGATCGGAGATGATGGTAAAAAAATGTTGTGGGTCGGAGATGATGGTAAAAAAATGAAGAANGTTATGATAAGAGGAGNGAGATTTGGAAAAGGTCCGAATGCTAATAGATATATGGATGAACTTCCAAAAGCAATTATTGATAGAATTAAAAGAGCATCTGAAAAAGGGATGGATATTAAAATCGATACAATAATTTCAGAGGATGGTGAAAGAAGAGAAATAAAAATTGAAGTAAAAATAGACAGCACCACTGTAGGCAATAATTAATCTCTGATGGATTTNATAAATCCATTTATTGAACTAAGCCCTTTTGATTTAAGATTTTTTATGAATGAAGATCCAATAATTGCTCCATTTGAGTATTGAGTTGCAGTTTCATATGTATTTTTACTTCCAATACCAAAGCCTATAATCCTTTTAGTTGAAAGATTCATTTTTTCAATTTTTTTAAAGTAAGCCAATTGATCAGAATCAAAAGAATCTTTAGAACCAGTAACACTTGATGAACTTACCATATATATGAATCCATCTGATATTTTATCAATGTGTCTAATCCTTTNTTCAGGAGTTTGAGGTGCAATTAGAAACAAGTTATATAACCCATAATCCTTGAAAATAGATTTATAGTTTGTTTCATAATAATCAATGGGTAAATCAGGAATTATAAGACCGTCAATACCAATTTCACTACATTTTTTACAAAAATCTTNCACTCCATATTGAAGAATTGGATTAAAGTAACCCATAATAATTAATGGAATTGAAACCTTAGATCTAATATTTTTTAATTGATCAAATAATAAATTAGAATTCATTCCATTTTTGATTGCTTGGGTAGAACTATCCTGAATTATAGGTCCATCTGCAAGAGGATCACTAAATGGTAAACCTATTTCTATCATATCTACACCTGATTCCTCGAGTTTTATAATAATATCTTCAGTATCATTTAAGCTAGGGTATCCAGCTGTAAAATAAATGGATAGAAGCTTTCCTTNGTCGTTTAATTTTTTATCAATCCTATTCATTATAAATTAAAATATTCTATGTAAGTATTTAAATCTTTATCACCTCTTCCAGAAAAATTAACAACTATTATGTCATCTTTTTTAAAGNCTAAATATTTAAATGNAGCAAATGCATGAGCTGTTTCAATTGCAGGAATTATTCCCTCAAGTTTAGAAANTTCTAATCCAGCTAACATTGCATCNTGATCAGTAATTGAAATAAATTTAGCTCGCTTAGATTCAAGAAGATGCGCATGAAGAGGACCAACACCTGGNTAATCTAATCCAGCTGATATAGAATATGGCTCAATTATTTGACCATCTTTTGTTTGCATTAATAATGTCTTACTACCATGAATAATTCCAATTTTCCCTAATACAGAAGTTGCAGCACTTTTTCCAGATTTTACTCCTTCTCCTGCTGCCTCAACTGAAATAATTTTGACATTTTCATTTTCTAAATATTCATAATATAGACCAGCTGCATTACTACCTCCTCCAATATTTGCNATTAAGTAATTTGGATTCTCTTTTCCTTCTAGTTTGAGAAGTTGTTGTTTTACTTCTTTAGAAATAACAGATTGAAATCTGGCAACCATATCTGGATATGGATGAGGTCCAACAACTGATCCAATTATGTAATGAGTAGTAAGAGGGTTATTTATCCAATCTCTTATTGCTTCATTTGTTGCATCTTTTAATGTTTTGCTTCCAGACTCTACTGAAATAACTGACGCTCCTAACATTTTCATTCTAGCAACATTAGGAGATTGCCTCTTAATGTCAACTGCTCCCATATAGATAACGCATTCTATTCCCATTAGAGCACATACTGTTGCAGTTGCAACTCCATGCTGACCAGCACCGGTTTCTGCAATTATTCTTTTTTTTCCAAGTTTTTTAGCAAGTAATATCTGACCAATAGTGTTATTTATTTTATGTGCACCAGTATGACATAAATCTTCTCTTTTAAGATATATCTTAGTTTTATATTTTTCCGAAAGTCGACTAGCAAAATATAATGGTGTNGGCCTTCCAACATATTCTTTTAAAAGTTTATCATAATCTTTTTTGAACTCTTTTTGATCTATTATTTTTTTATAATTATTTTTTAGCTCTTCAAGATTTGGATATAACATTTCTGGAACAAATGCTCCGCCATATTTGCCATAAAACCCATCACTAGTGACTTTATATTTCATAATCTTAATATCTTTTTAAATTCTTTTAATTTACCTATATCCTTTANAGTATCTTCATTCTCAAATTTACTATTCACATCTATCCCATGAATTGGAAGATTGTTAGTTAATAAATCTAAAATTTTTTTTGTAGAATCAATACCAATTCCTCCACTTAGAAAAAAAGGTTTTTCTAAATTATATTTTTTTAGAAGCTCCCAGTCAAAGGAAATTCCACTCCCCCCAGGTAGATCAGATTTTGTATCAAATAAAAATAGATTACAACTGTCTTTATATTCATTAACTATAGAAAAATCAAATTCATTATCAATACTAAAAGATTTAATGACTTCAATTTTTGAAGACATTAAGTTTTTACAAAAAGAGGGAGATTCCTTTCCATGTAGCTGAATGGCCTTTAGCGAATGTTCTTTAATTTTATTTTTTATTTCAGCTGAATTTTCATCAACAAAAACTCCTGTTTTTTTGATTTCATTTGGTAATTCAGGAGTTGAATCCTTGACAAATCGTTTAGATTTACTCCAAAATATAAGACCAATGTAATCTGGTTTTAATTCTGATACATCAAGCATATTAGCACTTTCTTTAAGCCCACAAACTTTAAATTTCATTCTCAACAAGATTAATAAATTTATTAGCTAAATCATTTGGTGAATCAGATTTCATGAAATATTCACCAATTAGAAATCCATCAAACCCNGCTTTTTTAAGCTCAACTACAGAATCAGGATTATTTATACCACTTTCAGATATTTTAACAAAGTCTGAAGGGATTTGATCAATTATATTTAAACTGTTTTTTATATCTACATTAAAATTATTAAGATCNCTGTTATTAACCCCAATAATATCAATATTATCAGTTACAGATGCATCNAGTTCTTCCTTAGTATGAACCTCAAGAAGAACTTCTAATCCTACACTTTTTGCTAGACTAGAAAATTCCTGTATTTNCTTTGGAGANAGAATTGAAGCAATTAATAAAATTGAATCAGCTCCAATTGATTTTGATTCTATAATTTGATATTCATCTATTATAAACTCCTTTCGTAAAATCGGTGTGGAGATAATTTTTAAGGTTTTCTTTATATCATTAGTTGAACCGNTAAAATATTTTTCATTAGTCAATATAGATATTCCTGATGCTCCAGCTTGTTCATAACCAGCAACAACNTCTGTTAATTTACTATGATTATTAATAATATCTTTAGATGGAGATCTTCTCTTAAATTCACAAATAATTCCTGATTTGCTTGTTAAAATTGAACTTTTAAGAGATCTACACTTTNTTTTGAAAGATTCACTTTGTTCCAATTCTTTAATTGTAGAATTTAGCTTTTGAGATATCAACTCATTCCTTTTATGTTTTACAATTTCACCTAGAATATTCATTGATTAATTTTTTTAAGTGTTTCAAATGATTGTAATGCATTTTTGGAATCAATAGATTCCCTTGCCAAGTTAAAAGCATCAGTTAAACTAATTCCTTTAGATGTTGAAATAGCTATTGCTGCATTAGAACAGACAACATCCTTTTGTTGTTCAGTTGCATTGTTGTTTAGAATATTCATGAATATTTTTGCTGAAGAATCAACCTCATTACCTCCAATTATATCATTTGCATTAATTGGAACCAATCCAAGTAGNTCAGGTTTTAAAATAAATTCTTTTTGATTATTATATATTTTGGNNTCTCCGGTCAATGATATTTCATCATATCCATCTAATGAATAGATAATACTATATTTCTTTTTAGTTTTCTGGAAAAAGTAATTATAAGTTCTAGCAAGTTCAAGNTTGAAAACCCCTACAATTTGCTTATTTGGTTTAGAAGGATTAACTAATGGCCCTAAGATATTAAAGATTGTTTTTAAACCTAGTCCTTTCCTAACAGGAGCAACATTTTTCATTGCAGGATGAAATAAAGGAGCATGGAGAAAACAAATTCCAGATTTATCTATAGACTCCTGAAGTTTGTTCTCATTATTTGTAAATTTAATTCCAAGATGTTCTAATACATTACTTGAGCCACATCCTGAAGAAACTCCATAATTTCCATGTTTTGCTACATTAACACCTGCTCCAGCAGTTACAAATGAAGCTAATGTTGAAATATTAAAAGTGTCTTTTCCATCACCTCCTGTTCCACAAAGATCTATTGCATCAAACTGATTTAAATCTATATGTATACAGAGATCAAGAAGTGCTTCTCTGAACCCTTCCAACTCATCAAGAGTTATGTTTCTCATTATATAGACAGTCAAAAAACTTGATATTTGACTATTATTAAGTTTTCCTTCGGAGATATCAATAATAATTTGTTTTGATTCCTCTTTAGAAAGTGTTTGATATTTTGTTAGTCTGTTTAAAATATTTTTCATGAATTATTCACCCAATTTTTTAGAATTTCTTTTCCATTTGGAGTAAGAATTGACTCTGGATGGAATTGAACCCCTCTTATATTATATTTTTTATGTCTTAAGGACATGATGTTTCCGTTTTTATCAAATGATGTCGCTTCTAAATCATCTGGTAATGGGTATTTTACTATCCATGAATGATATCTTCCAACAGAAATAATTTTAGGAAGATTTGAAAATATATAATCATCTTTTATAATTTCAATTTCCGTTGCAACTCCATGGTATACAGTATCCAGATTTTCAATTTCTCCTCCAAATACTTCAGCTATAGCTTGTTGTCCAAGACAGACTCCTAAAAAGTTTTTTGATTGAGAATACTTTAAAATAACCTCTTTTAAATCTCCCGATTCACTTGGAATTCCCGGTCCAGGAGAGATTACTATGTTCTCATAACCATCAATTTCCTTAATATCTATATTATCATTACGCCTAACTAGTACCTCACAATTTAGCTCTTCTAAATAAGATACAAGGTTATAAGTAAATGAATCATAGTTGTCTATAAGAAATACTTTTTTCATTTTATTAATTCTGCATTTTTTAAAGCTTTATCTAGAGCACCTAGTTTATTATAAACTTCTTGTAGCTCTTTTTCAGGTTGGGAATCAATAACAATACCCGCACCAGCTTGATAATTTAATATGTTGTTTTGACTTAAAAAAGATCTAATAATAATTGCATGATTAAAATTTCCTTTAAAATCAATATAACCTATAGCTCCGCCATAAAAGTTTCTATTAACTTTTTCATATTTATCAATTAATTTAAGTGCCATATGTTTTGGAGCTCCACTTAATGTTCCTGCAGGAAATGTATCAGCAACAACTTGAAAAGTTTTAGAATTCTTTTTTAATATAGCGGTAACCTTTGAAACCAAATGAATTACATGCGAATAAAATTGGATTTCTTTATTTTTTTCAACTTTAATATTATTTCCACTTTTTCCTAGATCATTTCTAGCAAGATCAACCAACATAACATGTTCTGAATTCTCTTTAGGATCTTTAAACAAATCTTTTGCAATTTTCTTATCATTTATATCGTTACCAGTTCTTTTAAAAGTTCCTGCAATAGGGTGAATTTCTGCCATTCCATCATTTATTATAATTTGAGCTTCAGGGGAACTTCCAAATATTTTAAAATCACCGTAATCAAAAAAGAATAGGTATGGTGAAGGGTTTATAGATCTTAAAGATCTGTATACATTAAATTCATCACCTTCAAATTTTTGTTTAAACCTTCTTGATAAAACTAGTTGAAATACATCTCCTCTTTTACAATGGGATTTTGCTTTATTCACATACTCTATGAAATCATTATCTGATATATCTGAAGTTTTTTCTCCAACATTATTATAGTTGAAAACAGGGTAGCTTTTAGAAATTAATATATTTTCAATAGTTTCTATATTATTTTCTTTATCAAATGAATTGCAAAAAATATGAGCCTCATGATTAAATAAGCTAATAGCTATTATATTTTGATATAACCCATAAAATATATCGGGGATATTAAGGTCTTCTTTATCTTCAGACAAGGAAATATTTTCAAAATATTTTATAGCCTCATGAGAAACAAAACCAAATAACCCATTATTTACAAATGTATGTTCATTCTGATCTATATCGAAGTTGTCTAAATATTTATGAATGATATCAGGGATATTTACACTTTGTTTTAATTCTTCTGATGAGGTCTTTCCGTCTGGAAATTTTTCTTGTAAAACAAAATCCTTGATTTTGATAGATCCGATTTCATTAAAACATATAAAAGAAAAGTTATTGTTTGAAGACCTGTAATCACTACTTTCAAGTAACAAGCTATTAGGAAAAACATCCCTTATTTTAAGATAAACTTCAACAGGAGTTATAGTATCAGCTATAATCTTCTTATGATAAGTATTTAATTTATATTTTCTCATAATTGCAAAAAAAAAAGCTTGTCGCNAGACAAGCCTATATAATATATAATGTAAGGTTNATTCACGAACAGTTAACTNTTCNNAATCCACCAANCAAAATTATTAGTTTTCATTGCNACAAATATAGAATAATAAAGNACTCATGCAAAATTTTTNTCAAATGAAACNTATTTTATTAANAANTTTAAATTAAATTCGAAAAAATTTCAAATGATAGATTTAAATCAAGAAGAATTATTAANCAAGTTAGAAAATGATGAAAAAGCATTTCTTCTTGANGTAAGAACNNAAGANGAATATGANNAATCTCATATACCTAATTCTACATTAATTGATATTAAAAANCCAAAGAGTTTTCTTGANGCTTTGGAAAATCTTAATAAAGACTTAAATTATTATGTTTATTGTNATTCAGGAATACGAAGTGTTCAAGCATGTCAAATAATGAAGACATTTGGNATNAATAATNTTTANAATTTATTAGGAGGAATTTCAGAGTGGGANGGACCAAANGTTNAANANTAANANATGAAGAAACTNTATAGNTTTTTTGAAAAGTATGGAATGAATGTTTGTCNAAGANTNTCTNANACTATAGGTGTATATCCAAGAAAAATTAGAATGTTTTTTATTTATCTTTCTTTTTTTACTCTTGTCCTAGGATTTATTTTATATTTGACCTTTGCTTTNTTANTCAAGATAAAAGACTTAATAATAATTAATAGAAAAACAGTTTTCGANTTATAATTATGNATNTACAAGATCAAATGGGAATAGATGAGANAATAAATGAAGCATTTCAGCCTATATCAAGTTTTTGGGAGGNGCTTATTTTACATGAATTTTTTGGAACAGGAATACCAACTATAATCTTTTTATTAGTTGGTGGAGCTACATTTTTCACATTTTACTTTGGCTTTATTAATATAAGACNCTTTGGACTTTCAATTAAAACTGTAATGGGAAGATATGATGATCTTGATGATGATAGAAGATCCCAAAAGGGAGAAGTAAGTCATTTTCAAGCTTTAGCAACTGCNGTNTCTGGNACAGTTGGGAATGGTAATATTGCCGGTGTTGCTATGGCTATTGCAATCGGAGGTCCTGGTGCTACTTTTTGGATGATATTATGTGGATTGATTGGAATGTCAACAAAGTTTGTAGAGTGTACACTTGGAGTTAAGTATAGGGATGTTGGTTCAGATGGAACAGTTTATGGTGGTCCAATGTATTATTTATCAAAAGGTTTAAAAGAAAAGGGTTTTGCAAAATTAGGAAAGACACTTGCTGTAATTTTTGCGATTTTATGTATAGGGGCTTCCTTTGGTGGTGGAAATGCTGCACAGTCAAATCAAGCTGCTTTGCAAATGGTTAGTCTTTTTGGTATTAGCGGTGGTGGCGCTAGGACAATTATTGGAATAATAATGATGATAGTGGTTGGTATAATTATAATTGGAGGAATAAAAAGAATAGCTTCTGTAACTGAAAAAATTGTACCATTTATGGCAGTTATGTATGTCCTCGCCTGTCTATATATTATTTTTACTAATTTATCAGTTGTTGATGATGCTTTTGCAATGATTATTAATCAGGCTTTTGCCCCCACTGCTGCTGTTGGTGGATTTATAGGTGTTTTAGTTCAAGGATTTAGAAGAGCTGCCTTTTCAAATGAGGCTGGTGCTGGTTCTGCATCAATTGCACATTCAGCTGTAATTACAAGTTACCCTGCATCTGAAGGGATTGTGGCGCTTCTTGAGCCATTTATTGATACAGTTGTGATTTGTACAATGACAGCCCTTGTTATTATAATATTTAATGGTGATAATAGCTTATTTACTTATGGAAACCTTGTTGAAGGTTCAACAGCTGTTATGGTAAGAGGTCAAGAGTTAGAAGGTGCTGGCTTGACATCTGCAGCTTTTTCTGAATATATTTCTTTTTCTGGTCCATTTTTAGCTTTAGCAGTTGTTTTATTTGCTCTTTCTACTATGATTTCATGGTCNTANTATGGNCTTCAGTCTTGGGTGTATGTNTTTGGNAAAGGAAAAGTTTCAGACCTTACATATAAATTACTATTCTTGGTATTTATAGTTATAGGTGCTGCAGGTGATATGTCATCTGTTTGGGCATTTTCTGATGCAATGATTCTTGCTTTAGTTTTTCCTAATATGATAGGTTTATTTATATTATTCCCAAAAGTTAAAAAAGAGCTTGAAAAGTATCTTAATGCAATTTCAGCAAAAAAATCTAGCTAAGATTAAATACAATTCTTTATATTTGCCACCAAAATAGAACTGAATGTTAATTATACCTATTAAAGACGGCGAAAATATTGATAAAGCTCTTAAGAGATTCAAAAGGAAATTTGATAAGACTGGTGTTAAGAGATCATTACAAGAGAGAAAGCAATTTGTTAAGCCATCTGTTGAACATAGAACAAAGATTCTTAAGGCTCGTTATGTTCAAAAACTTAAAGATCAAGAAAACCTTTAATTACCTCAAACTTTTTCAAATACATCGTAAATTTGATGTAGATGATAATTAATAAATTTATAGATTACTTAAATCTTGAGAAATCATATTCTCCAAATACGATTAAAGCTTATTTTACAGATTTAAAAGATTTCGAAAAGTTTTCAAAATCGAATTTCGATAACATGAATATTGGGGAATCTAATTATTCAATAATAAGGTCTTGGATAGTAGAGTTGGTTAATAATGGCAATTCTAATAGAACGGTTAATAGAAAAATATCATCTCTTAAATCATTTTATAAGTTTTTGATAAAAATTGATTCAATAAAAAGATCTCCTTTAGAAGAGCATATGCCTTTAAAGCAGAAAAAAAAGATCCAGGTTCCCTTCTCTAAAGAAGAGATTACTTCTTTATTAGATAGTAATTATTTTCCTAATACATATAAGGGTAAACTTCAAAAGACAATCATTTCATTTTTCTATTTCACTGGTGTTCGGAGGATTGAACTTATAGAGTTAAAAGAAAGTAATCTTGATTTAAAATCTGGAACAGTTAAAGTTTTAGGAAAAAGGAATAAAGAAAGAATAATTCCTCTTTTACCAAAAATCAGAAATCTACTTCAGGAATATATAACTGAAAGAAATTATGTAATTTCTAAATTAAATCATGATTTAGTATTTCTGTCAAATAAAGGAGATAGATTATCTGAAAAATTTGTCTATAGAACTGTCTCAGAATATTTTAAATTGGTTTCATCTAAAACTAAAAAGACTCCTCATGTATTAAGGCATAGTTTTGCAACTCATTTAATTAATGAGGGCGCTGATATAAATTCTGTTAAAGAGCTTTTAGGTCATGCAAGTTTATCTGCTACTCAAATTTATATCCATACAAGTATGGAAAAAATAAAAGAAGTTTTTCAGAAAACACATCCTAGAGCAAAGTAGCAATTTTATTCATTATTTTTAGATTTTTGCTTTGATTGGGGCAAAAAAAGCATTTATTTTGCAATCGGTTTTGTTTCAAGCCGATGTAGCTCAGCTGGCTAGAGCAGCTGATTTGTAATCAGCAGGTCGTGGGTTCGAGTCCCTCCATCGGCTCTTTGAAATTTTGATTTTAGGGGAGATACTCAAGTGGCCAACGAGAGCAGTCTGTAAAACTGTTGTTTTTAACTTCGCAGGTTCGAATCCTGCTCTCCCCACAAATTAATGCGGGAGTAGCTCAGTTGGTAGAGCGTCAGCCTTCCAAGCTGAATGTCGCGGGTTCGACCCCCGTCTCCCGCTCTACAATTGCCGATATAGCTCAGGGGTAGAGCGTTTCCTTGGTAAGGAAGAGGTCCCGATTTCGACTATCGGTATCGGCTCATAATCAAATCAATACTTCCCAGATTTGATAATTGTATCAACAAATAGGAGTTTGAATATTGCTTGAATATAATGTACAGAGATACATCACACTAATTGTGCTTATTAAAACCTATTAAAAAATAGAGTTGTTTTATATTTGGAGAGTAAAAACTTAGAGTTTGTCCAATAGCTTAAGCTAACTTAACGTTAGTAGCTTGAACACCTCTTTGCCCTTCTTCTTCTTCAAATTCTACTTTATCACCTTCTTTAATCTCAACTCCATTTAAAGAGTTAACGTGAACGAAACAATCTTTACCTGTTTCATCATTGTTGATAAATCCGTAGCCTTTTGAATTGTTGAAAAACTTAACAGTACCTTGCATAATTAAAATTTATATTTATAATTGTGCAAATATAGCTTAATATTTCAAAAGAGTGCTATTTTTAATATTTTCTTTCCTCCTCCTTTTAGGTTTGATTTACCAAAAAATAGCATATAAAAAGCTTGTAATCATTAAAATCGAAAAAGCAGCTATATTGAAAGTAGGACTTGTAGCAAATAGTTTTTTTGAAAGATGAATACCTTTTGAATCAATTTTGTTTCCTTCAAAATAACTAATACCAGCAATAATAAATAAGGTTGCAATACATGTTATCATCATTTGGTTCAAAAAAGGTAGATCAATAAAAATAGGTATATCACTCCAGCCTTTTGGGGCTACCTTTAAATACATTGCTATTGGAATTGATAGGATCGCACCCCAAATAGCAGCATTATTAGTAGCCTTTTTATAAAATAGACCCATTAAAAATACAGCTAAAATGCCAGGGCTTACCACACCTGTGTATTCTTGTATAAATTGAAATACTTGACCTAAACTTCCTAATTGTGGAGTAATTAACATTGCTATTAATAAAGCTACAATAACAGTAATTCTTCCAACTTTAACCATTGTTTTATCATCAGCACTTTTATTAAAGTGTGATTTATATATATCCATTGTAAAGATTGTAGATGTAGAATTTAACATTGATGCTAATGAAGAGACAATTGCAGCAGCTAGTGCAGCTAGAATTAATCCTTTAACCCCAACAGGAATAAAGTTTTTTATAAGCCAAGGAGCAGCATTATCATTTGCAAAGTTCCCAGCAGTACCAATAAATCCAGGATCAACTGAAGCAATAGTTAAAGCTCCTGAGTCATCTAGATTCATTACATATGCAATAATTCCCGGCAGTACCACTATAATTGGAATAATAAGTTTTAAAAATGCTGCGAAAGCAATTCCTTTTTGACCTTCAGCTAGACTCTTTGCAGCAAGTGTTCTTTGGATGATATACTGATTAAACCCCCAGTAATATAAATTAGCCACCCACATACCTCCAATTAAAACAGCCAATCCTGGCAGATCTAACCATGCATCACGACCGTTAGGAGTGATAATTTCTCCCTTTGAAAGAATCATTGAAAATCGTTCAGGAGCTTTTTTATAAACATAACTTAGACCATCTATAAAACTTCCTGAGTCTGTTACATTTGATAAGGCAAAATATGTCATTAATAAACCTCCAAAAATTAGAATTATAACTTGAACAACATCTGTCCATGCCACAGCAGCTAGGCCACCCCATAATGAGTAAGCAGCTGCAAATAAACCTAGCCCTATTATACTGTTAAGAAGTATACCGCCATCACCAACTCCAATTATTGTATCCAGTGCTTTACCACCTAAATAGAGAACTGTTGTTAAATTAACAAATACAAATAAAGCAATCCAAAAAACTGCTAGTATAGTTTTAAGGTTAGCACTATATCTTTTTTCAATAAACTCAGGAATAGTATAAAGCCCTTTCTCAATAAATATTGGTAAGAAATATTTACCAACTACCAATAGAGTAATTGCCGCCATCCATTCATATGAAGCAATAGCTAATCCTAAAGCAAAACCAGATCCAGACATACCAATAAATTGTTCTGCTGATATATTTGCTGCGATTAATGAAGCACCTACAGCCCACCAAGGTAATGATTTGCTAGCAAGAAAGTAATCTTCAGCACTTTTTTGACGACCTCCTTTATCTCTAGAAACCCAAAGACCAATACCTAATATTGTGATTGCATAAAGTCCAAAAATTAAATAATCTAATAATTCAAAATTTCCTGTCATAATTAATTTTATTGTGTGTAAAAGACAAAACCATGTAAAAAGTCTTATAAACATATTCATTTTTTATTAAATTTTCTATAAAAAATGTAACTTTAAATATGAATAGGTTACTTCTCTTTATTTCTATTTTTATTATTTCTATATCCAAATCTTTTTCCCAAGATGCTAATCAAATTTTAAAATACTCTGAAGAAAAAATAAGGGGAATTACATCATCTTATACGGAAATAGCGATAAAAATTATAAGACCAAAGTGGAAAAAAGAAATGGTGATGAAAGGATGGTCAATTGGAGATGAATATTTTGTTTCTCTAGTTCTATCACCTGCCAAAGAAAAGGGAACCGTTTTTTTAAAGAGAGGGAATGAGGTATGGAATTATATTCCTTCGATAGAAAGAACAATTAAATTACCTCCATCAATGATGATGCAGAATTGGATGGGAACAGACTTTACAAATGATGATCTTGTTCAAAGATCATCGGTAACCAATGATTATTCCAATTCTATAATCGGTGAACAAACTATAGATGGATTAGATTGCTGGATTATTGAGTTAATTCCAAAAGAAGATGCTCCTGTAGTATGGGGTAAGCTAATAATGTGGATAGATAAGAATGATTATATGCAGTTAAAAACAGAATTTTATGATGAATATGATGAATTAGTAAGCATAATGACTGGCAAATTAATAAAGAATTTTGATGGAAAAAAGCTTCCTGCAATTATTGAATTTATTCCTCTAGATAAAGATGGCAACAAAACTATTATAGAAAGGATAGTTTGGAAATTTGATATTGTTATAAATCAGCGGATATTTATGCCAAATTATATGAGAAACCTTAAATGATAATTAAGATTGCTTGGAGAAATATCTGGAGAAATAAGAAAAGAACTTTAATATCTACTCTTTCAATTTCTGGAGCATTGTTTCTTATAATTGTTATGCGCAGTATGCAATTTGGCTTCTATGACAACATTATAAAGACGGTTGTTGAGTCATACTCGGGTTATGTACAGATTCACGCTAATGGTTATTGGGAAAAACAAAGTCTTGATAATTCTATGGAAGTGGATGATAAGTTAATTAATACAATAACTTCTATTCCAGGTGTTGAAAATGTTGTTCAGCGTGTTCAAACGTTTTCCCTTGTATCAAAAGATGAAAAATCCAAAGGAGCAATTATCAATGGTATTGACATTAATCAGGAACAACTAATAACAGATTGGAACAAAAGGATTGTAAAAGGATCGTTATATCTAAGCCATAATAATGAAGTCCTTTTAGCGGAGGGTATAGCAAGGTATTTTAATGCTGAATTAGGAGATACTTTAATTCTTTTTGGACAAGGTTACCAGGGAATGATGGCAGCAGGAAAATATAAAATTACCGGGATAGTTGATTTAAAAAACCCTCAGTTAAATAATCTGGTGATATTCATGGATATAAAGTCACTAAACGACTATATATCGTCAGAGAATATTGTTACACATTTAGTTATAGATAAAGCTGAGTACTATGAAGAAAAAAAGATTGCAAAAGAAATAGATAATGTTCTTTCAAATGATTATGAGGTTATGACTTGGAAGCAAATCCTCCCGGAGATAGACCAAATGATTACAGCTGATAATGTAGGAGGTCTAATCATGGCATTTATTTTATATATAGTTGTATGCTTTGGTATGTTTGGCACAGTACTTATGATGACTGAAGAAAGAAAATATGAATTTGGAGTATTAGTATCTATAGGCATGAGTAAAATTAAACTCTTTCTTATAATTTTTTTAGAAACAATCATGCTTTCTTCCATAGGCGTTGCAATTGGAATTATTTTGTCAAGGCCTATTGCATACTATTTCAACAAAAATCCAATTAACTTAGTAGAATTCGGTGAAGGAATGGATGAGGCTATGGCTGAATTTGGTTTTGATGCTATAGTTCCATTTTCTATTAGTTGGGATATACCTATATCACATGCCCTTATTATATTTTTTGTTTCAGTGTTTATTTCTATCTATCCTGCAATAAAAATTTTTATGTTAAACCCTGTAAATGCAATGAGAAAATGAATTTATTAACTATAATAAAAATTGGTTGGAGAAATGTCTGGAGAAATAGGAGCAGGAGCACAGTAGTTATATTATCAGTAATAATGGGATTATCTGGAGGACTATTAATCCTATCATTAATGTTTGCGCTTAATGATCAAAGGATGGATAATGCTATTAATACTTATCTAGCAAATATTCAAGTCCATGACTCAAGATTTGCAGAGGAATATTCTCTAGATCGATTTATTGATGATCATGAGTCTATAGATGAAATGCTGAGTAAAGACAAAAGAGTAAAAGCTTATTCTAAAAGGGTTATGATAAATGGCATGTTATCGAATTCTACAGGTTCTCACGGTGTGAACGTATTAGGTGTTAATCCTGACACAGATATTAATGTTTCTAATGTAAATTCAAAAATTATTGAAGGAAACTATTTTAAATCGACTAAGAATAACACAATGTTAATTGGNGAGAAATTAGCAGATAAATTGAATTTAAGGCTTCGATCTAAAGTAGTAATAACTTTTCAAGACTTNAATGGAGATATAACATCTTTACTATTTAGGGTAGAAGGTATTTTTAAATCTGGAAATTCAATNTTTGATAATAATAATATTATTGTAAACCAGAAGTCTCTTTATTATAATATTCCAGATTTAAAAGGGTTTCATGAGATTGCAATCACAACAATAGAAGATGGATTAACAGATTCCTTGAAAAAAGATTTGCAGGTTCTTAANAGTAACTATAAAGTTGAGAGTTGGGATGAAATTGCTGTAGAACTAGCCTATGCAAATAAAACGATGAGTTCTTTTTTATATATATTCATGCTAATAGTTCTTTTTGGTTTATCTTTTGGGATCATCAATACAATGCTTATGGCAATTCTTGAAAGAAAAANAGAACTAGGAATGCTTATGTCAATTGGAATGACAAGATATTATATTTTTCTAATGATTTGTTTTGAAACCATTTTTTTATCATTAATTGCCATTCCATTTGGTGTATTAATTTCTTACATAACTATTAATTATTTTGGTATAGAAGGAATAGACCTTAGCGTTGTTCAGTCTGGTCTTGAAAATTTTGGTGTTGGATCTGTAATTTATTTAAAACTTCCCAATGAATATTATTTTAATATTAGCGTTNTGGTAATATTGATATCATTTTTATCATCAATTTTTCCAGCAATAAGAGCCTTAAAAATCAACCCTGTAGAAGCAACAAAATAAATATAAATTATTAATTATGATACAAGTAAAAAATTTAAGTAAGATATATAAGCAAGGAGAATTAGAAGTTAAAGCGGTAAATAATATTAGCATGAAAGTTTATGATGGAGAATTCACAGCTGTAGTTGGCCCTTCTGGTTCTGGAAAAACTACTTTACTTAATTGTATAGGAGGNCTGGATAGTTGTACTTCAGGAGGGGTTACTGTTGACGGAGAATCGATTTCTTCATATTCATCCAATCAAATAATCAAGTTTAGATTAAATAATATAGGATTTGTATTCCAATCATATAATCTCATACCTGTCCTTTCTGCAAAAGAGAATATAGAAATGGTTATGTTAATGCTAGGTTATAANGAAGAAGAAAGGACAAAAAGATCAATTGAATTATTAGAAAAGGTGGAGATGCTAGATATGTCAGACAGAAGACCAAATAAGATGTCTGGTGGTCAACAGCAGAGAGTAGCAGTTGCAAGAGCGTTAGCATCAAAGCCAAAGTTTATATTAGCAGATGAGCCAACAGCAAACTTAGATTCCAAGTCTACAGCTAATTTACTTGATATTATGTCTAGATTAAATAGGGAAGAGAATATTACATTTATTTTTTCCACTCATGACCAAAGGGTTATTGATAGAGCAAGAAGAGTAGTAACTTTAGTAGATGGAAAAATTATTAGCGATAGGAATGAATAAATTTTTTTTACTTTCCATATTCTTANTAAATTTTTTTCTTTTAGAGGGTCAAGAAATAAGAAAAGACTTCTCCTTTCAAGGGTATGTAAAATACCTGCCTTCCTATATAGGTTATAGTGATAATGAATCTGAAGTTAATCATCTAATCCACAATAGGATTAATATGAGAGGATATATTGGANATAATTTTTCTGTGGGGTTAGATTTAAGAAATAGAGTATTATTTGGTGAAACTCAGGTTATCTTTGAGGATAAAGGNATTATTGATTTATCTAATTTTATTNTTGATAGTCAANATTTTAAAATACATTCAGTTATTGANAGAATTTGGTTGAAATACCAAATTGATAAAATTGAAATAAGCATTGGNCGTCAAAGGGTTAATTGGGGNATTAATACAATTTGGAATCCAAATGATCTATTTAATGCTTACAATTTTATTGACTTTGATTATATAGAAAGACCTGGTTCAGATGTCTTGCGATTTCAATANACTGGTGATGACCTATCAAGTTTAGATATTGTATATAAACCCTCTAAATANAATGGTTCAGTAATTTCAGCTCTCTATAGGATCAATAAGGGAGGTTATGATTTTCAATTTTTAGCAGCAAATTATTATGATGATTTAGCTTTAGGAGGAGGGTGGGCTGGTAACATAAAGAATGCTGGATTTAAAGGTGAAATCACATATTTTATTTCGAAAAAAAAANCTCAAGATAATTCAACCAGTTTTTCAACATCAATAGATTATTCTTTCAGAAATGGACTCTATATTTTAGCGACACACCTTTATAANTCAAATGGAATTTCCGATCCTGATANATTTAATCTTGAGAACTTAACAGACAATATCTTATCTCCAAAAAATTTGATGCCTTCCAAAAATTCATATTTAATTCAAGCNTCTAAGCAAATAAGTCCAGCGATTAATTCTTCATTAGCTATTATGCATGGTCAAGGAGTTAAATTCTTGTTTATTTCACCTAATATATCATATGAAATNGATTCCTCATACGACGCAAGTATAATTGGGCAATTTTTTTATATGGATCAAGACAAAATATATAAGAACCTATTAAAAGGAATATATTTCCAATTTAAATATAGTTTCTNACTCAACTTTATTATTATTTAGATTAACTTTAAAAACTATGAATTTAACTGATGTTAAATCAAAAGAGATTATGCCTGGTTTCCATGGTAAAATTATTCATNGTGAAAATGTAACATGGGTATACTGGAATATAGATAAAGGATCAAGTTTAAATGANCACCATCATGTTCATGAACAGATNATGNATGTTTTGGAAGGTGAGTTTGAATTTATATTAAATGGANAAAAGAATATTTGCATGCCTGGTTCCTATTTTGTNATTCCTTCAAACATTCCTCACTCTGGAAAAGCAATAACAGCATGTAAAATAATGGATATTTTTTGTCCAGTAAGAGAAGATTTATAGTTATGGAGGTTTCGTTAGTTGGAAAAAAAGCATTNGTAGGAGGTAGTAGTAANGGAATNGGNTNTGGAATTGCTAAACAATTAGCTGAATCTGGAGCTTCTGTTTGTCTTATGGCAAGAGATGTAAAAAAAATGAAAGAGATAGTTCAGACTCTTCCATCAACTAATTCTCAAGAACATTCTTATTTAGTAGTTGACTTTTCAGATTTCAATTCATTTAAAAATATTATTGAAGACTACTTAAATGAAAACCAAATTGATATTCTAATAAATAATACTCAAGGTGTTCCTGCTGGAAATTCTCTTTCTAAATCTATTGATGATTATCAAAAAGCTTTTGATGTTTTATTTAAATGTGTTGTTCATACTTCATCTCTAGCGATTAACAAAATGAAAGAAAAAGGATGGGGTAGAATTATAAATCTAACCTCTATTTCTGTTAAAGAGCCTTTAAATTACTTAGTTCTATCAAATAGCATAAGAGCAGCTGTTGTAACTTGGGGGAAGAGCCTTTCAGTTGATCTTGCCCCTTTCGGTGTTACAGTTAATAGTATTATAACTGGATTTATTGATACGGAACACTTAGCACATTTAAATGAGCAAAAGTCAAAGAATATGAATATTCCTGTTTCTGAAATTCTCGATGGCATCAAAAAATCAATACCATCAAATCGTTTAGGAAAGCCATCCGAAATGGGAGAGTTAGCAACATTTCTAGCCTCAGACAAAGCTTCTTATATTACTGGAACTGCGATCCCAATTGATGGTGGGTTTTTAAGATCTTATTAGACATCATTATATCTGCCAGGTGCAAAAAAATCACTTATCAATTCAAACAAACCTTTGGGAAGTATAGATAATAGAAACACAATGATTTTCCATGTTTTTGTCGGAACACAAACTTTTTTACCTTTTAGCATAGCCTCAACTCCTTCTTCTGCAATTCTTTTAGCACTTTTTTTTAAAAAACTTGGAACACTATCCATTTCTTTTTGAACACCACTTGCGGTATGAAAGTTAGTGACTGTATACCCTGGACAAACTGCAGTAGAGGTAATACCCTTATTATTGTAAAAATTCAAAGACTCACTAAATCTATTCATAAAAGTTTTGACAGGTCCATAAAGAGATTGAAGAGATGAAGCTGGTGCAAAAGCTGCAACAGATGAAACTATCATTATTTTACCACCACCATTTGATATCATATCATTGATGTATTTTTTTGTAAGTGCAATAACAGATATTCCAAGAACTCTCAGACATTTTTCTTCTTCTTCCATAGAATTTTTATGAAATGCATTTGGTAATGCATACCCAGCATTATTTACCAGAATATTAATATTATAATGATTTTCTTTAGTAAAATTATAAATATCATCGGGAGATTTAATCTCACTGAGGTCAGATGGAAAATAATCACATTCCACATTATATTTTTGAGATAAGTCTTTAGAAATATAATTTAATTTATCTTTTGTTCGTGCCACTAAAATTAAATTGTATCCCTTTTTAGCAAGATATTTTGATATTTCAAGTCCTATTCCAGAGGTTGCGCCTGTAACTAAAGCATAAGAATTTTTCATATCTCGCAAATCTAACGAATTAGTTTAAATTTACCATCGAAATGAAAATTGATATAAGAAGTTTAACTGAAGATCAAATAATTGAATTTTTTATAGACAAAGGATTTGATTCTTACAGAGGTCGACAGGTATATGAATGGATTTGGAAAAAATCTACATATTCTTTTGATGATATGACAAACTTATCAAAGGATTTAAGACTTATGTTAGATACTAACTTTGTCATTAATCATATTGAAGTTGATAAAATTCAAAAAAGTTCTGATGGAACAATTAAAAATGCCGTAAAACTTTTTGATGACTACACAGTTGAATCAGTATTAATTCCAACAGAAGATAGGACTACTGCATGTGTATCTTCTCAAGTTGGATGTAGCCTTGATTGTAAGTTTTGTGCTACATCAAAATTAAAAAGGATGAGAAACCTTAATCCCGATGAAATTTATGATCAAGTAGTAACAATTAATAATCAAAGTTTAAAGTATTTTAATAGATCACTATCAAACATTGTTTTTATGGGAATGGGTGAACCCTTAATGAATTATAATAACTTAATAAAATCTATAGATTTAATTTGCTCAAAAAAAGGACTTGGGATTTCTCAGAAAAGGATAGTAGTTTCTACATCAGGGATTCCAAAAATGATTAAAAAATTATCAGATGAATCATTAAAAGTTAATTTAGCCGTATCACTTCACTCAGCAATAGAATCAGTCAGAAACAAAATCATGCCATTTACAAAAGATTTTCCGTTAATTGAATTAAAAGAATCTCTCATCTACTGGTATAAAAAAACTAATAGAAGAATAACTTATGAATATATAGTTTTGAAAGGTATAAATGATTCCAGAAGTGATATTAATGCATTAATTGACTTTTGTAAAATTGTACCTTCAAAAGTAAATCTTATTCAATATAACAGCATTGGTAATGATGATTTTAAAACAGCTGATACCAAAACTATTAAGCTTTATGAAGATGAATTAGAAAAGAAAAAGATTATAGTCACCATTCGAAGATCTAGAGGTCAGGATATTGATGCAGCTTGTGGTCAGTTAGCAAATAAAGAAGTTAGCTTAAATTGAAGTAATCATTTTCTTTTACTTCTAGATGCTAATATTAATGCATTGTAGGCGTTTACTATTTTTCCAGATTTAGATAGATTTTTAAATGAAACTTTGGCATCATTTTCTGTTCCATCAATTTCAAAATCTATATTTATCCCAGATTCTATTATTATTTCTTTTACTTTTTTTGCAGAAAGATTAGGGAAATATGAAAAAATTAATGAAGCAACTCCTGTTGTTGATGGAGCCGCCATTGAAGTTCCACTTTGGAACTCATATTTATTTTCTGGCAGAGCAGAATAAATGCTAACTCCAGGAGCAAAGATATCTACATTTTGTTTACCATAGTTAGAAAAGGATCCAATAATATTTTTATCATAGTTGATTGATGATGCGCCAACATTAATAAATGTATCAGAGAACTCATTATTTCCAAAATACTGATCATTAGGATAATTGTCATTATTATTTTTGTCTAAATCTTTTGATTCATTCCCTGAAGCATGAACAATCAAAACATCTTTTCGTGAAGCATATCTAATAGCATCAATTACCCATTCTGGATTTGAAGAATAGTATTTTCCAAAACTACCATTAATTATTTTTGCCCCATTATCAACTGCATAAATTATTGCCCTAGCAATATCTTTATCATACTCATCTCCATTAGGAACAGCCCTAAGTGCCATGATCTTTACATGATTATTTATGCCATTATTTCCTAAAGAATTATTTCTTAGTCCAGCTATAATTCCTGATACATGTGTCCCATGACTCTCAGCGGATTTGATATTATTTACTTTGTAGTCTCCATAGTTTATATCATTAATATCATATATATTATCATCACTTTTTCTCCCATTAAAGTTTACATTATAATGATACTTTGATTGTTCTTCAAAATAATTCTTTCCTTCAATTAAATAATCTAAAGAAATGTCTATTGACATAAAAGATGTAAGAAATTCCTTTGCATTTAAAATATCTTCTGACAGAGAGTCATCAACAATTGTTTTTAAGTCATCTAAGGAGAAATCATCATTGGTTAAATATTTAGATATAATTTTTTTAGATTTTTTATACCCTTCTACATAACCTTTATATTGAGTGAGATTATCATTCGATTCGTTAATATTAGCATCAATTTCAGACTTTGCATCATTGTATTTTCTGTTGTTTTTGATCCCATCTCTTAATAATCTTGTCATCTCTAGAGTCTCATCATATGCATCTTCCAAATAATTCCAGCCGTGAATATCATCAACATATCCATTATTATCATCATCCTTACCATTATTAGAAATTTCATCTCCATTTACCCAAATTAATCCTTGTAAATCTTCATGATATATATCAATTCCAGTATCAATAACAGCTACAATAACGGTGTCTGCTTTAAGCCCTTTTAATAATTCATTATATGCCTTATCTACACTCATTCCTGGAATTGAATCATCTGATATATCAAGATTATACCAGTTTTGTCTTTCTAATAAAGAAGGCTCAGTAGCCTTTTTCAAAGAAGTTGATGTAATATAATCATTAGTAAATTTTATAGATCCACATGAATAGAAGAGACCCAATAGAATAAGTAGGAAGAAATAGTTATTAAAATTTTTCAAATAATTATTTTTTTGACCTTCTGTTATCTATAAAACTTTTTATAAAATATAAAACAGCAATGGATGATGTAGCAATCATTCCAATAACCCTGTAAAGACCAATACCTCCTTGATCAATTGATTTAGGTAGTCTCATTCCAATAAGAGCAACAAGAATAACTATTGTTAAAATAACAGAAAGATGGGCTATAAGTTTATTCCCTTTTTCAATTTTATTTGTGCTAGCTAATAGTATACCACCTGCCATTACAGGTATTAAAGCTGTATATGCAGAACTGTCTATATAACCCCATAATCCGAGGAGTATAAGAGAAATAGAATTAATTAAATTGGCTTTTGATGCATTCATAATTAAATATTTTTTTGTTTAAGATTCTAAATATATGAAATATATTATTTTTTATAAAAAAAACCTTAAGAAGCCCTGGTTATACAAAAAAAGTTTATAAATTTGCACTCGTAAAAAAACAAGAAAAATACTGTTATATGGCTAAAGAAAAATTTGATAGATCAAAACCCCACTTGAATATTGGGACTATCGGACACGTTGACCACGGAAAAACTACTTTAACTGCTGCAATAACAAAGGTTTTAGCTGATGCTGGATTATCAGAAGCTAGAAGTTTTGATTCAATTGATAATGCTCCAGAAGAGAAAGAACGTGGTATTACAATTAATACATCTCACGTAGAGTATGAAACTGCTAACCGTCACTATGCTCATGTTGACTGTCCAGGTCACGCTGATTATGTTAAGAACATGGTTACTGGTGCTGCCCAAATGGATGGTGCAATACTTGTTGTTGCAGCTACTGATGGACCAATGCCTCAAACTAGAGAACATATACTTCTTGGAAGACAAGTTGGTGTTCCTAGAATTGTAGCATTTTTAAATAAAGCTGATATGGTCGATGATGCCGAATTGCTTGAACTTGTTGAAATGGAAGTAAGAGATTTACTTTCTTTCTATGAATATGATGGAGATAATACTCCAGTTATTCTTGGATCAGCATTAGGAGCTTTAAATGGAGAAGCTAAATGGGTAGAAAGTGTTATGAAACTTATGGAAGAAGTTGATAATTATATTGAACTTCCTAAAAGAGATACTGAAAAAGACTTTTTAATGCCGGTAGAGGATGTGTTCTCTATTACAGGTAGAGGAACAGTTGCAACTGGTCGAATTGAGACTGGTGTTGCTAATACTGGTGATGAAATTGATATCATTGGTATGGGTGCTAAAAAACTTAAATCTACTGTTACTGGTGTTGAAATGTTTAGAAAAATTCTTGATAGAGGTGAAGCTGGAGATAATGTTGGTATTCTATTAAGAGGTATTGAAAAAACAGATATTAGTAGGGGAATGGTTATTTGTAAACCAGGTTCTGTTACACCTCATTCTAAATTTAAGGCTGAGGTATATATCTTGAAAAAAGAAGAAGGTGGTCGTCATACTCCATTCCACAACAATTATCGCCCTCAGTTCTATGTTAGAACTACAGATGTTACAGGTAATATTGTGCTTCCTGATGGTGTTGAGATGGTGATGCCTGGTGATAATTTGACTATTACTGTTGAGTTAATATCACCTATTGCGTTAAATTTAGGTCTAAGATTTGCTATTAGAGAAGGTGGAAGAACTGTTGGAGCAGGTCAGGTGACTGAAATTTTGGATTAATAAAAACAAAGTTTAATTAACTCTAAGGTGTCATTCAATTTGATTGACGCCTTTTGTGTCAAATATAAACGGGTTTAGCTCAGTTGGTAGAGCACTGGTCTCCAAAACCAGGTGTCGGGAGTTCGAGTCTCTCAACCCGTGCACAAAAACAGGATGGGATCGATTATAAACTTTATTAAAATGTCATTAACTGAACTGAGGGACAATGTTAAGTGGACTCCTCGTTCAGAACTTTTGAATTTATCAGGATTGGTAATTGTTTTTTCTGTGATTTTTGCTTTAGCCATATGGGCAGCAGATTCTATTTTATCAAGAGTAATAAAAGTGTATTTTGATTTAATAAGTTAACTATGGTAAGCGTAACAGATAAAAAGTGGTATGTGATTAGGGCTGTAACAGGTCAAGAGGCTAAGGTTAAGAAATACATTACGACTGAGTTAGCTCGAGTAGGTCTTGATAGTCAAGTTGAAGATATACTAGTTCCCACTGAAAAGGTTATTCAAATTAGAAAAGGTAAAAAAGTTCAAAAAGAGAAAACATATTTTCCTGGTTATATTATGATTAAAGCTGATATCTCTGGTGAGATTCTTCATATTATCAGATCCATAACAAATGTTTTAGGGTTTTTAGGAGAGACTAAAGGTGGCGAACCGATCCCTCTTAGAACTTCTGAAGTTAATAGAATGCTTGGAAAAGTTGATGAGCTTGCAATATCTGGTGAACAGATTTCTATTCCTTTCAATATTGGAGAAAGTGTTAAAGTTATCGATGGTCCATTTAATGGTTTTACAGGATCAATTGATAACGTTAATGAAGAAAAAAGAAAACTTGAAATCATGGTAAAAATATTTGGCAGAAAAACACCACTTGAATTAAGCTATATGCAAGTTGAAAAAATATAATTAAATATGGCAAAACAAATAGAAAAAGTATTAAAACTTCAAATTCGTGGAGGAGCAGCAAACCCAGCGCCTCCAATTGGACCAGCTCTTGGAGCTGCTGGAGTTAATATTATGGAGTTCTGTAAACAATTCAATGCTAGAAGTCAGGATAAGCCTGGTAAAATATTACCTGTTGTAATTAGTGTTTTTAAAGATAAAAGTTTTGATTTTGTTATTAAGACGCCTCCAGCTGCAGTTCAACTTTTAGAAGCAACAAAAATTAAAAAGGGTTCTGGTGAACCAAACAGAGAGAAAGTTGCTTCTGTTTCATGGGACCAAATTAAGAAAATAGCAGAAGATAAGATGGTAGATTTAAATGCATTTACAGTTGACTCAGCCATGAGAATGGTTGCAGGAACTGCTAGATCAATGGGTATTAAAGTAAATGGAGAACAACCTCCGGTTAGTAAATAATGAAAAAGGCAACTAAAAACAGAAAACTCTCTTTAGAGAAAATAGATCTAGATAAATTTTATAGCTTGGATGAGGCTTCTGAATTGGTCAAAGAAATTACTACAACAAAATTTGATTCATCAATTGATTTGGCAATAAGATTAGGAGTCGATCCTAAAAATGCTAATGAAATGATTCGTGGAGTAGTTTCTCTTCCTCATGGAACTGGTAAATCTCTAAAGGTATTAGCATTAGTTAGTCCAGATAAAGAAGATGAAGCAAAAAAAGCAGGAGCTGATTATATTGGACTTGATGAATTTATTGACAAAATAAAAAACGGATGGGTTGATGTAGATGTAATTGTTACTATGCCAAGTGTTATGCCAAAACTTGGCCCCTTAGGGAAAGTTTTAGGTCCTAGAGGTCTAATGCCTAATCCAAAAACAGGAACAGTAACAATGGATATTGGAAAAGCAATTACGGATATAAAAGGTGGTAAAATTGATTTTAAAGTTGATAAAACGGGTATAATTCATGCTTCAGTAGGTAAAGTTTCATTTACAGCTGATAAAATAAAAGACAATGCAAATGAGTTAATAAACACAATAGTAAAATTAAAACCATCATCCTTAAAGGGAACATATGTAAAAAGTATTTCTATATCTAGTACTATGAGTCCTGGGATTGCAATAGAAACAAAAGTAGAATAAGAAATAATGAAGAAGGAAGAAAAAATTAAAGTTGTTGAAGACTTGAAAAATGATCTTGTAGAGTGTAAGACACTTTATTTGACTGATATTGCTGGTCTTGATTCTATTCAAACAAATAAGTTAAGAAGAGAGTGCTTTAACTCGAATGTAAAGTTATCGGTTGTTAAGAATACATTTCTACATCGTGCAATGGAAGAGTCTGGTGTTGATTTTGGCGAACTTAAAGAACACCTCAAAGGTAATACATCTATAATGTTTTCTGATTATGGAAATGCACCTGCAAAAGTTATCAAAAAGTTTAGAAAAGATGGAGATAAGCCTATTTTAAAGGGTGCTTTTATTAATGAGGATATATATATAGGAGATGAACAGATAGATTTTCTGTCTACACTTAAATCTAAGGAAGAAATAATTGGTGAGATTATCAGTTTGCTTCAGTCTCCAGCAAAAAATGTTATATCAGCTCTTAAATCAGGTGGTGNTAAAATTGCAGGGTTAGTAAAGACACTAAAAGAAAAACCAGCAATTGAAGAGCCAGCAAAGGAAGAACTGAAAGCTGAAGAGCCAGCAAAGGAAGAACCGAAAGCTGAAGATTCTTAGTAAAAAAAATCAAGTGAAAAANAAATAAATTAATAATTAAAAACTCTAATAATGGCAGATCTAAAAAAAGTCGCAGACCAGCTTGTTAGCCTTACAGTAAAGGAGGTTAATGAACTAGCTGATATTCTAAAAGAAGATNATGGTATTGAACCAGCTGCAGCTGCAGCTGTCGCAGTATCAGGAGGTCCAGCAGCAGGTGGAGACTCTGNAGCTGAAACAAAAACTGAATTTGATGTAATTCTTAAATCAGCTGGAGGTTCAAAACTTGCAGTTGTTAAATTGGTTAAGGAATTAACAGGATTAGGTTTAAAAGAAGCTAAAGATCTTGTAGATAATACTCCTAGTAACATTAAGGAAGCAGTATCTAAAGATGACGCTGAAGGACTGAAGAAATCTCTTGAAGAAGCTGGAGCTGAAGTTGAACTTAAGTAAATTAAAATAAATCAATTTTAGGCCTTTAGGATTNATANATCCTAAAGGCCTAGCCTTGTATTATCTAATTTGAAATAATAAAAGATGACAAAAAAAAATAATCAAAGAATAAATTTTGCTAATTCTAAAAGTGCTAATNTAGCAACAGATTTTTTAGATATACAGATAAAATCATTTAAAGACTTTTTTCAATTAGAAACAAGATCTGATGAAAGAGTTGAAGAGGGATTATTTAATACTTTTAAAGAAAACTTCCCTATTACTGATGCAAGAAGTCAATTTGTATTAGAATTTCTTGATTATTTTATTGATCCTCCAAGATATTCAATACAAGAGTGTATTGAGAGAGGATTAACTTATTCAGTTCCATTAAAAGCTAGACTTAAACTTTATTGTACAGATGCTGAACATGAGGATTTTGAAACAATTGTTCAAGATGTTTTCTTAGGATCTATACCATATATGACTCCAAGTGGTACATTTATTATAAATGGTGCAGAGAGAGTAGTTGTTTCTCAATTACATAGATCTCCTGGTGTTTTCTTCGGTCAATCTTTCCATGCAAATGGAACAAAATTATATTCTGCTAGAGTAATTCCTTTCAAGGGTTCATGGATTGAATTTGCAACTGATATTAATAATGTAATGTACGCTTATATTGACAGGAAAAAGAAACTTCCCGTTACAACTCTATTCAGAGCTATTGGTTACCAGGGAGACAAGGAGATACTTGAAATATTTGATCTAGCTGAAGAAATTAAAGTTACTAAAGCAGCAATAAAAAAAGTAATTAATAGAAAGCTTGCTGCTAGAGTTTTAAAAACTTGGCATGAAGATTTTGTTGATGAAGATACTGGAGAGGTTATCTCAATTGAAAGAAATGAAATAATAATAGATAGAGATACANTAATTGAGAAGGAACATATTGAACAAATTATAGATGCTGATGTAAAGACTATTTTAGTTCATAAAGAAGATTNTCATCTTTCAGATTATGCTATCATATATAATACACTTCAAAAGGACCAAACAAATACTGAAAAAGAAGCAGTAGAATATATTTATAGGCAACTTAGAAATGCTGAGCCGCCAGATGAAGAGACAGCAAGGGGTATTATAGATAAACTTTTCTTTTCTGATCAAAGATATAACTTGGGAGAAGTTGGAAGATANAGAATGAATAAAAAGCTTAATCTAGATGTTGATATAGAGGAGAGGACTCTTACTAGACTAGATATAACTACTATTATTAAGTATCTAATAGAATTGATTAATTCTAAAGCTGAAATAGATGATATTGATCATTTATCTAATAGAAGAGTTAGAACTGTTGGGGAACAACTTTCAACTCAATTTGGAGTTGGTCTTGCAAGAATGGCAAGAACAATAAGGGAAAGAATGAATGTTAGAGATAATGAAGTTTTCACTCCAATTGATCTAATTAATGCAAAGACTTTATCATCAGTTATAAANACTTTTTTTGGTACTAATCAATTATCTCAGTTTATGGATCAAACAAATCCTCTTGCTGAGTTAACTCATAAAAGAAGACTTTCAGCTCTTGGTCCTGGTGGTCTATCNAGGGAAAGAGCAGGTTTTGAGGTTAGAGATGTTCATTATACCCATTATGGNAGACTATGTCCAATTGAAACTCCTGAAGGACCAAATATTGGTCTAATATCATCTTTGGCAGTATATGCAAGAGTTAACAATTTAGGATTTATTGAGACGCCATATCGAGAAGTTAAANATGGAAAAATTAATCTATCTAAGATTAAGTATTTAACAGCAGAAGAAGAAGAGAATAATTTAATAGCTCAAGCAAATATTGATATAGANAAAAATGGAAAGATTACTTCAAAAAAAGTTATTGCAAGAGATGAGGCAGACTTTCCAGTTGTATCTCCTGATAAGATAAACTATACAGATGTGGCACCAAATCAGATTGCATCGATTTCAGCTTCTTTGATACCTTTCTTGGAGCATGATGATGCCAATAGAGCATTGATGGGATCTAATATGATGAGACAAGCTGTCCCTCTATTAAAACCTGAGTCTCCTATTGTAGGAACAGGNCTGGAGAGAGCTGTTGCATCTGATTCAAGAGTTTTAATTAATGCAGAGAGGGCAGGTAATGTTGAATTTGTTGATGCTAATAAGATTATAATTAATCATAATTTAATNTTTGAGGAGAAATTACTATCATTTGATGAACATAAAAAAACATATNATCTTATTAAATTTAAAAAGACAAATCAAGGTACTTGTGTTAATTTAAGGCCTATTGTTAAGAAGGGAGATACAGTTATTAAAGGACAAGTTCTATGTGAAGGGTATGCTACTAAAAATGGTGAATTAGCATTAGGAAGAAATCTTAAGGTAGCTTTTATGCCTTGGAAAGGCTATAATTTTGAAGATGCAATTGTAATTTCAGAGAGTGTTGTTAGACAAGACATATTTACCTCAATTCATATTGATGAGTATTCTATTGATGTAAGAGANACTAAATTAGGGACTGAAGAACTTACAGATGATATNCCAAATGTTAGTGAAGAAGCGACTAAGGAACTAGATGAAAATGGAATGATTAGAGTTGGTGCTGAAGTTAACCCTGGAGATATATTAATTGGTAAGATTACTCCTAAAGGTGAATCAGATCCTACTCCTGAAGAAAAACTTTTGAGAGCGATTTTTGGAGATAAGGCAGGTGATGTTAAGGATGCATCTTTAAAAGCTCCTCCATCTCTTAATGGGATTGTTATTGATAAAAAATTATTTGTAAGGTCCTTTAAAGATAAAAGAAGAAGAAGTCAAGATAAAGTTGATTTAGAAAATTTGAACTCTAAATATGAAGAAATTCTAAATGATATAAAGGNAGTTCTAATTGAGAAGTTATTTAGTGTAGTAAATGGAAAGACATGTCAGGGAGTATATAATGATTTAGGGGAAGAAATATTACAAAAAGGGAAAAAATATACTCAAAAAATACTTCAAAATATTGATGATTATACACATTTAACAAAAGGTGCATGGACTACAAATGACAGTACTAATAGTCTTATTAATAATTTATTACATAATTATAGGATTAAAGAAAATGATATTCAAGGATCTCNAAGAAGAGAGAATTTTACTATAGTTGTAGGNGATGAGCTTTCACCAGGAGTTAAACAGTTAGCAAAGATTTATGTTGCAAAAAAGAGAAAACTTAAAGTAGGTGATAAAATGGCTGGAAGACATGGAAATAAAGGAATTGTTGCAAGAATTGTAAGAGAAGAAGACATGCCTTTTCTAGAGGATGGTACTCCAGTTGATATAGTTCTGAATCCACTTGGTGTTCCTTCAAGGATGAACATAGGTCAAATTTATGAAACTGTCTTAGGTTGGGCTGGTAAAAAATTAAGTAAGAAATTTTCAACACCAATTTTTGATGGTGCTACTCTTGATCAAATAAATGAATTAACAGATAAAGCAGAACTGCCAAGATTTGGTCATACCTACCTCTACGATGGAGGAACTGGTAAAAGGTTTGACCAAGCTGCTACAGTTGGAATTATTTATATGCTAAAACTTGGCCATATGGTTGATGATAAAATGCATTCNAGATCAATTGGTCCTTATAGTTTAATTACACAACAGCCACTTGGAGGTAAGGCTCAATTTGGTGGTCAACGTTTTGGAGAAATGGAAGTTTGGGCTCTAGAAGCATATGGTGCTTCAAGTGCTCTACAAGAAATATTAACACTTAAGTCAGATGATGTTGTGGGAAGAGCTAAAACATATGAGGCAATAGTAAAAGGTGAGAACCTTCCTCAACCTGGGCTGCCAGAATCATTTAATGTACTTATGCATGAACTTAAAGGATTAGGTTTAGATATTAGGCTTGTAGAAAAATAAAATTAATTATATCTATTTTGAATATGGTAAAAAATAATGAAATAATAACTCGAAAAAAATTTAACACAATTTCCATTGGTTTAGCATCTCCTGAAGTTATACTTGGAAATTCTAAAGGAGAAGTCCTTAAACCAGAAACAATAAATTATAGAACCCACAAACCAGAAAGGGATGGTCTTTTTTGTGAAAGAATATTTGGACCTGTTAAAGACTTTGAATGTGCATGTGGAAAATATAAAAGAATCCGTTATAAGGGAATTGTTTGTGATAGATGTGGAGTTGAAGTAACTGAAAAGAAAGTTAGAAGAGATAGAGTTGGTCATATTAGTCTAGTTGTTCCTGTTGCTCATATCTGGTATTTTAGATCATTACCAAATAAAATTGGATACCTCTTAGGTCTAGCATCAAAAAAGCTTGATATGATAATATATTATGAAAGATATGTTGTTATTCAACCTGGTGAAGCTAAAAATGCTGAAGGTGAGCCTATTAATAAAATGGATTTTCTAACTGAAGAAGAATATTTGTCAATTATTGAAACACTTCCAGCAGATAATCAATTTTTAGATGATAGTGATGAAAAAAAATTCATTGCAAAAATGGGGGCAGAGTGTTTAATTGAACTTTTATCTAGAATTGATTTAGAAGAATTATCTTATCAATTAAGACATAAAGCTAACAATGAAACTTCAAAACAGAGAAAAACAGAAGCCCTTAAAAGGCTTCAAGTTGTTGAATCTTTTCGAGAAGCAAATCAAAGAAAAGAAAATCTTCCAGAGTGGATGATAGTTAAGGTAATACCTGTTATTCCACCTGAATTAAGACCTCTAGTACCATTAGATGGAGGTAGATTTGCAACTTCAGATTTAAATGACTTATATAGAAGGGTAATTATTAGAAATAATAGATTAAAAAGATTGGTTGAAATTAAGGCACCTGAGGTAATACTTAGAAACGAAAAAAGAATGCTTCAAGAATCAGTTGATTCACTATTTGATAATACAAGAAAATCATCAGCTGTAAAAACTGAATCAAATAGACCATTAAAGTCATTATCTGACTCGTTAAAGGGTAAACAGGGAAGATTTAGACAAAATTTATTAGGGAAAAGGGTAGATTATTCTGCAAGATCTGTAATTGTAGTTGGACCTGAATTGAAATTATATGAATGTGGACTCCCTAAAGATATGGCAGCAGAACTTTATAAACCTTTTATTATTAGGAAACTAATTGAAAGAGGAATTGTAAAGACTGTTAAATCTGCCAAGAAAATTATTGATAGGAGAGAGCCAATTGTATGGGATATTCTAGAAAATGTTCTTAAAGGTCATCCAGTACTTCTTAATAGAGCACCTACTCTTCATAGATTGGGAATACAGGCTTTCCAACCTAAATTAATTGAGGGAAAAGCTATCCAGCTTCACCCATTAACTTGTACTGCATTTAATGCAGATTTTGATGGAGATCAAATGGCTGTTCATCTTCCATTAGGCCCAGAGGCTATTCTTGAGGCTCAATTATTGATGTTAGGTTCACATAATATCCTTAACCCTGCTAATGGATCACCAATTACTGTCCCATCTCAGGATATGGTTCTAGGACTTTACTATATGACTAAGTCAAGAAAATCGGATGAGAATAAAAAACTAATAGGAGAAGGTCTGACTTTTTACTCATCTGAAGAAGTTAAAATGGCTTATAATGAGAATAAAGTTGATTTAAATGCTCATATAAAATGTAGAATTTTAAGATATGATAATAAAAGAAGTAAATCTATTTCTGAAATTATTGAAACTACACCTGGTAGAATCTTTTTCAATGAAGTTGTCCCAGAAAAAGCAGGTTTTTTTAATGAAGTACTAACTAAAAAGAATTTAAGAGAAATAATAGGAAAAATACTTCAATTTACAAGTGTTCCAGAAACTTCTGAATTCCTAGATCTAATAAAAAATTTAGGATATTCTTTTGCTTTTAAAGGAGGATTGTCGTTTAGTTTAGGAGATATAATAATTCCTGAAAAAAAACAAACTTTAATTGATAATGCTAATTCTCAGGTTGATGGAATTATAAATAACTATAACATGGGATTAATTACTAATAATGAAAGATATAATCAGGTTATAGATGTTTGGACATCTGCAAATGCGACTTTAACAGAGCTAGCAATGAAACAAATAAGTGAAGATCAGCAAGGTTTTAACTCTGTTTATATGATGCTTGATTCTGGAGCTAGAGGTTCTAAAGAACAAATTAGACAATTAACGGGTATGAGAGGATTAATGGCTAAACCAAAAAAATCAAATATTGGTGGTGGCGAGATAATTGAAAACCCGATTTTATCTAATTTTAAAGAAGGACTTTCTATTCTTGAGTATTTTATTTCAACTCATGGAGCAAGAAAAGGATTAGCAGATACCGCGTTAAAAACAGCTGATGCCGGTTATCTTACAAGAAGACTTGTAGATGTTTCACAAGATGTAATTGTTAATGAATTTGACTGTGGTACATTAAGAGGTCTAGAAGTTTCAGCACTAAAGAAAAATGAAGAGATTGTTGAAACTTTAGGAGAAAGAATATTAGGAAGAGTTTCATTAAATCAAGTTGTAGATTTTACAAATAATGAAGTATTAGTTGAAGTTGGAAGTCAAATAAATGAGGAGATTGTTAATAAAATTGAGTCAACTCCTATTACATCAATAGAGGTTAGATCTCCATTAACATGTGAGACTAAAAGAGGAATTTGTGTTAATTGTTATGGAAGAAATCTTTCTACAGGTAAATTAGTTCAAATAGGAGAAGCTGTTGGTGTAGTTGCTGCTCAATCTATTGGAGAACCAGGGACTCAATTAACTTTAAGAACTTTTCACGTTGGTGGAGTTGCTGGAAATATTTCTGAAGAAAGCTCTCTGATTTCAAAATTTGAAGGAGTTGCTGAGATTGATGATTTAAAAGTTGTCAAGGTAAAAGATAATGATGGGAATAATAATAATATTGTTATATCAAGAACAAGTGAGATAAGAATTATAGATAATAATACTAAGAATGTCTTAAGTACCAATAATATTCCTTATGGATCTTATATAAGTATAAAAAATGGACAAAAAATAAAAAAAGGAGATTTAATTTGTCAATGGGATCCTTTTAACGGTGTTATAGTTTCAGAATTTTCTGGTAAAATAGTTTATGAAAATATTGAAATTGGAAAGACTTATCAGGTTGAGATTGATGAACAGACTGGTTTTAAAGAAAAAGTTATAACTGATTCTAGAGACAAAAAATTAATACCAACATTATTGATACAAGATTCTAAAGGTGTTACTCTTAGATCATATAATTTACCTGTTGGAGCTCATATTACGGTTGATGAAAAAGAGAAAATAACTAAAGGAAAAATACTTGTAAAAATTCCAAGAAAATCTGGAAAATCAGGAGATATAACTGGTGGACTTCCAAGAGTTACTGAACTTTTTGAAGCAAGAAATCCATCTAATCCTGCTATTGTTTCTGAAATTGATGGTGTTGTATCATTTGGTAAGATTAAACGTGGTAATAGAGAGATAGTAGTTGAATCCAAATTTGGAGATGTTAAAAAATATCTAGTAAAACTTTCGAATCAGATATTAGTTCAAGAAAATGATTTCATCAAAGCGGGGATGCCTTTGTCTGATGGATCTATAACACCTACAGATATTCTAAATATAAAAGGTCCTGCTGCTGTTCAACAATATCTAGTGAATGAAGTACAAGAAGTTTACAGACTCCAAGGTGTTAAGATTAATGACAAGCATTTTGAAGTTGTAGTTAGACAAATGATGAGAAAAGTTAAAATAATTGATCCAGGCGATTCTTTATTCCTTGAAAATCAGTTAACGTATAAAGATGAATTTATTTCTCACAATGATTCCTTATATGGAATGAAAGTAGTTGAAGAATCTGGGGATAGTGAAACATTTAAGGTTGGTAAATTAGTTTCAACACGCCAACTTCGTGATGAAAATTCAATTTTACAAAGAGATGATAAAAAACTAGTCTCTGCTAGAGATGCAAAACCAGCAACTGCTTCTACTCAATTACAAGGAATAACTAGAGCTTCTCTTCAAACTAAATCTTTTATATCTGCTTCTTCTTTCCAAGAGACAACTAAAGTTCTTAATGAGGCTGCTGTTAATGGTAAAAATGATTCTTTAGAAGGATTAAAAGAAAATGTTATTGTTGGACATAAAATTCCCGCAGGTACAGGGAATAGAAAACATGATAATATTTTGGTTGGTCTTAAAGAAGAGTATAATAGTTTACTTATTAATAAAGAAGAAGAAGAGTTAAATTATTAATTTAACTTATATATATGGTTGAAAAAAAAGTAGTTTTAGTTGATAAGAGTGGTAACCAAATAGGTTTAATGCCTAAATTGGAAGCTCATCAAAAAGGAATACTCCATAGAGCATTTTCAATCTTTTTGTTTAATTCTAAAAATCAGATCTTACTTCAAAAGAGATCTTTAATAAAATATCATTCTGCAGGGTTGTGGACAAATACTTGTTGTAGCCACCCTATAGATGGAGAAGATATTATTGATGCAGGTAAAAGAAGGTTATATGAAGAGATGGGAATTAAAACAGAACTCAAAAAAGAATTTGAATTTACTTATAAGGAAGTCTTAGGAAATGAATTTACAGAGCATGAATTTGATCATGTATTAATAGGAAATTTTAATGGAAACCCTATTATAAATAAAGATGAAGTAGAAGACTGGAAATGGATGTCACTTGAGGAAATAGAAAAAGATATAAATGAAAATCAAGAAGATTATACAGTATGGTTTGTTATAGCATTTGATTATTTTTATAAAAATTTTAAAAAGTGAACCTTACAATAAGTAGAAAGTCTCATTTTAATGCAGCTCATAAACTTTATAGGCCTGATTGGTCTGATGAAGAAAATGAAAAAGTTTTTGGTAAGTGTGCTAATAAAAATTTCCATGGCCATAATTATGATTTAACAGTTAGTTTAACTGGAAAAGTAAATCCTGAAACAGGATATGTTTATGATTTAGGTAAATTGAAGGATATAATTAAAAAAGAAGTTGAAGACTATCTTGATCACAAAAATTTAAATCTTGATATTCCAGAATTTAAAAATTTAAATCCAACTGCTGAGAATATAACTATTTTAATATATGATAGGTTAATAAAGTATTTTAAATCTGATTATAAGCTTAAAATAACTCTTTTCGAGACTCCTAGAAATTTTGTGGAATATTCTGGATAAAAATTTACCTTCTTTTTTGTTTGATTATCTCTCTTCTTGTTTTTGAAGGTGAAAAACTCAAAATTTTTGCTAATTGGTCTAAAAAGCGTGTTGAAGTTTTTGAAGGTCTATATCGTTTTGTTTTTAATCCCATAATATAAAAATATAAAAAAAATAAGATATTCTATTATAGAAATTAGTTACTAATTATCTCCATCAATAACTTACCATATTTACTAACCTTTATAGAGTCATTAAATTTATCATACACCTGTTTTAATAATTCTTTATTAGCATCTGGGATTTCAGTAGTAACAATAAAAGGAGAAATCTCATAATCAGCATTAGTAGTTGCAAAGTTTAAACTGTAGAGATATTTTCTTTTAATTAAGTTATTTATTGCATTATTAACTGAATCAAATCTTTTATTATCTCCTTTTATTTGTGAGTCATAGTATATTTCAAGAAGATCAAGATTTTCAAAATTAAATTTTCTTATGATTGATATATATTCTTCCATTAAAGTTTGATTATCAGATCCTAAAATTTCAGCATTTGTATCAAAAGTCTTTAATCTTGAATTAATTACTATTTCACCACTATTACCAAAAAACTTTATCCTATCATTAAGAGAGTCTCCGTCAAATTTATCTAGGTATAAATAATATATATCAGGTTCGTTTATGGATGTGCTAAGATTAAATTCAAATTCATTATTTACTTCAGTTGAATCAATTGATATAAAAACTGAGTCAACAAATTGTTGTAGATATAACTTGCCTTTTCTCAACCCATCAATTTTACCACTTACTGACATATAATTATTTGGTTCACTATTATTACAGCTATAAGTAATTGTAATAGATAATAGGAGAAGTAATATTTTATTTATTCGATTATTCATAGTTATAAATTAATCCAATACGTTAATTTCAAATTAATTGATCTGAATTGAGGTTCAATCGATCCAGTAGTGAAATAGTTATCATTATATACTAGATATAAATCAGATAGGGGTGCAAACCTCCATTGAAGCCTTGAATTAATTCCAAGATTTTCAGATTGATTAGTATATTGAACATATGTGGTCCAAAAAGTTTTCTTGTTAAAAGTAAATTGAAATTTTGGACTAATTAACCAAATATCTCTACTTGGGTAGGGTTCTGGAAGTTCAATAGAATCATAATTTATTTTTAGACTTGTATTAAAATAAGGTTGTACTCTAAAATTTAACTCATTATTAATTGAAAACTTTGTTCCATTAAAAAAATCTCCATAATTAACTTTTGATCTGATACTAAATAAATTCTTGTCAGGAGTGCTATATGCAATTTCGTAATCAGTATAAGAATAAAAATTATTAGCAGGAAGAGGAGTTGCTCCTTCAGTTCTAGTTGGATCAAAATCATAATATAGATAATCCCTCTTTATATTCTGCTTAATTTCAAACTCACTTTGATTTAAATATTTTATTTCAAAAGATGAAATATTCCATCTTCCCTCAAATCTTTCTTTTTTATTTGGTCTAATGACATATGCAGAATAATACTGTAAAGCATAATTAAGTACTTTGGTGCTATTCTTTGGGTATATCCTATACTGATAAAATGGAGTAAGTTTTATAAACCCATATCTTCTATAGTATCCAAGATCTGATCTAAAGTCATCACCAACATATGAACCGCCCATACTAATGTAGTGCTTACGTGTATTCTTTGATAGTCTCATTCCAAATGATGCATTTTTATCATTTTTTTCAGGAGTAATAGATTTGTGAATAAAGGTTCTGCCACTCCATTCACCATTTTCAGAAGCTAGGTTATATTCAAATCCAAATACCCTATTATACTTTTTTTGATTTTCAACAAAATCATAATTTTTTGTATTCTCTCTATTAATAAAAAAGAAGGCATAATTAGATCTAGCAAAAACTTTATTTCTTATAGTAAATAGTGTACTATTATTTTGAGGGATTCCATTAGCCTTATCTTCCTCTGTTAAAACATTTAATAATCCTATTCTTAACTTGTCATTTATTTTTCCACTTAATCTAAACCCTCTGATTATTTTATTCTCAATAGTATTTCCATCTAAATCTGTTGCTATTCCTATTCTTCTTGAGAAGAAAGGNTCAGCATCTCTTTGTTGACCAAAGTCAGTAAATAGATCAGAATTTTGAGTGAAGAATTGTCTTTTTTCAGGCAGTTTAAGCTCAAATTGACTTAAGTTTACTAACTGATCATCAACTTCAACCTGAGAAAAATCAGGGTTAAAAGTTAGATCAACGTTAATAGAATTACCTATTGGTACTTTCATATCTAGACCGTATTCAAAATTGTTTAAACTTTTTTCTTGAACAAAATTTCTGCCAGTAATNCCATTAAAATATGGAATAAACGAAATGGGTTTTTTAGACTCACCTAGAGGTTTTTCAAAATTAATTTTTCCCATAAAAGCAAGATCACCTATTCTTTGATTTTGTGGAGTTTTAGCCCAACTTGAATGTTCCATAGTTTGAGTGTCACTCCTATAAATATTAAATCTCCAGCTCTTTGATCCATTTAAAAAATAGAGTTGATTAAGTGGAATTTTAACTTCTGCTATATAAGAGTCATCATATAATTTTGATTCTACCTCCCATATTGCATCCCATGAAGAATTCATCCCNCTGCTATCTCCCCATGAAAGGACAGAGGATAGAAGCATATCTCCTTTTAATCCGAGGTGATTGGTTTGAAATTTAAAAGCATTTGATGCATCACTAAAAGTATCAAATATTAATTGAACATAATCAGCACTTTTAGTTTCAAAATCTCTCTTTAAATTATATACTGTAAATTTCTTTTCTTTTGTATAAGCTTTAACAAGAAAATATAGATTTTTTTTGTCAAATAAAGCTTTAAATTCAGTTTGTTTAATTGCTTTAACTGAATCAGTTGGTCTCCACTGCCAAAAGTCGGAGGCTACATCAGCATTTTTCCATGCTGAATCATTAGGAGATCCATCAATCTCAATTTTATCTTCAGTATATTTAACAGTTACCTCCTGAGATTTAAGGATAAAGGTTTGAAATAAAAAAATAAATATATAGAGGCAGGTGTTTTTCAAATTATTTTTTTCTAACACAAAATTAGCATAAGTTTTGTAAAAACATCTTAAATTGATATATCCATTTTAAAGTATGAAAAATTTTGTAATATTAATTTTTTTATTATTTGGTAATACAAATTCAACAATTTGGGGACCAACAGGCCATAGAGTTGTTGGGGAAATTGCTGAACAAAATATTTCAAAAAAAACTAAAGAAGAAATTTCAAAAATTCTAGATGGTCAAACCCTTGCAGATATTTCAGTTTATGCTGATGAAATAAAATCAGATGATAGATATGATAAATACTATTCTTGGCATTTCATAAATTTTGATTTGGAAGAAGATTACTCTGAGTCAATAAAGTCTGAAGATGGTGATTTATTTATAGCTATAAATAAATGTATTGATGTATTGAAGAGTAAATCTAGCGATAATGAGAGTAAAGCTTTCCACCTTAAGTTACTTGTTCATTTTATAGGTGATCTTCATCAACCATTACATTTAGGACAAAAAGAAGATAGGGGAGGAAATAGAATCAATGTAAAGTGGTTTGGAAGAAACACTAATCTTCACAGTGTGTGGGATAGTAAAATGATTGATGGATACCAAATGAGCTACTCAGAAATGGCATATAATCTCCAAAAAAGTAAAACAAATAAATCGAAAAAATTTGAAAGAAAAGACTTAAATAGGTGGATTAATGAAATCCATATTCATACAAATAATATATATAAAAGTCTAGACAATACTAGTTTGGGCTATGAATACCAATATAAAAATTTTGATTTAGTTAAAATTTTATTATTTAAGGGAGGTCATAGACTAGCTGAAATTTTAAATTATATTTTTGACTGATTATTTTATTAAATCAATGCTTCTTTTAATAAATTCTGTTAGTTCCTCACCCTTAAGAGTGCTTTGTGATAATTTTGCTAAATCAATAGACTGTTTAATCAATCTTTTTCTTTTGTTTTCAGTTCTAGTATTTAAAATTTTTCCTACTAATTCATGATTAGTATTTACAATAAGTGTATACATTTCAGGAAAAGATCCCATTGCTCCACCTCCAGTTTGTTGCATTTCTTTCATTCTTCTCATAAACTCTGGTTGAGCTAACATAAATGGTAATGAATTGCTGTCCATTGGTTCTAGTTGTACAGTATATTTTTCTTCTGAAACAGACTCTTCTATCATAGGTTTAAGTTTCTCTTTTTCTTCATCACTTAATTTAGAAATTTTATTTTCTTCTTTATTTATAATATTTTCCAGAGAATCTGAATCTACACGAGTAAATTTAATTTTTTCTTTTTTTGATTCAAACTTTTGAATTAAATGAGAGATAATAGGTGAATCTAATAATAAGACTTCATAGCCTTTATCTTTTGAAGCTTGAATGTATTGATGCTGTGCATCTTGATTAGAAGCGTAAAGCACAACTAATTTATCGTCTTTATCGGTTTGGTTATCTTTTAATTTCTCCTGAAGTTCTCCCAAAATTAATTCGTTTTAATCTTCTATCTATTCCTATACGCACATAATCATAAAGCATTCTAGAATAGATAGCATTTTGTTTATTCAATTAA
>PBYT01000007.1 GCA_002729755.1 Flavobacteriaceae bacterium
TACATTTAATATTATTCTAATTCTTAATACCATGATTTATTATTATTTAATAATACATAAAAATAAACCTGAAAACCAATTATAAGGGATGAAATTAATAAATGAATTGGTTGAGTAGAAAAAGGAAAATTGAAATAATACATCATTATCCCTGTTAATATCTGAATAAATAAAAGTATCATTATGATATTAAATATTTTATTAACAATAATCATTTTCTTGAGTTTTAGGAATATTAAGCTATTTACAATAAATATAATTATTGAGAAACTTCGATGAAAATAAAAACTTTCAGGAGGATTCATAAGCCACTTGTTTTTATCAGAGTAATTATACGAAAGCATTTCGATATCTATAAACTGCCTTAATTCTGTTCCAGAAAGTACTTGAATTATAAGCAATATCAATGAAATAAGTGTTAGGGTAGAAATATATCTATTAAATATCAGATTTGATTTCTTTTCATTTAATTTCGATAATAAAATAAATAGAATAGATACAATTAATATTGCCATCAACATATGAACAGTTATTTTACCTGCTAGAAGATTACTATCAACAACTTTTTTTCCTAACCATGCCTCAAATAGAATGCCTGTTAGTGATAAAAATGCTAGTATTGTAATTGACCTTTTTTTCTTAATAAATTTAAGTGAATTAATGAAGAGTATTAATACAGATAATCCTGCTATTGCACCAATTAGTCTATTTATATATTCTATCCATGTATGGTATACATTAAATTTAGAATAGTCATGTTTGGTGTAATTTGACCAATTCTCTCTTATAATAGAATCGATACTTTTAAAATCTTTATTTGCATAAATTAAACTATCATTAAAAATAATAATTTGATTTTTTTTGTAATTATGATTCTTTTTCCACTCAATATCGGATCTATCTGTTGGAGGAATTAAATAACCAAAACATTTTGGCCAATCTGGACACCCCATCCCACTTCCTGTCATTCTAACTGTTCCCCCAGCTAGAATAACTATATATACAATTATAATTGATATTATTGTTAGGTTTCTAATACTTCTCATTATTAAAGCCCCAGAGACTTTCCTCTAATTTTCATCAAATTAAATGCTGATTTATAATTATTTTCAATTTCTCCATCAAGAATAGCATTCTTTATTTCATCTTTTATTATTCCTACTTCTTTACACGGACCAATTTTAAAATGTTTCATTATAACTTCACCTGTTACTGGTGGTTGAAAATTTCTAATATTATCTTTTTCCTCAACTTTTTTAATCTTCTGTCTAACAATCTTGAAATTATTATGATACTGTTCAAATTTTCTTTTATTTTTTGTTGTTATATCTGCTTCACATAGAGTTAATAAATCATCTATTGAATCACCAGCATCATATATTAATCTTCTTACTGCAGAGTCAGTAACAATTTCTTCAGCAATTATAACAGGTCTTGAGCTCATCATTACAATTTTTTGCACATATTTCATTGAGTCATTTAATGGTAATTTTAATCTAGTAAATATTTGTTTAACCATTTTATATCCAACATATTCATGACCATGAAAAGTCCAACCTATTTCTTTATTAAATTTTTTTGATGAAGATTTTCCTATATCATGAAGAAGAGCAGCCCATCTTAACCAAATATTATTAGTTTTAGATGATATATTATCAACAACTTCTAGAGTATGATAGAAGTTATCCTTATGAGTTTGACCCTCAACTTCTTCAATACCTTTAAGTGATTCAAGCTCAGGTAGAATTGTCTTAAGAATATTTAATTTATCAAGCAAAATAAAACCATTTGATGGTTTATCTTGCATTAATATTTTATTGAGTTCCTCACTAATTCTCTCTCCTGATAAAATTTTAATTCTATTTTGGTTTCTCTTTATCGACTCAAAAGTATTTCTTTCAATTTTATAGTTAAGTTGACTCGAAAATCTAACTGCTCTTAACATTCTCAAGGGGTCATCTGAAAAAGTCTTATCTGGATCTGTTGGTGTCTTTATAATACCTTTATTTAGATCACCAATTCCATTAAAAGTATCTATTAATTCCCCATAATTTTCTTTATTTAAACTAATTGCCAATGTATTAATAGTGAAATCTCTTCTATTCATATCATCCAAAAATGTTCCTGCTTTTACTTCAGGTTTTCTGCTATCTTCTGAATATGATTCTTTTCTTGCACCAACAAATTCAACAGTATAATCTTTCCATTTTAGCATAGCAGTACCAAATCTTTTATAGATATTTATTTTTTTTGTTGAGTCAATTGAATTTTGAACATTAATTGCAAAATTGATTCCGGATCCAATACATAAAATATCAATATCTTTTACGATTTCTTTATTTAATATATAATCTCTTACAAATCCTCCAACAACATATGAATCTATATTTAATTCATGAGATGTGTTCATTATGGTTTTAAATATCCCCTCTTCTAGTAGTGTTAATATTTCTTTTTTATTTATAGTCACCTTAAAACAATTTTTTTTCCATCTGATGTAAGTTTGATAATTTTTGATTCAATGTTTTCTGTTTCATTATTTAACTTTTTAACAACATAATCAACTTCACTGATAATCTCTTTATTTATCTTATCAAACTTTTTAGGAAATTCCTTGCCAGAATGATTTGCAGAAGTTGAAACAATCGGTTTGCCAAATTCAGTAATTAATGTTTTGCAAAAATCATCATTTGGAACTCTAAATCCTATTGATTTTGAATATTTTGTAATGTAATTTGAAATTCCTTTAGGGGAATCAAAAATAAAAGTAGTAGGTCCTTCTCTAGATAACTCATAATAGTCAAAATCAGGCATAAATTCTAAATAATCATTTATCATTTCATAGCTAGAAGCTAAGCAAATAAGAGGTTTTTGAAAATCTCTTTTTTTTATTTTGTAAACTTTTAATACTGCATTATTAGATGTAGCATCACAACCTATTCCCCAAATGGTATCTGTTGGATATAAAATAGTTCCATCCTTCTTAAGTATTTCAAGAGCTTTTGAGATTTCATTCTCCAATTTTATACTAATTTTGTTTATAAAATTATAATAATTTAATTGAATAAATGCACTTATGGGGAAGTGTTTAGGAATAGATTTTGGGTTAAAAAGAACAGGGATTTCAATTTCTGATGAATTTAATAAAATTGCTTTTCCATTAAAAACAGTACAATCAGACAACCTTATAAGTATCATTCGAGATATTATTAAAACTGAATCTATTGAAAAAATAATTATAGGAAAACCTTATGACTTAAAGGGTAATCTATCAGTTTTAGAAAAAAATATTATTAGTTTAATAAAATTGCTTAAGACTAAATTTCCAAATATATTCGTGTATAGGATTGATGAAAGATTTACCTCAAAAATTGCAAAACAAACAATTGCAATATCAGGAGCTCCTAAAATGAAGAGAAGAAATAAAGAAAATATTGATAAGATTAGTGCTACTTTAATTTTACAATCCTATTTAAATAAATAATTATGATCCGGCCAATAGTTGCATATGGTAATCCAATACTAAATCAACCTTCATCTAAAGTTGATATTGAAAATGAAGATATATCAAACTTAATTGATGATATGTGGGAAACATTGTATAATGCAAATGGTGTTGGATTAGCAGCTCCTCAAATTGGAGTTTTAAAACAGATATTTATTATAGATTTTGATTATTTTAAAGAAGAAGAATCTTTTAACAAGTCAGAAATAGAAAAATTTAAGCAAGTATTTATAAATCCAAAAATTACAGATGAGTATGGTGAAAATTTCTTATTTTCAGAAGGATGCCTTAGCATACCAGATATTTTAGAGGAACTTAGCCGAAAAAATACTGTAAAAATTGAATTTCTTGATGAAAAATTTAATTCAATAAAAATTACATGTTCAGGAGTTATTGCAAGAGTCATTCAACATGAATATGATCATTTAAAAGGCATTTTATTTACTGACAGAATATCTTCATTAAGAAAAAGAGAGCTTAAAGGTAAATTAGACATAATATCTGCTGGAGATTTTGAGACTAACTATAAGATGAGCTTTTATAAAAAAAATGTTTAAGCTTTTTCATCAGCAGGCGCTTTTTCATCAGCAGGAGTTGCTTCAGCTACTGTAGCTTGTTCGGTTTTAGTTATTTTATTCAATTTGCTTTTTAAAACCTTAATTTGATCGTTTATTGAAGTTAGTTTAGAAGAAACATTTTTAAATAAAGGGTTATCGCTACTAGAATTTGTAAAATATTCTAGGTTATTTTCAAACTGATTTGATTCATCTTGTAGTTGAGATATTCTTCTTTTTAGGGATTGTTTTTCTTTATCAATATTGACAGATTTTTTTTCTATATTGCTAATCTTATTTTTTCTTGATTTAAGATTGTTAAAAAACTCATTACATAATGGCTTAAACTCTTGCCATAGAGAATTTGAAATTTTTCTAGGAATATAACTAACTTTTTTCCATTCGTTTTGAATCTCGATAACTCTTTTGGAATTTTCAGAATGATTTTCTAGTTTAAGAATATTTTTTACTTCTTCTATTAGACTTTTCTTTTTATCTATATTTTGCTTTAGTTCAATTTTTTGGTTTTTATAGAAACTATTCTTTTTGTTATTAAATTCTTTTGTTATGATTCTAAACTGATTCCAACATATTTTGTTTTTCTTTCTAGGAATATTTCTTATTTTTTGAAATTCATCTTTAAGATTATTAAAAATTTGAATTGTATTTTGCCACTCATTATGAGAATCTGGAACATTTTCTAATACTTCTCTCATTTTACTAAGAACTTTTTCCTTTTTTAATAAATTTTCATTTTGTATACTATTAATTTCTTTTTGATGTTCTTGTCTTTTAGCATGAATCTTATTAGATGCTCTCTGGAATCTACCCCACAGTTCTTCTCTATACTCTTTAGATACAGGGCCTAATTCATTTTTCCATAATCTGTGTAAAATATTTAAGTCTCTTGAAGCTAGCATTACATTTTTAATTTTATCTAATTCTTCTGCTTTCTCAATAAGTTTAATTTTTTCTTCATAATTATGCTTATAATCAAGTTCTCTTAACTCTCTGTTTAGATGTAAAAAATCATAGAACTTTTCCACATGATGTCTATATGTTTCCCAAACATTATTTCTTTCTGTAATAGGAACTTGCCCAATATTATGCCATGATTCTTTATAGGTTTTAAATGTTTTATATAGATTGTTAGGTTTTTTATCTATATTAATTAGATCTTTTATTTTCTCAATTAATTCTAGTCTTTTTTCTAGATTTTCTTTTTGAATAGCTCCAATCTCTGAATAATGTTTTCTCTTCTTAAAGGAATAATTTTTTAATGTTTTTTGATATTGAATTTTATTATCTGATTTAAAAATAAACTGCTCATTCTCTTTAGTAGAATTAAATTTCTTTTTTTCTTTTTCATATTCCTTTTTAAGTCCTACCTCAATTTTATTTTTAATCTCTTCAATTTCTTTTCTTTCTCCTATCCAATTTTCAGATTCTACTTTAGTAGTAAAAAGACCAACTAAATCTTTTAATTTGATGCTTTTTTTAGCTTTTGATTCTTTCTTTTTAGTTGAAGAAGAAGTTTCAGTTTTTTCCTTTGCCTCCCCATATTTTTTATGCCATTCTTTATATTCTTTTGTCCTTTTATCTTTAGGCATAGGTGGAGTCACTAGCACTTCTTTTATCTGTTTTAAACTTTTCTTTTTAGTTTTAGTTTTAGTTTTTCTTACAGAAGAAACTTTAGTATCTGCTTTAATTTCCCCATATTTTTTATACCATTCTTTATATTCTTTAGTTCTCTTATCTTTAGGCATAGGAGGAATTGTCTTAGTTTCAAGAATCTTTGATTCCGATGAAGACTTTTCAAGTTTATTTTTTGAGTCTTTCATTAAGTTAAATTGAGTTGTTTGTGTTCTAAAATTAACAAAAAAAATTGTCAATTGAATTTAGACCATAATTCCCATGATTTTTCTGCTTGATATTCAAGCATTTTTAATCCATTTATAACTCTAGACCCCCTTTCTATACCCTTTTTCATAAAAGAGGTCTCTTTGGGATTATAAACTAAATCATAGAGGATATGATTATTGTTTAAATTATTATAAGGAATATTAGGAAACTCATTTATATTAGGAAATGTACCTAGTGGAGTTGTATTAACTATTAACAACTTTTGATTAAAAATACTATGATCTAATTCATCATATTTTAAATAATCTTTTTTTAAAGTTCTTGAAACATGATTAAATTTTATTTTTCTTTTAGAAAGAACATATGATATTGCTTTCGATGCACCTCCAGTTCCAAGAACTAAAGCATAATCTATTTCATCAATATTAAGAGCAGATAATGTTTTGTCAAAGCCATATATATCAGTATTATATCCAATTTTTTTAGACCCTACAAAGCAAATTGTATTAACTGAACCTATCTCTTTAGCAACTGGAGATAATTCATCTAGAAATGGAATAATCTTTTCCTTATAAGGAATGGTCACATTAAGGCCGTTTAATTTGTTGTTTGTAAAAATTTCCTCAATTAACTCAACTCTTTCTAGATCAAAATTTAAATAGTTATAATGGTTAAATTTTTCATTTTTAAATTTTTCTAAAAAATATTTTCTTGAAAAAGAATAGTCAATATCCTTCCCTATTAATCCATATATTTTTTTATTTCTCAATTCTTATTTGCAAACTTCTCTAATAGAACAACAAAGAGTATACCAATAATAATATAAACAACTGCTAAAAGAGAACTATCAGTATTAACTTCAGGAATATAAATAGCAATTTTATCAATTTCTTCTAATTCTTGAGATTTGATTTTCCATGGCCAAACACCTCTTAAAGAACCTGCAATAAATCCAACAATTAATGCTAACGTAATTGATTTATGTTTCTTAAGTAAAGATCCTAATATATTAGATAAATATATAAGTCCAAAAATAGATCCTGTAGTAAATAAAAAAAGAACTTTTAATAAATAGACTCTTTCATCATCATATATAAAATTAAAATCGAATTTAAATAAATCTACAATAGAAAAATATAATGAGTTAACTGAATCAACCATTATCAATGTATAGTTACCCATTAGTAATAAAAGGTATGAGCCAGAAAGTCCAGGAAGAATCATGCCAGAGATAGCTATAACTCCAGAAATGAAAATTATTAGTTCAGAACTTCCTAAATTAATTTTATCTGCAAAGCTTATAATCATACCAACTATAAACCCAATAATTAAAGCTGTAGATGTTCTGAATGTTAGTTTCTCTAGCTTATTATATATAACATAGAATGAGCCTACTATCATTCCAAAAAAGAGACCATAAATATATAATTCATATTTTTCAATTATCAAATCAAGTAGAAGAGAAACACTAAAAAAACTTGCAATTAACCCTCCAAAAACAGTAAATAAAAACTTTCCATTTATTTCATTATAAAAGCTAATAAATCCCTCTTTAAACAACTTTTTAAATGAACTAAAATTAATTTTAGTAATTGAATCGATTAATTCTTCATAAATCCCAGTAATAAATGCAACTGTACCTCCAGACACACCAGGAATTTTATTAACAGCTCCCATTGATAAGCCTTTAATGAAGAGGAAAACATAATATTTTCTCATGGCTTCTTAAGATACTAAAAATTATGAAAGAAAAATTTTCTCATTTACTAGCTCAGGGAAATTTTNTGCTAATTTTTGAGGAATTTTTTTTGNTTTTTTTGCATTTTGAAAAAAGTAAATAGCTTCATTTTTTTTGCCAAGTTTTATTAAACAACCTGAGATTAAATAATCTAAATATACTTTTGTNGGAAAAATTTTCTTTGCCTTAAGTCCTGTTTTTAATGCTTTATCCCAACTTTTAATTTTAATTAAGCACTTAATAATGTTTTTCCAATTATTCCATTTTAAGTCCCCTAATTCAATTAAGTTTTCAACATTTTTTATTGCTTGAATAAATAATCCTTTTTTATAATTTATTTCAAAACTTTTTTTAAGAATTTTNATGCTTTCCTGATTTGAACTTATTGCTTTATCAATAAGATAGGAGGCGTATCTATAATTGTCATCCTTAAGATATAAATCAATTAATTCAATCCANGCAGATTCATTTGTAGAATCAATTCGAATAGCTTTCNTCAAAAACTTTTTNCCAAGTTTATAGTTTTTTAATTTCAGATAACATAACCCTATTCTCATTATTATAAATGAGTTAGGTTCGTTTAGTCTTATAGATATTTTGTAATTGTTAATCGCTTCATTATATTTNCCTTCTTTTTCAAGTAATTTCCCTTTTTCTATATAAGCACTAGTAAATTCATCATCTGAGATTATTGCAAAATCAAAAGAAGAAATTGCTTCTTTGTTCATGTTTAACTTTGAATATATTTTNCCTAATTGGTGCCAAGCTATTTTTGAATAAGGGCTTTTTTCTAGAACATCATTCAGAATTACAATAGAATCTTTATCTCTATTAACGTTTTCATAGCAAAAAATAAGATTATAAAGTGATTGATAATCATCNGGATCATTTTTAATACATTTTTCAAAAAAAGGAATAGCTGAATTGTATTCTTCTAAAAGAAGAAATTCCATACCTATCATATTCCAAATCTCATATTTATCATCACTAAAATCAAGAGCTTTCTTTAAAANTTCAATAGCTTTTTGTCCNAGATTGTTTTTTGAATAAATTGTTGCTTTTTGAAGATAAACCTCTTTNTTTATTGGNTCGATTTCCTCTACAAAATTNAGAATTTTATANGCACTATCATAGTTAGAATTAAAAATTAAAAGCTCAGAACTTAATAACATAAGATCAATATTATTAGGATGTTGTTGAAGTCCCATTGAAATTGCTTTTTCAGCTAAGGAAAAATTTGCATTATCAATATAATGATGTGTAATATTAATAAATTCTGTAGAGTCAAAATACAAATTAGTATTAGTCCTAAGCATATCCTCAAATTTCAATACACTTTCCTTGTATTCTCTANACATTTATTGTTTTTGGTAAAATTAATCATATCAAAAACTCAAAAGTATATCTCTAAACATTTATTGTCAACAAAATAGTTAACATTCTAAGTTATTCTATTTCAACTATTTTTAGGACTTTGTCAGCATTACTAAATAAATCTTGGACACTATTAGGTCTTTCTTTATCTCTCCAAATGAACCCAGGTAGAGTCTTTTCATTTGAAATTATNTTTTTTTCAGAGATNATNTTTCCATCTGGNGTTTTGTAGAAAGACACTTCAGCTATCTCATTATTTTCAAACTTAATAAGAATTGAACTAGANAGAGTTTTGTTTAATCCTAAGAAATCTTCTCCATCATCAGAATGCATATAGTATAGAATAACACTATTTTTTACAACATTAACATTTTTAAGTTTCCCATCTTGAAAAGANCCATCTAACTTTTCTCCTTTAATTTGATTATAACCATCTTCACTAATGGAATCTTTTTGAACCAAAAAAACATTTCCTGAAATAAGCAGTGAATCAAGCTCTTGAGTTTGAGGGTTAGATTTTAAAAAAATTTCGTTTCCTGTAATTTGATTTTTTCCAAACCAGACAATAGGATTTTTCTTATTCTTTTCTTCATCTGAAAGATTTCTAACAATGGATTGACTTAAAGGTCTTTTTAGTAATTTTATTAGTCCATTTGTTTGGTTATAATGTATTGAATCTGATTTACCTCTAACATCTGTTTTAAAAATTCTAACATCATAAAATCCTTTAAGAATTTTATTTTCATCTGATCCAGTAATCGTTAATGTATCTGAATGAATATATAGTGAGTCTCTCTCCAATATACTAANTGCAAGAGCATTCTTTGTAATAATTACTGAATCTATTGATTTAAAAACTTCACCGTAATGTCCAGTAATAATAGAATTGTTTATTGTATCGTTAATTATAACATTATTAGATGCAGCTGCATATGATTTCTCATTTTCAAAGTAAATGCTATCACCATTAATAATTTTTCCATCATAATTGATTATTGCGTTTTTTTTAAAATATCCTTTTTGAATTTTAGTATCATAAAATCCTAATTCACAAAAAATTTCATAGTCAGATCCAATTATATTAGAAGGACCATTAAAATATGCTATATCAGATTCAGTAAAATANTCAAGTTCATCAGAAATCACATTATATTCAGGATTGTTAATTTTTACATTAGATTTAAAATTATATTTTTTTTCATTCATGAAATAAACTCCAATTTTACTCTTTAAANTATTTTTATTATCTATTATTGTCCCATTAGTATTATAATAAGCAATGTTTGATACTCTGTCCAGGTAAAGCGTGTCAGTCCTTAATATCATGTCAGGCCTAACTAATTCTACATTACCCCATGCGATAGCTTTTCTTTTTATTCCATCATAGTCAAAATTATTAGATGTCATTGTTAAAGTATCTCCTTGACTAAATATTACTCTTCCATTGGCTTTGAATGAATTTTTGGAAGGATAGTAATATGAAATATCAGATTCAATTTTTGCACCATCATGAAACAGAATGACTTTTTTAGTATCATCTTTCATCAAGATAGTTGCACCTGGATACNCACTAGAGTTTCGAATAGATGTTCCTGCTTGTATAATTTCAACAACTTTTGTTTCCTGAGAAAAACTATAAATTGTAAAAAATATAAATACAATAAGGGATAAAAGGTATTTCATCATTTAGTTCTATAAATGGTCTCAGATCGATCTGGACCAACAGAAATTAATTTTATTGGCACTTTAACAAATTCTTCAATAAACGAAACATATTCAAGAAGTTCTATTGGCAGCTCCTCTTCTTTAGTAACCTTAGATATATCTTCAGACCAACCTTTGAAGGTTTTGAAAATTGGTTCAATATTCTCTGAATTAAGGTCAAAAGGTAATGTTTGAGTTTCGATACCATTGATATTATAAGATGTGCAGACCTCTAGAGATTTAAATCCACTCAAAACATCTNCCTTCATCATATTTAACTCAGTTACTCCATTAATAATTATTGAATATTTTAATGNTATTAAGTCTAACCATCCACATCTTCTGTCTCGACCTGTAGTTGCTCCATATTCATTCCCTGTTTTTCTAATATGTTCTCCAATTTCGTTAACTAATTCAGTAGGAAAAGGTCCAGATCCAACTCTAGTCGTATATGCTTTAAATATCCCGATAACATTTTTAATTTTATTAGGGGCTACTCCAAGACCAGAACAAGCTCCAGATACAGTCGTATTAGAGGATGTAACAAAAGGGTANGTTCCAAAATCAATATCTAAAAGTGATCCTTGAGCACCNTCTGCTAAAATTTGTTTCCCATTATTTAAAGAATTATTTAAATATACTTCACTATCAATGAAATTGAATCTTTTTAACACTTCAATACTTTTAAAAAAATCATCTTCTAATTCATTTAAGTCTAAATCAACCTTTAGATCAAAATTTGATAAAAGAGTAAGATGTTTCCTTTTAAGGGTATTATACTTCTCAACCCAATTACCACTGTTTAAATCACCAATTCTTATTCCATTTCTTCCAGTTTTATCCATATAAGTAGGACCGATTCCCTTTAATGTTGAGCCAATTTTCTTTTTTCCTTTAGAAGCCTCTGAAGTTGCATCTATTATTTTATGAGTAGGTAGAATTATATGNGCTCTATTTGAAATTAAAAGTTTATCTCTCATATCAAAATCAAATTTTTTTAAACCTTCAATTTCATTTTTAAAAATAACTGGATCGATTACTACACCATTGCCTATTATATTGATTGCTTCTTTATTAAAAATTCCCGATGGAATTGTATGTAAAACATGTTTGTGTCCATCAAATTCTATAGTATGACCGGCATTTGGTCCACCTTGAAACCTTGCAATTATATCATATGAATTTGTAATTGCATCAACTATCTTACCNTTACCTTCATCCCCCCATTGAAGGCCTAGAAGAACATCTAAAGACATATTTATTTATTTTTTTTAGTTGTAGCGTATAATATTAGTGAATGATCCTTAACATCTACATTAAATATTTCTTCAATACTTTTTTTAATTGATTGAATTCTTGGGTCGCAAAATTCTTTTACCTCACCAGTATCTGTCAAAATAATATGGTCATGCTGATTATTAAAGAAACATTTTTCAAATTGAGAACTAGAATCGCCAAATTGATGCTTTCTAACAAGCCCACATTCTAATAAAAGTTCAANGGTGTTATATAGAGTTGCTCTGCTTACTCGATATTTTTTTTTATTCATTTTTTCGTAAAGCAGGTCAATATCAAAGTGACCGTCTATAGAATAAATTTCATTTAAAATTTTATATCNCTCAGGTGTTTTTCTGTGACTATTTGAATTTAAAAATTCTGTAAAAACATTTGATACAATTTCATTTTCATCTTTACTTTTTACTATCATATAATTTCTTTTTTAGTTTCTTGTAACNTTTTCAATACCCTTGATTTTTTTCAAACTTTTTAATAATTTATTTAAAATTACCGTGTTACTTACTTCTAAGCTTATAGTTCCNGTAAACNNACCATCANTAGACTCAANTGATATTTTATTCATGTTNACNNTCATTGAATCAGAAATANTTGATGTAATCTGACTNATAATTCCCAAATCATCAATACCCGTNAAATTTATCTTAGTATTGAATTCGTGAGATTGAGAATCAATCCACTTTGCAGAGATTACTCTATAAGCATAATTAGATCTTAATGAGATTGAATTGGGACAATCTTTTTTATGAACTTTAATACCATCATTAACAGATACAAAACCGAAAACAGAGTCTCCAGGTATTGGGTCACAACAATTGGCCATTGAATATTTTAATGATTCTTGATCTTTACCAAATATAAGTTTATCAAATTTAATAGAGTGGTCACTTTTATTAATTTTATCAACTTTTTTCTTATTTGAACCNATACGTCTTTTGATAAATCCAATAAATGACCTATTATAATCANTTACAAATTGTTTTATTTTCTTATTATCAATGGNTCCATTGCCAACACTAAAAAAAAGATCATTACTTGCNTTAATNTNAAAGAATTTCATCATNNNGCNAGAAATTTTGTCATCAAGTTTAATNTTAAAGTNTTTCAATTTTCTTNTTAANATTTGTTNTCCTTCAATAGAAATTCTCTTTTTTTCAATATTCAATNAAGANTTGATTTTTGATTTTGCTTTAGATGTNANAACAAAATCAAGCCAATTAACTGATGGTTTAANATTTTTAGATGTCATAATNTCAACNTGGTCTCCACTTTCAAGAACATGACTTAAAGGGACAAGTTTTCCATTTACTCTAGCTCCTCTAGTTTTAGNACCTATNTCAGTNTGAANATTAAAAGCAAAATCAAGTGCTGTAGATCCACTTTTTATTGATTTAAGATCACCTTTAGGTGTAAAAACATAAATTTCTTCTGAATAAAAATTTAGTTTGAAGTCTTCTACAAAGTCAATAGCATGTTGAGAATCATCAATCAATACATCTTGAAGTTTATTTAACCATATATCAACTTCTCTTTGTTTTGTTTCTCCATGTTTATAATTATAATGAGCAGCATAACCTTTCTCTGCTATTTCATCCATTCTTTCTGACCTAATTTGAATTTCAACCCATCTGTTTTCTGGACCAACCACAGTTAAATGAAGCGCTTCATAACCATTAACTTTAGGATATGTAATCCAATCCTTAAATCTAGCAGGATTTGGAATAAAGTGATCAGAAATTATTGAATATATTTTCCATGCTATAAACTTTTCNTCNNTTTTTGATGATGTATATATTATTCTAATTGCAAATCTATCATATACTTCGTTGAAAGAAATATTCTTTGTTTGCATTTTGTTATTTATAGAAAATATAGACTTATTTCTACNCTTTATTGAGTATTTTATTTTTTGATTATCTAAATTCTCTATTATTAATTTTTTAAAGGATTCTATATATTTTTCTTGATTTTCTTGACTTTTGNCAAATTTATTTTTTATGNTTTTGTATGTTTTAGGCTCAATTGTCTTTAGGCTAAGATCTTCAAGCTCATTTTTTAAATTAAATAATCCTACCCTATGAGCTAGTGGTGCATATATATAAAGTGATTCAGAAGCAATTTTTTCCTTTTTTATCTCATCTAAATATTCAACAGTTCTCATATTATGAAGCCTATCTGCAATTTTTATAAGAATAACTCTTATGTCATTATGAAGAGTTAAAAGCATTCTTCTATAATTTTCAGCTTGAACTGAATAGTCTTTATTCTTTCTAAGAATAGATATTTTAGTTAGCCCATCAACAATCTTACCTATATTNTTACCCACAGCTTTATTAATATCTTTGATAGTTAGTTTTGTATCTTCAACGACATCATGAAGAAGTGCAGCAGCTATTGAATCACAATCAAGTCCAATATTATGAGCCACAATTTTAGCGACTCCAANAGGGTGATAGATATATAGTTCTNCAGATTTTCTTAATTGACCTTCATGAGCATTGTAAGCAATTATAAGAGAATCCTTAATAATCTTCTTTTCTTCTTCATTTAGTATTTGGTAACTGCCTTTAACTAAATCTTCATAAAGATTATTTATTTCTTTTGGTAATATTTTATCTTCAACTAACATTTATANATATCTATCTAAAATTACAAATAATAATTTCAGATNAAAAATTATCTATTCTATGAAAAATTAATTTGAAAATTTGTTAGAATATCTTTTCCAAAGTTTAGTTTGATGAGTCTCAAGGCTAATAGACCTTCCTGATATATATGCTTTTAAGAGATTATTTGTCATAATATTTAANGCATCTCCATCTGAAATAAAAAGAGTAGCATCTTTGCCTACTTCTATAGATCCTAACTTATGGTCTAAATCTAAAATTTTTGCAGCATTAAGTGTAATAAGAGATAAAGCCTCCTCTTTATCTAAGCCATATGAAGAGAAACTTCCTGCATAAAATGGTAAATTTCTTGTAGCAACTCTCTCTTGACCAGTTCCATTNGGGTTTATAGAGACCAAAATACCATTCTTAACAAGCTTATTAGCTATTTTATATGTATCTCTAGGGTCAGTATCAGCTTCTGATGGAAGTCTATATGGTTGAGTCAAAATTACAGGTACATTGTTTTCTTTTAGGAAACTTATTAGACTANCTGACCCAGTTCCNCCTACTAATACTATTTTACTAATATTATTTTTTTTCAAAAAAGAAATCCCATCAATTATCTCTTTTTCATCATCAGCATGAAGATATATTGTTTTATCGCCATTAAAGATTCCTTTCATTGCTCTGCTCTTAAGATTCATTGATAAATTGATATTCATTGTTGCCTTTGANTTTTCAAAGAATTCTTCGATTTTTCTTGTTTGATTAACATAGTTAGGATTNANTTTCAAACCTCTGTCTTCTCCCAGCCACCATCTTCCAAAACTATATGGACTTGGCCAGTTTAAATGTATTCCTTCATCAAATGATATAGCTGCATCTTCCCAGTTCCAAGCATCAAGCTGCACAACTGATGAACTTCCTGNTATAATTCCTCCATTTGGAGTTATCTGGGCTAAAAGAACACCATTTGGCCTCATACTTTCTACTCCTTTAGATTCAGCATTATATGCAATTATTGATCTAACATTTGGAAGAAAATCTCCTGATTCATCATCATCTACAGATGCTTTTACGGAATTTACCTCAACTAATCCAAGATTTGAATTTAAAGCTATAAACCCAGGGTATAAATGTTTCCCAGAAGCATTTATTATAGTATCATAATTATTTTTATCTAATTCATATTCTGAAGTGACAAGGTTAATTATTCCATTTTNAAAGCCAATAAAACTTTTTTCAATTATACTTCCATCACCAATATGAGCTGTAGCCCCAACTATAAGAACTGATTTAGACTGATCTTTTGCAGGAGTTTGTTGAGCTATNAAACTATTTGCTACAAGTANTGTTCCAATAATTAATAATTTTTTCATTGTTATAATATTAATCAATCGTTTCACAATTAAATTCTTTTTGAATTTCTATTGTTGGTCTTCTAAATGGGCCTGCATTAGATGAANCTCCTCCGCTTTTATTTTCATTTAACATTTTNTTTATAAGANATTCCTTCTCTTTTTTTATTTCTTTGTTTTTATTTTGATGTGTTTTTGTATCAAAGTAAAAAGCTCCATCAATCATTGTCTTTTCAGCCTTAGTATAGATTGACATAGGATGNCCACTCCAAACAACTATATCAGCATTTTTNCCAACTNTTAAACTACCTACCTTATCATCTAAATGAAGAAGTTTTGCTGGATTTAAGGTTACGAATTTCCATGCCTCTTCTTCTGAAACACCACCATATTTAACAGCTTTAGCAGCTTCTAGGTTAAGTCTTCTAGACAATTCAGANCTATCAGAATTAAATGCTACAGTTACNCCAACATTATGCATTATTGCAGCATTATATGGTATAGCATCGTTAACCTCATATTTGTAACCCCACCAGTCTGAAAATGTTGAAGCTCCAACACCATGTTCAAACATTTTATCTGNAACCTTATAACCTTCAAGAATGTGAGTGAAAGTGTTTATTCTGAAATCAAACTTTTCTGCAACTTTCATAAGCATNTTAATTTCACTTTGAACATAAGAGTGACTTGTTACAAATCTTTCANCTTTAATTATTTCCCATAGAGTTTCCATTTCTTCATCATATCNAGGTTTTACAGCTCTTGCTTTTTCCCTTTTACTAAGTGAATTATATTTTTCCCATTTATTTCNATAGTCTTTAGCTCTATCAAAATGATCAATGAATACTTGTTCAACACCCATCCTAGTTTGTGGNAACCTACTGCCTCCCCAATTAGATTGTTTAACATTTTCTCCTAAAGCAAATTTTATAAATGGATCAGCATTTGGGAAAAACATTTCATTGATTTTAGAACCCCATTTTAATTTAATTATAGCAGATTGACCACCTATTGGATTAGCAGATCCGTGAAGTATTTGTACTGTAGTAACACCTCCAGCTAAATTTCNATAAAGATTAATATCATCAGGGTTAATAACATCCATTATTGATACCTCTGCAGAAGAATTATGACCCCCCTCATTAATGCTTGATGCACCCATATGTGAATGTTCATCAATAATACCAGAGGTAATATGTTTATTTGAAGCATCGATTCTTTTAAAACTACTAGGAGTTTTAAGATTTTGGCCTATTTCAATTATTTCACCATTGCTAACTAGAATATCACTATTGTTAAGAATTCCTTCCTCTTCATTAGTCCAAAGTGTTGCATTATAAAAATGGATATTCTCTTGAATTGGTGCGGATTTTAACCCATAACCTATATTAGGATAGGTGATAGGTGAAATTTCTACATTAGATTCTTTTGGACTTTTCTTTTTATTTTTTGCGTTTTTAGAAATAAAAGTCATTTTTGAGGAAAAGTCATTTCCTTCAAAATCACTTCCTGTTAATAGAAGTTCAGATTTAGCATTCACTTTTGAAGAGAGTTGAGCGAAAGATGTTTTATCATGAATCTTATCAAAAATTGTTAGATATAGCCAGTTGTCCTTATATGATATTTTAGAATTTATTTTTATAGAGTCTCTAAGAATATTTGTAGATATCTTTTTTTGACTACCATTAAGTGAAACATTGTAATCTCTTTCATTTATATTTAGGCTATAGCTACCATCAATATTTACAATTTCCCTATCATTGATTAGGTGTTTTTGTCCTTTAACCCAATTCTCATATATTAATGTTTCTTCATGAAAAATAGGTCCAGAGGTTACCAGGAAGTTTGCATAATAGCCTTTATCAATAGCTCCAATTTTATCACCCATTCCAATAGCTTTTGCAGGAATAGTAGTTAGTGATTCTAAAGCTTTACCCTTACTTAATCCATGTTTAATGGCTTTTCTAAGATTAGTTAGAAATGATTTTTTACTTGGCAAATCTGAAGATGTAATAGAAAAATTAATATTATTCTTCTCAAGAATAGATAAGTTTGCTGGAGCTTGATTATAATATCTCAATTGATTTATTGAAAGTCTTTTATTTAAGTGAGGATTAGAAACATCATATGCCTTTGGATAATTAATTGGAATAATTAATAGATTTTTGAAATCCTTTATTTCCCTAACATTTTCATACTCTTTTCCAGAACCTTTTATAATAAAATTGAGGCTTAATTCTTTAGATAATTTAGCAGCCCTTAATACATTAAGTTTATCATTTGCATCAAATATTTTAGGCAACTCCCTATTTTCAATTAAAGATTCAATTGCAAGATCTTTATTATTTGCAACTCCTTGAGAGTACCAATCTGCATCGTAATATAATTGTCTAATTAGTGCTATAGAACCCATGACTGAACTAGGGTAGGCTTGGCTTGATTGTAAGCTTCTAGTAAAAGAATAGTGTTCTGCTACTTTTTGAGAAATTATCCTATACGATTCATTTTGATTATCAATTAATGCAACAGCAATACTAGTTCCTCTGTGGACACCATCAGGATTATGAGTATTAACTACCCCAAAACCTATATCCCTTAATTGTTTAGCATCACCTTTGTTATACTTAAAATCATTTAGACTGTTATAATCACTAAGTATATGATCATTCCAATAATATCCAACTCGTGAAGGTTCATATTGAGAACTTCTACTAAAGCCTGTTCTAGAGATTTTTTTTATTCCAAAAGAAGAGCTTAATTCAACAAAGGATGGATATACATAGCTTCCATTTAGGTTATGAATAACAGTGTTTTCTGGTATATTAATATTTGTTCCTACGGATATAACTTCTCCATCCTTAATTAAAAGTGTGCCATTATTAATAATCCCAGATTTAGTATGAATTTTTCCATTAGTAAATGCCTCGTATTGATGTTCTTTAGTTTTGACACCATCATTTACTATAAAATAATCTTGACTAAAAGAAAAAGAAATAGATAAAAGGAATATGAATAGTATTCTAGACACTGTAATTGGTTTTTTTATTTAAGATATTAATAATTTAATAAACTCTTATCATCCTCATAGTAATTTATAATATGATTGACAATTTTGCTATAACTACGAATACCGGATTTTTGATTATTAGACTTAAGGTAAAAGTCATACATTATACTCTGTACATCATTAATTATATTATTACTGTATTTTGCCCAGAATTTTCTTCTAGAATTTATATCCTCAATTATTCCTGGATTAATTTTATCTATAAACAAACTTAGATTCTCTTTATGGTTAATTTGTATTTCATTTAATAAATAAGTTAACCCAAATACATATCCAGAATATTTAATTAATGGATCTTGATTATTTATTGAAGAAATAAATGCTAAAAAATTTGCATCACCTTCAGCAGCATACCCTAATTGGTGAGCTTGTTCGTGTAGAACAGTGATTGAGAAGTCAATAGAAGGTATATCTTTAACTACTATAGCTTCTAGGGTAAAAGGATTTATATATCCTGATACCCCTTGATATAAGTATAATTTAGAGAAGATAGATTTTTTTACAAATTTGGTTGTTGGAATTTTATTGAACTTTTTAACGTTGTTTAATTTTAATTCACTTAAGGTTTTTTCTTTGTCAAATTCTAGGTCATTTATTGTAATATTTTCATCACCTAATAAAAGATGAATTTGATTTACATCATTTATTAGTTCAGTTAATGTTTTTTCAAGAGATTCATATTTTATTTCACCTATATCTAATTTACTTATCAGGGGTGTTTTAAAGTAGTTTAATCCCCATAAACTGTAGAAAAGAAATATTGTAATTGATAGGACTGCAAAAACATTTACAAAATCATTCTTTTTAAATCTAAAAAAGAATATTAAGTAGATTATAAATGAGATTAAAGCTAAGAAGAATATTAAATCACCAATAGCAATGTTAAACCCCGAAAATAACATCGAATAATATTTGAATATATATTGATAAATATATTCGCTATAGTATTCTTCTACAATTCTTGGATTGTTTTTTAGGTAATATAATATGAGAACCTGAGGAATAAGAAGTAGAGCAATTATTTTTTTAAAGCCAATTCTCATAGATCGAAATACTCTCTAATTTATATCTACAAGTGTTACCTCAAATATTAAGGTTGCATTTGAAGGTATAACACCATTACCAGCCCCAGCTTCACCATATGCAAGGTTAGGAGGAATAATTAATGTACATGAAGCACCTTTGTTTAGTAGTTTTATTCCTTCATCCCATCCTGGTATAACCTGTCCAACACCTAGGGTAAATTCAATTGGATCTCCTTTAGAAGAATCAACCTCTGAACCATCAATTAGTTTGAGAGAGTAATGTACCTTAACATTGTCATTATCTTTTGCATTACCTCCAGTTCCTTTTTTGGTAATATTATATAATATTCCACTATCAGTTGATTTATATCTTTTTTTAATATCCTCTAACCATTCCTCTTTTTCCTTTAATTTCTCTTCATTAGATTTTCTCTTTAACTTTAGATATTCATTAAACATATTTGGAGCATTAAAATCTTTAGCGGTTTGACCTATTCTAATTATTTCAAGTTTATTTATTACATCGTTTTGTTCTATTTTATTAATAATTTCTTGACCTATTTCAATTTTGCCAAAAACACTATGTTTCCCATCAAGCCATGGAGTTTCTAGATGGGTGATAAAGAATTGACTACCATTAGTATTTGGGCCTGAATTAGCCATAGATAAAATACCAGGGCCATCATGCTTAAGACTATCAATAAATTCATCTTCAAAACTATATCCTGGTCCTCCTGACCCCGTTCCTGTTGGGTCTCCACCTTGTATCATAAAGTCATTAATTACTCTATGAAATTTTATTCCATTATAATAAGATTTGTTTTTAAACTCTTCAGATACTAATGGATGATCTCCTTCTGCAAGAGCAATAAAGTTAGATACAGTTAGAGGAGTTTCCTCATAAGTAAGTTTTAGGATCATATCTCCTTTATTTGTTTGTATGTCAGCATAAATGCCATCTGTTAAGTTTGAGTAATCTTTCATATTGTTACATGAATTAATTAAAAAAATAGAGCTAATCAATAAAAACTTGAGTTTCTTCATAACTATGATTTTATATGGGTTAATATATCTTTTAAAAATTTTTCTTCAGTTTCAGCTAGACTTAAATGAGAAATTCCTCCTGCAGCATGAATATGTCCACCTCCATTAAAAAACTTTTCTGCAAAGTCATTTACAGAAATTTTTCCTTTAGATCTAAAAGAAAGTTTAACAACACCTTCATCTTTTTTTTCTACCATAAGCACTGAACATAAAATACCTTCTATACTAAGGCCAAAGTTAACAAAACCCTCGGTATCTCCTTTCTTATAGTTATTTGTTTTTTGATCTTCATCGCTTAATAAAGAATACATAACTGGAAGATCTTTTACTTTCTTGAAATTCTCTAATGTTTTTCCTAATAATTTAAGTCTTGAAAATTGAAAATTATTAAATAAATTTTGATAGATCTGATCTATTTCTACACCCAAGTCTATAAGTTCAGAAGCTATTTTTAATGTATTTGATGAGGTAGAAGGAAATCTAAATGACCCAGTATCAGCAACTATACCAGTATAGATGCATTCTGCTATATCTTTATCTATCAAATTTTTATCATATTCTGATAGGAAATTATATATCATTTCACATGTTGAACTCATGGATGGAACACAATAAGCATATGTAGCAAAATCATCTGGTGATTCATGATGATCAATCATAATTTTAATTGCTTTAGATTCTTTTATATATGGAGATAATTTTCTTACTCTATTTAGGTTATTGAAATCAAGTATGAAAATAATTTCAGCATGATTGATAAGTTTAACACATTTATCTTTGGATAAATCAAATCTATTTATTTCATCCTCACTTGGTAAAAACTTTAGTACTTCAGAATATTCATTAGGAGAGATAATATCTACTTCATGATTATTTTTGAAAAAGTGATAGATCGCAAGGCAACTTCCAAGTGCATCAGCATCAGGACTAAGGTGCGGTATAACAACTATCTTTTTTCTATCTAATAGATGCGTTTTTATATTACTAACAAAGGATTTATTCATAAACCGCTAAGATAATACTATATTAAAAAATAAATAAAGTCTTAGATAAAACTTTTAAAAACTGTTTATATTATTAAATTTGTGGCCATGAAAACAAACAGAACCTTTTCAATGTTAAAACCTGATTCAATAGAAGATGGATATATGCTTCCTATTCTCAATAAAATCAATGATTCTGGATTTAAAATCATAGCTTTAAAATATAAAAAAATGAAAAGGGGAGAAGCAGAAGAATTTTATTCAATTCATTCAGAAGAACCTTTTTTTGAAGATTTAATCAACTTTATAACTAGGGGTCCAATAATTGCCGCTGTTCTTGAAAAAGAGAATGCTGTTGAAGATTTCAGAAAGTTAATTGGTCCTACAAATCCTGAACAAGCTGAAGAAGGCACAATTAGAAAAACTTTTGCAAGATCAATGGGGGAAAATGCGGTACATGGTTCTGATAGTGATGAAAATGCAGGTATAGAAATTTCATTTCATTTTGATGAAGGTGAAATTTTCAATTAAGTTTAATTTCTTGAATATAGCTTTTGCCTAGGTTTTTATTTAACAACTTTATTACTTTTTCTTTCTCAAAAAAAAGTTCCTCTTTTAAAACAGATGATTTTAGTTTTACTGAAAGAACACCTTTTCTAAAACTTACATTAGATGTATACTTCTCAATATTTTTACCCATTACTGTTTTCCAGGCTTCTTGAATTTTTATTTTATCAATACCAATTCTGATATGTTTTTGTGAAACAATATCATTTAGAATCTCAGACATTTTTTTAAAATCTCCCTGTTTATTTGTCATTTTAAATTTATTCAATATTAAAGATTTCCTCTTTATTTGATGAATCTTTTAATGCATTTTCAACCCTTTCTTTGTGAGTGTCAGTGATAAAAATTTGTCCAAACTCATTTTTTTCAAGAATATTAACAATCTGTCTTACTCTGTCTTGGTCTAATTTATCAAATATATCATCTAATAGAACTATAGGAGAGCTTCCAAGTTTTTCTTTATAATATTCAAATTGAGCTAATTTTAAGGAGACTAAAAATGATTTTTGTTGACCTTGACTTCCAAAATTTTTTATTTTATTCCCGTCGATCAGAAATTCTAAATCATCTTTATGTATTCCTTTAGTTGTATATTGGACAAATCTATCTTTTGAAATATTTGACCTTATAATTTCTGAAAAACTCCCTTCATTTAGATTGCTATTATATTTTATATTAACCATATCATCTCCTGAACTAATATTATTGTAATATTTTTTAAATATTGGAATAAAAGATTTTAGGAATCTATTTCTTTCAGTATATATTGGTATTCCTAAGGATATTAATTGTTGATCATAAGCCTCAATAGTATTTTGGTCAAATTTTTTATTTATAAAGAAATATTTTAATAATGAATTTCTTTGGGTTAAGATCTTGTTGTAATCTATAACTCTTTTTAAATATACTTTGTCAATTTGTCCAATTACACTATCTATAAATTTTCTTCTCATTTCACTTCCTTCAATAATTAAGTTTTGATCATGGGGTGAAATAATTATTAAATTAATTAATCCAATATGATCAGATATCTTTTTATAAATCTTACCATTTCTTTTAATACTTTTTTTTTCACCTTTTTTAAACGAACACAAAATTTCCTCTTTTCTTTCTGATATGAGAAATCCACCATTAATTGAAAAATAATCTGAACCGATTTTTACATTCTGATTTGAATAAGGGTTAAAGTAGCTCTTAGTAAAAGCTAGATGGTATATAGAATCAATAATATTTGATTTTCCAACACCATTTTTTCCAATAAAACAATTAATCTTTTTATCGAAATTAAATTTAGCCGATGAAAAGCTTTTATAGTTATTAATTGATAGACTATTCAAAAACATAATAAGGTTTCAAAATAAAACATTAATTTTGGCTTTCAAAAGATAATTATGGCAACTTTTAAAAAAAGAGGATATAAAAAATCATTAAAAACTAAAAATAACCAGAATTTAAGAGATAGTAGTCAAACAGCTGAAGTTTTTGAGAAGTTAGACTCTGGTGCAAGTATAAGTGAAAAATGGATTATTAAATATCAAAATAAGATATTATCTGGATTAGCAATAATAGCCTTATTGGTTCTGTCATTTATTTCGTATGATAGATATATAAAACAACCTCGAGAAAAGGAAGCTATAAGTGAGCTTAGTCAAGCTCAATATTTCTTTGATTTAGCACTTGCTAGTAATAATTCTGATTCATTATTTAATCTAGCAATTAATGGAGGAGAAGGTAAATATGGTTTTCTTGAGATAACCAAAGAATATAAGAATACAAAGGCTGCAAACATTGCGAATTATTCTCTAGGTATGTCATACTTAAATCTTAAAGATTATGAGAAGGCTATTCTTTTTCTTGAAAAATTTGACTCAGATGATATTTTTTTAAAATCAATTTCCTTAGGCTCAATAGGTGATTGTTTTTCTGAATTAAATCAACCAAATGAAGCATTTGAATATTACCAAAAAGCTTTTAATTATGGTGAAAATTCTTATACTTCACCAAAGTTTTTATTTAAAGCTGCACTTTTAGGTTCACAAATAGGTAAAAATAGGCTGGCTATTAAATTCCTTAAAAAGATTAAAGATGAATTTCCAGATTCTTATGAAGCTGCCTTAGTTGAAGTTCAATTAGGAAGGTTAGAAAATATAGTTAATTAATTATGTTGTCTCGAGATTCAAATAAGAAAAACTTAAAAATTAATAATCCTGAAAAATTAAAGATAACATTAGTTGTATCTGAATGGCATTCTGAAATAACCAATAAACTATTTACTGGAGCTAAGGATACTTTGATTAAAAATGGCGTTTTAGATGGAAATATTAAAAGAGTTAATGTCCCCGGTAGTTTTGAATTAATTTATGGGTGTCGAATAGCTCAAAATGATGATCAACATGCTATTATTGCTATTGGATGCATTGTTAAAGGAGAAACCCCTCACTTTGACTTCATATGTAATGCTGTTTCAACGGGTATTAAAGATCTAAATATTTTATACAAAACACCTGTAATTTTTTGTGTATTAACGGATAATAATATTGAACAATCACATGAAAGAAGTGGTGGTAAACATGGTAATAAGGGAGAGGATTCTGCAGTTGCAGCACTTAAAATCATCTCAACTTTAGATAAATAGATGAAATTAAATTTTTTTAAGCTAAACAGAAATAGGAGATTTAATTATACTCCAAGGTACTATAAAGGAAAGGAAGAAGCTTCTGTATTTAATTTTGAAGGTAGGTTAGTTAATTCTAGAGAAACATACAATGAAAATGATAGAAGGAAAATATGGGAAGATAGTAGAAACAGGTCTAGGAACAGAAAAAATAAAGAGTTAAATAAAACATTAGTTTTAATTATAATTATCTTAATCTCAATATTTCTATATATAATTGACTTTGACTTGTCTATTTTTTATAATAAATAATATATGTCTGATATTATAAAAATTTTACCAACGGAAGTTTTAAATAAAATAGCTGCTGGAGAAGTTGTTCAAAGACCAGCATCTGTTGTTAAGGAGTTGATGGAGAACTCAATTGATGCAAAATCTACAAAAATTAAATTAATAGTTAGAGATTCGGGTAAAACTTTAATTCAAGTTGTTGATAATGGTGAAGGAATGTCTAAGAATGATATGAAAATGTCTTTTATGAAGCATGCAACTTCAAAAATAACAAAGATAGAGGATATCTTTTCTATTACTTCAATGGGTTTTAGAGGTGAAGCTCTAGCATCAATATCTTCAATATCTAATATTGAGATGATCTCAAAAAAAAAANATGCAGATAAAACAAATATAATATCATTAGAAGGAGACAAGGTAACCCTAGNAAAGACTGTTTTCTCAGAACAAGGNACCTCGATTAAAGTTAGAAATCTATTTTANAATGTTCCTGCAAGACGTAATTTTTTAAAATCTGATTTTGTAGAATTAAGACATATAATTGATTCTTTTAATAGAATTNCATTATCATACCCAGATATTGAATTTAATTTAATTCATAATNACGAAGAGCTTTTTTATTTAAAAAAAAGTAATTTAAGAAAAAGAATATCATCGATTTTTGGAAGAAAAATTGATGAGAATCTTATCCCTTTAAATGAAAAGACATCATTAGTTAAAATTACAGGATTTACTTTAAAACCTCAATTTTCTAAAAAGTCAAAAAACAATCAGTTTTTATTTGTTAATAATAGGTATATAAAAAGCCAATTTCTAAATCATTCAATCAATAATGCTTATGAAGGACTGCTTAGAGAGGGTTTTTATCCNGGTTATTTTATTTTTCTTGAGATTAATCCAAATAAAATTGATGTTAATGTGCATCCAAACAAAACTGAAATAAAATTTGAAGATGAACAAAATCTATATTCAATAATTAATTCATCAATTAAACATAGTCTAGGAGTATATCAAATCACTCCAGTACTTGATTTTGATAAAGAGTCCTCTATGGATATTCCATACGATTCTNATAAAAATCGACTCAGAGAACCATCTATAGAAGTTGACTCTAGCTTTAATCCATTCTTANAAGAAAAAANTAATNAAAATTGGGANGAACTNCAATCAAAGATTGAGAATNACATATTTGATAAAAAAAATATTGATATTAATCAAGAAATAGACTTTCCTAAAATTTTTCAGGTTTTTAANAAGTATATTATAACGACTACAGGATCGTCAGTTATTATTCTTAACCAAAGTTTAGCTCATCAAAGGATATTATATGAACAGTTCTTAAAATCGAGTGTAGATGACGGTGCAAAATCTCAAAAATTAGTTTTTCCAATAGAAATTGAATTAACAAAAAAACAAGAAATTATTTTATCTGAAATAAAAGATGTGGTTGATTCTATGGGTTTTAAGTTTTCTGTCAAGAATAAAATTGTTAATATAAATGCAATACCACCAATAATTTCTGATAAACCTATTGAGGAAATTTTTGAAGATTTATTAAATAAGAATGATTCATACAACATCAAAGAAAGCTTCAGTCTATCAGACTTAATAGCAAAAAAACTTTCTAAATTACTTTCTGTGAAAACTGGTAAAACCCTTAAATTAAAGGAACAACAAGCTATTATTAATCAATTATTCTCTTGTAAAGAACCTAAACTTTCCCCTTTTAATAAACAAATATTTGTTACTTTGGACAAAAAATATTTAGATAAAAAANTTTTCAATGNGTAGGATAACTGATACAGTAAAGCATCTATTAATTATAAATATTNTTTTCTTTTTTGCTTCTTCCGTTTTAGGAGAAATAATGTATGATTTATTTGCTATGCATTATCCTAATAATTCTAATTTTTTTGTTTGGCAACCAATTACCCATATGTTCATGCATGGNGGTTTAACACATATAATGTTTAATATGTTTGGACTGTGGATGTTTGGAACTCCACTTGAACAGATTTGGGGTAAGAAAAAATTTATATTTTTTTATATATCTGCAGGACTTGGTGCAGCTTTACTTCAAATTACAGTTTATCATATTGATATTGTTTCTGTTAATCAAATTTTATCAGAATATGGCCTTAGTAAAGGAGAAATAGATCTTTTCTACGAAACAGGAAGACTTAACACATCTNTAATTCAATCTGTTGGGGAAGATAGACTCNTTTCAGGGATTCAATCATTTAAAGCTTTAATGGTTGGCGCATCAGGTGCTTTATATGGTATATTAGTAGCCTTCGCAATGTTATTTCCTAATGTGCAGTTAATGTTGCTGTTCCCACCTATACCANTTAAGGCAAAATATTTAGTTCCAATATTAATTTTANTTGATTTATTTTTTGGATTTACATCTTATTCTGTTGGACCAATAGCNCATTTTGCNCATNTTGGAGGAGCTATTACNGGNTTTATTATGATGTGGTATTGGAAAAAAAATAATTTTAATAATANNAGATGGGATTTATGAATTTATCTTTTTTNAAAAAATATAATTTAAACAAGAATCTACCTATTCACAAAAAAATAATTTTAATTAATGTTATAATATTTTGTTTACCATTAGTTATAAATACAGTATTATTCTTATTCAATTTAAAAACACATTCATTTTTTAGTTTTTTTGAGTTAAATCCGCAATTAGATTATTTTTTTAAAAACATATGGACGATAATTACTTATGCATTTATCCATCTAGACTTCTTTCATATTTTNTGGAATATGTTCATACTTTATTTTGCTTCTGAGTATTTTTTGAATTTTTTTGATGAAAAAAAGTATATTAAAATATACTTTTATGGAATTCTTTTTGGTGNTATATTCTTTGTTTTAAGCTATAACCTATTTCCAGTATTTAAAGATAATTTTACATCTTTAATTGGTTCTTCTGCTGCTGTTTATTCAGTTTTAATTTTTATTTGCACTTATTTTCCGAATAATAAAGTAAATCTGATTTTATTTAAAACTGAATTAAAATATATTGGGATTGTATATGTTCTATTAAGTTTAATTCAAATTCCTATTGAAAATCCAGGAGGTAATATAGCTCATATTGGAGGAGCTTTTTGCGGCTATTACTATGCTATGAACCTATATAATAATANTTTCAGTATTAATTTTAGAAATTTTTTCAATAAAGTGAAAGATTATAATTTAAGTCAATCTGAAAATCAAAAAAAAATTGATACAATTCTTGATAAGATTAGTNAGTCTGGNTATGAGAGTCTAACAAAAAAAGAAAAAGAATTTTTGTTTAAGTCAAAGGATCACTTGTAGATTTGTTTTTTNNCCTTCTTATAATAAATAAATATAATTGCCATACAACAATAAAAGCTATAAAGTGAGGNAAATANGAGGTTGGCTTCCCATCTAGTCCAACAGTAGTAAAAACTCTATCCCATCTTATTTTCCAATTTCCGATACCTTCAAACAAGCCATCTATACTCATCCAGATAAAAACTGGTTTTCCAAGAACATGATCAAAAGGAACAAANCCCCAAACTCTTGAATCCTCTGAATTATACCTATTATCACCCATCATCCAATAATAATCCATTTTAAATGTGTATGATGTTGATTCTTTNTGATTTATATAAATCTTTTTATTAATAATCTCTAGATTATTATTTTCATATTCTTGGATAATCTTTTTGTAGATTGGAAGGTTGTCAAGATTAATATTTANAGATAGACCTTCTTTTGGGATTTGAATTGGACCAAAATTGTCATTATTCCAGTTAAAATTTATATTGTTTGGGAAATAGATAGTATTATATGATTTAGAATTTTGAATTAACCTGACAATACTATCNTATCCTCCTTCAAGTTCCACTTTTTTTAACTCATCATAAGTTAATTTNAGATCTTTCTCTTTTTCTATAGATTCTATAATATTTAAATTTAAACTCCTAACAAGGTCTATTGGTATCCCTTTATTATCAGTTATTACAATTAATTTATTATTTTCTTGTCCCTGAGAATAGCTAAGTAGATATGGNAATAATTTATTTATGGAATTTGTTGATTGATTTGANATATCAATTATATATTTTCTATAAAAGTTATTTATTCCAAGATTAATAAGTTTTGATGAANAAACACCTTCATTAGAATATATTTTGAAATTCAGTAATGGCTTAGCTCTATAAGGAAGAATATTTTCTTTACCATTTATATAAANTATTCCATCTTTTATTTCAAAATTATCCCCTGGAATACCAACAGTTCTTTTAACATAATTAGACTTTTTATCAATTGGNTTTATAACCCCTTTTTCTTTAACAAAGAATTTTCTTACNGTATCTGCAGGCCAGTTAAATACTACTAGATCATTTTGCTTAATTTTTTGAAATCCAGGNAGTCTTAAATANGGTAATTGAGGCTTTTTNAAATAAGATCTGGATTTAATTAAAGGAATAGTATCATGAACTAATGGAAGTGAAATAATGGTTTGAGGCACCCTAGCACCATAGTGATATTTACTTACAAATAAAAAATCACCAACTCTTAAAGTTTTTTCTAATGAACCAGTTGGGATAACAAATGGTTGTATAAAGTAATTATGAACTATTGTAGCAACAACTATTGCAAAAACGAACGAACCTATAGATTTTTCAAACCCACTTGTACTTATCTCAGAATNTATGTAAACTTTCTTCTTGCTAAAATAGTTTATATAAAATGTGTAAAACCCTAAAGAAAATAGCATTAAACATATATCTTTTTTTGTACTATGGTTAAANCTTTTAATAAATTCAATCCATATTACTGGTATCATAAGAAGATTAATTGTTGGNAGAAATACTAAAATTATCCACCATCGTGGTCTTTTNATAATATCTAAAATATTTANAATNTTATAAAAAGGAATAATTGATGTAAATGCATTTTTTCCTGAAATTTTGAAAAGTTTCCAGCTACTAANACCTATTAGTAGATTGATNATTAGGGAAAAATATAACCATTCAATAGCANTCATAGTTAATCAATATTAATTTTTAAACTTAATCCAATACTCTGGTTTATATTTAAATAATCATTATTTATATATGGTTCAAAAGATAGATCATCACTAACATTGAANTGTAATAGATGTGCACCTACATTTGCATCTATTATATTTAACACGTAAGTTCCGATTAAAAAAATAAACGAAACATCTTTATATCTTCTATGAAATTTCATTCCCTCTAGAAGTTTTTCAGTATCAGTTTCAGGGATTATATCTATATATTCATCATCAAAATAACCATTAAGCCTTCTTTTGTAGGCTGTTCTATACTTATTCGCTTCTTTTTTATTGTAGTCAAAATAATAAGCTGAAGCCCCTAGACCACCATATATTATTGGAACCATCCAGCTTCTTCTAGAATATACCTGACCTAATCCTGGAATTATTGCAGAATAGAAAGCTGCTTTAGCAGGAGTGAGAGGGTCATTCATCAATTTTTCTTTTTTAATATTTATGGAATCTTTTTCTATCTTTTGAGACTCCATAGTCTGAAGGGAAAACAAAATAACAAAAAGAATTAATGATTTTTTCAATTTGAGATTTTCTTTAATATTTCATATAATTTATTAATATCATCAAAGATTGCGCTTAAGCTAATTTTCCCTGAAGTATTTTCTTTTATACTGACTTTTGAATTAAAAAAAGTTTCAAATTTATTAGTTGCATCGATATATATCCTAGAAACATCAGATGATCTTGTTGATTTTTTATTTCCAGACTTTATATTTTTTACTAAACTTTCAGTTTGTCTTACAGATAGTTTATTAGCTATTATTTTTTCATATATATCAAGTTGATCTGTTTTGTTTTCTAGATTAATTAATGCCCTTCCATGGCCCATACTGAGAAAACCATCTCGTATTCCAGATTGAATAATTGGGTCTAACTTAAGAAGTCTAATAAAATTGGAGATAGTCGTTCTATCTTTACCAACAATTTTGCTCAATTCCTCTTGAGTAATATTAAGCTCATTAATAAGTCTATTATAAGTTAAAGCAATTTCAATAGGATCAAGATCAACTCTTTGGACATTTTCAACAAGTGCCATCTTAAGAGAATCAGTTTCTTCGTCTATTTCCTTAATATAGCAAGGAATTTTTATTAAACCTGCAATTTTTGAAGCACGTAATCTTCTTTCTCCAGAAATTATTTGGTACATCTTAGAACTAATTTTTCTAACTGTTATAGGTTGAATAATACCTAATTCTTTTATTGAATTAGAAAGGTTCTCTAGGTTAGTATTATCTATATTTAATCTTGGCTGGTTTGGATTAATTTCAATTAAATCTATGTCAATTTCTTCTGATACATTAAAATNTGTTTTGGGTTTATCGAATGAGATGTTCTCTGAATCAGAATCATTAAGAAGTGCAGATAAGCCTCTTCCAAGAACTTTTTTTTGTTTTTTTTCTTTAGACATTTAATTTCTGTTTTTTTTGAATTATCTCATTAGCTAGTGAAAGGTAATTTTTTGTCCCTTTTGATGTTGCGTCATAACTAATTATATCTTTTCCAAAACCTGGAGCTTCCCCTAATTTAATATTTCTTTTTATAATAGTTTTGAAAACCATATCTCCAAAATGTTTAACCACCTCATCAACTACTTGATTTGATAACCTTAATCTTGTGTCAAACATTGTTAGAAGTAGACCTTCAATATCTAATTCNTTATTATGTAGTTTTTGTATACTCTTAATCGTATTAAGTAATTTTCCGAGTCCTTCTAATGCAAAGTATTCACATTGAATAGGTACTATAACTGAGTTAGAAGCTGTCAAANCATTAATTGTAATTAAGCCTAAGGAAGGTGCGCAATCAATAATTATAAAATCATAATTATCAGAAACTAAATCTAAAGCAGATTTTAGTTTATACTCCCTCATATTTTCATTAATTAACTCTATTTCAATTCCAACTAGATCTATATTTGAAGCTATAATATCTAGATTAGGGGATTTGGAACTTTTAATCACTTTTTTAATAGATTCAGAACCGTTAAGTATATCATATAGTCCTTTATGATCTTTATTAAACTCATATCCTAAGCCAGAAGAAGCATTTCCTTGTGGATCAGCATCNATTAATAGAACTTTTTTTTCTAAAACACCTAAAGANGCAGCTAGATTAACTGAAGTAGTTGTTTTNCCAACTCCTCCTTTTTGATTAGCTACAGAAATAATCTTACCCATTNCTTAAAGATTTTTANTCATTTTCTTCATACTCTATAATAAAAATNTCTTCATTCTCTTTTTTGAGGTTGTAGTTTTCTCTAGCAAAATGTTCAAGGCTATCAATATTTCTTAGTTTATCAATCAATTCTTTATCTTTCCTAGTTTCTTCAATTAATGCTTGTTTCTTCTTTTCAAGAATATTTATTTNATCATTTAATTCATTGTGAATTTGAAATGAATTTGTATCTAGAAATGTCATCCATATTATAAAAGCAACAGTTATTATTACATATTTAAAATATGGTTTAGCAATTATTTCTCTAATTTTTAAAAAGAGTTTATTCATTATTTTTTTCTGGAGTTNAAGAAGACTTATTAGAAGGAATAATCTTAAATATTCCTTTCTTTTCAACACTTATATATAAATAACCATCAGGTCCTTCGNTAATATTTCTTACTCTGCCTATANTATCTAAAATCTTCTCTCGTTTAATTACTTTCTCTCCTTCTAGTTGAAGNCTTTCAAGATATTCAAAGCTAAGAGAGCCAACAAATAAACTTCCTTTCCATTGAGGGTATATATTAGATTTGAGCATTACAAAACCTGAGGGTGCTATTGATGGAGTCCAATAATAAATTGGTTGAACTGTACCATCTAAAGAAGTGTAATCTGTAAATTTTGTTCCACTATAATTGACACCATATGAGGCTAANGGCCATCCATAATTTCTTGTTTCAATAGGATTTTTTAAGCTAGCTTCTCCTTTTTCAAATTTTTCAATAATATTTATCTCATCACCACCTCTTGGTCCATGTTCGTTAATCCAAATTCTGTTGCCTCTTGGACCAAAAATCATTCCTTGAGGATTTCTATGTCCATAACTCCATATAGCTTTTTTAGCATTTTTAATATCCGAAAATGGATTGTCTGAGGGTATTGATCCATCTAAGTTTATCCTATATATTTTGCCNCCATCTCTTGTTATATCTTGTGGATTCACATCTCTATTCCCTCTTTCTCCAATACTAAAATATATATGANTACTATCAATCAAAATTTTACTACCATAATGTTGTCCTTTATTTGAATTTGGACTNGCTTTATATAAAAGCTTTAAGNCAGTAAGATTATAATTACTATAATTAGCTCTATACAAGGCTGTATTAGATCCTTCATCTCCNCCACCACGCACACTAGCTGTAAAGTATAANAAATTATTATTANCAAAGTTGTTATCTATGGCTANATCAAGAAGACCTCCTTGTCCATTATAATGTATTTCTGGAAGACCTTTTACAGCAGTTTTTTCTCCATTCTTAACATGATATAANAGTCCATCTCTATNTGAAACAAGAAACTCNTTATTATTTATAAAGGTCATTCCCCATGGGATATCAATTCCATCAACTATTTTCTCAATATAGTAGTCAGACTCATCTGATAATTCAATATTTGGAGGGTTTTCTTGTTGAGCACNTGCAAGGTTTAGAGAAATTATAAAACANCTAANAGGTAGATAATAATATTTCATATAATTTTTTTTATCGAATTTAAAATAAATTAATCAGTCAATAAAGTTTTTTTGATAACAACTCACTCAAATTAACCTTTTCATAATTATTTCTCGTNTAATTAAAGGTTGCCTCCATTAGATCTCCCATAGATTTGCTTTTTTTAAATGCATCATCCTTTGTGAATAAAAAGATTTCATTTTTTAATGTTTCAAGATTTTTACTTGAAGATAANTGATCCTTCTTCATTATTTTAATNAAAGAATCCATCCTGTTTTCTGAAATTATTAATCTTTTAGAAACAGTTGATCTCTCCTCTATTTTATATTGAATGATTGAATCATGTTTAAATTTTTTCTTGACTAATTCCATTATTTTATGATTCTCTTTAAAAAATTGAGGTCTATAAACAGAAAACTTTCCTTCATAGCACTGTTGGTCAAAATCAATTGCTCTTATTTTATAAATTACTTGGTCAAAATCATGAATTGGAATTACAACATAATTATAAGCTCGCATATCACCTAATAATCTAATCATGCACCTTTCATTGAATTTAACATATTCTTTTGCAATTTGAGATTTTTCTAACTCTGAGCATTTAGGCAATAAATCTTTAATAAAAATATCTCCTGGAATACCAGCTATATGCTCTTCAATTAATGCCTTATCGTTAACAAGAAAGTTTAAATTATGTGGTGAGAGCATATGTTCAAATTCTAACCCATAAACTCTTGATGCGTCAGTTTTTTTTACATAGAAGTATACAAAATTNTCATTGATTATATTACGGATTTTAATTCTGAATGGCTTTGAATTTCCAAAAGTGCAATAATCAATAGAATCAATATTTAAATAAGGAATAGATGATTGATTTCCATCGGAATGAAGTATTGTATATATAATTTTTAAGTTATGATCAATTTCCTTTCTATCCGATTCTGAGTAAAAAGTTCTTACCCACAGTGTATCATTATCATTTTTATCATACACTGTTATTGAATCCGAAAATCTAAGTAGATCCTCATAAGATAAATCAAGATTTACCCACCTATCATGTTTTTTTAAAAACTTTGTTAATTCTTTTGAAATCGGGTAAAAAGGTTTCTTTTTTGAGATTAATTTTTTCTCCACATATANATACTATANTCTAAAGATAGAAATAAGTTGGTCATTTTTTTATTTATATAGGTGCACTTTATCTTACCGGAGATTGTAATTTAAAGTAAAGTCGGGGTGGCAGGATTCGAACCTGCGACCTCCGCGTCCCAAACGCGGCGCGATAACCGGGCTACGCTACACCCCGAAAATGATTGCAAATATAGGGTTATTATAATATTCAACAAATCAATAATCAAATAAAGCTATAGAAATTACTTTGGAGACATTACTTTAACATCATTGTATTCAATTTGTCCTCGAATAACTTTTGAAATAGTTGATTTTAATGCGTTAATAATTGGAAGTTTTAATTGAGTCTTAGAATAAACTATACTAATTTCTCTTGCTGGGGTTGGATCATTGAATTTTATCAGGTTTTTTTTGTTTATATCTGATAGAAGTCTAGAGTGTAAGTATGGTAAAATAGTCATCCATGGACCATTATTTGATAAATTAATTAAAGTCTCAAAGTTTCCGCTCTTTAATTCAAATTGTTTATTTAAATCATTAATTGAGCATAAGTTTAATATTTGGTTCCTAAAACAATGACCATCTTCAAGAATAAGTAAGTCAGCATCTTCAAGATCATGGATATCTAGAGAATCTTTTCCTGATAATCCATGATGTTTAGGTACATAAGCAATAAAAGGTTCATAGTATAATGGGCTTTCTATTATATTTTCATCTTCTAGAGGAGTTGCAGCAATTGCACAGTCTATTTCCCCTTTATTAATTTTTTCAAATATGCTATTAGTTGTATATTCTTCAATCTTAAGATCTACATTTTTGTTTTTCTTAATGAAGCTACTTAAGAATAAGGGAAGTAATGTAGGGCTAACAGTTGGAATTATTCCTACTTTAAGAGTTCCACCAATAATTCCTTTCTCTTCTGATACTATATCATTCATTCTTGAAGATTCTTCAACTATTTTTCTAGCTTGAATTAGAATTTTTTCTCCTACCTCAGTTATTTGAAGTGGTTTTGTTGACCTATTAAAAATTGTAACACCAAGTTCTTCTTCAAGTTTCTGAACCTGCATGCTAAGTGTAGGTTGTGTTACAAAACATTTTTGAGAAGCTATGGTAAAATTGCCATGCTTTGCAACTGAAAGTGTGTATTTTAATTGGGTAATAGTCATTATAAGATTTATTTATTGTAAATCAAATCTACATAATAAAGTTTTATTAAAATAATAAATACTTGTTAAAATAAATTAAATATCTAGTGAGTATATTAGACGTATAATTATTTGTTTTGAAGAAGAATATTTTTGGCCAATATCTAATAATTAAAAAACTATTAATTGCATTAATTGGAGCTTTAACTTACAAAACATTTAGTACTAAAAGATTTAATATTCAAGGGACTTCAATATTGAATGAAATATCGAATAACAATGTTTTATTTATTTCTAACCATCATACATATTTTTATGATGTTATAGCAATGCTTCACGTTTTTAATGCATCATTCAATGGCAGAGAAGATTCTGTTAGAAATCTTTCCTATTTATTAAAACCAAAATCTAATATATATTTTATTGCGGCTTTAGAAACTATGAAGGAATCATTGATTACAAAGATTTTAAGTTACACTGGCTCAATATTAATTAAAAGAACTTGGAGAGAATCTGGAAAAGAAATTAATAGAAAGATAAGAGTTGAAGACTTTGATAATATAAAAAAAGCTCTAAATGATGGATGGGTAATAACTTTTCCAAGAGGTACAACTGACAATTATAAACCTGTTAGACCTGGAACAGCTCATATAATTAAATCAACTAACCCAATTGTTATTCCTATAACTATTAATGGATTTGATGAGGTGTTTGAAAAAAATAGTCTTAAAATAAAAAATAGGAATAAGTCTTTCTCACTTAAATTTGGGAATCCTTTAAAGTTTGATTATAATGAATCAATAGAATCAATTACAAGTCAGATAGAAAAAATTATTAATTAGACTCTACATTATCTATAATATCAGATGAAATACCCATACAGCCTATTCTGATTCCAGCTGCACCAGATGGCTGAGAGATGTAATCATCAGAGCCGTTATGAATTACTATAGACCTGCCTATTAGATCTTTGTCTCTATCAGAACAATTAATACACCATAGATCTGTTTTAAATTTAACCATTCCATGACCTATGCTATCAACAGAAAAATTACCTATATCTCCGAGATGAAATCCTTCTTCATTTCCCCACTTTCCATGTGGTTGAGATGTTGGATTCCAATGTCCACCCAAACTAAGACCATCAATAGAGCTGCAATCTGCAAATTCATGAATATGTATAGAACTTTCTCCAGGTTTTAATCCAAATAGATGTGCTTCTAATTCAACAGAGGATTCATTGTTAATATTTTTAGATATTAATGAAATATATCCAGATATTTTAGAATCATTAAGTTGTGTAATAGATTTTTTAATTTCTATAATAGATTCATTTTTGTTCTGACAACTTATTGTGAAAAATAATATTGATATGATAAAGAATTTTAAGATATTTGTGTTCATATTTGCGAATTAGATCACAATTTTATAAAAATAAAAGTTGAAAAGAAAATTTTTAGTAATATATATCCTGTTATGTCTTATAACAGGTTGTGGAATTACCTATAAACCATATGATTTTGAAAATAGTCAAGTGATTTCTGAACCTGACTACTCTGAAGAAAAAAATTGGGCTGCTCTACCAAATAAATATCCTAAATTTATAAATGATATTCAATATGATAAAATTGAAAAGAAAGCTGATGTGTTCTATATCTATCCGACACTTATAAGTGGTAAAAAAAATAGAGAATGGAATGCTGATATAGAAGACAATGATATTAGATCAGATATTTATGAAAAAGCAATTAAGCATCAAGCAACTGCATGGATAGATGCAGGGAATCTATATGCGCCATTTTATAGGCAAGCACATTTAAGGGTTTTTAATGAAAAATTTAAAGTTGATGGAGAAAAAGCTTTAAAACTCGCATATTCTGATATTAAAAAGTCTTTTGCCTATTATCTTGAAAATTTTAATAATGGTAAACCGTTTATAATTGCTTCTCATAGTCAAGGTGCCTTGCATGCAAAAAACTTGATTAAAGAAATTATTGATGAAAAACCATTACAAAAGAAATTAGTAGCTGCTTATTTAATTGGGACAAAAATTGAAGAGGATGAATTTAAAAGTTTAAAAGCAATGACTAGTCCAGATGAAGTTGGTGGGTTTGTTTCTTGGAATACATATAAATACAATACATATCCTAAAAAAGACAATTATGAAAGATGGTTTAAAAATGCTGTTGTCACAAACCCGATAACATGGAATGAAACATTAGAGTCTAAAAAGAGTGATCATAAAGGGATGTTGTTTGCTCCTGGAAGCTTGTATAAATATTTAGGTCTTTCATTTTTTTCCTCAACAAGTGATGAACTTAAAGTTTATTCAAAAAAAATAAAAGTAAAAGTTATAGATGGTTTGCTTTGGTCTACTCCTCCTGATATTCCGGGAAAACTTTTTCTAAGTATGGTAAAAAACTATCACTTTGCTGATATTAATTTATTTTGGAAAGATATAAGTGATAATTCAAAAATAAGAGTCAATAAATGGCTACAAATGAATAAATAATTTATTAAATTGAGGAAAATAAAATATTAATTATGACATCAACTAACAAATCAAGAAGAAAGTTTATTAAGAATAGCGCTATTGCTTCATCAATCTTTATTGTTCCTAGAAATGTATTAGGAGGGGTAGGGTACACGCCTCCAAGTGATAAATTAAATCTAGCAGGTATTGGTTTACATGGAAAAGGTAATTCAGACATTTTAAATGCCAGTGTTGGCGGAAGAGAAAATGTAGTAGCATTATGTGATGTCCATCAGAATGCACGCGGAGCTCAAATTGCACAAGAAAAGTTTCCAAAAGCAAAATTTTATACAGATTTCAGGGAAATGTTAGAAAAAGAAAATCTAGATGGGGTAACAATTTCTACACCAGATCATACTCATGCTAATATTTCCAAAGTTGCAATGGAAAAAGGTATACATGTATATGTTCAAAAACCTTTAACACATAATGTTAAAGAGGCAAGAATGTTGACTGAGTTGGCAAGAAAAAATACAATTGTTACTCAGATGGGTAATCAAGGAGCTTCAAATCCTGAACAGGTAATGATTCAAAAATGGATTAAAGATGGTAGAATTGGTAAAGTTAGTAAAGTTTATACTTGGACAAATAGACCTGTATGGCCTCAAGGAGTTGCGATGCAGAGTCCTGACCCATCTAAAAAACCAGAAGGAATGGATTGGGATTTATGGATTGGACCAGCTGAAAATAATGGTTATACTCCAGGTCTTCATGCATTTGATTGGAGAGGATTTTGGGATTATGGAACCGGAGCTTTAGGAGATATGGGCTGTCACTTAATGGATGTGCCAATAAAAGCTTTAGGTCTTTTTGAACCATTTAGTATTGAAGCAAGTGTTTCAACTTTACCATATGCCAAAGCTTTTACCCCATCACCTTTAATTGAGGAAGCATGTCCATCAAGTTCATATGTTACATATAAGTTCAGACCTTCTGAAATTAATAATTCAGAGGTTAAAATGGTATGGATGGATGGTGGTATTCGCCCTTCTCACCCTGATATAATAACAGATGCGGATGATATAGGAGATAATGGCGTTTTAATGATTGGAGAAAATGGATTAATTAATGCCAGTGAATATGGGAATCGTGCAAGATTATACATTAAAGGCCAAGAAGGTGTTGTTGAAACAGGAAAAAAATCTGAAATAAACGCTGTAGAGTTTGGACATCAAAATCATTGGATTGATGCAATTAAAGATGGATATGGTAGTGATAAGCATAGAAGTCTTACTTCGAATTTCGATTTTGCAGGGCCATTATCCGAAGTAGTTTTACTTGGAAATGTTGCTATTAGAAGTAGCTACATTAGAAGGTCTCGTAGAAGCAATGTATTTATTGGTAAAAAACAACTTCTTTATAACAGTAAAGAAATAAGGATAACAAACCTTGATAAAGCAAATCAATTTTTGACTAGAGAATATAGAGAGGGTTGGGAAATTTAAAAGAATAAGATTGAATTAATCTATTTTGAATTGAACTCTTCTATTTTTAGCTCTTTCGCTAGGAGGAATATTAGGATATTTTTGTTGGTCTTCACCAAATCCATTAACTTTTAATCTCATAGAATCAATCCCATTATTTTCAATCATTAGTTTAACTGAGTTCGCTCTTTTGTCAGATAAAAGCTTATTATATAAAGATTCACCTTCAAAAGATGCGTGACCATTAATTGAAATTTTTATATGCTTGTATTGATTAAGCTGGTTTACTAAATTGTCTACTTTTTCAGTTTCGGTAGACTTAGTCTCAGAACTATCAAAATCAAAATAAATTTCAGTACTATTTATAAAGTTTTCGAGAGAAATAGGTATTTGAGGGCATCCAGAGAAAAGAGGATCGCCTTTTTCATTTGGGCATAAATCTTCTATATTAGGAACTCCATCACCATCAATATCATCTAATTTACAGCCATTATTGCTTTTTGGCCCTTTCTCATTTGGACAATTATCAACATCATCTGTTATCCCATCACCATCACTATCAGGACAAGGACTATTATTAA
>PBYT01000008.1 GCA_002729755.1 Flavobacteriaceae bacterium
ATTTCCTTTTAAATATAAAGAGTCAAGAGTGGGACCAGTAGAAAATGTATAACTAAAGAAATTCATTTTATTCCCTTCATTATTATCCACTATGCTATTACCAAAATTCAACGTGTAAGTAGTTTTTTCTTGAAGTGAATCAAGAAAGCTTATAAGTATTTTTTTTGTTGCTCCACTTAATGGTTTAATCTGGTATTTATTTTTTTCAAGAGGTGGTGAAATAACAAGTTGTTTACCTATTTCATTAAGTGTTATCCATTCATCAAAGGTTAATCTTATTTCATCCTTATTAAAGTTAACAGCATTTATTTTAGGATTTGAAGAGACCAATACTGGAGGTATTGAATCTTGTTCCCCTCCACTAGGAGAAGATCTTCTTGCACAACTTGCAAATAATATTATTATAATTATATATAAAGAATATCTCATTAAACTAATTGATTTACAAATTAACATATTTAAAATATAAAAAGAACTATTTTTACATAATCATGGAAGAAAGAGAATCTTTAAAAAAAATCGTCTCCCATTCAAAGGAATATGGCTTTGTTATTCCATCAAGTGAAATATATGAAGGCTTAAATGCTGTTTATGATTATGCGCATAATGGAGTATTGCTGAAGAATAATATAAGAGATTATTGGTGGAAATCAATGGTTCAGATAAACCAAAATATTATAGGTGTTGATTCTGCAATTTTTATGCATCCAAAAACATGGATTGCATCAGGACATGTAGAAGCATTTAATGATCCATTAATTGATAATAAAGATTCAAAAAAAAGATATAGAGCAGATGTTTTATTGGAGAACTATATAGAAAAACAAAAAAATAAAATTGATAAAGAAGTTTTAAAAGCTAAGAAAAGATATGGTGATAAGTTTGATGAAAATGAATTTATCAATACGAATCAAAGAGTACAGGAATTAAATACTAGAATTAAATCTACTAATAAAAGAATGGTTGATGGGTTTAAAAAAAACAATCTAAAGGAAATTGAAAATTTAATCAATGAATTAGAGATTAAGTGTCCTGTTTCTGGAACTTCGAATTGGACTGAAGTAAGACAATTTAATTTGATGTTTAAAACTAATTTAGGAGCATCAAGTGATTCAAATATGGAACTATTTTTAAGACCAGAGACTGCCCAGGGAATATTTTTAAACTATTTAACCCTTCAAAAGACTTCAAGAATGAAGATCCCATTTGGAATTGCACAAACTGGAAAAGCATTTAGAAATGAAATAGTTGCAAGACAATTTATTTTTCGTATGCGAGAATTTGAGCAAATGGAGATGCAATTTTTTATTAAACCTGGGACTCAAGAGCAATGGTATAAAGAGTGGAAAGATAAAAGAATGAAATGGCATCTTAGTTTAGGTTTTGAAGAAAAGAAATATAGATTTCATGATCATGAAAAACTTTCTCATTATGCTGATGCAGCGTCTGATATAGAGTTTAATTTTCCGTTTGGATTTAAAGAACTTGAAGGAATTCATTCAAGAACAGATTTTGATTTAAAAAGTCATGAGAAATTATCTGGAAAAAAAATTCAATATTTTGATACTGATAAAAATGAAAGCTATACACCATATGTTATAGAAACATCTATTGGTCTTGATAGGATGTTCCTTTCAGTTTTATCAAATGCTTATTTTAATGAAACACTTGAAGATGGTTCATCTAGAGTTGTTCTAAAAATTCCCAAACAAATTGCACCAATTAAACTTGCAGTTTTACCATTACTTAAAAAAGATGGTTTGCTAGAAATTGCAAAAGAATTAATAAATGAATTTAGCTCAGAAGTAAATCTATCATATGATGAGAAAGATGCAATTGGAAGAAGATACAGAAGGCAGGATGCAATTGGAACTCCTTATTGTGTTACTATTGATCATCAGACTCTTGAAGACAATACATTTACGCTTAGAGACAGAGATTCAATGGAACAAAAAAGAATAAACAATAAGGATTTAAAAAATATTATTGAAAAAGAATTAACATTAAATAGTCTACTTAATAATTTAAAATAATTGAAGATAATAAGTTATAATGTTAATGGTATTAGAGCAGCTATTAAAAAAGGTCTATTAGATTGGTTGAAAATTGAAGATCCTGATTTGATTTGTATCCAGGAGACAAAAGCAAATAAAGATCAAGTTGAAACAAATCTAATTAACGAAGCAGGTTATGACCACTTTTGGTATTCAGCAGAAAAAAAGGGATATAGTGGAGTAGCAATTTTTACAAAAATCAAACCTCTAAATATTGAGTATGGAACTGGTATTGATTATATGGATAAGGAGGGAAGAGTAATTAGAGCAGATTTTGATAAATTTTCGGTTATTAGTTTATACTTACCATCTGGAACGAACATTGAAAGACTTGGATTTAAGTTTAAATTCATGGATGATTTTAAAAAATATATTCATGAATTGAATAAGGTTATCCCAAATTTAATTATATCAGGAGATTATAATATTTGTCATAAAGAAATTGACATTCATGATCCAGTTAGAAATAAAACTGTTTCTGGCTTTTTGCCTGAAGAAAGAGAATGGTTAACTTCTTTTATGGGTAATTCATTTATTGATTCTTTTAGATATATTGATAAATCACCACATTCATATAGTTGGTGGAGCTATAGGGCTGGAGCTAGAAAGAATAATAAGGGCTGGCGAATTGATTACAACATGGTTTCTCAATCACTAGAAAAAAATATAAAAAATGCTTATTTAATTCCTCAAGCAGTTCATTCTGATCATTGTCCAGTTGCTCTAGAGCTAAGTGTTTAATTACCAGTGATTCTTAATGCTTCATCAATATAAATATAAGTGTCTTCAGTAATTTCTATTATTCCTTTCTCTGTATATTTTCTTCCAAACCTTGATATTATAAGATTTATTTCTGGAATAAACATCACATATTGACCAAGGTGACCTCGCATCATGCCAATTTCATATCCTTTATAATTATCTACCCAAATTCCAATTCCATAAATTGGACTGTCTATAGTAGTGAAAGAAGTTTTAATAAAGTTTGAGTCTACTAATTGTTGACCATTCCAATTTCCATTATTGAGATATAGTTTCCCCATTCTGGATAGATCCCTTGCGTTTGTTGAAAAACAACAAAAAGCTTTAGCATTTCCGCTTTCATAACTATCAAGTTGCCATATTGCATTTTGTTCAGCATTCATTTTTTTCCAAAAGTGTTTGGAAAAGTAGTCTGTAATTTTTTCTCCAGTTGCTCTTTCAATTAATATAGAGAGTATCTGAGTATTTCCGCTAGAATACTGAAACTTAATCCCTGGTTTTTCAACAAAAGGTTGATCAAGTATAAGCTTGTTAAGATCTTTAACAAAATATGTTTTAGACAAAACGCTAAAAGGGTTAAGAGATGGTTCTGTCCACTCCATTCCCGAATGCATTGACGCTAAATCAATAACTCTTACTTCACTAGCAAATTCTCCTTTTAATTCTGGGATAAAATCTACCACCTTTTGTTCAAGACTTTTTATATATCCTTCTTCAATAGCTTTTGCTAGTGTAACATAGATGAGGGTTTTCGCCATTGAGAAAGAGTTAATTACTGAATTTTCATCATAACCATTGTAATATTTTTCAGTAAGGATACTGTCATTTTCAATTATTATAAATGCAGCTGTTTCCATTTTGGAATTAAACTCATCAAATATCTTAGAAGTATTTTTTTGATTATAATTAATGTGTTTTATCCATGGTTCTGGGTTATTTGACGTTTCAACTTCTACTGTATCAAAATATTTGTTGTCATCAATAAAAACTGTTGAATAACCATTAAGATAGACTACTCTAATTCCCTTTATTATATAGTTTAAATCAAAAGTATAAATAAGTGAAAATAAAATTAGAATTGCTATAAACGCATTTTTTATATATTTCATAATTAATCTATTTGTTCATCAACAATTTCAGAAAGAGACTGCTGACTGGGTTCTTCGTTTTTATCTTCATCTTTTTTTTGAGTTATTGAACCTTGAATCATTATAAGCATAGAAGCGATTATAATTACAAGTAGTACCTTTTCATCAATGATACTACTTTTTACTATTTCGTAATCTGATATACTCAAAAAAAGAAGAATTGTTATTAGTCCTCGTGGAGAAAAATATATAAGAGGTTTTGATTCATTATCATCATTTGTTGCTGTCAAGTAAAAATATCTTACACCATACATGATTAATAGAACTGTAGCTCCAATGATATAAGGCTCAAATTCAATAAAACTTTCAAGAGGTATAGAAAAACCAAAAAATAAAAAGAAAAATGTTCTAACAAGGAAAGTTGATTCGGCAGTTAGTAGATTAAATTCGTGAAGATCCTCATTATCAACTTTCACAGTTTTTGTATACTTTTTAAATCTTTCAGGAATAAGATTAGAAAAATTTCCAAGAAAAATTCCAAAAATAAAAATTAAAACTAATGATGGTAATTTAAGAATATCCTTACTTATTTCATATGCTAAAATTAGTAGAGATAGAATCAAAAAAAACTTTACATGATGCTCTATTCTTTGGATTAATTGAAATAATAGATAAGTTATGGCCAATGAGAGAACAATAATTAGAATGATTTGACCAATAAGTGTCAATATTGGGTCAAACCCAATAAGTGATTCACCTTTCTCAGCTAGTCTTATTGAATAATAAAAAAACATAATACCAAGTATATCAGAAAATGTTGATTCATAAACAATAAATTCTCTATTCTTGTTTATTAAACCTGATGCAGATGGTATAGCAACTGCACTACTAATAATAGAAAGGGGTATTGCATAAATTACAGATGTTGGGTGTGGGAGACCAATTATTTTTTCGAAAAAAAGACTAAGTAAAACAATATTAATTAATAATATGATTAATGCAGCCATGAACCCTTTGATAATTATGTCCATTTTTTCTCTTCTAATATCTAATTCAAGAGCTGCTTCGAGCACTATTAATATAAGCCCAATAGTTCCTAGTACTGGTACAAGGCTATCAAGAAATTTGAAGTTGTCAAAACCATAATAGGTGGAAATAAATCTTGCGATAATTCCAGTTAGAACCAATAATATAACAGATGGAAATTTTGTTCTTATTGCTAGAATATCAAATAAATAAGAAAAAATTATTAATACTGATAGTGCAATAAGTATAGAACTAACATCCATCTTTTAAAGTTTTATATGCTAATTTAAGCAATTTAAGTTTTCACTGCTTTTATAATATTGTCGTTTTGAAAATTTTTAGCTATTTTCATAGAAAATCAAGATGAGTATACTGAAAAATAAAATGTCTTTGAGACTAAGGATCTTTATCTCAATGATTTTGTTAGTTTTCACTGCTACTCTATTGGTTTTGGGATCTACCTATTACCAATATAGGACAGAGTCAGAACAATATAATACCTATAGGCAAGACAGAAAAGAAACTCAATTAACAAAGCAAATTAATTACATAGCTAGTAAGTTTGATTTAACTAATAATTATGAAAAGTGGGAAAATTATAAAGTTGATTTTGAGGAAATCACCAAAATTCATAATGTAGAGTACTCCATATTTACCATTGAGGGGAAGCCTCTCTTCTATTCCTATATGCCTCTTGAAATAATTTCAAATAATTATTCTCTAGATGAAGATTTTTGTAAAATGCTTGTTTCTTTAGAGGGGGGTAAGATTACTAAAGAAAATTCAACTGATGTAGGAAAATTTCAGTCTTCTTATACTGTTTTAATGGATGAATTTGGAAAAAATTATGCAATTTTATTTTTTCCTTATTTTCAAGATGTCTCATTTGCAGAAAGTGAGTTAAACGTTTTTCTTACAACATTGTACCAGATATACTTTATAATGTTGGTGGTTGCAATTGTTTTAGCATATTTTATTTCAAGGTATGTTACTAGATCTATTGAAACAATTAGGTTAAAAATTGGGCAAACTGGTTTATTGAAAAAAAATGAAAAAATCTTATTAAAAAATGCAACAAAAGAAATTGATAGTTTAGTTAATTCATATAATAAAATGATTGATGACCTTGAAGATAGTGCAGAAAAACTTGCTAAAAATGAAAGGGAACAAGCATGGCAAGAAATGGCGAGACAAGTAGCTCATGAAATAAAAAATCCATTAACTCCTATGAGACTTACTGTTCAAAGTTTTCAAATAACTAATTCTTTGGAAAGCAAAGAAGAAAAGGATAAACTAAATGATTTTTGTGATACTCTTATTGAACAGATTGATACTATGAGTAGTGTGGCTACTTCATTTTCAGATTTTGCTACTTTGCCGAAGACTCAATTAGAAAAATCTGATATAGTTGATACAACAAAAAAAGTCATTGAAATTTTTGAACAAAATAATATAAGTTTTACAACATCAAAAGAAAGTATTGTTATAAAACTTGATAAAGAACAATGGATCCGAGTTATGACTAATTTGATTAAAAATAGTATTCAAGCTATTCCTTNANACAGGGAAGCAAATATTAATGTTGAAATTACTGACTCAAAGAATAGTGTTAAAGTCTTAGTTTCAGATAATGGACTTGGAGTTTTGGAAGAAAACAAGGAAAAAATATTTGAACCACAATTTACTACTAAGACAGACGGTATGGGATTAGGTCTAGGGATTGTTAAAAATATTATTAACTCTCATAGAGGAAAAATATCTTATAAGTCTAAATCAAAAAAAGGAACGAAGTTTACTATTTCTTTGCCAAAATAATTAACAAAATTCATCATATGCTGATGCCAAGTTTGATGATATCATTTCTGCATCCCTTCCTTCAATATGATGTCTTTCAATCATATGNANTAAATTACCATCTTTAAAAAGTGCAATACTTGGAGATGATGGAGGAAAAGGAAACATTTTTGACCTTGCAGTCTCAGTTGCCTCAATATCAAAACCAGCAAATACTGTACAAAGGTTATCAGGGGTTTTGCTATTTCTTAGAGATTGAATTATACCAGGTCTTGCATTTTTAGCTGCACAACCACAGACAGAATTGACNACTAAAAGTGTAGTCCCATTTTTATCAATTGCAGACTCAACATCTTCTTTTGTTTTAAGATCATTAAAGCCAGACTCTGTAAGTTCCAACTTCATAGGTCTAACTATTTCTTCCGGATACATAATTTTTTATTTACAACAAATATAATAAGAAACTAAAGAATCTCTATAGAATANACTATATTTAAAAGCTAATAATTATTGTTTTTATTCTTTATATTAATGAAAGAGAAACAGGCAAAATATGACAAGGCATATTTAAAGATGGCTCTTGAGTGGGGTGAATTATCATATTGTAAAAGGAGAAAAATTGGCGCTCTTATTGTTAAAGATAAGATGATTATTTCAGATGGNTATAATGGAACTCCTACAGGATTTGAAAACTTCTGTGAAGATGATAAAGGTTATACAAAATGGTATGTTCTTCATGCTGAAGCAAATGCTATCGCAAAGGTTTCTTCTTCAACTCAATCAACTAATGGTGCAACTCTTTATATTACTCTTTCTCCATGTAGAGAGTGTAGTAAATTAATTTTTCAGTCTGGTATAATAAGGGTGGTTTATAATAAAGAATATAAAGATTCTTCTGGTCTAGAGTTTCTAGAGAAGGCTGGAGTTGAAACTTGTTTTGTTTCAATTTAAAAATTTCATTTATTCATATCCTTTATTTTTTTTGAGACACGGATTAATAAAATTAATATTAAGGCACACATAGAAAGGATAAAACAAATTACAGTAATCTTGTTTTCCTTTTCCAAAAAATTGAAGATATTTATTTGAGTTAAATTAAAGGCAATAATTAAAATTGTTAAAAACAATACAATTTTTTCAAAATTTTTCATATTAATTTATTGGGATGTTTAATTAAAAAAATATTTTTCATTTTTCATAAAAAAAATTAAGTTCATATTTCTTAGCTATTCCTAACATTTTTGTTCANCAAATATTTTTTGATTATGTAAAAATAAAATGAAAAATCTAATAATTACTATGTTATTTTTTTTTGTTAAAAACTTTATGCAATTACCCATACTTTGCTCTTTCAATTCTCATCAGAATTTTTGATATTTATTGTTTAGAATAATTTCAAATTATATTATAAAAAAATCATGAAGCTTGAACCNATTTTANAAGANAATAANAATAGNTTTGTNNTNTTNCCGATTGAGCATCANGANATTTGGGANTGGTATAAAAAANGNGANGCNAGNTTTTGGACNGCAGAAGANATTGACCTNCAGCAAGATCTTANTGANTGGCANAACTAAGTTNAANNATGATGAGAGATATTTTATAAAACANATNTTNGCTTTTTTTGCTGCNTCTGANGGAATAGTTAATGANAACNTNGCAGAAAATTTTGTTAATGAAGTNCAATANNCTGAAGCTAAATTCTTTTATGGNTTTCAAATAATGANNGAAAANATTCATTCAGAAACNTANTCTNTNTTNATNGANACNTATGTAAANGANGAAAAAGAAAAAGANAAANTNTTTAAAGCAATTGANNNTTTTCCTGCTATTAAAAAGAAAGCTGANTGGGCATTAAAGTGGATTGAATCNGANTCTTTTGCTGAANGACTNATTGCTTTTGCTNGTGTTGAAGGTATCTTTTTNTCNGGNTCATTTTGNTCNATNTTTTGGNTAAANAANAGAGGAGTAATGCCAGGNNTAACTTTTTCAAATGANCTTATTTCTAGAGATGAAGGNGTNCATTGTGATTTTGCAGTNCANCTTCATAANNANCATNTNGTTAATNANGTTCCTAAAAAAAGAATAANAGAAATNTTNGTTGATGCNNTNNANATNGAAAGAGNNTTTATAACNGAGTCACTTCCNNTNAGTNTNATTGGAATGAATNCNAANNTNATGANTCAGTANTTGGAATTTGTAACAGANAGACTTNTNGTTGANTTTNAATGTGANAAAGAATTTAANGTNNCTAATCCTTTTGATTTTATGGANATGATAAATCTACAAGGAAAAACTAATTTCTTTGANAAGAGAGTTTCNGAATATCAAAAANCAGGAGTTCTTAATAANGANAAAAAGGANGATNCTAAAATAAGTTTCGACGAAGAATTTTAATCATTTGTTTTTANTAANANNGAATATANCTAATTAGATNAAANANNTATGTANGTATTAAAAAGAGACGGNAGNAAAGAGCCNATAATGTTTGATAAAATTACGNCNAGGATTNNNAAGCTTTGNTATNGNTTTAATNNATTAGTTGATCCTGTTANAGTNGCNATGAGNGTNATTGAAGGTTTATATGATGGTGTNACAACTTCAGAACTTGATAATCTTGCNGCAGAAATTGCNGCTACAATGACAACAACTCATCCAGATTATGCTTCTCTTGCTGCGAGAATTTCAGTCTCTAACTTACATAAGAATACGATAAAATCATTTTCAGAGACAATGAAAGATTTANATGATTATGTAAATCCTATAACAGGAAAAAAGGCTTCGCTTATTTCAGATGAAGTTTATAAAGTAATTAAAAAGAATGCTGAAGAGCTTGATTCNAAAATTATATACAATAGAGATTTTGGATATGATTATTTTGGTTTTAAAACACTTGAGAGNTCTTATCTTTTAAAAATAAATGGTNNAATTGTTGAAAGACCNCAACATATGTTNATGAGAGTTTCTGNNGGAATACANNTAGATGATNTGGANGCTGTAANNGANACATATGAATTNATGTCAAAAAAATANTTTACCCANGCTACNCCAACNTTGTTTAATTCAGGAACNCCTAANCCNCAAATGTCTTCNTGNTTTTTNCTTACNATGCANGATGATAGTATAGANGGAATCTATGATACGTTAAAACANACAGCAAAAATATCNCAATCNGCNGGAGGNATNGGNCTATCAATTCATAATATTAGATCAACNGGTTCATANATNTCTGGAACAAATGGAACNTCAAATGGTATAGTNCCAATGTTAAGNGTTTTTAATGANACNGCNAGATATGTNGANCAAGGTGGAGGTAAAAGAAAAGGTTCTTTTGCTATTTATNTTGANCCATGGCATTCTGATATTTTTGATTTTCTTGANCTTAAAAAGAATCATGGAAAAGAAGANATGAGAGCNAGNGANNTATTTTATGCNATGTGGNTNCCNGANCTTTTTATGAAAAGAGTTGAGAANNATGNANANTGGACATTAATGTGTCCNAATGANTGCCCNGGNTTATATGATTGTCATGGNGATGANTTTGATANANTNTATTTAAAATANGAAAAACAGTCNAAGGGTAGNAAGACNATAAANGCAAGAGAATTATGGGAAAAGATTTTGGAATCTCAAATTGAAACAGGNACTCCTTATATGCTTTACAAGGATTCCGCAAACAGAAAATCTAATCAAAAGAATTTAGGAACCATAAGATCATCCAATTTATGTACAGAGATATTAGAATATACTTCTAAGGATGAGATAGCTGTTTGTAACCTTGCATCAATTNCTCTTCCAATGTTTGTCGAAAAGGGTGAGTTTAACCATCAAAAATTATATGATGTGACTATTAGAGTTACTAAGAATTTAAATAAGGTTATTGATAGAAATTATTATCCGGTCAAGGAAGCAGAAAACTCGAATTTTAGACACAGACCTATAGGTATTGGAGTTCAGGGTTTAGCAGATGCATTTATTAAGTTAAGAATGCCTTTTACTTCTGAAAAAGCAAAAGAATTAAATCAAGATATTTTTGAAACTTTATATTTTGCAGCACTTAATGCATCTGTTGAGGNATCAAAAAAAGATGGTCCATATAAAACCTATAAAGGATCTCCTATATCAAAGGGAGAATTTCAGCATAACATGTGGGGAGTTGAAGATAAAGAATTAAGTGGAAGATGGAATTGGGGTAAACTTAGGAAGGATGTTTTAAAACATGGTGTAAGAAATTCTCTATTAGTTGCACCTATGCCAACCGCAAGTACTTCTCAAATTCTAGGTAACAATGAATGTTTTGAACCTTATACATCTAATTTATATACTAGAAGGGTTTTATCTGGAGAGTTTATAATTGTTAACAAGCATTTATTAAAGGATCTGGTTGAGCTGGGATTATGGAATGAAGANATGAAGCAAGAGCTTATGAGGTCTAATGGTTCAATCCAAGATATTAAACAAATTCCAGATGAATTAAAAGAATTATATAGAACGGTTTGGGAGATGAGTATGAAAGACATTATTGATATGGCTAGACATAGAGGTTACTTTATTGATCAGTCCCAATCTTTAAATTTATTCATGGAAGGTGCTACAATATCAAAATTAACATCTATGCATTTTTATGCATGGAAATCTGGTCTTAAAACAGGAATGTATTATTTAAGAACTAAATCTGCCNTTGATNCAATTAAATTTACCCTTGAGAAAAAAGATAAAGCTNAAGTGGAAGAAANAGTTGAAGTAGAAACAGTTGAAGTAGAAACTGTAGAAGCAGCANAAGAAGTAAAAATTACCAGAACTGAAAAAACTAAAGCNGGAAAGTCAAAAGAAAAACCAGTAGCNGTAGAGCCACTAACGCCTGAAGAGTTAAAACAGATCATATCTCAATCTAAAGAGAATGAAGATGATGACTGTTTAATGTGTGGCTCTTAATATAACTACCTGATTCTTAGNGAAATAAATTCCAATGTTAATTTAATGTTATGTAAATGTTGCACGTATGTTAATTTATTGTTANCTTAGTGTTATTAAATTAATGTTATGAAGTATTTAATTCTTATTTTAACGCTTAGCTTAGCCGGTTTAAATGCTAAAGAGCCGAAAGTAGTTTCACAAGAAGAAGATACACCAAAGGTCGTTATTTATGGNGATAGTGGTAATGATCTTCAAGAAGGTTATATTAAAAATAATAGATTACATGGTTATTGGGCAAGCTATAATAAGTTAAGCAAAACTCTAGCTTTTGGAAAATACAATAGAGGGGAAAAAGCAGGAAAGTGGTTTTTTTGGTCTGAAGGAACNCTAACAAAAGTTAATTATAGTAATATCCAAGAAGAGTAATTTAACAGANATTTATTATATCTGTTAAATGAAAAAATTTCTAAAAAAATTTCATAAATTTTATAAGTGTGAGGTTAGGACCTTCANAAGAATTCTTGGATTAAATTAAATCTTTATCTCTCCTTTTTTCTTAAATAATACATGATTTCTATATATGATTGCAGCTGAAACAATCATTATAGCAATAATTGCAACTGTTTTCCCTATGTGAATTAGAAAGACAATTAAACCACAAANACAAAATGCAGAAAAAGCTGTNAAAAACCAACTGCCTATTACATTCACAACTCCTGATACTCTATATACAGCACTTTCTTTACCCCAAGCTCTNTCTGAAAGTGATGTTCCCATAGCTACCATGAATGTCACATAAGTAGTTGATAAGGGTAATTTATAAGAAGTAGCTAATGAAATTAAAATAGCTGCAATTACAAGATTTAAACTTGCTCTTAATTTGTCAAAAGATGGCCTATCCTGGGAACTAGAAAATGCCTCTATATTATCAGTATTAAAAGATTTTTCTATTTGATTTAATAAACTCTTTGGTGCTAATTTTATAAATATATTGTTTAACCATCTTCCTATATTTACAAGAGAAACTCCAATTAGAGTAGAATTAAACCTTTCATCAACTATATTTTGATTAGATAAATCTAGACTAGTTTTAACAACATTTTTTGCTTTTGAAGAATACAAAATAGTAACNACCATAATTAAACCTGATACAAATAGATAAATAGGTTTAGGTCTAACTTTTTCTGATAATATGTTCATAGAAAATTCATTTGGATCTATTCCAGAACCAACCCAACCATTATATGACTCAAGTGCAGCAATAGGAACTCCTATAAAGTTAACAAGATCATTACCAGCAAAAGCTAATGCAAGAGAGAATGTTCCAAGAGCAATAATTATTTTGTATATATCTATTCTAAAAGTTTTTATAAATATGATTGATAAAATATACCAGATAAATAAGCTAAACATCCAAAATTGTATAATATTATTATCTATAAAATTGTTAATAGTTAGCCCTCCGAGTAAATCATATGTTTCACTTGAATAAGGAGAACCTTTAATCCCTTTAATTANAATGAAATTTATTATTGAAGAGAAGGATAAAGATCCAATAATTGAATTTATATATAGACTTTTAGCTTCAAAGTTGAAACTTAATATAAGTCTTGAGATCCATTGAATAAAGGCTCCAATTGAGAATGCAATAAAAACTGATAATAAAATTCCTATAATAATTTGTGAAGCTTTTTGTGTATTAATAAAGATATTGATATCTGTAGCAGAATCTGAGCTAATAATCTTAATTAAAGACATTATAACGGCTGCACCAAGAAGCGCAAAAACAATTGAAACGGTAGTTGAGGTAGGTATTCCCCNTGAGTTAAAAGTATCTAATATTAATATATCTGTAATCATTACAGATAGAAAAATTATCATGATTTCATCAAAGAAGAAAACCTCAGGATTAAAAATACCGTTTCTAGCAATTTCCATCATACCGCTAGAGGATAAAGCACCTAAAGCAATTCCACAACTGGCTAAAATCATTATATTTTTAAATGAAATAATCTTTGAACCAACTGCTGAGTATAAAAAATTGACGGCATCATTNCTGACACCAACAATTAGGTCGCTTATTGCTAGTATAACTATTATTCCAGTTATTAAAATATATACACTTTCCAATTAANTATTAAATTTTATCAAATTTAAAACACAACCATTAAAATAATGTTAATCAAAAGTTATCTAATTGACAATATATATGACAATAATAAAGTCATTTCTTTGTTAAAAATTGATTTAATTTGAACTTCAAATTACTTATGAATCAGATAAATAGAGTTAAATAAGTTTGGAGTTAAAGCAAAAAAATTTATATTTTCACCAATAAAATCTGTTTTTATGTCAAAATTTGGAGAATTACTTGATGAGAAAAAACCACTTTTGATTGTTTTCTTTAGTGAGTTTGATGAGTTGTCAACTTCAATGCATCCTGTTTTAAAAGATGTTGCTGCTGCTATTGGNGATAAAGGAAAAGTTATTAAAATAAATTCAGAGAAAAACATAAAACTATCAGAGGCATTAAGAGTAAAAGTTATTCCTACTCTAATGATATATAAATTTGGAGAAATGGTGTGGAGGCAAAGTGGCGATCANGATGCCAATACTCTAATTAGTCTTATGAAAGACCAATTAAACTAATAAATAAATCCTACAGCTTTATTAAATCTATTATTCTACCATCCTATCTANTAAATTATCAAATTCAGATTGCAGCGAATCAGATAAATTGTTATCGAATCTTTTTATTTGATTTATAGCTTTTTGATAGTTATTTATATCTGAAGATATATTTTCTATATAATAAAGTTGACTTTCTTCAGGCAGGGTAGAAAATGTNGATAATCTTTTTTCAAACTGTTCCTTAATCTCAAATACTATCTTTTCAGAATTTTCATAATCATTAGATTTATATAATGCTCCTACATAGTCCATAAGTGAAAGATAGTAATCAAATTCACCGTACAAATAGCTAAAAGGTTCTGATGAATCAAGAAAACTTATTATCTCATCTGAAGCTATATCGTAATCTTCATTTGCAATGGCAACATTAATCAAATTACGATATCTTTCAATTTCAGATACAATTTCTTGAGTAAGGTTATACTGATAATAAATATCCAAGGATTCAAAATAATTTAATCTNTGGGTGTACTTATTTGACAGCTTACCTATAATTTCAGCCGCNTTATTTTTATTTCCAATTTGATAATAACTATCTACAAATGGAGTCCAAAGACTATAATATCCATAAAATTCAATTGGCATTTTTTCAAAAGCAAGATCAATAATATGTTTAGCTTTCTCATACTTCTTTTCAATTATTAAAGTTTCCACTAATCTTGACATGTTACTTCTAAAAGAGATACTGTTTTTTCTAGTTTCAGGATCATGATAAATATTTTGACCGTCTGAATTTNCCCAGGACCATTTATTAACTATTTCAAACATCAATTCTGAATCAACTCTTCCCATTAAGTAAGGATTGCTTTTATCCATTTCAGTTCTAATAGGTACTAGTTTATATACAAGTCCATCTAATTGAAGGTATTCTTTCATCCATATATATTCAGAATCAGCATAGCTTCCCCCTGTAAAATAGATAGGTCTTTCCCAATTGTTATTCGCTAAAATATCTAACATCATTATTTGATTNTTTGTTAACACTGATTCTGGAAGATCTATGTCTATATACGGGACAATCAAATCTATATCCCTTTCATTAACAATACCACTTTTAATAACATTATCTATATTAACTGGAACTCTAATTTTATTTGTTGGATAAAAGACAGTTTCAAGAGAATTTATAGGATAATTTGAAACATCTCCTCCTGATTGAGTAATTAAATTTCTATATTTTGTTCTTGGGTGGTCACTAGATACCCAGTCCATAAAATTATTTATATCCCACCTTACAGTATCAAGTAGATTCTCATATCTTATATAATCTCTTACTCCNTAGGCGTAATTTTTATGTTCCATTTGAGAAGGTATAGGGCTAGAGATATAAGCTCTTCTTTTCATTTGATCAATATACCAATCTGTTGCTAATAGACTTGTATTAATNGTCCTAACATCAGTCCTAAATTCCTCAATTTCCTGGGCATACCAGAGGGCAAATGTATCATTGTCCCCAATAGTAAATATCATTGCATCTTTATCTTTTTGAATTGACTGGAGATAGGATCTAGCAATTGATTGAGCAGTATACCTATCGGATCTATCATGATCATCCCAATTTCCAAATGCCATAAGCCCTGGAACTGAAATCAAACATAAAAAAAATAGCCCAAAGTTTAGATATTTATTTTTTAGTNNACTAAAAAATTTTAAAATTGAAGACATTCCAAATCCAATCCAGATTGAGAATACATAAAATGAACCTACTAGAGNATAATCTCTTTCTCTTGGTTCAAAAGGTCTCTCATTTAAATAAAATTTTAGAGCCAAACCTGTAAATAAAAACAATAATAATAAAGTCCAAAAAGTTTTAAGGTCTCTATTATAAGAATAGAGTAGTCCAATTATTCCAAGAATAAATGGAAAAAAGAAATAGGTGTTTCGTGCTTTATTATTTTTTTGATCATCGTCTAGATTACTTTGATTTCCTAGCCTTATCTCATCTATAAAATTTACTCCGCTTAACCAATTTCCATAAATATTTGAATAGTCTCCTTGAATATCATTTTGCTTTCCAACAAAATTCCACATAAAGTACCTCCAATACATATAGTTTACCTGATATGTGAAAAGGAAATTTATATTATCAAATAAACTTGGCTTTGATATATCAAGATATGTACCTAGAGTTCTAAAGAAATCATTATAGTCTTCTCCCGTTAATTCCCCCTCTTGTTCCCTTATTCTAAAACTATTGACTCTTTCAATTATAGTTTCTTGATTTTTATATTCATCTAATATCTCAAAATCAAGGGGACTAGTAAAATCCATATAATTTGCAGCATGCTCTGAGCTCCAAAGTCTAGGGATTAATCCTCTATGATTAGAGTTAGAATTAACTTCAGAATCTTCCCAGTTGTTNACTATAATATATTTGTTAGTATTATAGTCTTTTTCATACTTTGGTTTTCCATCAACATAAGGTTGGGATTCATCTTGGGGTGCATAAATATCAGAAAACATTGGTCCGTAAAANAGATGTGTTTTTGGATACTGCTCTAGTTTATAATATGCAAGTAATGTTCTTGCATCAGAAGGAGCATTTTCATTGATTACTGTATTTGCATTAGATCTAATTGGAATCATCATCCAAGAAGAAAACCCTACAAAAATAAATAGTGTACATAATATTAATGTATTAAGATTCACATTCCCCGTCTTTCTAGAATAATTTATAGACTTGTAAAAAAATAGAACAACTAAAATTCCAGCAATTATTGTTCCTGAGTTNAATGGCAAACCAATTGAATTAACAAAAAAGACTTCCAGTTGACCAAAAATCCCTAATGTAGAAGGAAGTAGCAATTTAAATATGAATAGTAGAATTGAAACTGAAACTATATTAGCNAGTAAAAAATTCTTTATAGTTATTTTCTTATACGTTTTGAAAAAATAAATCATTCCAATAGTGGGAATAGTCAGAATTGCCATAAAGTGTACACCAAATGATAATCCTATCATAAAGGATATTAAAAGTAACCACTTATCTCCTCTTTCAGTATCAAAATCTTTTTCCCATCTAAGTCCCAACCAAAATGTTGCTGCCAGAAAGAACATTGCTAAAGCATATACCTCTGATTCAACAGCATTATACCAAAAACTATCAGAAAATGTATAGGCTAAAGACCCTATAATTGAACTTAAAAAAATATTTATTGAACTTTTCTTTTCATTTATATCATAGATTTTTCTCAATAATAGAGTAATGGACCAAAAAAGGAAAAGTATCACAAATGCACTAGATACTACAGAAAGAAAATTCACTGCTAATGCAATCTTTTCTGGACTTGAAGCAAATAATGAAAAAACAGCACCCATCATTTGATAAAGTGGCGCGCCAGGGGGATGTCCAATTTGAAGTTTTGCAGATGTTGCAATATATTCTCCAGAATCCCAGTAACTAGCAGTTGGCTCAACCGTAAGAGAATAGGTTAATAAAGCAATACAAAATANCCCCCAACCAATTATATTATTTGTTCTTCTAAAAAGACTTTCAGTCATAAATGATGCTTAGAAATAATATTTGATCCGAAATTAAACAAAAAACTATTCAATCAGATATTCTAATTCTAAAGATTTAAACTCTCTATTAAATGCAGGGATTCTTTTAGAGATTATTTCTTCAAATTCACTTAATTGAACATTTAATTTTTGAGTTAAATCTTCTTTAACAAGAACGCTTTGATCAGTTGGTCTAAAATCAGTGCTTCCAACTAAAGCATTCAAGTGTCCAAGCTTATTGTTAAGTTTAATTCCAAAGTTAAGAGGATCTTGATTACTCTTACTTTTTGTTTGATGTATTTCGTTCTCTATTTTATTAAACGATTCAACAATACTTTTTGCCTCCTCAATTAATCCTTTTGCAGATTCTACTTCTTTATAATCTTCTTGAAACCTTTTAAGTTTTTTAGATATAGACCTCATTTTTNTNATNGATTTATGTGCATTATCTACNAGACTATTTATTTCATTTATAAACTCAAACTGNANCTNCATATCTTCAATTGAAGCCTCAGAGATTGGACTNTGTAGAATATTAAAAGATTTTGAAATTTCTACATCATTATGTTTTAGTTTTACAATATATTCTCCAGGTATTGCTTTTGCACCTGAAAAATTAGCTGCCCAAAGAATCATTCCATCTAGAACTTCAGCTCCTTGATGTCTCATATTCCAAACAAAATTGTTCCCTCCTTTTTTTACTTCAAGTTTATTCTCTTTATCCTTTGTTCCATAACTTTTAATTTCCTGACCATCTTTTGAATGAAAGCTAAGCATAATCTCATCCTTTTCTTTATCATATTCAGGAATATAGTAATGTAAAATAACTCCATTTGGNAANTTAGTCCCAGCAGTTAATGATTTATTACCACCAGCACCACGAACGCTATATGCGTCTTTAGGATTATATAATTTTAGTTCAGAATCATTTTTATCAAGTTGATGAATTACTGTAAGATCATCAATAATCCATAGACTTCTTCCTTGAGTTGCAACAATTAGACTATTGTCTTTAATCGTTAAGTCCGTTATTGGAACAATAGGAAGATTTTTTTGAAACTTTTCCCAACTTTTTCCATCGTTAAAAGATATATACATTCCTGTTTCTGTTCCGGAATAAAGAAGACCTTTCTTTGTTTTATCAGATCTAACAACTCTAGTAAAGTGTTCTGACTCTATACCATCTGTAATAAGTTTCCAGCTTTTTCCATAATTATCTGTCCTATATAGATATGGTGTGAAGTCTCCAAGTTTATATCTTGTTCCTGCAACATATGCAGTTCCCTCATCAAATGGAGATGCATCTATACTGTTTATCATCATCCATTCAGGCATTCCTCTAGGTGTTATATTCTCCCAACTTTCTCCTCCGTCTTTAGTTATATGAATTAATCCATCATCACTTCCAACCCAGATTAAGCCTTCTTTTAAAGGTGATTCATCAACGGCAAATATTGTCGCATAATATTCTACACCAGTATTATCTTTTGTAATTGGCCCTCCTGATGATTGTAATTTTGAAGGGTCATTTCTAGTTAGGTCAGGGCTAATAAGTTCCCAGCTTTGTCCTTCATTTTCTGTTACATGTACATGGTTTGAAAATGTATATAATTTTTTAGGATTATGCTTGCTAAAAACTATAGGAAAGTTCCACTGAAATCTATATTTCATTTTTTCAACCCCATCACCTAAAGTATTTTCAGGCCAAACATTTATTGGTCTAGAAGATTTTGTGTCATGGTTTAGTCTGTTTAGGAAACCTAAATAATTCCCACCATAAGCTATTTCATTATTTATTGGATCTACAGCAATATGAGCAGACTCAGAACCTGCCGTTGGCTCCCAATCATTTTCAGTTATATATCTTCCAAAACTTCTATGACCTACTCTTTGAGTTGAATTATCTTGCTGGGCAACATATATTCTATAAGGAAAAGCATTGTCAGTTGTAACTCTGTAATATTGAGCAGTAGGTTGATTATAATATGTACTCCATGATTTACCACCATCATATGTAACTTGTGCACCACCATCATCTGCAATTATCATTCTTTGATTGTCTTCAGGTGCAATCCATAAATCATGATGATCCCCATGAGGTGCATTATTTGCTTTAAATGTTTTTCCACCATCTGTTGAATGATGATATCTAACATTCATAATATAGACACCGTTAATATCTTCAGTATCAGCATAAATTTTTGAATAGTACCATGCTCTTTGCCTTAAGGATCTACTATCATTAAGGTAGCTCCAAGTCTTACCAGCATCATCAGATCTATAGACTCCACCTTTTTCTTTGTTTTCTATTATAGCCCAAACTCTATCAGAATTAACAGGAGAAACAGTAACACCTATAATCCCTATTATTCCTTCTGGAAATCCTTTATTATTGTTAATTTTCCCCCATGTTTTTCCGCTATCGGTACTTTTCCATAATGCCGAGCCTTCACCTCCACTACTAAGACTATATGGAGTTCTTTGCATTCTCCATGTAGAAGCGAATAAGTTTCTAGAATTATTAGGATCCATTACTAATTCAACTGCTCCAGAATGTTCATTAGAAAAAAGTATTTTTTCCCAATTTTGACCTCCATCAATACTTTTATAAACACCTCTATCATTAGTAGGTTTATATATATTTCCAAGAACAGCAGTATATACTATATCTGAGTTTTTTGGATCTATTACAATTCTTGGAATATGTCTAGAATTTGGTAAACCTGAAGATTTCCAAGTTTTTCCTGCATCTACACTTTTCCATACACCATATCCAGAAGAGACGTTTCCTCTAACAGTTACTTCACCACCTCCTACAAAAATTATATTTGGATCACTTTTTGAAATAGCTATAGAACCAATACTACCTCCAAAAAAACCATCAGAAATATTTTTCCAAGTCTCTCCTCCATTTGTTGTTTTCCAAACACCTCCACCTGTTGCCCCAAAATAAAACAAATCTGGATTTCCAGAAACACCCACAACTGCTGCTGATCTACCACCTCTAAATGGACCTATTTCTCTATACTCAACTGATTCATGTAGGCTTGAATTATATGTTTGAAGATTATTTTTTTTTGATTTTTTCTGTGAATACACAGAGGTATTGATTAATAATAATCCAATCAATAAATATCCAAATAACTTAATGTAATTTTTGTATCTCATATTTTTTTAATTTAGCTTTAAAAAGTAAAAAAAATAAAGTTAATTACCAATATTTATGGACACATATGCTAATATGCTCCTGATAGCGATACCAATTTTTTTTGTTTCAGCATTACTAGAAGCTCTTTATGGAAATTGGATAAACGATCAAAAGCATAATTTTATGGATACAGTTTCTAGTTTAACTTCTGGTATAACTAATTTATTATATGATTTATTAGGACTTGGAATTATTATAGTTTCCTATTCTTTTTTATATGAATACCTTATGATATTCAAGATAGAAGAAACTATTTTACTTTATCTAATTGCATTTGTTTGTATTGATTTTGCCAGTTATTGCCATCACTTTTTAAAGCATTCAATAAATATTTTTTGGAATCAACATGTTATTCATCATAGTAGTGAAGAATTTAATCTTGCCTGTGCTCTTAGGCAAAGTATTACAAATAATTTGGGAATAGGAATTTTCTTTTTAATTCCTGCTGCTTTGTTTGGAGTTCCACCAAAGGTAATTTCTATTCTAGCTCCTCTACACTTATTTGGTCAATTTTGGTACCACACCAGGCATATTGGTAAATTAGGATTTTTGGAATATATAATAGTAACTCCATCTCAACATAGAGTTCATCATGCTATAAACCCTCAGTATATAGATAAAAATTTAGGAGCAATCTTCTGCGTTTGGGATAGAATTTTTGGAACTTTTCAAGAAGAATTAGATGAAGTTCCTTGTGTCTTTGGAACTCTAAAACCAGTCAGAACATGGAACCCTGTTTTAATCAATTTCCAACATTTATGGGGATTAATTAAAGATGCTTGGAATACCAAAAAATGGAATGACAAATTAAAGCTTTGGTTTATGCCTACGGGTTGGCGACCAGAAGATGTTTTATTAAAATTTCCAAGAAAAACCATAACTAATGTTTTTAGTCAAAAGAAGTATTCACCAGAATATGATTGGAGACACAAACTTATGGCAGTCTTTCAATTAATTTGGATCGATATAATTGTATTTATGTTCTTATATAATTTCGGAGATCTAAATTTATTTAGCCGGATATCATATATGATATTGATTTTCGTTACAATTTTTGGGTTTACTTCATTGATGGATGGACATAATTGGGCTCTTGTTTTTGAGATTTCCAGATCAATAATTGGTTTAATCATAATTATATATTTTTCACAAAATTTCATACTTGAGAATAGCCTTTATTTCACTATAGGGTTTGGATTCTATTTCTTAGTAACCTTTCTAATAACTATACTCATTGGACCAAGTTTGCCTAAAAGAGTATTACTCCATTAATAAGTCTTTTTCCTACTAAATAAAGAGGAACACTTTATTTGAATAATGAAAACTTTAACATAAATTTGTGCACTAATTGGCCTATGGTGTAACTGGCAACACGTCTGGTTTTGGTCCAGAAGAGTCTAGGTTCGAGCCCTAGTAGGCCAACAATTTCGTAAAATGAATTATTATTAATACATTTGCGACGCATTTTGAGAATTTCAGAGGCGACTTTATGTCCCTCTTTTTTTTTAAATAAAGTTTTATGGAAAATATAGCACTAATCGACTCGTTTTCGGAATTTAAAGACGAAAAATTTATTGATAGAGTAACTTTGATGGTTATTCTTGAAGAAGTATTTAGAAATACTTTAACAAAGAAATTTGGCACGGATGAAAATTTTGATATTATCATCAACCCAGATAAAGGAGATCTTGAGATCTGGAGAAATAGGATTGTTGTTGAAGATGGAAAGGTGGAAGATCCTAATGCAGAAATTGAGCTTAAAGATGCAGTAAAAATTGAACCTGATTTTGAAGTTGGTGAAGAAGTTTCAGAGGAATTTAAGCTTATAGATCTTGGTAGAAGATCAATACAAAGTTTAAGACAAAATCTTGTTGCAAAAGTCTTTGAACATGATAGTAATAATACTTACAATCAATTTAAAGATAGGGTTGGGGAAATTTTTACAGCAGAGGTACACCATGTTAGGAGTCGAGAAGTAATTCTTCTTGATGATGATGGAAATGAATTAATTCTCCCTAAGGATAGACAAATACCTAAAGATTTTTTTAGAAAAGGTGACAATGTTAGAGGTATTATTGAAAGTGTAGAGTTAAGGGGGAATAAACCGAGAATTGTTTTTTCAAGAACGTCACCGTTATTTCTTGAAAAATTATTTGAGCAAGAAATCCCTGAAGTTTTTGATGGTTTAATTTCAATTATAAAAGCTGTAAGAATTCCAGGAGAAAAGGCTAAAGTCGCTGTAGATTCTTATGATGATAGGATAGATCCTGTTGGAGCTTGTGTTGGAATGAAGGGATCAAGAATTCATGGAATTGTGAGAGAGCTTGGAAATGAAAATATTGATGTTATCAATTATACAAATAATACTCAGTTGTTTATAACTAGAGCTCTTAGTCCAGCAAAAATTAATACACTAAAAATAGACGAAGAGGAAAAGAGAGTTCAGGTTTTCCTTGATCCAGAGGAGGTCTCTAGAGCAATAGGTAAAGGAGGGTTTAATATTAGACTTGCTGGAAAACTAACAGGATATGAAATTGATGTATATAGAGAAGGAGCTGAAGAGGATGTTGAATTAAAGGAATTTAGTGATGAAATTGATGATTGGGTTATTGAAGAATTTAGAAAAGTAGGACTTGATAGTGCTAAGAGTATTCTTGAATTGGAAGCAGAAGATTTAATAAAAAGAACTGATCTAGAAAAAGAGACAGTAATGGATGTACTTAAAATTTTAAAAGAAGAATTCGAAGATTAGATAATAAATTATATATGTCTGGACCAATAAGGTTAAATAAAGCATTAAAAGAATTAAATATTTCTTTAGATAGAGCAGTTGAATTTCTTAGTTCAAACAAAATAAAAATTGATGCTAGACCAACTACAAAAATTGACAAAAAAATTTATGATTTATTGTCAAATGAGTTTGAGGAATATAAATCAGAAAAGAATGCTCTTGATAAAATAAATATTCAAAAAAGAAAAGAAATTGAGGCTAAAGAATTGCTTAATCAAGAGATTGAAGTAGTAAAAGATACTGAAGTAAAAAAGGATAAAGCTGAACCATTAAGCGAGATAAAAAAGGAAAAGCCTGATAAGCCTGATCAAAATAGAAAGGATTCTGAAAATCCCGAAATAGATAAAGAAAATAAGAACTCAAATAAGATAGAGACTAATTTTAAAAAACTCTCTGGTCTTAAGAAAACCGGTGAGATTTTAGACTTGAAATCTATTAAAAAAGACAAAAAAGAACAGAGCTCAGATGATGCAAAAAAAAGAAGAAGAAAAAGAATAAGTAAGGGTGGTTTGAAGGATAAGAAAGAAGGTATTGACAAGGAAAAATCAAATTTTAAAAAAAATAAAAATATTTCATTAAAAGTTGAGCCTAAAGATGATGAAATCCAAAAACAAGTTCGAGAAACCTTAGAGAAGCTTCAAGGTAAATCCAGTAAGTCTAAAGGAGCTAAACATAGAAAAGACAAAAGAGACCAAAGGAAGCAGAAAACTGAAGAAGATATTGAACAACAAGAAAAAGAAAGTAAAAAAATACAAATTACAGAGTTTATTACAGTAGGAGAAATAGCTTCCTTAATGGACATTACTTCTAATGATATAATCTCTGCTTGCATGAGCCTTGGTGTAATGGTTACTATGAATCAAAGGCTTGATGCTGAGACTTTAACCATTGTGGCAGATGAGTTTGGTTATGAGCTACAGTTTGTAAAATCAGATCTTGAAGAAAAGATTGAAGAAGAAGAAAAAGAAGATGAAGGATTACTAGAAAAAAGACCTCCAATAATTACAGTAATGGGTCATGTTGATCATGGAAAAACTTCTTTACTAGATTTTATAAGAAAATCAAATATTGCAAAAGATGAATCAGGTGGAATAACTCAGCATATTGGGGCATATTCAGTTGAGGTAAATGACTCTCAAAAAATAACATTTCTAGATACTCCTGGTCATGAAGCTTTTACTGCAATGAGAGCAAGAGGGGCTCAAATAACAGATATTGTTATTGTAATTATTGCTGCTGATGATAATATTATGCCACAGACAAAGGAGGCTATAAGTCATGCTCAAGCTGCTAATGTTCCTATGATATTTGCTATTAATAAAATTGATAAAGAGAATGCAAATTCTGATAAAGTTAAAGAGTCTTTGGCTTCAATGAATCTTCTTGTTGAGGATTGGGGAGGTAAAATTCAATCGCAAGATATTTCAGCGCTATCAGGAAAAGGTGTTGACCTTCTTTTAGAAAAGGTTCTTTTAGAATCCGATATTATGGATTTAAAAGCTAATTCTTCTAAAAGAGCAACAGGGACAGTTCTTGAAGCATATCTTGATAAAGGTAGGGGATATGTATCAACAATTTTAGTTCAAAATGGAAGACTATCTGTTGGAGATTATATTTTGGCAGGAAAAAATAGCGGAAAGGTTAAAGCCATGTTTGATGAATCGGGAGAAACACTAAAAGTTGCATTGCCTTCAACTCCTGTATCTGTACTTGGGTTAGACGGTGCTCCTCAAGCAGGAGATCCTTTTAAGGTTATAGAAGATGAAAAAGAAGCTAAACAAATTGCAGCAAAAAGAACACAGCTTGTTAGAGAGCAAACTGTTAGAACTCAAAAACACATTACTTTAGATGAGATTGGTCGAAGAATAGCAATTGGAGATTTTAAAGAAATGAATGTTATTATTAAAGGTGATGTAGATGGATCTGTAGAAGCTTTAACTGATTCTTTTCAAAATCTCTCAACTGAAGAGATTCAAGTTAATATTATTTTCAAAGGTGTTGGAGCAATAACCGATTCTGATATTCTTTTAGCTTCAGCTTCAGAAGCAATTATTATTGGTTTTAATGTTCGACCAACAGATAGTGCGAGAAAACTTTCTGAAAAGGAACAAGTTGATATTAGATCGTATTCAATAATTTATGAAGCAATAAATGACCTTAAAGATTCAATGGAAGGATTATTATCTCCTGACATGAAGGAGGAAATAATTGGATCAGCTGAAGTAAGAGATATTTTTAAAATATCTAAATTGGGAACGATAGCTGGTTGTATGGTTACTTCTGGAAAAATTACAAGAAACTCTGGTATCAGGGTTATTAGGGAAGAGAATATGATTTTTGACGGTAAACTTTCTTCTCTTAAAAGGTTTAAAGATGATGCAAAAGAAGTTGTCAAAGGATATGATTGTGGGCTTCAAATTATTGATTTCAATGATGTTCAGGTTGGAGACTTAATTGAAAGTTATGAGCAAATAGCAGTCAGAAAAAAATTATAATTCATCATTTTTTAATATAAAAGCACCACGAAATTTTCTTTTTATTTTCTCAAGGGTTTTTGCAGCATCAATTAAATTCTTAAAGATACCTACTCTAGCTTTGTAGTTAGGGGTCTCAAATATTAAGCTAGTTTCTATTTCTTCAAATTCATCAGTAAAAACTTTTAATATTGAATCTGCTTCTTTTAGATCCCCATAAAAAATTTGTATAGTATAAAAACTCGATTCAAAAACTTTTTTATTATAATCTGTTTTTAATTTTAATAATTTATTAATTGAAGAATCTTGATTAATTGAATAATTTAATTCTTGACCTCTCAGGGGNCTATAAATTAAAAAAAACAAAAAACATAGAACCAGNTTNTTAACTCTTTTAGACATCATTTAATTTCAAAGTTAGTAAAATGAAATAATAAATTATTTAGAATCATTCTAAAGTGTTTAATTGTTTAATTTAGAGTTTGTAAAGTGGNGTTTATGCTTTAAATTTGTCCCTGATTTATATAATNATCTNAGGGAATTAAAAGACATGCCTCTAAATTCAAATTTCTTCAAATAATGCTTACTATAAAAAAGTTTTATTTTCTGATTTTATTTATCCCTTTTTTTGGTCTTTCACAAGACGCTGATATTGATCTAGGTAAGAAACTTTTTAATACTAATTGTGCAGCTTGTCATAAAATAAATAAGAAAGCTGTAGGGCCAGCCCTATCTGGTGTTACTGAAAAGTATGATAAACAATGGCTCTATAATTGGATAAGAAATGGAAGTCAAATGATTAAGGATGAAGATCCACAAGCAACTGCAATCTGGCAAGAATATAATAGAAGCATAATGACTTATTATCCTCAATTTTCTGATCAAGAAATTGACAATATTCTTGCATATACAAATTATACTCNGCCTCCTCCTATAACAACAAATTCAGATCAAAGTGTTCAACAAAATTCATCTAGTATTTCCCTTGATTTAATTTTGGTTGTGACAACTATAGTTTTTTTGATTTTAGNCACGATGCTTTTTCTAGTTCAGAGAACGTTATTAAAAATTGCTAGGACTAGTGGGGTTGACATAGAATCAAAATCAAAAAAATCACTACCTCCATTATGGAAAACTATTGTAAAAAATCAATTTTTAATGTTNGTCTTAGNAATCATATTCTTGTTATCAAGTGCATATGGGGTATTTGGATATTTGATGCAAATTGGAGTAGACCAGGGTTATGAGCCTATTCAACCTATCNATTATTCTCATAAGATTCATGCGGGGGCAAATCAAATAGAATGTAAATATTGTCACTCTTCTGCTAGAGTTTCTAAACACTCTGGAATACCTTCCTTGAATGTTTGTATGAATTGTCATGAATATATTTCAGAATATAATGGGGAAGAAGATCTTGAAAATGGATACACTAAAGATTTTTATACAAATGAGATTAAGAAATTATACTATGCTGTTGGATGGGATGAAGAAAATCAGATNTATANAGGGAACACTAAGCCTGTTAAATGGGTGAGAATTCATAATCTTCCTGACTTTGTTTATTTTAATCATTCTCAACATGNAGAGGTAGCTAAAATTGAATGTCAAACATGTCATGGACCAGTTGAAGAAATGGAAATAATGTATCAATACTCTCCATTGACAATGGNATGGTGTATTGATTGTCATAGAGAAAGTAACGTAGATAAATCGAATGAATATTATGAAAAAATTCATGANGAACTATCAAAAAAATATGGTGTTGAGAAACTTACTGTAGCTCAACTAGGAGGAATTGAATGTGCAAAATGTCATTATTAGAAATATAGGATGCAAAAGGTGAAAAAATATTGGAAAGGATTAGAGCAACTAAAAGTTCAAAGCGATATAGTAGATAAGCTTGAGAAAAATGAATTTGTTGAAGAAATTCCAGTAGAGAAATCTGAAGATAAAAACTCTTCAAGGAGAGATTTCATAAAATATCTTGGATTTAGNACAACTGCTGCTNCAATTGCTGGATGTGAGGGCCCAGTAATTAAGTCAGTTCCATATGTTGTCCAACCAGAACAAATTATTCCAGGAGTTGCAAACTATTATGCTACGGCTATTGCTGATGGTAATGANTTTAGGAGTATACTGGTTAAAACTCGTGAAGGAAGACCTATAAAAATTCAAAACAATAAGGATGCGAAATCATTTAATTGTTCTAATGCAAGAGTTANTGCATCAGTTCTAGATCTATATGACACATATAGANTACAAGGTCCTAAAGTTGATGGAAACTATGTTTTATGGGATGACTTTAATAATCAAATAAAAGGAAACCTTGAAAACTTAATAAATGATAATAAAAGGATTGTCCTTTTAACTCAAACTCAATGTAGTCCAACTACAAAATTAATCTTAGATAAATTCTTAAGTAAATACAGTAATATTGAACATATTGAATATGATACTATTTCTAGTTCTTCTGCTTTAGATGCATTTGAAAATATTTATGGGATTCGAGCTTTAGCTGATTATGATTTTTCAAAAGCTGAAACAATAGTTTCTGTAGATGCAGATTTTTTATCTGACTGGCAAGGAGGAAGTTATTCACCTGGGTGGTCTAAAACAAGAGTTCCAAATGCAGATAATAATAATTCAATGTCTTATCACATTCAGTTTGAATCAAATATGACACTTAGTGGAGCAAATGCTGATAATAGAGTTCCAGCAAATCCTTCAGAGCTTAAAAAAATATTAGCACATATTTATTCTAGACTCTCAGGACAACCAGTTAATGGTTCTCTTAATCCTAATTTAGATAAATATGTTGATTTATCTGTTAAGAAACTTAAATCATCAGGAACTAAATCTGTTTTAATTTCTGGTATTGATGATGTGAATGCACAAGAAATGGTNCTCATGATAAATGATTTTTTAAATAGTGATGTTATTGATATTNAATCACCAAGATTNATTAGGANTGGAAGNAATAGTGAGNTATTAAAGATGATGGAGGATTTGAAATCTGGAAAAATATCTGGGATGATTACATCTGGAATTAATCCAGGATATTCTCTCCCAGAGTCTGAAGAATTTTTAAAGATCTTTAAAAATTTAGAGTTTACACTTTCTTTTAGNNTGAAAGAGGATGAGACTTCAAGAGTTGCAAAATTTCTTGGAGCTTCTTCTCATTATCTTGAATCTTGGGGCGATTATGAATTTAAAACTGGNCACTATTATTTAGCCCAACCAACCATAAGACCATTGTTCGATACTAAACAATTTCAAGATGTAATTTTGTCTTTAATAGGAGCCGATACAAACTTTTATGATGAGATTAAGTCTAATTGGAAAAATAATATTTTATCNTCTGGTAAGACCTGGGGGAAATCACTTCAAGATGGATTNTTCTATGATTATAGTCAAAATNAATTATCCATTCGTAGAAAAAGAATAAATCTAAATTCACCATTTGCAGAAAGTAGTAATGAATTCTCTCTAGTATTATATCCTAAGGTTGGAATGGGGGATGGTCAAAGAGCTTCAAATCCNTGGCTTCAAGAATTCCCAGATCCAATAACTAGAGTCACATGGGATAATTATATAACATTGTCAATCTCTGATGCTAAAAAGCTTAAATTAAAAAATTANAATGTTGCAAATGGTGCTTTAAATGGTAGTTATGCAAAAATAACTTCAAATANAAAAGAAATAATTGCTCCCGTTATTATTCAACCAGGTCAAGCTCNTGGAACNATAGGACTGTCATTTGGTTATGGTAAAAAGTATGGAATGAGTGATGAAATGAAGGTTGGAATTAATGCATTTAATCTCTANAATGATTTTAATAAAATACAGAAAGTAAATATTTCAAAAGTTAAAGGAGATCATGAGTTTGCTTGTATTCAGCTTCACAATACAATGATGGGAAGGGATGAGGTTATAAAAGAAACTACACTTGAAATTTTTNATACGAAGGATAAATCATATTGGAATCCAACCGTTATGGTATCAAAGAACCATATTGAAACAAAAGTAACTTCTCCAGAAGTTGATATTTGGAGAGATTTTGATAGATCAATAGGGCATCATTTTAATTTATCGATTGATTTAAATAGTTGTAATGGTTGTGGAGCATGTGTAATTGCATGTACTGCAGAAAATAATGTTCCTGTTGTTGGAAAAGAAGAAGTTAGAAGATCAAGGGATATGCATTGGATAAGAATTGATAGGTATTATTCATCAGAGGATACAATTCAAGAAGATATAAAGATNGCTGAAGAGGCTAAAGGTTTCAGAAAATATAAATCAANATTAAATGCATTGGAACAAGCTGCTGAAAATCCTCAAGTTGTCTTTCAGCCGATTTCTTGTATGCACTGTAATCATGCTCCATGTGAGACAGTGTGTCCAGTTGCAGCAACTTCTCATGGAAGGCAAGGTCAGAATCAAATGGCGTATAACCGATGCGTTGGAACGAGATATTGTGCAAATAACTGTCCATATAAGGTCAGAAGATTTAATTGGTTTAGTTATGCTGATAATGATGAATTTGATTATAACTTAAATAATCCTCTTGGAAAAATGGTTCTAAATCCTGATGTTACTATTAGGTCTAGAGGTGTTATGGAAAAATGTACACTTTGTATCCAGGTGACACAAAAAGTAATTCTTGATGCAAAGAGGGATGGAAGAAAAGTAACAGATAAAGACTGGCAAACTGCATGTTCTGATGCATGTTCCGTTGGAGCAATGGTCTTTGGAGATGTCAATGATAAGGAAAGTGAAATTTCAAAGGTTAGGGAAGGCGATAGAACCTATAGAGTTCTAGAAAGCGTAGGAACAAAACCTAATGTGATTTATCAAACAATAATTAGAAATAATATTAATATTTAGTATATGTCATCACACTATGAAGCACCTATAAGAAAACCTTTGATTGAAGGAGATAAAAGCTATCATGACATAACGGTAGATATTGCTAGACCAATAGAAACTCCTCCTAATAAAGATTGGTGGATTGCCTTTTCAATAGCTTTGATTGCTTTCTTATGGGGAGTTGGATGTGTAATTTATACAATTGGTACTGGAATTGGATCTTGGGGATTAAATAAGACAGTTGGATGGGCCTGGGATATTACCAATTTTGTTTGGTGGGTTGGTATAGCCCATGCAGGAACCCTTATTTCGGCAGTTCTATTATTATTTAGACAGAAATGGAGAATGGGTATTAATAGATCAGCAGAAGCAATGACAATTTTTGCNGTTATACAAGCTGGATTATTTCCTATAATTCATATGGGGAGACCATGGCTTGCATATTGGATGTTTCCTCTGCCAAATCAGTTTGGATCATTATGGGTTAATTTTAATTCACCTTTACTTTGGGATATTTTTGCAATTTCAACCTATCTTACGGTATCACTAGTTTTCTGGTGGACAGGACTTCTTCCAGATTTAGCAATGATTAGAGATAGGGCAGTTAAGCCTTTTCANAAGAAAATATATAGTCTNNTAAGTTTTGGGTGGACAGGTAGAGCAAAAGATTGGCAAAGATTTGAAGAGGTCTCATTAGTTCTTGCTGGGTTGGCTACTCCATTAGTTTTATCAGTTCATTCAATAGTCTCGATGGATTTTGCTACTTCGGTTATACCAGGGTGGCATACTACCATCTTTCCACCNTANTTTGTTGCNGGAGCAATTTTTTCNGGATTTGCAATGGTTCAAACATTATTAATTATAATGAGAAAGGTATCTAGACTAGAAAGCTATATTACACTTCAACATATTGAATTAATGAATATAATTATAATGATAACNGGTTCTATNGTTGGNTGTGCATATATTACAGAATTATTTATTGCNTGGTATTCGGGAGNTGAATATGANCAGTNTGCATTTTTAAATAGAGCAACTGGACCATATTGGTGGGCATATTTTTTCATGATGACATGTAATGTAGTCTCNCCTCAAATAATGTGGNTTAAAAAACTTAGAACTAGTATAATTGTTTCATTTATAATTTCAATTGTTGTNAATATAGGNATGTGGTTTGAGAGGTTTGTTATTATTGTAACTTCTTTACACAGGGATTNTTTACCTTCATCATGGACNATGTTTTCTCCTACATTNATAGATATTGGAATTTTTATAGGAANTATTGGGTTCTTCTTATTACTATTTTTATTGTATGCTAGAAGTTTCCCAGTTATAGCTCAGGCTGAAGTAAAAAGTATATTAAAATCATCAGGTGAAAATTATAAAAAATTAAGAGATAGTCATGAGTAAAAATAATCTACATGTACTTTTTGATGATGATGATATTCTTTTAGATGCTATAAAGAAAATAAAAGAAAAGAAACATCATATAAATGAAGTATACACTCCATTCCCAGTTCATGGACTTGACAAAGCTCTTGGACTTAAGCCAACAAGGATTTCTATTTTGGCTTTTATTTATGGGTGTATTGGATTTATAGTTTCAGTGTTAATGCTGAATTATATNATGATTGCTGATTGGCCTCAAAATATTGGAGGAAAACCAAGTTTTTCATTTATTGAAAACATGCCAGCATTTGTTCCAATAATGTTTGAGATGACTGTTTTCTTTGCGGCACACTTGATGGTTTTAACTTTTTATATGAGATCTAAATTATGGCCATTTAAGAAAGCGGAAAATCCAAATCCATTAACTACTGATAACATGTTCTTAATTGACATGGAGTCAGGGGATAATTTAAATAAAATGAAAGTTTTTTTGAAAAAAACAGGAGCTGTTTCCATAGAAGTAATTGAAAGAGATGATAATGAGAAATAGTATAGTTTTATTAATTCTAGTGAGCTTAATGTTCACTTCATGCTTTGACCCGTCTAGGNCAAATTTTCAATATTTTCCTGACATGTATGAGTCTTTAGCTGGGGAGACATATGCAGAATCAGATGCATTTTCAAATGGCATAGAAGCGCAACTCCCTGTTGAGGGATCAATTGCAAGAGGATGGGAGCCATATGATTATGATGATACAAATGAGGGTTATGAGCTTGCAAAATCTCAACTGATTTCTCCTCTTAGTCCAAANGAGATNAATTTATCTAAGGGTAAANAATTGTACGAAATTTATTGTTCAGTTTGTCATGGAAATAAAGGAGATGGAATTGGAATTCTTGCTGAGAGAGAAAAATTTCTAGGTATTCCNGCATATAATGATCCTTCAANAAATATAACTCAAGGGAGTATATATCATGTTATAATGTATGGAAGAAATGCTATGGGATCACATGCAGGTCAAATTAATGAAGAAGAACGTTGGCAAATAACTCAATATGTTTTACAATTAAAAGAAGAGTTAAAATAAATTAATATGAACGAAAAATACATAGTTTCAANACAAATTAAAATATTAGCTATTAGCTTTATGCTAATTGGTTTAGTTGGAATAGTGTATGGTTTTGTTTCGGCACCTTCTAATATTGAAGAGGCTAAAGAGATTGTAGCAAGTAAAAGTCATGAATCAGNACATGAGGATTCAGGGCATACTAATAAAGAATCTGAAGCTAACCATGAGGTAGACCATGACAAACATTTGTTAAATCAACTTCAAAATAAACCTTGGGCTTCGATATATGTTCCTGCATTATTTTTTATGTTGATCTCCCTTGGGGNGCTAGCTTTCTATGCTATTCAAAGAGCCTCCCAAGCTGGGTGGTCAATAGTCCTATATAGAGTTATGGAAGGGATAACAGGTTATCTTTTACTTGGATGTATTTCAGTATTAATTATTTTATTGATGTCAGGATTACATTTTAATCATTTATTTATTTGGATGGATCCTGATGTTGTTGCGCATGATGAAATTATAAGAAATAAAACAAGCTATCTTAATCTTCCGTTCTTTTTCATTAGAGCTATAATTTATGTTTCAGGTTGGGTTTTATATAGAAACATAAGTAGAAAACTATCTATAAAACAAGATAATTCAACAGATATAAATATTCATAAAAAACTATTTAAATTCTCTGCAGGATTTTTGGCTTTCTTCTTAATATCTGAATCTATGATGTCTTGGGATTGGATTATGTCTATAGATCCTCATTGGTTTAGCACTTTATTTGGTTGGTATGTTTTTGCTGGAGCTTGGGTATCTGGGGTAACTACAATAGCGATAATAACAATTTATTTGAAGTCAAAAAATTATCTAAAGTTTGTGAATGACAGTCATATCCATGACCTTGCAAAATTCATGTTTGCTATTAGTATTTTTTGGGCTTATCTATGGTTTTCTCAATTTATGCTTATCTGGTATTCAAACATACCAGAAGAGGTAACATATTTTATTACTAGAATAGAAGACTATAATTTTATGTTTTTTGGTATGGTGGTTTTGAACTTAATATTCCCTTTGATAGTATTAATGAATAGTGATTTCAAAAAGACATACTTCATTGTTATATTGACGGGGATTGTAATCATAATAGGTCATTATATAGATGTGTTTAATATGATTATGCCATCAGCTGTTGGTGATCAGTGGTCAATTGGATTTTCTGAAATTGGAGGATTTCTATTCTTTTTAGGATTGTTTATTTTAGTTGTTTTTAAAGAAATTTCAAAAGCGCCACTTCTTGCTTCTGGAGATCCATTCTCGGAAGAAAGTAAAGGGTTTAAATATTATTATTACGATTAACTATGACAATAATTATACTCACTCTAATTAGTTTAATATTAATNTCTATAGCTGTTTGGCANCTTACNAAAATNTTTGAGTTGTCCAAACCTGTTCAATCAGAATCTACTGGAGTNGCAAATGATAATGANAATGATATTAATGGAAAATTAATGTTTTTGTTTTTAATCTTTCTTTANGCTTTAACTATATTTTCTTTTTTTAAATGGGGTGATGTTCTTTTACCTGAATCTGCATCTGTTNANGGANAAAAANCNGATACTCTTTTATGGTTTACATTTTNAATAATTTTTGTTGTTCAGANAATTACTCAGGCNNNTCTANATTATTTTGCCTTTAAGTACAGAGGGAATAAAACAAGAAAAGCATTCTTTTTTCCAGATAGTAATCTTNTAGAAGGTNTTTGGACTGTAATTCCAGCTATTGCTCTANCGGGAATAATTCTTTATGGATTAATGACTTGGATAGATATTATGACTATAGAAGAAAATGATGAAGCATTAGTTGTTGAAATATATGCTCAGCAGTTTAATTGGAAAGCAAGATATTCTGGTGATGATGGAGTTCTTGGGGATGCTAATGTAAGATTCTTGCAGGAATTTGGAGGAAAAAATTTAGTCGGTATTGACCCAACAGATCCTAATGGGGAAGATGATGTTGTCGTTCAAGAATTACATTTACCAGTTGACAGGCAAGTGGTATTTAGAATAAGATCTCAAGATGTGNTTCATTCAATGTATATGCCGCATTTTAGAGCTCAGATGAATGCTGTTCCAGGAATGATTAATCAATTTGCATTTACTCCAAATGTGACTACAAGGGAGATGAGATTAAAAAAAGAAGTAGTTGATAAGGTAAAAAAAATTAATAATATTAGATTTGAAAAAAGTCAAGAATTGGCTGCTAAAGGAGAATTCCCTTTAGATCCATATGAATTTGATTTTTTATTATTATGTAATAAAGTATGTGGAGCATCACATTATACTATGCAAATGAAGATCNTAGTTGAAACACAAGAAGAATTTGAAGATTGGTTCGATGAACAGGTAACATTTAAAGAATTTATTNNATAATTAAAGATGTCAAAAACAGAAACAAGTCATGATGATCATCATGATCACCATCATAAAGAAACTTTCATAACNAAATATATCTTTAGNNTTGATCATAAGATGATATCAAAACAATATCTAATTACTGGATTAATCATGGGAATTGTTGGAATTGCAATGTCTTTATTANTTAGACTTCAACTTGCATGGCCTGAACAGTCTTTTGGAATTTTTGATGTTCTTCTTGGTAAATGGGNAACNGATGGTGTAATGGATCCAAATATTTATTTGGCTCTAGTAACAATTCATGGAACTATAATGGTCTTTTTTGTTCTAACTGCTGGTTTAAGTGGAACATTTAGTAACATCTTAATTCCTTTACAAATTGGAGCTAGAGATATGGCTTCAGGGTTATTAAACATGTTCTCTTATTGGCTTTTCTTTATTTCAAGTGTTTTAATGATTGCATCCCTTTTTGTTGAAGCAGGTCCTGCAGCAGCGGGTTGGACAATATATCCTCCTTTAAGNGNATTACCTCAGGCTCAACCAGGTTCAGGTGCAGGAATGACTTTATGGCTTCTTTCAATGGCTGTTTTTATTGTATCAGCTCTTCTTGCAGCACTAAATTATATTGTAACAGTTGTAAACTTAAGAACAAAGGGAATGACCTTTACAAGGTTGCCACTAACTATTTGGGCTTTCTTGGTTACTGCTATGATTGGAGTTGTTTCTTTTCCAGTGTTACTATCTGCTGCTTTATTATTAATAATGGATAGAAGCTTTGGAACNTCTTTCTTTTTATCAGATATATTTATTCAAGGAGAAGTTCTCCACTATCAAGGTGGTTCCCCAGTATTATTTGAACATCTTTTTTGGTTTTTGGGACATCCTGAAGTTTATATAGTTCTTCTTCCAGCATTAGGTATAGCATCAGAAGTGATAGCTACTAATGCTCGTAAACCAATTTTTGGATATAGAGCAATGGTTTTTTCTATACTAGCAATTGCTTTCTTATCAACAATAGTTTGGGGTCATCATATGTTTGTAACTGGAATGAATCCATTTCTAGGATCAGTATTTACATTTACTACATTATTAATTGCTATCCCCTCAGCAGTAAAAGCATTTAACTATATANCTACTCTTTGGAAAGGAAATATNCAATTTAACCCTGCAATGCTTTTTGCAATTGGATTAGTTTCTACATTTATATCAGGAGGATTAACAGGAATAATTTTAGGAGACAGTGCCTTAGATATAAATATACATGACACATATTTTGTTGTGGCGCATTTTCATTTAGTTATGGGTATATCAGCTCTTTACGGTTTATTTGCCGGAGTATATCATTGGTTCCCTAAGATGTTTNGTAGGATGATGAATAAGAATTTGGGATATGTTCATTTTTGGATTACAGCTATAGGAGCATATGGTGTCTTTTTNCCAATGCATTTTATTGGAATGGCTGGACTTCCAAGAAGGTATTATACAAATACAAATTTCCCATATTTTGATGATTTAGCTAATATAAATGTTGTTATTACAATGTTTGCTTTAATAGCAGGTGCTGCTCAATTAATATTCCTATATAACTTTATAAGCAGTATGTTTTATGGAAAGAAGACAGAACAAAATCCTTGGAGATCAAATACTTTAGAATGGACTGCTCCAATAAAACATATTCACGGGAATTGGCCTGGAAAAATACCTCATGTTNANAGATGGCCATATGATTATTCTAAACCAGGATCAAAAGAAGATTTTATCCCCCAAAATATACCTCTTAAAAAAGGAGAAAAAGAGCTCCAGCATTAACTTCATCTNAAATAATTCAGATNTCACAATTAATGTATATTTGATATAATGAATGAAAATACGGATAAAGAGCAGGAGNTTGATAAGGCNCTCAGACCTTTGAGTTTTAGTGATTTTATAGGTCAAGATTCTATAGTAAAAAACTTAAAAATTTTTATTGAGGCTTGTAATCAAAGAAAAGATGCCTTAGATCATACTTTATTTCATGGACCTCCAGGTCTTGGTAAAACTACTTTAGCTCATATTCTTGCAAATGAATTAAATGTTGGCCTTAAAGTTACTTCTGGTCCAGTGATAGATAAACCTGGGGATCTAGCAGGACTTTTAACCAATCTTGAAGAACGAGATATATTATTCATAGATGAGATTCATAGACTTAGCCCTATAATTGAGGAATATTTATACTCAGCTATGGAAGATTACAAAATTGATATAATGATTGAAACAGGACCTAATGCTAGATCTGTGCAACTAAATCTTAATCCTTTTACTCTTGTAGGAGCAACTACTAGATCTGGTTTTTTGACAAATCCAATGAGGGAAAGATTTGCAATCTCTAATAGACTTGAACATTATAGTGATGATCTTTTATCTAAGATCGTTGAAAGAAGTTCATCAATTCTTGATCTTAAAATTGATAAAACNTCATGTTTTGAAATTGCAAAAAGAAGTAGAGGTACTCCAAGAATAGCAAATTCATTATTGAGAAGGGTAAGAGATTTTGCTCAAGTTGAAGGAGAAGGGAATATAGATATTCAAATTACAAAGTCTTCACTAAAGGCTTTAAATGTTGATAAAAATGGATTAGACGAAATGGATAATAAAATATTATTAACTATTATAGATAAATATAATGGAGGGCCAGTAGGAATATCTACATTATCCACATCACTCTCAGAAAATGTTGAAACTATAGAGGAAGTATATGAGCCATTTTTGATTCAACAGGGTTTTATAATTAGAACTCCAAGAGGAAGAGAAGTTACTGAAAAAGGCTACAAACATCTTGGTAAAAATAAAAATAATCAGAGCGGTTTATTTAATTAATCATTCTATATTTGATCATAATANAATGACATGGATAAGAGTAGAGAAAGGAGAGAATCTTTAGTTTATCACGCTAAACCAAAACCAGGAAAAATAGAGGTTATACCTACCAAAAAATATAATTCTCAAAGAGATCTTGCTCTTGCATATTCACCTGGTGTAGCTATACCATGTCAAGAAATTGAAAGTGACAAGGATAATACATATAAGTATACTAATAAGGGAAATTTAGTTGCTGTAATCACAAATGGAACTGCTGTATTAGGTCTAGGAGACATTGGCCCAGAAGCATCAAAACCTGTAATGGAAGGAAAAGCTTTATTATTTAAAATTTTTGCTGATATAGATGTTTTTGATATAGAAATAAATGAAAAAGANCCAAAAAAATTTGTTGAAATAGTTAAATCATTATCACCAACATTTGGAGGTATTAATTTAGAAGATATAAAAGCTCCAGAAGCATTTCAAATTGAAAAANATTTAATANAAGGNTTAGATATTCCTGTAATGCATGATGANCAGCATGGTACTGCAATGATTTCCTGTGCGGCATTGATTAATGCTATTGATTTNGTAAACAAAAAGATAAAGAGTGTTAAGTTAGTAATNTCTGGAGCTGGTTCATCAGCAATTGCATNTGCAAAGNTATATNTATCATTTGGNCTTAAGAGAGAAAANATNATAATGGTAGATAGTAAGGGAGTTATAAATAATAAAAGGACTGATTTAAATGATGAGAAGAAGTTTTTTGTTACAAAAAGAAATATAAATACCCTANAAGAGGCNATGATTGATTCAGATGTTTTTATTGGTTTATCTACNGGAGATATTGTAACAAGTAAAATGCTTAAGACAATGGCTAAAGATCCAATTGTTTTCGCAATGTCTAATCCAAATCCAGAAATAAATTATGACCTAGCAATGTCTNCAAGGAAAGATTTAATTATGGCTACAGGAAGATCTGATTTTCCAAATCAAGTCAATAATGTCCTTGGATTCCCTTTTATATTTAGAGGAGCTTTAGATGTAAGAGCAACAAANATAAATGAAGAAATGAAAAAAGCAGCTGTANTTGCNCTTGCTAATCTTGCAAAAAAACCTGTGCCNGAACAAGTTAATATTGCTTATGGNGAANCTAAACGACTAATCTTTGGTAAAGATTATATAATACCCAAACCATTTGATCCAAGNTTGATTACTGAAGTTCCTCCAGCGGTNGCAAAGGCAGCTATGGATTCTGGTGTTGCAAGGGAACCAATAGAAGATTGGGATAGATATATACAAATACTAGATTCCAGAATTAGAACTAATACTAAATTAATTAGACTAATCCACAGAAGGGCTAAATCTAGACTTAAGAAATTGNTTTTTTCAGAATCTGATCANTTAGATGTTCTTAAAGCTGCACAAATNTGTAAGGAAGATGGAATTGTAGAACCAATTTTAATGGGAAGAAAAAAANNGATAAAAAAATTAATGAAATCTATAGACTTTAATGATAAAGTAAAAATTATAGATCCAAAAGANAAATCTCAAGCAAAAANAATATCTANGTATGCTAGAGTTTTATTTGAAAATNTGAAAAGAAAAGGTAAAACNCAAAAAGATGTCAAGCAAATGNTAAGAGACAGAATCTATTTTGGATCAATGATGGTATTGTCTGGAGATGCTGATAGTATGCTTGCAGGTTATTCAAGAAGTTATCCTTCAGCTTTTATTCCAATTCTAAATACAATAGGAAAATCTAAGGGTATCAAAAGAGTTTCAGCAACAAACTTAATGTTGACAAAACAAGGACCTCTATTTTTATCTGATACATCTCTTAATATTAACCCTGATTCAGAACAATTAGCAAGAATTGCAATAAACACAGCAAAAACTGTTAAAATGTTTGGAATTGAGCCAGTAATTGGAATTTTATCATTTTCTAATTTTGGTTCTTCGAATTCTAAAGAAGCTGAAAAAATTTCTTCTGCAATTAAGTTGTTACATAATAATAATCCAGATATTATTGTTGATGGACCAATACAATCTGATTTTGCATTAAATAAAGAAATGCTTAAAAGCAGATTCCCATTTTCTAATCTAAATGGAAGAAAAGTTAATACATTAATTTTTCCTAATCTTGATTCTGCAAATATTTCATATAAGATAATAAAAGAGCTTGATGATGCTATTTCAATTGGTCCTATTTTAATAGGATTGAATAGACCAGTACACATTTTGCAGTTGGGTGCATCTGTTGAAGAGATTGTTAATATGGCAGCAATCTCAGCAATTGATTCTCAAAGAAGAAAAATAAGAAAAAAATGATAACCTATATTAAAGGAAGATTAATAGAAAAATCACCAACTAAAATTGTTGTAGAAGTAAATGGAATAGGATATGATATTAATATCTCTTTAAATACTTTTGAAAAAATCGGAGATGAAGAAAATATAACTATTTATACTCATCTTCAGAGAAAAGAAGATGCTGATATTTTGTTTGGATTTAAGGGAAAAAGCGAAAGAAAGCTTTTTCAGCAATTAATTTCAGTTTCTGGTATAGGACCGAGTACTGCTAGAACTATTCTTTCATCAATTTCTCCATTTGAAATTCAAGAAGCTATAATGTCAGATGATTTGAACACAATTAAATCAATAAAAGGGATTGGCCTTAAAACTGCTCAAAGGTTAATAATAGAATTGAAAGATAAAGTAGATATATTAGAAAAAAATGATTTAGATTTAGTTCAAGAAAAATTTAATGTAAAATTGGAAGCATTAAAGGCTCTAGAAGTACTAGGTTTTAGTAGAAGTAAATCTGAAACAGTAGTAAACGAGATATATTTTAATGATCAAAATATAGAGTTACAACAACTAATAAAAAAATCTTTAAATAAACTATAACATGAATCTTCCAGAAGAATTAAAATACACTGAAGAACATGAATGGATAAAAGTTGATGGTAATATTGCCACGATTGGTATTACAGATTTTGCTCAAGGTGAACTAGGCGATATAGTCTATATTGAAATAGATTCCATTGGGAATGAGCTTAATGTTAGTGAGATTTTTGGAACTGTAGAAGCCGTCAAGACTGTTTCAGACTTATTTATGCCTATAAAAGGTACTGTTCTTGAGATAAATTCAAATATAGAATCTACTCCAGAAATTGTTAATGAGGACCCTTATGATAAAGGATGGATAATAAAAATAGAAATCTCTGAAAATCGAGATATTGAAAATCTTTTATCTGCTGATGATTATAGAAAGATGATAGATAATTAAAAAAAAATATATAGAATTTATATATATATATATGAATTAATTATATTTTTTTATAGATTAGCACTTTATAAATTTAGTAATGCAACCGAAGAAGAATCCTAAAGCTGATATAAATAAAAACAGAAGCCTATATTTTGTTATAGGTCTTGCATTTGTTTTATTTATTACTTGGCAAGCTATTGAATCAAAAACATATGAAACAAAGTATGACTATGAATCTTTAAACATAAATGACGATGATGATGAAGAAATTCCAATTACTGAGCAATTAAAACAACCACCTCCACCACCTCCACCACCTCCAGCTCCTGAAATTATTGAAGTTGTTGATGATGAAGAAGAGGTAGAAGAAACTATCATTGAATCAACAGAATCTGATGAAGAAATGGTTATTGAGGATATTGAGGTTGAAGATGAATTTGAAGATATCGAAGTTCCATTTGCAGTAATTGAAGACGTACCAATTTTCCCTGGATGTGAGAAAGTTTCAAAATCTCAAAGGAGAACTTGTTTCCAAGATAAAATTAATCAGCATATAAAGAGAAACTTTAGATATCCTGAAATTGCCCAAGAAATGGGAATTCAGGGTAGAGTTTATGTAAACTTTATTATTGGAAGAGATGGGGTGATTAGTAATATTAGAATGAGAGGACCTGACAAGAACCTTGAAAACGAGGCAGGAAGAATTATAGGTCGATTGCCAAAGATGACTCCTGGTAAACAAAGAGGGAGACCAGTAAGAGTTCCATTTAGTATCCCAATAACATTTAGACTTCAATAGATATTATTTTTGTTTGTCCCAAATTAAGTCTTATGCCACAAACTTTTAAAAAAGTATGTATTTATGTTTAATACTATTCTTGAATTAACTAAATATAGACTTTCATTAAGTGTAATATTTTCTTCAGTTGCTGGATATTTGATAGCAATTGATTATTTTTCAATTGAGACTTTTCTTCTTCTTTTCTTTGGAGGATTTTTTCTTGTAGGAGCATCAAATGGATTTAACCAAATAATAGAAAGGGAAAGAGATTCTATTATGGATAGAACTAAAAACCGTCCAATTCCACTTGGAAAAATAAGTCCAAGATCAGCTTTTATTATTTGTTTAATTATGATTTTATCAGGTATAGTCTTATTATATCTTATAAATTTTAGAACTGCTTTTTTTGGACTAATATCAGCGCTTATCTATCTTTTCCTTTACACACCTTTAAAAACGAGAACACCTTTATGTGTTTTTTTTGGCGCTATCTCTGGAGCAATTCCATTTATGCTTGGATGGGTAGCAGCTACAAATAAATTTGGAATTGAGCCAGGAGTATTGTTTATGATTCAATTTTTTTGGCAGTTCCCTCATTTTTGGGCTATAGGATGGCTATCGGATGATGATTATAAAAAAGCAGGTTTTAAAATGCTTCCAACAGGGAAAAAAGATAAGTCTACTGCATTTCAAATAGTTTTTTATACTATTTGGACAATCTTAGTATCCCTTATACCTTTATCAGGATTTTCAGGTTTATTGACAATTAGCTATATATCAGGATTATTAATTTTCTTAGCAGGAATATTTATGTTATCCAAATCTATAAACCTAATGTTGTATATGAATAATTTAAATGCTTTAAGACTTAAGTATGCAAGTATCTTTTATTTAACTTTTATTCAAATTATATTTGTCCTTGATAAATTTATAATCTAATGCTTGATCAAGAACATTTTGAATCAAAAAAAAGAAAGGCAAAAAAAATGATGCTTTGGTTTGGAATGATAAGTATAACCATGACTTTTGCAGGACTAACTAGTGCTTTTATAGTTAGTAGTAGTAGACCAGACTGGTTGGATTCCTTTTCAATGCCAACGTGGTTTTTAGTTAGTACTTTCTCAATTGTATTTAGCAGTATTTTTTTTCAGTTAGCTAAAGTTAACCTAGAGAAATACTTTAGAGTTTCTCTTTCTGATAATTCTAATAATTACCTTTTCAGAAAAAATGTTAATATATATTTAAGTTTTACAGGACTTATGGCAATTGTATTTGTTATTTCCCAATTCTTAGGTTTTGGGGAAATAATTTCACTTGGTTATTACTTTACCGGCCCAGAAAGTTCAGTAACTACTTCATATATATATATCTTAGTTTCTTTACACTTACTTCATCTATTTGCAGGAATAATTGTTTTATCAGTAGTTATAATAAGATTCAATAATCAAAAATATGAGAGAAATAAATTAGGTTTTGATTTAGCATTAATATTCTGGCACTTTCTTGGTGCATTATGGATATATTTATTCCTTTTTATTAAATACTTCAGTTAAAATATTATAAATTTGTAACGAAAAATTTTGACCTAGATGCAAGTATCATCAGCTATATCAAACACCAACACATCAGGATCATGGGGAGGAGGATCAAAACCTTTAGTTGCTGGATATGGAAAGTTAATGATGTGGTTCTTTATTGTTTCTGATGCTTTAACTTTTTCTGGATTTCTTGTTTCTTATGGGTTTTCAAGATTTAAAAATATAGATTCTTGGCCAATAGCTGACGAAGTATTTACTCATTTTCCATTTTTACATGGAATAGATGCACCAATGTATTATGTTGCTTTGATGACATTTGTTTTAATATTTTCCTCTGTAACAATGGTTCTAGCTGTTGATGCAGGGCATCATAATAATAAAAACAGGGTAGCTTTTTATATGTTACTTACAATAATAGGTGGAGCAATTTTTGTTGGATCTCAAGCCTGGGAATGGAAAAACTTTATTAAAGGAGAATATGGAGCGGTTGAGGTTCAATCTGGGAAAATTTTACAATTCTATGATCTTGAAAAAAATAAAAGAATACCTATAGATGAATTTGCAGTATCTCTTACTCAAGAAAGATATACACATGACGATAATGTTGGATTGTGGTATGTTGAGGAATCAAAATTGCCTGAAATAACTTTAGATGAAGTATTAGCAGGTTTTAATAGAAATTTAAATATCACTGTTAGACTTGAAGCAATTGATGATAAAGGAAAGAAAATTATCTTAGATAGACAGGAAGCAGAAGTAGCTATAAATTCAGCAACAAGAGTAGTTAAAGGTGCAAACTTATATAGAAATGAATACGGTAACCCTTTGTTTGCAGATTTCTTTTTCTTTATAACAGGATTTCATGGATTTCATGTTTTCTCAGGAGTTGTTATAAACATAATAATTTTTATTAATGTTTTATTAGGAACTTATGAGAGAAGGGGTCATTATGATATGGTTGAGAAGGTTGGCCTATATTGGCACTTTGTTGATTTAGTATGGGTATTTGTATTTACATTCTTTTATTTAATATAATATGGCAGAACATTTACATAAACTGGAAATTTTTAGAGGACTAATAAAATTCAAATCGAATCAACAAAAAATATGGGGAGTGCTTATCTTTCTTTCTATTGTTACAGGGATAGAAGTTTCATTGGGTATTAATAAACCAGAGATTTTATTAAATAAATTTCTTGGCCTTAAACTATTAAATTGGATGTTTATTATAATGACGCTAATTAAAGCATATTATATTACTTGGGACTTTATGCATATAAGAGATGAAAAGTCATTTCTTAAAAACTCTATAGTTGTCCCTTTACTTATTTTGATCCCATTCTTAGTGTTCATATTATTAATTGAAGGCTCATATATTTTTGACGTTATGTTAGGTGGATTTAAAAGCTGGAATTTTTGATGAAAAAAAGTGTTAAGAANTATTTAATTCTAAGCTTTCTCTTTTTTTNCCCAATCNTTATATATATATTTTTTGCCTCAGGAATAAACAATTTTGCAAGATTGCCAATTTTAACAACAAATGTTTTAGATATTCAAAGTATTAANGGAAATCTACAAGGGATATCATTAAAAGATAATATATCAATTCTTGGCTTTTGGGGAGGAGATGTTAATTTGAGAAAATCAGAAGCATTAAATTTGAATCAAAAGATTTATAGAAGATTTTCTCAGTTTCAAGATTTTCAATTTGTTTTTCTTACANCAAAAGACCAAGANACGAACATAAANAACCTTAAAGAAGAATTGATAAGAGGAGTTGGAACNGATCTTGAAAAATGGAATTTTATTTTTACTGATGAAAAAGAAATTCAGAAAATNTATAATAGCCTTAAGACTGATATTGAATTATCAGNAGAAAATAGNACACCCTATGTATTTATTATTGATAGAGATTTAAATTTAAGAGGCAGAGATGATGATGANGATATTGGTAAATTATATGGGTTTAATGCTGAGTCTGTAGCAGAGATAAACAATAAAATGGTTGATGATGTTAAGATTATTCTAGCTGAATATAGACTTGCTTTAAAGAAAAATGATTCTTTATTTAAATGAAATTAATCAGTTCAAAAAATATAGGCCTTTTAATAATTATTATTCTATTTGGAATCTATTCAATACCAAAAATNATAAATAGATTATCAAATGAAAATATTATAGANACCAATAGATTGCACCAAAAAGAAGCACTATCGTACCTAAAAATTGATGGAAAAGACAGAAAAGTTCCAGATTTTATTTTAACTAATCAGGATTCACTTTTTATTTCTAATGATGATCTTTTAGGTAAGGTTTATGTGCTAGAGTTCTTCTTTAGTAGATGTCCAGATATATGTATAGAGATGAATAGGAATATGAAAAAATTAGATAAAAAGTTTGGAGATTCAAATGACTTTGGAATTGTTTCTATTACTATAGACCCTTCTCATGATAGACCTTCTATACTGAAAAAATACTCTGAAGATTTAGGTGTAAAATCACAAAATTGGCATTTTTTGACAGGAGATCGTAATTATATTTATGATTTAGCAAATAAAGGATTTAATATATATGCTAATGAAAATCCAAATTTTGGAGGAGGTTTTGAACATCAGGGCTATTTTGCATTAATAGATAAGCAAGGATATATAAGGTCTAGAAATGACGATTATGGTAATCCAATTTTATATTATCTTGGTATAAATGATCAAAGTATAGATTTGCAAGGAATTGATATGTTAGAAAATGATATTACAAAACTAATTGATGAATAAACCTGAAATAAAAACTAAAAGCAAATTAAAGTATGGAGGTTTAATTATACTTATATCNGTTCTAATTCCTACTGTTGTTGTTGTTCTTCTGTTTGTTAGAATTGAATCTATTCCTCCTTTAACATTCTTGCCGCCAATTTATGCAACTATTAATGGATTGACTGCAGTGCTTTTAATTTTAGCATATAGATCAATACTTAATAAAAATATAAAAACACATGAGTTACTAATGAAAATTTCAATTGGTTTATCAGTTGTTTTTCTTGTAATGTATGTTTTATATCATATGACAACAGATCTAACACCTTTTGGANGTGAAGGGGTAATTAGATATATCTACTTTTTTATTTTAATAACACATATAACCCTTTCTGTTTTTATCATTCCAATGGTTTTAGTAACATATGTTAGGGCAATATCTGGGATGTTTGATAAGCATAAGNAAATAGCAAGGATTACTTTTCCTATTTGGCTATATATTGCAGTAACTGGGGTANTTGTTTACTTAATGATTTCACCATATTATAATTAATAATGAAAAAAATACTTTTTGCTATTATTTTGTTTTTCATTTTTACTATAGACTCGTATTCACAATGCTCTATGTTAAGTGCCATAATGGAATCAGAACAAGCTTATGATTCTGCAAAGAGCCTAAATAATGGGATAGTCTACTTAATGTCTATACCCTATATTTTAGTATTCGTAATCATATGGATTATTTATAATACGAATAAAGCGGAATAATTTTTTTAATTATTTGGTTTATAATGTAAACTAGTTTATATTTGTTTAAAAATATAAATAAAATGAANTCAACTGAACANATTAAACTTATTAATGATACTATTAATAAAACAAGAGTGANCCTTAAGCCTTTAAGTTTTAATNTNATTTTTTGGGGATTATTTNTAAACGTANTGAGTATAATTCATTATTTNTTCCCATCATTTATANAACAAACAGATTATTCTTCATCAATATATTGGATCTCTCTTCCTNTATTAGGAATGATTTANATGACNAGGTGGAATATTAAAATTGGAAAAAAACAAGGTTATGAAACTATTATGGGTAGGACAATNAGAATTATTTGGACTGTNTGTTGGTTNTGGNTGGCTATTAATTGTTTTAAGTTCAATAAGACTTGAATTCCNCCCCNTTCCTATGATTTTATTTCTTCTTGGCCTTGTTATAACAATGACTGGAATGATAATTAAGTTTAAACCTCTAACAATAGGTGGAATGGTTTTATTTGTTTTCGTATTTAATTTATTATTAGATCCAGATCAAAATNATTTAATAGTTAACATGATTGGAGTAACTCTTGGACTTTTAATACCAGGTATTTTTCTGAATAGAATGAAAACTAATGAATAAGGAAATAGAAAAATTACTTTTTAACCCAATACGCTTAAAAATTGTTTCTTTTTTAATTTCTGTTGAAAGTTCAAGTTTTAAAAAATTAATAGAAGCTTCAGGAGCTACAAAAGGAAATATTAGCATTCAAATCAAAAAACTTGAAGATGCAGGTTTTATTAAAATCAAAAAAAAATTTGAAAAGAATTATCCTTTAACAGTATGCTATATAACCTCTAAGGGTAAAAAATCATTTGAAATATTTTTTCAGTATTTAAAATCTTATGAAGNTTAAAATTTAATCAATATATGTGTCTAAATAACAATAAATATATGTGTCTAAATATAATAAAAGAATTACTTTTGCNTGCTTGATTATGATTGANATAAAAAATTTACATAAGTCCTATGAAATGGGGGCTACATCACTACATGTTTTAAAAGGAATTAATTTTTCTGTGAAAGATGGTGAATTAGTTGCTATTATGGGATCTTCAGGATCTGGTAAATCAACACTTTTAAATATTTTAGGAATGCTTGATACCTCTGATGCTGGAACCTATGATCTTGATAATATCAGAATTGCAAATATGGATGAGACCAAGGCTGCAAATTATAGAAATAGATTTTTAGGATTTGTTTTTCAATCTTTTAATTTAATTAACTATAAAGATGCCCTAGAAAATGTTTCTTTACCACTTTATTATCAAGGCTTACCAAGAAAAGATAGACATAAAATAGGATTAGAATATCTTGATAAAGTTGGGCTTAAAGAATGGTCTGACCATTTACCTAGTGAGCTATCTGGTGGTGAAAAGCAAAGGGTAGCAATTGCCCGTGCAATGGCTTCAAATCCAAAAGTTCTTTTAGCTGATGAGCCAACAGGTGCCTTAGATTCCAGAACCTCTAGAGAAGTTATGGCATTAATTCAAAGGATAAATAATGAAGGAAAAACAATCCTTGTAGTTACGCATGAACATGATATTGCAAACATGTGTAAAAGAATTGTTCATCTTAAAGATGGAATTATAGTAGAGGATAAAAAAATTAAACAANATATNATTAANGATGTTTAACCTGGAGCGTTGGATTGAGATATATCAGTCAATAAGAAAAAATAAATTAAGAGCTATTCTATCAGGATTTACAGTATCTCTAGGGATTCTATTATTTATTATACTTTTTGGTCTAGGAGAAGGTTTAAAAAACTCATATGAAGATTTATTTTTAAATGAAGCAAATAATCTTATTGCCATATATCCGGGTAAAACAACAAAACCCTTTGGTGGATATAAATCAAACCGTAGGATAGAATTTGAGAACTCNGACATTACAGATATTATAAATAATTTTTCTAGTTCAATTGAATATATAAACCCAACAATTAATGCAAGTGAATCTATAACATATAAATTAGAATCTTTTAGCTATTCAATTGAGGCGGTTTCACCGTCAAATCAATTTATGAGAAAGCATGTCTTAATGAACGGTAGATATATCAATATATTAGATATTAATAAAAAAAATAAAGTTGCAGTTATAGGAAGACTTGTAGCTAGAGATATATTTAAACAAGAAGATCCCCTCGGGAAATTTATTAATATAGGAAGTAGGACATTTAAAGTAGTTGGTGTTTTCCAAGATTCAGGTGGAGATGTGGAGGAGAGTAAAGTGATTATTCCCTATACTACAAGGCAGCAAATATTAATGGGAACTGATAAATTAGGAAATATANCGTTAACTTTCAATCCTGATATAGGAAGCTCTGGAGCCATCGCTTTATCGGATAATTTAAAAAAATTTTTAAAAAAGAAAAAGTCTATTGATCCAACTGACCCTAGTGGTCTTTTTATAAGAAATGTAGCTGATGAATTTGAAAGATCAATGCAGTTTGCAGGAGTACTACAAATTATAGTGACATTTGTTGGAATAGGTACTTTAATTGCAGGAATAATAGGNATTTCTAATATAATGGTCTTTATAGTTAAAGAAAGAACTAAAGAACTTGGTATAAGAAAAGCATTAGGAGCATCTCCTAGTGAGATAATAAAAATGATTATAACTGAATCAATTTTTATTACTTCAGTTTCTGGTATTTTTGGAATGGTTGGAGGAATTATATTATTGAATTCAGTGGATACTGGACTTCATGAATATTTTATAACTAGACCTGGAGTTAATATTGGTCTAGCAATTACAGCGACTATACTATTAATCGTATTTGGAGTAGTTGCAGGATATCTTCCAGCAAAAAGAGCTGCTCAAATAAAACCCATNATTGCATTAAGAGATGAATAGTTTAAAAAAGATTTTTGATAGAGATACTTGGGATGAAATNTTTGAATCTATCTCAAAAAATAGAACAAGAACTATAATTACTACTATAGGAGTTTTTTGGGGNATATTTATTTATATAGCNCTTGCAGGGTCAGCAACTGGACTTGAAAATGGTTTTGATCAAGCTTTTAGNGGAATNAGTAAAAANTCTATGGGNNTCTGGNNTCAANGNACCTCTATTGCATATAAAGGTTATGCAGAAGGAAGACANCCNNTTTTTANATTNAGTGATGTTGAGTATATACAAAATAGAATTCCAGAAATAGAATATATTTCTCCTGGTCACCAGCTTGGAGNTTTTTCTGGTTCAGCACCAATAGTTGTTAGAGGAACAAAAACTGATAACTTTANTATTNTNGGAAATTATCCTAACTATGCAANAATAACNGTAAAAAAGCTTTTTGATGGAGGTNGATGGATTAATGANGAAGATATGAGACTGGAAAGAAAAATTGCTNTAATTGGTGAAGGGACAAGGGATAGGTTATTTGATATAGATGAGGATCCAATTGGTNAGTACATAAAAATAAATGATATAAATTTTAAAGTTGTAGGAATTCATAAATATTCACAAAGTTCAGGATTTGGATCAGATNGCGATATTTATATCCCATTTNCAACTTTTGCAAAGGTTTATAATACAGGAGATAAATTTGGNTTCATGTTTATTACAGGGTATGATTATGTTAACCCAGAATATCTTGAAACTACAGTCCTNGANAATCTAAAANTTCGAAAAGATGTATCTCCTGATGATGATAGAGCCTTTGGATCTTTTAATATTGGAGNANTNTTTGAAAGTATTATAAAATTTTCTAGAGGTATGGTTTTCTTATCTCTANTTGTTGGAATTGCNACAATTTTTGCTGGTGTAATAGGAATTGGAAATATTATGNTAATAGCTGTTAAAGAAAGAACAAATGAATTAGGNATTCGAAGAGCTATTGGGGCAACACCAGGAGAGATAAGAGTTCAAATAATATTAGAAATGGTATTCCTTACAATATTGGCTGGATTAATTGGAATAATTGTAGGATCAATGCTCTTGTTTTTGATAAATGTTGGTACAGCAAGTTTGGAAGATTTTCCGTTTNCTAANCCAACAGTTCCTCTAATGATTGTTTTTGGAGCATTTTCAATAATGGTTACTTTAGGAATTCTAATTGGATTTATACCTGCAGAAAGAGCAGTCAGTATTAAGCCAATAGATGCATTAAGAGATGAATAATAACTAACTTTAAAAAAAAAAAAATGAAATTAAAAAATATTGGATTTATAGTATTAATCTTAGGCTTCCTTTTTGCTATGGCCTATTTTATCAGCACTAACAGTAAATCTGTTGAGGAGTATGATACAACTTCACCATTTATTTCAAACATAGAAAAGACAGCTGTTGTTACTGGTAAAGTAATTCCTGAGGATGAAGTTGAAATAAAACCACAATTAAATGGTATTATTGAAAATATTCTTGTAGAAGAAGGAGATGTCCTTAATGAAGGAGATTTAATTGCTAGGATAAAGGTTGTTCCAGATGAAGCATCTGTATATAGAGTCCAAAGTCAGGTAAATAACTTAAAGCTTGCCGTTAATAATGCGGAGAGGGATTTTCAAAGGTCTACGGACTTATATGCTAAACAAATAATTTCACAACAAGATTTTGATAATGCAGAACTTTCTTATAACCAAGCAAAAGAAAATTTATCTGCTGCTCAAAATGATTTAGAAATAATTAAAAAAGGTTCAGTTTCAGGTTCCACAACTGCTAATACTAATATTAGAGCTACTGTTTCAGGAACTATTTTAGAAATACCAGTTAAATTAGGAGACCAGGTTATTCAGAGTAATAACTTTTCTGCTGGAACAACTGTTGCTGTAATAGCTGACTTAAATAAAATGATTTTTGAGGGAAAGGTTGATGAAGCAGAAGTTGGAAAACTTTATAATGGACAAGATTTATTAGTTAACATGGCAGCTATTCCAGGCGAAGAATTTGATGCTAGTTTAAAGTTTGTAGCTCCTAAAGGAACAGAGGAACAAGGTGCAGTTCAATTTAAAATTGAAGCTGATGTTACATTGAATGAATCAGTATTTGTAAGAGCTGGATACAGTGCCAATGCATCTTTGATAATTGATACAAGGGATGATATAATGGTTATTTCAGAAGCACTTCTTCAATTTGACAGAAGAACTCAAGCTCCTTATGTTGAAATAGAAACTGGTAATCAAAAGTTTGAAAGAAAAGATATTCAAATAGGATTATCCGATGGAATTAATGTTGAGGTTTTATCAGGTCTGTCTTTGGATAGTAAGATTAAAATATGGAATAAAACAGAGCCAATTAAAATAGAAGCTGAGGAATCTGCTTTTGATCAATTCACAGAAGACAATTAATTATACCTAAAAAAATTATGATGATAAAAAAATATTTTCTTTTTACTATATTCCCTATCGCTTCTGTTTTTTCTCAGTCAGATATTACAATTCTTTCTCTTCAAGACTGTGTTAATATGGCAATAGAGAAAAATATAAGTATAAAACAATCTGAGTTAAGCCTAATGGACTCTGAAATTAATAAATCTAGTGCTATAGGTAACTTTTTACCTTCTATTAATGCTCAAGCACAACATCAATGGAATATTGGTTTAAGTACAAATTTTACAACAAATCTATTGGAAACAAACACTACACAGTTTTCTTCTATGGGTGCTGGAATGGGTCTAGATGTGTATAATGGATTAAGTAATGTATATCAACTACATAGAGCAAATCTTCAAATTTTAGCGAGTAAATATCAACTTGATAACATGAAAGATGATATAAAACTGATGGTTGCAAATGCTTATTTACAAATAATGTTTAACGGTGAGATTCTAAAAGTTCAAGAGTCTCAGTTAGAATTAACGAAAGTTGACCTTTTAAGAACACAAGATTTAATTGATGCGGGGATTTTTTCTCCAAAACAAATCTTTGAGATAGAGGCAAATCTTGCATCTCAAGAACAAGCTGTTATTCAAGCAGAAAACAACTTTAGAAATGCTAAACTTAATTTAGCTCAACTATTACTTATTGATGATTTTGAAAGTTTTGAAATTGCTAATGAAGATTTTGATGTGCCTTTTTCAGAAATATTAGAGAATAGTCCGAAAGAGATATATAATAAATCTCTAACCTTTAGAAATGATATTAAGTTTGGTGAAACAAATATTTCTATTGCTGAAAAGGATATTCAATTATCAAAAGCTCAACTACAACCATCGATAAGTTCTTTCTATAGTTTTAACAGTAGAATAGCTTATGAGGATAATTCTTCAGGTTTTAATGATCAGTTTAATAGAAATAAAGGTCAAACTTTTGGCCTACAACTAAATGTTCCAATTTTTAATAGAATGCAGACTAGGAATAATATTAAAAAAAGTGAGATTAATCTTGAAAGAACGAAGTATCAGTTTGAGCAGGATAAATTAAATCTTGAGAATACCATAAATCAGTCATATAATGACTTAAAAGGGTCAATTAAATTTTATGAAGCGTCATCAAAAACTTTAATTTCATTAAAAAATGCATTTGAAGATACAACAGACAGGTATCAATTAGGAGTTCTTAGCTCATTTGATTTTATTCAAGCAAAACAAAGGTATGAGTCTGCAGTTTCAGAAAATATTAGAGCAAAGTTTGATTATATTTTTAAACTTAAAGTTTTAGAGTTCTATTTTGGAATACCACTTACTATTCCAGCTGATTAAATATTACCTTCAATTACAATGTCATATATTTTAAATCTTGAGACTTCATCTAAAAATTGTTCAGTCTCTTTATTAAAAGAAGATAAAATTATAAATTTAATTGAGCAAGAAGATGATAGCTATAGACATAGTGAATTATTGACCTCATTTATTGATCAAATTCTTTCAAAAGAAAAAATTAAACCAGAAAATCTTTCTGCTGTTGCTATAGCAAAAGGGCCAGGTTCTTTTACTGGTTTGAGAATTGGTTTTTCTGTAGCAAAAGGAATATGCTTTCCTTATAAAACACCTATAATTGGAATTAATTCATTAGAAATTTTAGCTCGTTCATATAAGCCAAAGAAAGATGAATATATACTTTCTTTAATTAATGATAAAAATGATAGCTTTTATTCAATGGTATTAGATTCTGATTATAATGAAGTGGAAAAACCATCTGTTGAAGTAATTGATAAGAATTATATAAGTAGATATGGAAAACTTAATTCTCTAGTAATTGTATGTAATACAAAATCAATTAAAGAGATTATTAATGAAAAATCAGTTAAAATTGAAGTAAATAGTATATCTGCAAAACATATGGAAAATATGTCCAAGCAAAACTTTGATAAGAAAAATTTTGAAGATTTGGCTTACTTTGAGCCCATGTATATCAAAAAACCTTATGTAGATTAATTAGAATCCTAGTTCTTTTTTAACATCTTCCAAAAGATCCTTACCATTTGCTAGAATTACACCTCCATTTGGACTAGAGTCAATAACATAGTTAAATCCTTGGTCTTTCCCAACCTTATTTATTGCATCTCTTGCTTTTTCAAGAAGTGGGGTCATTAAATCCATTTGTTTTTTCTGTAATTCTTGCGAAGCTGAATCTCTAAACTCTTGAAGATTCTGTTGCATACTCTCAAGTTCTTTCTGTCTTGCTTGATTAGTTACATCAGTTTGATTTGCTGCATCGGCAGAATAGTTTTGTGCTTTTGTTTGAAATTCTTTAAAAGCATTATCAATCTGTGTTGTATAGTCTTTTTCAAGCTTAGCCAGCTCGTTTTGAGCAGCAATAACCTCTGGCATTTCACTAATTAATTGTTGAACATTAATATGAGCTAACTCATTTGTTTGGTCAACAGAAGGAAGAGAAGGAAGAGTCTGTCCAACAGCAGTTAATGGTCCCAAAGCCATTAAAAAAGCTATTATTGTTTTCTTAATTGAATTCATCATAGTCTTATTTAAAATTATGCACTGCAATATCGTAAATTTTATTCAATTATTAATTAAAATTGTTGACCTATTACAAAGTGTGTTTGCCATCCGGATCTTTCATTAGAATTTGAAAAAGTTGAGCTGTCGAAACCATATCCAAAATCTATTCCAAGAAGACCAAAGGCAGGCATAAAGACTCTAACTCCAATTCCTGCAGATCTTTTTACATCAAAAGGGTTATAATCTTTCCAGTCATCAAAACCGTTTCCAGCCTCTAGGAAACTTAGTGCAAAAACTGAAGCAGATGGTTTAAGGCTAATTGGATATCTTAATTCAAGTGAGAATTTATTGTAAATAATAGACCCATCTCTACTAGATAGAGATCCATTCTCATAGCCCCTTAAAGCTATTGTTTCTCTACCATCCAATGCATATTGTTGCATTCCATCACCGCCTAGAAAGAAACGCTCAAAAGGGATATTACCCTTATTTTTATTATATGTCCCTAGGAAACCAAAATCAGTTTGTGTTTTAAGGATAAATTTTCCAAACACTCTAGTGTACCAACTACCATTAAATTTTACTTTATAGAACTCAAGCCATCTATATTTTGCTTGGTCAATTTTTTCTTGATTTGGTTCGCCTTTATAATTTGTATATTCACTCCTTTCTTCAATATCAGAAAAATCATCTCCTGTTATAAGAGAATATGGGGGAGAAAGCCTTGCACTAATTGTAAAACTTGATCCGCCAACAGGAAATATTGGATTTGTATAAGTGTTATTCCTAAGTAAGGATATATTATATGATAAATTATGAGACTCTCCATCTCCAAATGTAAACAGCCCAGTATAATAGTTATTTAATTTATAATATTGGTATGATAGAGCTTGAGATAATTGAAAATAATCATCAGGAATGCTAAGTCTTCTAGCCATTCCAATAGTTAGTCCTCTTATTTCAAAAAACTGATTTTTATCAGCTTTTCTTGTAAAATAATCATACCTAAATTGTTTGGTTGAAGAAATAGAAAAAGAGAATTGTACTGGTTGCCTTCCTCCAAGCCATGGCTCTGCAAAATTTAAACTATAGGTGTTATAAAAAGTACTTGATTGAAGTCTTAGTGCAAATGTTTGTCCATCACCCATTGGAAGTGGTCTCCAAGCTTTTCTGTTTTTCATATTTCTTGTAGAGAAATTATTAAATGACAGTCCAAGTGTGCCGATAAAACCACCACCACCATAACCACCTTGCAATTCAATTTGACTAGCTCCAGCTTCAATTAATCCAAGTTCAATATCAACTGTACCAAGGTTAGGGTTAACATTTTTAAAATCCGGACTTATTTGTTCAGCATCAAAAAATCCAAGTTGCCCAACCTCTCTAATAGTTCTAACAACCTTATCTTTACTATATAGTTCACCTGGCTTAACCCTAAGTTCTCTATATATTACATGGTCATTTGTTTTTGTATTTCCAATGACAGAAATTTTATTGAAACTAGCTAGTTTACCTTCGTTAATTCTTATTTCAAAATCAATAGTATCATTTTCAGCACTTACTTCAACTGCATTAACGGATGAGAATAGGTAACCATTATTCTGATACAAATTTGATAAATCATTAGCATCTGGCTTCTCATCTTGAATTCTTTCCTTTAATAAAACTCCATTATATGAGTCGCCTTCTGCAATACCGAGAATTTGATCTAGTTGATAATCAGAAAATGAACTGTTACCAACATAATTAATTTTTCCAAAATAGTATTGATTCCCCTCATCTAAGTCTAAGACTATATCAATTGTTTTCTCATCATTTTTTATAATTGTATCATAAGTTATTCTAGCATCTCTATATCCTTTTTCTTTATAATATGAAATAAGATTCTCTTTATCAGCTTCAAAGTCATCTGGAATTAATTTTGATTTTTTCCAAAACCTTAATGGAAATTTTTTCTTTGTCTTTTTAAGTTTTGACTTCAATCTAGGAGACTTGAATATTTCATTTCCATTAAATGATATATTATTGATTTTTATTCTTTCACCTTTATTAACATCAACTATAAGGTTTAGTTTATTTGAGCCTATTGAATCTGGACTTGTAATAAGATTAACAGTTGTATTTAGATAACCATTTTTTTTAAATTTATTCTCTATATAGTTTTTTGTATTTGTTAAGAAACTCTCAGATAATCTCTTCCCTTCGCTTAGTTCAGTTTCATCAATGATAGTTTCTGACTGACCTTTTTTTATTCCAGTTATTTTATAATTATTAAGAGTAGGAAGTTCATCAACACTTATCTCCAATTTAGCAGATTTGCCTGAGATATCTGAAATAAAAATATTTACATCGCTAAATAATTCAAGATTCCATAACTTTTTAAGAAGATTGCTTATTTCCTCACCAGGGACTTGAATATTCTGACCTTTTCTAAGACCACTATAGGCTACAACAGTTTTATCACTAAATTTTTTTAAACCTGAAACTACTATAGTATCTAATACATAATAATCACCTTTATTATAATTATTTTGAGAAAAAGAAATAGTCGAATTCAAAATAAATATAATTGCAATATATATTTTGAAATATTTCAGTAGGTTATATTTGTTCACTTGTTTTTCCAAATCTTCTTTCCCGAGTTTTATAATTTTCTATTGCTTTATTAAAATCATCTTTAGAGAAATCAGGCCAATATACATCAGTAAAATATAATTCAGAATAGGCAATCTGCCATAATAAGAAATTACTGATTCTTTGTTCACCACTTGTTCTTATTAAAAGATCAACATCTGGTAAATTTTTCGTGTAAAGATGACTATTTATTATTGAATCATCAAAATTATTTAATTCAATTAAGTTATTTTTAACTTTGTTTGAAATAATTTTAATAGCATTAAAAATTTCTTGTTTACCTCCATAGCTTAATGCTAAAGTAAGAGTCATTTTAGTGTTTTTCCGAGTTTTATTAATAATAAAGTCTAATTCAGAAACAAGCTCTTTAGGTAGGCTTTTAATTTCTCCTATAGCATTAAGTTTTATACCCTTATCAAAAATTTCATCAAATTCATCCCGTAAAGTACTTACTAATAAAGACATTAATATATTGATCTCATCAGAAGGCCTATCCCAATTTTCAATTGAAAAAGCGTACAAAGTTAAGTATTGGATTCCAGATTTGTAGGCCTCTTCAACAATTGATTTTACCGAATTAACCCCATTTTGATGACCATATTCTCTTGGGAGCCCCTTATCTTTTGCCCACCTTCCATTACCATCCATTATAATCGCAACATGTTTTGGAATCATACTTTTATTTTATTGTTTTACTGTTTCTCATATCTTGTCCCCAAAATAGCCTGTCTCTAAGTTTTTTAAAAAAGTTGTCTTTTGCAAACTCTATTGTATTTATACTAAAATCAGATTTTTTTAGTAATAAGATACTTTTTTTATCTACACTATATATTCTTGAATCTAATGATAAAGAATAATTCTCTTCTTTAACTTCAATTTTTATAGATGAGGTGTCTTGAATTAAAAAAGGTCGCATGTTAATATTATGAGGTGAAATAGGATTTAAAATTATAATGCCAGATTCAGGAGCTACTATAGGCCCTCCATTACTAAGAGAGTAGCCCGTTGATCCAGTTGGAGTAGAAATAATTAGACCATCAGCCCAATAATCTGTGTGATACATATTATCAATTTCACAGGAAATATTTAGTAGTGATGTTGTATCCTTTCTATGAATTGTTATTTCATTTAAGGCATAAGGGTTTTCACCAAAATCAATATTATTTTTTTCTGAACTAACTGAAATAGTAGATCTTTTCACAATACGGTAATCATTATTTTTTAACAATTTTAGTCCATGTTTCAATGATTCCTTTTGAAGACCTGTTAGGAAACCTAGACTTCCAGTATTAATTCCTAATATTGGAATGCCAGAATCTTTTATAAATGTAATGGACCTTAAAATTGTCCCATCTCCACCAATTGAAAATAAAAAGTCATAGCTTTTATCAATCTTTTTAGATGAGTCAAAAAAAGACAGTTTTGATATGATATCTTTTGAAAAATATTTTTTATAACCTTCATCAATTGAGACATCATTAACTGCGCCTAATAAATTAATTATCTCAACACAACAATCAACAGATAACTGATTTTTACGTGAAATAAATAGAGCAATTTTCATATGTCAAAAATACAAACTTTATGACTTTATAATGCATTATATTTGCAATTAACTTTAAATATGTTTTAATGACTAAACTGAGTGTCAATATTAATAAAATAGCAACTCTAAGAAATGCTAGAGGAGACAATTTTCCAGATTTGATAAATTCTGCTATTGATATAATTAATTTTGGTGCTGATGGTATAACTGTTCATCCCAGACCAGATGAAAGACATATTAGATATAATGATACAATTGAGCTTGGAAAAATTGTAAAAAAGGAGTTTAATATTGAAGGAAATCCAAATGATAGGTTTATGAAACTTGTTACTGATGTTAAGCCTACTCAAGTAACATTGGTTCCTGATAGAATTGAAGCTATAACTTCAAATTCTGGATGGAATACAAAAGAGAATTTTTCTTTTTTAAAAGAAATAATTGATGAATTAAAATCTAATTCAATTAGAGTCTCTGTTTTTATTGATCCCAATCTCGAGATGATTGAATATGCTAAAAAACTATCAGCTGATAGAATTGAGTTATTTACTGGTCAATATGCAAAACTTTTTCTAAAAGATAGAAAAAATGCTATAAAACCATATATTGAGTGTTCTAAATTAGCTAAAGAAATAAACATAGGAGTTAATGCTGGCCATGATCTAAATCAAGAAAATTTAAAATATTTTAATAATTCTTTAAATAACCTTTTAGAGGTATCAATTGGACATGCTCTAATATGTGAATCAATTTATGAAGGTCTTGAAAAAACAATTAAATCATATTTAGATATTTTAAATAATGAAAATTCTTCATTCTAACATTATTGGAGATAGTAATAAGCACCTAATAATACTTCATGGATTTCTTGGTATGGGGGATAATTGGAAAACCCATGCAAAAAAAATTGCTGCAGAAGGTTTTACAGTTCATTTATTGGACTTAAGAAATCATGGGAGAAGTTTCTGGGATCAAGATTTTAGTTTTGACTCTATGGCAGAAGATATATCTAATTATCTTAAGTTTAAAAACATAAGCAAAGTGGACATGTTAGGCCATTCAATGGGAGGGAACTTAGCTATTTACATTTCAAATAAAACACCAAACATTCTTAATAAAATTGTTATAGTTGATATTGTTCCAAAAAAATATAAGAATATGCATCAAGATATATTATCAGGATTAAAATCTATTGATTTTAATTTAATTGGATCAAGAAGAGAAGCTGATGATACATTATCATCTTATGTAAGTGATGAAAGAGTAAGACATTTTTTACTTAAAAACCTTTACTGGAAAAGTGAGCATAAGCTTGGGTTTAGATTTAATTTAGATGTATTATATGATTATAGTAAAAATAGTATTACAAATAAATTTGAAAATCCAATTAGTTTCAAAGGACCTGCTCTTTTTTTACATGGTAAATCATCAAATTATGTAAAGGAACAAGATTATGAATTAATTAATTACCATTATAGTAATGCTTCGATAATTAAAGTTCCTAATTCGGGTCATTGGCTTCATGCAGATAATCCAGATTTCTTTTTAGAAAAGACTATAAATTTTTTAAATTCATAAAATGATAAATCATAATATAAGAAAGGCTATAAAGGAGGATGTCTCTGATATATTAAGACTTTTAATTGAATTAGCTGTTTTCGAGAAAGAGCCAGATTCTGTAAAAATTACTGAAGAAGAATTAATTAAAGATGGTTTTGGTGATAAGCCAAGATATGAATGCTTTTTAGCTGAAGCAGAAAACGAAATAGTTGGTCTAGCATTTTTTACTGAAAGATATTCTACTTGGGTTGGAGATACACTTCATTTAGAAGATTTAATAGTTACTCAAAAATATAGGGGAAAAGGGGTTGGTTTGTCTTTATATAAAGCGTTTTTAAATGAGGCAAAAAATAGAGGAGCCAATAGAGTAGAGTGGTCTGTTCTTGATTGGAATAAATCTGCAATTGACTTTTATAAAAAAAGTGGAGCTCAAATTGAAAGTCTTAATAGTTGGAAAATTGTTAGAATGGATAAGGAATCAATAAATAATTTCCTAGACAGTTAAATCCATTTCTAATATTCATTTTAAAACCCAAGTGCAATTTTCGCTATATAAAAGAATAAAAAGATTCCAAAAATATCATTTGCAGTAGTAATAAATGGTCCAGTAGCAATTGCAGGATCAATCCCTTGCTTATCAAGAATTATAGGAATAAAAGTTCCTACTAAGGCTGCAATAACAATAACTCCCATCATTGACCCAGCAATAGTAAAACTCATTAAAAGATCTTGATTAACTATTTGACCAAAAACGATTAATATTAACGCTAATGCTAAACCATTTATAAGGCTTAAGCCGACTTCTTTTATTAATCTAGATAAAAGAGAACCTTTAACAAGGTCGTTAGCTAGACCTTGAACAATAATTGCTGATGATTGTACACCAACATTTCCAGCCATTGCAGCAATTAAAGGTGTGTAAAAAAATAAATTCCTCAAATTCGGCTCATTCATTATTTGCTCAAAATCTTTAAGAATAAATACACTTCCTAGTCCTCCAAGTAAACCAAGGAAAAGCCATGGAAGTCTAGCTTTAGTTAATTGAAAAATTGAATCATTAGCTTCAACCTCTGATGAAATACCAGCAGCTAATTGATAATCTTTCTCAGCTTCATCTTTAATCAAATCAACTATATCATCAATAGTAATTCGTCCTAATAATATTTTTCTATTATTAACTACAGGGATAGCTTCAAGATCATACTTAGACATTACTTTAGCAACTTCCTCACCTTCCAGGTTAACATGAACATAGTCTACGTTAGGAATATAGATATCTTTGACTCTTGTCCTTGCTTTAGCTGTAACAAGATCTTTCAATGAAAGTCTTCCTTTTAATTTATTTCCTGAATCTACAACATAGATCGAATGTACCCTTGAAACATTTTTTGCTTGTTTTCTAATTTCATCTAAGCATTTTGAGATACTTAGATTTTCATTTACCTTAACTAGCTCCTTAGCCATTAAACCACCAGCAGTATTTTCTCCATATTTAAGAAGTTCCTTAATATCTTCTGCAAGGCTACTATCTTTTATTTGAGAGAAAACTCTTTCTTGTCTTTCTTCAGTTAACTCAGAAATAATATCAGTTGCATCATCGGAATCTAATTCTTCAATTTTTTCTGCAATTTCTTTTTCAGATAAATTTTCAATTATACCTTCTCTAATATCCTCATCAAGCTCGGCAAGAGCATCAGCACTTTTTTGCTTATCAAAAATTTTAATAATATAGACAACCTCAGATATTTCAAGTAACTCAAAGATTTCAGCTAAGTCTGCATAATGAACATCTTTAAGCTTTTCAATTACCTTACTCTTATCTTCAGATAAAATAAGTTTCTTTATCCTGTCGATTAATTCGTCGTTGATTTTAAATTGGCTCATTGCTAATAATTTGAGTTAATTTAACGAATTCAGAACTTGATAATTGTTCAGGTCTATATTCAAAGATACTATCTTCTAGGATAATTTCTAGAATATCTAGTTTTTTTAAAGAATTTTTTATTTTTTTTCTTCTTTGTTGAAAAGAAAGTTTTACAATTTTGAAAAGTAATTTTTCATCACAATCTATGTTTATAGATTTTTTTCTTTGCAATGATAATACAGACGAATTTACTTTTGGTTTTGGATTAAAAACATTAGGGCTAACATCAAAATGAATTTTAACATCAAAGAATAATTGTGTTAGGACTGATAATATTCCATAAGTTTTAGAACCACTATCACTACAGATTCTACTAGCAACCTCTTTTTGAAACATTCCAGTTAATGAGCTTACTATGTCTCTATTTTCAATTACTTTAAAAATAATTTGAGATGAAATATTATAAGGAAAATTGCCAATTATTAATATTTCATTGTTTTTAAAGTTTTTCAGATCATATTTAAGGAAATTTGCAGATACAATTTCTAAATTTTTATTCAGGTATTTTTTTTCTAAATATTCTATACATTCATTATCAATTTCTATAAGAGTTAAATTTTTTGCAGAGTCAACCAGATGATCTGTTAATGCACCCATACCTGGTCCTACTTCAACTATATGTCTATGATTTTTGAAATTAACTAAATCAATTATTTTTTTAGCAATATTATCATCTGAAAGAAAATGTTGACCAATTTTTTTTTTCGGTTTTACATTTTTTTTCATTTCTATTTGATAATATCAAATCCAGTATATGGGACTAAAACATTAGGAATTGAAATCCCTTCTTTTGTTTGATAATTTTCTAATAGTGCTGACATAACTCTAGGAAGAGCAAGTGAGCTTCCATTTAAAGTATGAAGATATTTATTTTTTCCATCGGAATCTTTATATTTTAGATTTAGTCTATTAGATTGATAAGTTTTAAAATTAGAAACTGAGCTAATTTCTAACCATTTATTTTGACCTTTTGAGTAAACTTCAAAGTCATATGTAATAGCAGATGTAAATCCTAAATCTCCAGCACAAAGGTTAATAATTCTATAATCTAATTTTAATTCATTTAATATAGATTTTACATGAGATATCATTTTATCAAATGATTCTTTTGATTTATCGGGGTGTTCAATTCTTACTATTTCAACTTTGTCAAATTGATGGATTCTATTTAAACCTCTAACTTCAGCGCCATAGCTTCCTGCTTCTCTTCTAAAGCAAGGAGTATAAGCAGTCATACAAATAGGTAATTGGTTGTTTTCTAATATTACATCTCTATAAATATTGGTTAGAGGAACTTCAGAAGTTGGTATTAAATATAAATTATCATTTTCTATATGATACATTTGTCCATCCTTATCTGGTAGTTGACCAGTAGAAAAAGCAGATTCTTGATTCACTAAATGTGGAACATTATATTCTGAATATCCTGCATCAATATTTTTATCTAAAAAATAACTAATTAAAGCTCTTTGAAGTTTAGCACCAGCTCCTTTATATACTGGAAATCCTGAACCAGTTATTTTACTTCCTAGTTCAAAATCTAGGATATCATATTTTTTGGAAATATCCCAATGATTTTCACAATCATTATTTTCTTTTATATCCTTATTGCTAATAAAAATTTCAATATTATCTTCTTCACTTGAGCCATCTGGAACTTCATTTTCTGGAATATTAGGTATTGTAGTAAGGTGCGTATGTATATCTTTTTTAACAGAGTCTAATTTTTCAGAAATCTCTTTAGATTTTGATTTTAGTGTTGATGATTTCATTTTAAGGTCATCAACATTTTTATCTGATTTATTAGACTTAAAAATCTCTGAAATTTCTTTGGATATTCTATTTGATTCAAAAAGAATTTGATCGAGATCTTGTTGGAGTTTTTTCCTTGATATATCTAAATCAATAATTTTATCAATGATTTCAATATTATCAAATTTTCTTTTTTTTAATCCTTTAAGTATTCCTTCTTTATCCTCACTAAATCTAGAAATCGAAAGCATTGGTATAAATTTTTATTAAATATAAACTTATTTGTTGATTAATTTTAGACAAAATTGTTCATCTTTTTTTAGCTGAATCTTAAGCTCATCAATAGAAGAAAATTCTTCTTCATCTCTAATTTTACATATTATCTCTACAGAAATAGTTTTATTATAGATATTATCTTTAAAATTAAAAAAATGAATTTCTAAAGATTTGTTTTTCCCACCAATTGTAGGTCTAACACCAATATTCATCATTCCAAAATATATCTCAGAATTAATTATCGCTTTAACTAGATAAACTCCATTTTTTGGAATTATTTTATAGGTTTCAGCAATTTCAATATTTGCAGTTGGGAAATTTATTTTTTTTCCCAGACCATCTCCATGAACCACTTCACCTGTTAACATAAAATTTCTACCTAAATATTCATTGCATTTTTTAATTTCCCCTTTTAATATTGCATTTCTAATCTTTGTCGAACTAATAGCAATAGAATGAATTTCTTGAGCAGCAATCTCTTCAACAGTAAACATATAATTTAGACCAAACTTTTTTAGATCATCTACAGAGGCTTCTCTATCTTTTCCAAACCTGTGATCATATCCAATAATTATGTGTTTAATTTTTAATTTTTTAACTAGTATTTCTTCTACGAATTCTTTTGCTCTAATTTTAGAAAAATTTTCATCAAATGGCTGGATAATTAAATTATCTACTCCAGTTTTTTCAAATAGATGAATTTTTTCATCAATTGTATCAATCATTTTAATTTCTTGAGACTTTTGTAAGACCATTCTAGGGTGGGGAAAGAAAGTCATAATTAAAGAAGACAAGTTATTCTTCTTTGATTCTTCAACTAATTTTGTTAAAATTTTATTGTGACCAATATGAACACCATCAAAAGTTCCTATTGTAAGTATTGATTCTTTTTCAGGTGAATATGATTGAATATTATTAAATATTTTCATCCATAAGATTTTTAGTATTATGAATATTCATAGTCTGATCAATACCATTATGAATAAATGATAAGGCTATTTTGACACTATTATTAACTATATTTTTTAGTTCATCTTGTTCTTTATCCGTCCATTCTCCAAGAACATAATCAGTCTTATTAAACTTTTTAGAATTTAAAACACCAACTCTAAGTCTAGAATAATTATTGTTTTTAAGATGTTCTTCAATGTCTTTTAATCCATTATGCCCACCTGAGCTGCCATTTGATTTAAGTTTAATTTTTCCAAAATAAAGATTAAGATCATCACAAATAACTAAAATATTTTTATTTGGAATTTTCTCTTTGTTTTTCCAGTACAATAAAGACTTACCTGAATTATTAACGAAGTTTGAAGGTTTCAGAATAATAACCTTTTTGCCCTTATAGCTAGATTCAACTCTCTGACCTAATTTAACAGATGAAAAGGGTGTTTTTAAAATTTCTGATATTTTGTCTGCAACCAAGAAGCCGATATTGTGTCTAGTGTTAATGTATTCATCCCCAATATTGCCAATCCCGACAATTAAAAACTTATTCATAAGCTCTTTTTTGTTGAATCCAGAAAAAAAGTTTTGAAAAAAACCCATTAAATATTAAAATATCTTAAATAAAGTTAAGATTAATTCTAATATTACTCTTTGCTATCGCCACTATCTTTATCCTTACCTCCTTTATCCTTACCTCCTTTATCCTTACCTCCTTTATCTCCTTCAGCAGCTCCTTCAGTTCCTTCAGTTCCTTCAGTTCCTTCAGTTCCTTCAGCTCCTTCAGCTCCTTCTTCACCTTCAACTCCTTCTTCACCTTCTATTTCTTCAACAACAGGATCTTCAATTATCATAGATGCTCTAGATGTTCTTACTTGACATACTACAGTATTTTCAGGATGTAAGATTTCAAATTTATCACTTTGAACATCAGCCATTGTATACTTATCACCTAATTCCATAGAAGAAATATCAATATCAATAGAATCAGGAAGATTGGAAGGAATAGCTTTTATTCTAATTTTTCTCTTGTTTCTACTTAACATTCCACCATCATTTAAAACTCCTGGGGCAGATCCACTAATTACTACAGGAATATCCATTGTAATTTCCTTATCCTCATGAATTTCATAAAAGTCAGCGTGTATAATCCTATCGCTTACAGGGTGAAACTGAATATCTTGAAGAATAGCATTTGTTTTTTTACCTCCGAAATCAAGAGTAACCGTATGAGCAGCGCCGGTATACACAAGATCTTTAAAACTAATTTCAGTTGCAGAGAAGTGTATTGTTTCCTTGCCACCATAAAGGACACAAGGAACTGATCCATTTTTCCTAAGAGATTTGGAATCAACTTTACCTATTTTTTCTCTTTTACTACTTTTTATTTCTATTGATTTCATTGTTTCAAGTTTAATTTATAAATAATTCGTCAATTGATTTATTATGATGAACATTATACATAGCTTCACCAAATATTTTTGAACAAGATAAGGCTTCAATCTTGTTTGATTGTTTTTTAGAATCAATTGAATCTGTAATCACTAATTTGTTTAGATTAGATTTTTCTATTTTTTCATAAGCATCACCAGATAATAATGCATGAGTACAAATTGCGATAACTGATTTTGCACCTCTTTCAATCATAAGATCAGCAGCTTTAGTAAGAGTGCCTGCTGTATCAACCATATCATCAATTAGAACAACATTTTTTCCGCTAACATCCCCAATTAGTTCCATATGAGTAATTATATTCCCTTTAGATCTCTGCTTGTAACAGATTACAACATCTGAATTTAAAAATTTAGAATAAGCGTAAGCTCTTTTTGATCCACCCATATCAGGAGATGCGATTGTTAAATTATCGATTTTTAATGATTGAAGATATGGTACAAAAATCGCTGAAGCATATAAATGATCAACAGGTTTCTCAAAAAATCCTTGAATCTGGTCTGCATGTAAATCCATTGTTATAATTCTTGTTGCACCTGCTGATTCAATAAGTTTAGCAATTAATTTGGCACCTATAGGAACTCGAGGTTTATCTTTTCTGTCTTGTCTAGCCCATCCAAAATATGGAATAACAGCTGTTATATGTCTAGCAGAAGCTCTTTTTGCTGCATCAAGCATTAGTAGCATCTCTATAAGGTTATCAGATGATGGATTAGTAGAGCCAATTATAAAAACCCTAGAGCCTCTAACGGATTCTTCAAAAGAGGGCTGAAACTCTCCATCACTATATCTTTGAAATTCTACACTACCAAGTGATTGACCAAATACTTGAGCAATTTTCTTAGATAGATTTTCACTTTGAGTACAAGAAAATATTTTTACAGTTGTTTCCACTAATAATTAATTGGTTTGCAAATTTATAAATAATTATTATTCAGTATAGTTTTAAATAAGATTATTTAATATAAAGTAATTTATTAATTTTGAGACTTTTATGCTTCGGTGGCGAAATTGGTAGACGCGCTGGATTCAAAATCCAGTTCCCTTGGGAGTGTGGGTTCGATTCCCACCCGAAGTACTTATTAAAACTGTAATTAATTAATTTAAAGTTAGTTACGGTTTTTTATTATCCTCTTTAGAGCAACTATTAATATCTAAGGCATTAAATCTATTTAGTTTAGACTAATGCCCCGAGGGAATAATCGGGGGTTTTTGCTATTATCTACCAATTATTTAGTATATAATCCATATGAAATTATTTAATTAGTTTTTTAAATTTTAAAGTTGTGTACAATCCTAATACTGAAAAAACTGCAAGTATTAAATAAACGAACTGATGACCTTTTATTCCTGGGAAAGTATCTAACAAATATCCATAAAGTGGGGGTGCAAAGATGTCAGGTGAATAACCAATTATTGAGACAATGCCAATTGCCGTTCCAGAAAGAGCAATGGGAATATGTCCATCATTTAAAATTGAAAAATATAGTCCTCTTATAGCATATGTTCCAACAGCTACAATAATTAATGAAATAATAAATAAGGTATTAACTGAAGAATTAATTATTCCACTTGCAAATAAAATTGATCCTATCAACATAATTACAAATCCATAAAATATATTATTAATATTTCCAGTTTTATCAGAGAACAAACCTACAGATATACAGACAATAGGCCTAAGGTATAGTTGATAAGCTCCAATCTTTGCAGCATTAATTTGGTCATACATCATTACTTCAGCAGCATATAAAGAGTATATATCAGTTATTCTATACCCCATATATGCACATAGAATTATTATTGAGATTAGAAATATTGATTTTGACTTAAGAAGCTTTTTCATGTTATTAAAGTCGCCAATCTTTTCGTCATCAGAAATTTCAACTCTTAAAAATGAATATACTATTATCCCACATAGAAATACTATAATGGATGATACACCTATCACATACTTAAATGCATTCTGCTTCTCATGAATATCAGCATTTGAAATATCTGTCGTTATTAAGATTGAAAAAATAATTACTCCAATAACACCAATTGAAGAAGCCACAATTCCTCTACCTCCATCAAGAAAACTAAAGGTTTTACCTTGTTTATTTGAACCACCAATCATTCTAGTAGCTTTAATCATGGGTGCCCAAAATAGAAATACAGTAGTAAAACCCAAATATGCAAATAAAAATTGCATTACTATGTATGAAGGATAAGTCATCATTATAAAACCTCCTAAAGATGTAAGTATTAGAGAAATTGACAGTAATTTTCTAGGAGAAAATCTATCTGCTAGAATTCCTCCGTATAAATATGAAAAAAATGCTACAACACCATATGTTGAAAAAACTGTTCCTAGTTCAAGATTTGTCAGGTCAAAAACATCTAAAAATGTTGGTCTAAAAACTCTAGCTAATACATATGGTAAAATATAGTTAGACTCTGCAGCAAGAATTAAGACTATAAGATATGTGTAATACTTATTTTTCATATCTCTAATTTAATAATTAATGACGTTAAATGGAATCGGTGGGGATTGAGTTATTTATTTAGAAAAAATCAATCTGGGTCACAATTTGTAAAGTTTGGCTTTGGAAGAGCCCAAGAAATTGCAGTATGTGAAAAATTATGATATTGTATAGGTTCAACTCCCACCCGAAGTACAATTCTTCATCATAAATCCAATATATTATCAAGTTCAATTTTACTATAATCTGTAATNGTCTTAAAACATCCAGCTGATTCAAGTGCTTCTGTTGATTGAGAGCTTGTTACACCAATANNNTTTATNNCTGCATTTTTTGCAGCGGTTACACCTTCAATGGAATCTTCAAAAACTANACACTCATCCTTGCTGACCTTTAAATTTGATAATGTTTTNANANACATCTCTGGGTCAGGCTTCCCTTTAGAGACTTCATCTCCACAAACTATAGATTTAAAATAATGAGTTATCCCTAATTCTTCTATTGTCATCTCTACATTTTTTCTTATAGCATTGCTGCCAATTGATAGAAGAATATTACTTTCTGTAAGNTTATCTAAAAAATTAATTAGGCCTTTTATTGGATAGATNTTACCCTTATATATTTCTCTAAAGATTGCTTCTTTATAATCACTCATTTCTTTTAACTCTTTTTTAGAATAAGAGTCTCCAAATACATCACTCATTAATTTAAGAGTCCCTCCACCTTTATATTNCTTTAAAATTTCTGAAAAATCACTCTCTTTTAAATTATTCCTTTGAAAAAAAATACTCCAAGATTCATGATGATAAGGCAAACTATTTACAATAGTTCCATCNAGATCAAAAATTATTGCTTTTAGCATTTTTGTTTTTTCTNTATTATTANCTTAATTTATGAAATATAAATTATTANAAAGTTTAATTAATAAATATTAAAATGGAAAACAGAAGGAATTTTATAAAAAANACNTCTTTANTATCACTNGGTATAGCANGNTATAGCTTTACATCTCCACTAATTAAGAATNTTGGAGGAGTAGACATTTCAGTTATAACCTATTCTTTTNAACCTGGTTTGGAAGATATGGANACNATTATTNANTATTGTNTAGATTCCAATTCTGATAATATTGAATTGATGGGTAGTCATGTTGAGAGGAGTATNGGAATGCCAAGATCTANAAAAGATAGCCCTGANTGGAGGTCAAATGTTTCTATGAATGAATTTAAGAAAGTAAAAAAAGCATTTAANGAAAAGGGTATAAATATTTTTGCTTATAAACCACCTTGTATGGGNACTAGGAATAAAGATGAAGAAATNGAGTATGCTATGAAGGCAACAAAGGCTTTAGGNGCTGANTATGTTACTNCAGAGNTAACTGATNAAACTAATACAAAAAGAATTTCTTANTATGCTGAAAAATATAANGTTAAAGTTGGATATCATGCACATCTTCAGGCAAGTGATACNGCATGGGATTTTGCNTTAAGTAGTTCTNANAATANTTANNNTAACCTTGATATTGGTCATTATATTGCAGCNGGAGGAGANAATACAAAAGANACACTTNTAAAATTTATTGAAAANAATCATAGNAGAATTTGCAGTCTCCATNTAAANGANAGNCANGCANGNAAAAGCTNTGAATNNTNNAGGNAGTGATAATCAAATNTGGGGTNAAGGNGATACTCCTATAAAAGAAGTTTTATTATTAATGCAAAAGAATTCATATGATTTTACAGCNACTATTGANTTAGAATATCGTATTCCAGANGGTTCAACACCTGTAAAGGAAGTANTAAAATGCATGGATTATTNTAAAGNTGTTNTGAATTNTTAGAACAAAGAATATTACCCAGAAATCCTATTTGTGATTTTCTTAGTTGTTATGTTTACAAAGGTCTACATAATGGTCCAACTTGCAAATTCTTAATTATTTAATTTAGTCCTGGGACTATGTCGCTAATAACTGATGAGTCATTATTAATCTCCCAGTGAAAAAGTGTNATCGGAATACTCCCTATATTAATTAATTTACTAAAAAAGCTTTTCAAATTTGCTGAGGCATCATTCTCGTTCAATCTAGAAAATTCAGCAAGTGCATTTTCAAACAAATACTTTCCAGTTATGTAGCTTGTCCCGTAACCAGGCTGTCGTAAATACAGGTGCTGTTCAAATATTAAAAGTTCTTTTTCTGTTTTCATCCATCCCCTTGGTGTATATTCAGAATGTATTTTTCCTGCTTCTTCCATACTCATTAAATTTGCATGTGCATAAAGAGATCCTAATCCTCTAGCTGCTCTTTGAGCGATTAATATGTAAACTATTTCTTTTGATCTAGGATTATTTTNATATAATCCAGTCTGCATGAACATTTCTTCAACAGCCGTAGCTACTCCCTCGTTTCTACTATCAAAGATATTATACAGTAAAGGNCCTTTTCTTAAAACATTTTGACTTGGATTGAAATCCATTTCAGCCAACTCAAACCAATGAAAGAAATGAGAGAATAGGGGCTTTGGATCAAGATGTGCTGTTATCCAGAAAAAATTTCTTTTATCCTCTGGAATATAACTTCCAAGATGTTCGTCAAGAGCTTCCTTGTAGAAGTCCTTTACATCGACTATTTCTTCTTTGTCTAAAAAATTAATTAATTCCTTTGAAGCTTCACTTACAAGAAGATTATATTCTTCAGGCGTAGATGCAGAATTTAGTTTAGGTAAGTTTCTATTTTTATGTTCTTCTAGTTTAAGTGATGACCAAGCTCTAGCTAGCTCTCTTTTTAAAAGCATTACTTCATCATCCCAAGAAAGCGGAACCAGATGTACATTATTTTGATACCATGTGTAATTTTCTTTTCCAATTCCTGAAGGTCCATCTTTTTTTGAAGATTCACTTTTTAACCAATTTGAAAAACNCACTGTAGATTCAATAGCTTCATTTATTGTAGTAACCAGATTCTGATTATTATTCACATTTGGATAATTTAATATTGATTGCAAATCACTTATCTGAGTATCAATATCTCTTATTCCTGCAATCCAAAGGTCTTTAGCATTACCTGTTAAATTTATTTTTGCCTGTTCATTTAATATGGGTATAACTCTAAGTTGCTTATTTAGTTCTGATGACTCATTCTTNGATAGTGGAAAATCATATTGCCAAATTTCAACAACGCTATGATGAGTTGGACCCTCGTGTGCTGGAACATCACTCCTATTCATCCATACCGACTTATAATATGCTGGATCTCTTTCCCATGGTTTTAGAACCCTAAAATTAAACTCAAAACCATTCATTTCAGCCCAGATTATTGTCCAATCAATTTTACTTTTAATANCTAATTTAGATTTATCTATTTCATTTAATCTATCTCTTAACTTTCTAAATTCAGGCATTCTATTTCTAAATGTTTCAACTGAATAATCTGGAGCTCCATTATTTAGTGGTGGTGTTTCAAATTGACGCCAATCAGTAAATAATACTTCTAATTCCTCCCTATTATTATCTTGAGAAAATGAAAATCCAATACTTACAAAAAAAATAATTAAATAAAGTGATGTTCTTTTCATNGTCTTTGATTTCTANTCTANAATGCATTATGTCCAGTAATATCCATTCCAAGNATTAGTAGGTGTATATCATGAGTACCCTCATAAGTAATTACAGATTCAAGATTCATCATATGTCTCATAATGCTNAATTCTCCTGAAATTCCCATAGCTCCAAGCATTTGTCTTGCTTCTCTTGCTATATTTACCGCCATCTCNACATTATTNCTTTTAGCCATTGATATTTGAGCAGATGAAGCTTTATCTTCATTTTTTAGTTTTCCAAGTTTCCAGGATAAAAGTTGTGCTTTTGTGATTTCTGTTAACATTTCAGCAAGTTTCTTTTGTTGGAGTTGCTTACTAGCAATTGGTTTACCAAATTGCACTCTCTCTAATGAATATTTTAAAGCTGTATCATAACAATCCATAGCAGCACCAATAGCTCCCCATGAAATCCCATATCTGGCAGAATCTAAACACATTAGTGGAGCACCAAGTCCCGATTTTTCAGAGAGTATATTTTTTTTAGGAACTCGTACATTATCAAAAATTAGTTCTCCGGTTGAAGAAGCTCTTAAAGACCATTTATTATGTGTTTCAGGAGTTGAAAAACCCTCCATTCCTCTTTCAACAATGAGTCCATGAATTCTTTTATCTTCATCTTTTGCCCAGACGATAGCAATATCAGCAAAAGGAGAGTTTGATATCCACAATTTACCACCATTTAAGATTACATAATCACCATCACTTTTAAAATTTGTAGTCATTCCTCCTGGGTCTGAACCATGATCTGGTTCTGTTAACCCAAAACATCCCATCATTTCACCGGAAGCTAATTTTGGTAAAAATTTTTCTTTTTGTTCATCACTCCCAAATTTCCATATTGGGTACATTACAAGTGATGATTGAACAGAAGCAGTTGAACGTATTCCGCTATCTCCTCTTTCAATCTCTTGCATCATCAACCCATAACTTATTTGATCAAGTCCAGCTCCTCCATATTTTGTAGGAATATACGAGCCAAAAGCCCCAATCTCAGCAAGACCTGAAATTAATTCACTAGGGAATTCAGCTTTTTGTGCATATTCTTCAATAATTGGACTAACTGCTTTGTTTACCCATGATCGAGTAGATTCTCTAATTAACTTATGCTCTTCGGTCAGAAGGTCATCGATTTTATAGAAATCAGGAGAAGAAAAAGAATTGTCTTTCATTTATGCTTAGCTTTTTACAAAAGTATGAATTTATGATATTAGATGTCTAATAATCCATCTGGAATTCTAAAAAAACATATTCTATTTAAACGTGATAGTATAGAGCCCTTAAAGAATAAGTCTTATAAAATATAAGTTTATTTTTCTTCAGCAGGAGTTGCCTCATCAGATCCCTCTTCAGCCGGAGCAGTTTCTTCAGCCGCCTTAGCTTTTTCATCCGGAGCTTCTTCAGCCGGAGCTTCTTCTTCAGCCGGAGCAGTTTCCTCAGCCGCCTTAGCTTTTTCATCCGGAGCTTCTTCAGCCTTAGCTTCTTCTTCAGGAGCAGTTTCCTCAGCCNCCTTAGCTTTTTCAGCCGGAGCTTCTTCTTCAGCCGGAGTTTCTTCTTCAGCCGGAGCAGTTTCCTCAGCCGCCTTAGCTTCTTCAGCCTTAGCTTCTTCTTTAGCCTTGGACTCTTCTGATCTTTTCTTGCTATATTCTTCTTCTCTTTTACGAGCTTCTTTTTTATTAGACTCTAATGTAGATTCAAGATCTTCAATCTTTTTCTCAATTTTTGCACCTTTCCCCTTTTTCCATTCATCAAATCTTTTCTTTGCTTCTTCTTCTGTGAAAGCACCTTTTTGTACACCAAGATTTAAATGTTTTCTAAGTAAGACACCTTCATAAGAAAGAATTGCCTTTGCTGTATTTGTTGGCTGAGCCCCTTTTTCTAACCACTTTACAGAAGAATCAAAATCTAATTCTATTGATGCTGGATTAGTATTAGGGTCATATGTACCTAATTTTTCAATATATTTTCCATCTCTTTTTGATTTCTCATCTGCAATTACTATCCAATATATTGGGTTACCTTTTTTACCGTGTCTTTGAAGTCTAATTTTTACTGCCATAACATATTAATATTTAGGGTACTCGACCCTGGTTACTAATTATAAGCTGCAAATTTAGCATAATATTTTTATTTACATATGTATTTGACTATTTTTGGACCAATACAATGAAATAGAAAAAATGGATTACTCTAAAGAATTTAAAAATTATGCTATAAAGCATCATGGTATTAACTCGCTATACTATGAAAAGATAGTTAGTAGTATGACACCATACATTATTGAAGAAAGACAATTAAACGTTGCTCAAATGGATGTTTTCTCAAGACTTATGATGGATAGAATAATGTTTTTAGGAACTTCTATTACTGATAATGTTGCAAATATTATTCAAGCTCAATTGCTTTTTCTTCAAAGTACAGATTCTTCAAGGGATATTCAGTTATATATAAATTCTCCTGGAGGAGGAGTTTATGCTGGTCTGGGNATATACGATACAATGCAATTTATCAAGCCTGATGTTGCCACAATATGTACTGGCTGTGCTGCATCTATGTCAGCAATTTTATTATGCGCTGGTAAGAAGGGTAAAAGATCTGCACTTAAACATTCAAGAGTGATGATTCACCAACCACTCGGAGGAGTTTCAGGTCAAGCTGCTGATATTGAAATTACAGCTAGAGAGATTCTAAAGCTAAAGGATGAATTGTACAAAATTNTTNCTAAGCATAGCAGTCAAAGTTTAAAGAAAGTAGCCTCTGACAGTGATAGAGACTACTGGATGAAATCTGAAGAAGCACTTAAATATGGAATGGTTGATGAGGTCCTAATCTAATTTAGTATGANTGAAAAAGAAATTCTATGTTCTTTTTGCGGAAGAACAAAATCACAAACAAAACTTTTAATTGCTGGTTTAGATGCACACATCTGTGATATATGTATTTCTCAAGCTGACATTATATTAAAAGATGATGAATCAAGCCATCAATTAGATTCAAGTAATTTTGATTTAAAAACCCCTAAAGAGATAAAATNTTTTCTTGACAAATATGTTATCGGTCAAGACCGAGCAAAAAAAGTATTATCAGTGGCTGTTTATAACCATTATAAAAGAATACTTCAAGATAAGTCAGAAGATGAAATAGATATTCAAAAAAGTAATGTTTTATTAGCTGGACCTACAGGAACTGGGAAGACCTTGTTAGCCCAAACAATTGCAAAATTATTAAAAGTTCCATTAGCTATTGTTGACGCTACTGTTTTAACTGAAGCGGGATATGTTGGCGAAGATGTTGAAAGTATTTTAAGCAAGTTATTACAGGCTGCAGATTTTGATGTTAAAAAGGCAGAAAATGGAATTGTCTTTATTGATGAAATAGATAAAATTGCAAGGAAAAGAGATAACCCTTCAATTACTAGAGATGTTTCAGGTGAAGGAGTTCAGCAAGCATTATTAAAACTTCTAGAAGGAACTAAGGTAAATGTTCCGCCAAAAGGGGGAAGAAAACATCCAGATCAAAAATTTATTGAACTGAATACTTCTAATATACTTTTTATAGCCGGAGGAGCTTTTGATGGAATTGAAAAAATTATAAAAACAAGACTGAACCTTCAGTCAATAGGTTTTAAAATGTCAAAAGAATATAAACTTCNANAAGAAGAGGGTAATGTTTTAAGATATATTAATCCTCATGATGTTAGAANATACGGTCTTATCCCTGAAATTATAGGAAGACTTCCTGTATTGAGTTTCCTAAATCCCCTTTCAAAAGATGCTCTTAGAGATATAATGACAGTTCCTAATAATGCTTTAATAAAACAATATGAGAAACTATTTGAAATGGATGGTATAAGTTTTTCTATTACTCCTAGTGCAATAGATTATATAGTTGATAAAGCAATGGAATATAATTTAGGAGCAAGAGGCTTAAGAAATTTATGTGAAGCTATTCTAAATGATGCAATGTTTAATCTTCCTAATACTGGAGTTAAAGATCTTAAAGTAACTAGAGTCTATGCTGATCAAAAGTTACAAATGATAGACATGGTATATTTGAAAGCAGTTTCTTAATTTAAAGATTTTAATTCTTCCAAGTAATCTCTAGAATTTGAAAGTCTTGGAATTTTATTTTGTCCTCCTAGTTTCTTTTTTAAAGCNAGCCAATCATAAAACAGACNGGGTCTTGCTTTAACAACTTTTGGCATNTTCATAGTTGAATCTTTATATCTTTTTGCCTCATAGTCTGAATTTNTATTTTTTAAATTTTTATCAAGAGTTTTTGTAAAATTCTCTAAATCCTTAGGTTCATCGGAAAACTCAATTAACCACTCATGACTACCTATATCATTTGAACTCATAAATATTGGAGCTACAGTATAATCTTTAACCTTACAATTATTTGTTTCAGCAGCTTTAGCTAATGCAACTTCTGCATTTTCTATTATTAATTCTTCTCCAAACACATTAATAAAATGTTTCGTTCTTCCTGAAACTTTTATCCTATAGGGGTTTAATGAAGTAAACTTAATTGTATCTCCCATTTTATATCTCCATAATCCTGAATTAGTAGTGATTACTATAGCATAATTTACATCAAGTTCTACGTCGCTTAGAGGGATTATTTTATCTGTATTATTAGTTGGTATAAACTCATAAAATATACCATAATCTAGCATAAGTAGTAACTCGGAGGAATAATTTTGATCTTGAATTCCAAAAAAACCTTCAGAAGCATTATATATTTCAAAATATTTGAATTTTTTTGATGGAAACATTTCTTTGAATAACGACCTATAGGGTTCGAAATTTACTCCTCCATGAAAATAAACTTCACTATTTTCCCACACTTCAAGTATATTATCCTTTTTGGTTTGTTTAAGTACATTATTAAGTAGAACCATCATCCAAGAAGGAACTCCAGCAAAACTCGTTACGTTTTGATTTAATGATTCATTTATTATTGCTTTTACTTTTTCTTCCCACTCAGGAATCAGTGAAACTTTTTGACTGGGTGTACTGCTTAATTCTGCCCAAAAAGGAAGATTGTCAATTATTATTGCAGATAAATCACCATAATAGCTGTTATTTTTTTCATAGATTTCTTTTGATCCACCTAGCCTAAGGCATTTCCCCTCTAGAAGTTTAGAGTTTTCATTATTGTTAAAATATAAGGATAGCATATCCTTTCCAGCTTTATAATGGCAATCATCAAGACTTTCATAGCTAATAGGGATAAACTTACTCTTTGCATTAGTAGTTCCACTTGACTTTGCAAACCAGTTTATTGGAGTGCTCCAAAAAATATTCTGTTCCCCTTTCCTCATTCTTTCAATAGATTGACTTATATCTTCATAGGAAACAGCATCTAATCTATTGTTAAAATCTTTATAGCTTTTAATGCTTTTAAAATCATATTTTTTCCCAACCTCAGTATCAATATTATATACCAATAGTTTTCTAAGAACCTCTTGCTGAACTTCATTAGGAAATTTTCTAAATAATTCAATTTGATGAATTCTTTTTTTTAAAAACCAAGAAGCTACAGAATTGAATAAAGGAATTGGCATGGATTATATATATTTATTATAAATAAAAATATAATGTTCTCGGGAGTTTTGCAAAAGATGACAAGTATTAATGATAACCCTATTAGGTACATTCTAGAGTTTGAATCAAATTTTATATTAATGAATCAGGCTATTAATAAGGAAATTCATATTTCAAAAAAAGGATATTGTTGTTTGTCATGTAGCGGCAATATTGAGATTTTCGCTAATGGGTTTTGTAAAAAATGTTTTTTTGAGTCACCAAAGTCTGGAGATTGGGTTATGAGACCAGAGTTAAGCAAAGCTCATCTAGATCAGGAAGATAGAGATCTTGATTTTGAAAAAGAAATGCAATTACAGCCGCATATCCTATATTTCTCTATGACCAGTGGCCTCAAAGTTGGTGTGACAAGAGTGAAAAATATGCAAACTAGATGGATAGATCAAGGTGCTGTGGAGTCAATTATACTTCTTGAATTACCTAATAGATATTTAGCAGGTTTAGCTGAAGTTGAATTGAAAGAAGATTACTCTGATAAAACAAATTGGAGAAAAATGCTAACCAATGAAATTAATAAAGTAGATCTAATAAATGAAAAAAAGAATGCTCTTGATAAATTATCCAATGACTTAAAAAAATATAAATCAGGAAATGATGAGGTATATAAATTTAATTATAATGTCTTGGATTATCCGAAATCTGTTAAATCTAAGAGCCTAAAGAAATCTAATGAAATAAATGGCAAGTTGGTTGGTGTTAAAGGGCAATATTTAATTTTTGAAGACTCAACTGTATTTAATGTTAGATCTAACGAAGGATATGTAGTAGAAATTGGGCTAAAATAATTGTTTTACCTCACTTTCATTAAGAAATCTATACTCACCAACTTTAGTGTCAAGTTTAATATCCATAACTCTAATCCTCTTTAGTTTGGTTACCCTATATCCAAGAGCATTACACATTCTTCTAATTTGTCTATTTAACCCTTGAGTTAGAACTATTTTAAACTTATTTTCATAAGTTTTTTCAACATAACATTTTTTTGTAAGCTTACCCATAATTCTTACTCCACTTCTCATTTTTTGAATAAAATCTTTATCAATTTTTTTGTTTAGAGTAACCAAATACTCCTTTTCATTTTTGTTTTCAGCTCTTAATACATTATTTACGATATCACCATTGTTTGTTAATAATATTAAACCTTCACTATCCTTATCTATTCTTCCTATTGTAAACAACCTTTTATTAAAATTTATATAATCTATAATATTGTTTTTTACTTTTTGATTTCCAGTACATTCAATTCCAACAGGTTTATTAAATGCTAGATATACTTTTTCTTCTTGATTACTTATTAATTCTCCATCAACTTTTATTAAATCGTCTCTATTAACTTTTGAGCCTAAAACAGCAATCTCTCCATTAATATAAACTCTACCTTGTGAAATGATTTTATCAGCTCCTCTTCTAGAGCAGAATCCAACCTCGCTTAAAAATTTATTTATTCTTATTTTTCCTTCCAAACTCTAATCCATTTTAATTTCTTCACCAACTTTTAAATCAAACTTTTTTCTAAATAGCCATACAAAAAAGTATAAAAGTGGAGTATCTAAAATTGCGACTATAACTTTAAATAAAAACCCAGAAATAACAAGAACTAAAAACTTATCACTTGGTAAAATTTCAAAAATAATTAACAATGATACGATTGTAAATGTATCTATAAATTGAGAGGTGAAAGTTGAAAAATTATTTCTTAACCAAAGATGTTTCCCCTTAGTAAAATTTTTCCAAAAATGATAGATTCTAATGTCAATATATTGAGCAATTAGGTATGTAAGCATTGATGCAAGTACCGCTAAAGGAGCATTTAAAAAAACTTGATTAAATATCTCATCATTAATAGGAGATGCATCTATAGCTGGAACTTGGCTAGATATTAGAATTAGTAATATTGAAAAAATTGAGGCAAAAATACCGGTTGTTACTACCTGATTAGCTTTCCTTTTACCATAAATTTCAGAGATTAAATCTGTTATCAAAAAAGTAAGAGGATAGGGTAGTATCCCAACAGATAACTCAAAAAGTTTAACACCATATATATTAATATCAAAAGGATACCAGTAAAATATTTTTGTAAAAATTAGATTAGAAGCTACTAGAGAGGTTATAAATAATCCTGCTAGAATTAGATAAATTTTATTAGCAAGAGAAATTTGATTAGTTTTCATAGTATTTTCAAATTTATGAGTAAGATTTATTTATCAATAGGCAGTAACAAAGGTAATCGTTATTCTCAAATAAAAGAAGCTCTTAAGTTGATTAGAGAAGATATAGGGGAGATTACTTCAATATCTAAAATATATGAGACTAAATCTTGGGGTTTTGAATCAGGAAAATTTTTAAACCTATGTATAGCTATTAAATCTGAACTTTCTCCTGATAAGCTTTTATTCTCAATAAATAATATTGAAGAGAAAATTGGAAGAAAAAGGGATTCAGAAATAATGAAGTCTAGAGAAATGGATATTGATATTATNTTTTACTCAAATAAAATAGTAAATCAAANAGAATTAATAATTCCTCATCCAAGGTTANAGTTAAGAAATTTTGTGTTAGTTCCATTAAGTGANATNGCCAGTGATTTTGTGCATCCAATATTATTAAAATCTGTTAAAGAATTATTGGAATGTTCTAATGATGATGATATTCCTATAAAAACTTCACTAAGTATTATCTAGACCACATTTTTTATAATAATCCCATAAAACAACCCCTGCTGCTACAGAAACATTAAGAGAATGTTTGGTTCCTTGTTGAGGGATTTCAAGAACGTGTTTTGAAGCTTTAATAAATTCATCTCTAACACCATCAACTTCATTACCAAATACAAAAGCATAGTTAAATCCATCGACTGGTTTAAAATCTTGAATTTTAATTGATTGATCAGCTTGTTCTACAGAAACAATTATTACATTATCTTTTTCAAGTTTATTTATTAATTCTTTTGGCTCTTTCATATACTCCCAATCCACAGAATCTGTTGATCCTAAAGCAGTTTTTCCCATCCTTTGATTTTCTGGGGTTGCAGTTATACCACAGATAAACACCTTTTTAATCAAAAAAGAATCTGAGGTTCTAAATATTGACCCTACATTGTGGATACTCCTAATATTATCTAATATAACTATAGCAGGAGTTTTTTCTGCTTTTTTAAATTCTTCAATTGATTTTCTATTTAACTCTGTATTTTTTAATTTACGCATATAAGTAAAAATAAAAATATCTACTTTAGTAGAAATGCAAATATTGTGACGAAAGCTTCAAAAGTAACACCTTTAATGAAACAATACAATGATATTAAATCAAAGTATCCAGATGCAATATTATTATTTAGAGTAGGAGACTTTTATGAAACTTTTGGAAATGATGCAGTTGTAGCATCAAAAATTCTTGGAATCGTTTTAACAAAAAGAGGAGCTGGCTCTACAAGTGAAACTGAACTTGCTGGATTTCCTCACCATTCAATAGGAAATTATTTGCCTAAGCTTGTAAAAGCTGGATACAGAGTTGCAATTTGTGATCAACTAGAAGATCCAAAACTTGCAAAAAAAATTGTTAAAAGAGGAGTTACTGAAATTGTAACTCCCGGAGTAGTATTAACCGATGGAGTTTTAGAGCAAAAAGAAAATAACTATTTAGCATCAATCTGTTTCTTAAAAGATAAATGCGGAATATCTTTTATCGATGTTTCAACTGGAGACTTTTATATGGCGGAAGGATCAGTTAAGCTAGCAGATCAATTATTAACTAATTATGCTCCAAAGGAAATATTAGTGCCCAAGCCATCAAAAAAAATATTTCAAGAATTATTTGATAATTTATATAACCCTTTCTTTTTAGATGATTGGGTTTTTGAAGAATCTTATGCAAAAAATAAACTGCTTACTCATTTCAATACTTCAAGCTTAAAGGGTTTTGGAATTGTTAGTCAGGATTTAGGTCAAATTGCTGCAGGAGTAATAATTCATTATCTAAATGATACAGAGCATAACAAACTATCTCACATTAATCGTATTCAAAAAATTTACCCTGATGACTATGTTTGGATGGATAGGTTTACAATTAGAAATCTTGAATTATTTAATTCAAATTTACCAGGAGGATATAATCTGGCTGATACTATTGATAATACAATAACCTCTATGGGTTCAAGGAAAATTAAAAATTGGATAGCATTTCCTCTAGTTAAAGAGAAAGAGATTAAAAGAAGACAAGATATAGTTAAATCACTAGTAAAAGATCAAGATATGTCAGAGGACTTAATGTATAATTTTGATCATCTTATAGATATTGAAAGGGTAATGACAAAAATTGCAACATATAGAGTTAACCCTAGAGAGTTAGTTCAATTAGGATATTCGTTAATGAGGGTCTCTGAAATAAAAAAAGTTTTAGGGAGTTCAAAGTCTAAAGATTTAAAAAATTTTGGCAAAAGAATTCCTAAAACTAAAAAGCATTTTGATTTAATATTTAAAACGCTGAATCAAGAAGCACCAGTTCAAATAAATAAAGGAAGCGTAATAATTGATAATTTTTCTAAAGAACTTGATGAGCTTAGATCAATTCATGAGTCAGGGAAAGAATATTTGAATCAAATACTAGAAAGAGAAACTGAAAAAACTAAAATACCTTCTTTAAAAATATCTTTTAATAATGTGTTTGGGTACTATATAGAAGTTAGAAACACTCATAAGGATAAAGTTCCAGAAGAGTGGATTAGAAAGCAAACTTTAGTTAATGCTGAAAGATATATAACAGAAGAACTAAAATCATATGAGGAAAAAATATTGACTGCAGAAGAGAAAATTAAGGCTATAGAGAATAAAATATATATAGAATTATTAGATAAACTCCAGAAAAGTTTAGTTGATCTTAAAGAAATAGCTAATCTTATTTCAGAATTAGATGTGCTGAATTCTTTTTCTACAGAGGCTAGTAGATTTGATTATACCTGTCCAATAATTTCTAAGGATCAAATAATCCGTATAAAAAATGGAAGACATCCTGTATTACAGAAAAATACCCCTTTTGGAGAGTCCTATGTGCCAAATAGTGTTTTGTTAGATAAAAAACAGCAAATAATTATGATTACTGGACCAAATATGTCTGGTAAATCTGCAATTCTGAGACAAACAGCTTTGCTTACTTTGCTTTCTCAAATTGGTAGTTTTGTACCAGCAGAGGAAATGACATTTGGTATAGTTGATCGAATATTTACAAGAGTAGGGGCNAGTGATAATATATCTATGGGAGANTCNACATTTATGGTTGAGATGAATGAAACNGCTTCAATCTTAAANAATCTTACAAAATCTAGTTTAATTTTATTAGATGAAATAGGAAGAGGNACAAGCACATATGATGGGATCTCTATAGCTTGGGCTATAGCTGAGTATTTGCATGAACATAAAGANAGGCCAAAGGTTCTNTTTGCTACTCACTATCATGAACTTAATCAGATGGANAGTTCTTTTAAAAGAATAAAAAACTTTAATGTATCGGTCAAGGAATTAAAAGATGATGTAATCTTTTTAAGAAAANTAGAAAGGGGAGGAAGTGCTCANAGTTTTGGAATACATGTTGCAAAAATGGCTGGTATACCAAAAACAGTGTTGTCATCAGCTGTAAAAAAATTAGGAACTATGGAAAGAGCAAATGGATTTCCTAAAAAAAGTGATAATAATTCAGATGATTTTCAGCTTAGTTTTTTTGATATAGAGGATCCAAAAATGCAAGAGATAAAAAAAATTATAAGAGATTTAGATATAGAAAGTTTAAGTCCTATTGAAGCTTTGTTAAAACTTAATCAAATTAAAAAAGAAATTGAAGATGAAAGTTGATTTACATGGAATAAATCATAATGAGGCTGTAGACAAAGTTGAAGAAATCATGCTTTTAAATTCAGCTAAAGGAAGTGTAGAATTAACAGTAATTACTGGAAACTCACCTGCCCTTCAGGCTAAAATTATTAATCAAGTATGTGATAAACATGGTTTTGTTTATTATAAACCTCCTCATAATGCAGGAGAGTTAGTTATTCAATATGAGAAAATTTAGGATCCCAATTATAAATAAGTAAGGATCAAAATAGATAATAGTATCATAAAATATTTTAAATTTGCATTCGCGCGAAAGTAGCTCAGGGGTAGAGCATCACCTTGCCAAGGTGAGGGTCGCGGGTTCAATTCCCGTCTTTCGCTCAATTGCTCGAGTGGTGGAATTGGTAGACACGTTGGACTTAAAATCCAATGAACAGCAATGTTCGTGCGGGTTCAAGTCCCGCCTCGAGTACAGAAAAGCCTCCTTTTAGGAGGCTTTTTATTTAAATGAACTCATAAACGAAATGAAACTTCAAATGAAGACTTACTAAAAAGTATTTATAAATAATAGTTGTGAAAACATAATTTGTACATTTGGTTTCGTTAATAGCTGTTGAGAAATTATTAAGTAAAACACTTTTCTTATGATTACTATTGAAGAAGCCAAATCACTAATAAGTAAACACATCTCAATACTCAAAGAAGATGTTTTACACACAACCGATTCTTTAGGCTTTGTTCTTTCACAAGATGTTTTCAGCCCAATAAATTTACCATCATTTAACCAGTCAGCTATGGATGGTTACGCCGTTTGTTTTTCAGCCCAACCAACTATAGAATTTAAATTGGCAGCAGAAGTAAAAACTGGAGATTTCAATAGCACAGAACTAAAGCAGGGAGAGTGTGTTCGAATTTTTACAGGAGCAATGATTCCCAAAGGAGCTAGTGCGGTTGTTATGCAAGAAAAAGTTACTGTGAACGGTAAACGTATAAAGCTCGAAAAACATCCTGCTTTAGGAGAAAACATTCGGACAATTGGCGAACAAATAAAAAAAGACGACTTAGCACTAAGTAAGGGCACGTTAATAAACGCTGCAGGAATAGGGTTTTTGTCGGCACTAGGAATTACAAGGATAAAAGCATATAAAAAGCCCACTATCAGCATAGTTGTTACAGGCAATGAGCTGAGCCGTCCAACAGAAAAACTAGATCAAGGAAAAATATACGAAAGCAATTCACAGATGTTAAGCTCAGCGCTAAAAACAAGCAGATATAAGGCAAGTAAAATCGCTTGGGTAAAAGACGACCTAGATAGCACGATAAAAGAATTAGAGTTAGCATCAAAAGATTCGGACATTGTCTTAATAAGCGGAGGAATATCGGTTGGAGATTACGATTATGTAGAAACAGCACTTGAAAAAATTGGCGTTAAAAAGCTTTTTTATAAGGTAAATCAAAAGCCAGGAAAACCCTTGTTTTTCGGAAAAAAGGATAAAACCCTATTTTTTGGTTTACCAGGAAATCCATCAGCATCATTAGTATGTTATTACCAATATGTTCTTTTTGCAATTAAAAAGATGAGTGGTGTGTCAGGTGGTGAACTAGAAAAAAGAGAATTGATTTCACGAAACAACTTTACAAAAAAGGGAATAAGACCCCAATTTTTAAAGGCTAAAGCCAACCAAAACGAGGTTCATTTATTAGAGGGACAAAGCTCAGCCATGCTTCACACCTT
>PBYT01000009.1 GCA_002729755.1 Flavobacteriaceae bacterium
GTTTTGAAAATCCATTTGAAAGGTATTCATCAATTTTTGATTGAACATCACTCGCAGCTCTATAACAACTTGATTCTCCAGCGTAACATGATGTAGCCATCATAGCTATCTTTTCTTTTATTGAATCAAAATTTGATATTGGTTGTTTAAACTGAAATCTGTTATTAGCATAATCAATAGCTCCACTAATGACTCTTCTTTGACCATCTAGATTTCCGGCACCTAATTTAATCCTACCTACATTTAGTGCATTCATCGCTATTTTAAATCCTCCATTTCTCTCTCCAAGGAGATTTTCAACGGGGACTTTTGTTTTTTCGAAAAATACTTGTCTAGTTGAAGAAGAACGGATACCAAGCTTTTTTTCTTCTTCGCTAAGCTTTATACCATTATTTGGATCATTTGGAACTATAAAACCAGTAATATTTTTATCATCTTCGATTCTTGCAAAGACAATAAATAGATTTGCAAAACCAGCATTTGAAATCCAAATCTTATGTCCAGAAATTAAATAATGAGTTCCATCATCAGATAATTCAGCTTTTGTTTTTCCTGAATTTGCATCTGATCCTGCAGTTGGTTCTGTTAAACAATAGGATCCAAACCATTCTCCAGATGTAAGCTTTGGAAGGTATTTTTTCTTTTGTTCTTCATTCCCATACAAGAATATCGGAAGAATAGCAATTCCAGTATGAGCACCATATGCAGTAGCTAGTGATCCACTTGAACCTGATATATAATCACAGACAAGCATTGTTGACACAAAGTCCATTCCCAAACCACCATAATCTTGATCAACATTAATACCCAACAAACCAAGCTCGCCAATTTTTTTCATCGACTCAACTGTAAAATCATAATCATTTTCTTCAAACCTCATTTTGTGAGGCCAAATTTCTCTATCTATAAATTCGATAACTGTATCCCTTATCATTTTTTGTTCTTCTGAAAAATCTTTTGCTGTGAAAACTTCATTTGAAGGAATATCTTTTAGAATAAATTCCCCACCATCTAATTTTATCTTCTTTTGAGTTGACATTGATTTTTATTTTTAAAATTACAGTATTATTAACTTTTGTTATATGATTATTATCATATTTAGTATTTGTCTATATATAATTCACTAATATAGTAATTACTATTTATTTTTCAACCAATTATATGCATTGTAAAATGCCATTATCCATGGAGATACTTCATCTTTTCTATTTTTTGGGTAATGAGCCCAATTATGTGGATAAATTGATCTCTCAAGGTGAGGCATCATTACTAAATGTTTGCCATCATCAGAAGTTAGCATCGCAGCATTATAATTAGAACCATTTGGATTTGCAGGATATTCGTTATAAGAGTACTTTGCTGGAATAAGATATTTTGATTCATCATAAGGAAAGATAAATTTTCCTTCACCATGAGCAGCCCAAACACCAATATTACTCCCTTCCATTCCCTTCATCATAATTGATGAAGATTCTTGAATTTNAACTGATGTNAANATACACTCAAACTTGCCTGAGTCATTATGAGCCATTTTTGGTTTTTTATCATGATTATTATTTATTAGACCTAGTTCAATAAATAGTTGACATCCATTGCAAACTCCAAGAGACATAGAGTCATCTCTATTAAAAAAATTATTTAAGGTTTGCTTAGCTTTTTTATTATATATAAATGATCCAGCCCAACCTTTTGCTGAACCTAATACATCAGAGTTAGAAAAGCCTCCTACAGCAACTAGTAGTTTAATATCTTCAAGATTCTCTCTTCCGGAAATAATATCTGTCATATGAACATCTTTTACATTAAAGCCAGAGAGACTCATCATATAAGCCATTTCTCTTTCTGAATTACTNCCTTTTTCTCTTATAATTGCAGCATTAATTTTATTGTTATTCTTTAAAATNTTTCCAGTGAATCTTTTTGGAAANACAAATTCTAGTGGTTGNTTTTTATAATTTTCAAATCTTTTACGAGCTAATTTATTTTTAGTTTGAATTTTATCAAAATGATAAGATGTAGAGAACCAGATATCTCTATATTTTGAAATATTAAATGAGTATGTGTTATCATAGTTTTTAATATTTAAGTAATCACTGTTAACTACTTTNCCAATTTCATGAAAAGAGATTTCTTCTTTATCAAAGAATTGATTCAACTTTGATTTGGATTGAAAAATGATTCCAGAGTTTTCAGAGAAAAGAATTTTTACTATATCTTCTTCCTTTAATGTAGTTAGATCAATATCCATCCCTACACTATTATCAGTAAAACACATCTCGAACAAGCTAGTGATTAATCCACCTGAGGATATATCATGCCCTGAAAGGATTTTGTCTTCCTTTATTAAATTTTGAATTAAATTAAATGTTTTCTTAAAATTGTTTGTATCCTTAATTGTTGGAGCATCATTTCCAATTTTATTATTTATTTGACCAAATGAAGAACCTCCAAGTTTATAATTGTCATTTGAAAGGTTAATATAATATATAAAACCTTCACTGCCTTTTAGATTAGGAGTTACCACTTTTCTAATATCTGAACAATGAGCAGAAGCAGATATGATAACTGTTCCTGGTGATTTAACTTCATTAGTATCATCATACTTCTGAACCATTGATAGGGAGTCTTTTCCTGTTGGTATATTTATACCTAATTCAATTGCAAAATCTGAACAAGATTCTACAGCATTATAAAGCCTTGAATCTTCACCATTTTTTCCTGATGGCCACATCCAGTTTGCAGATAATGAAACTGATTTAAGCCCATCCTCTAGAGGAGCCCAGATAATATTTGTTAATGCTTCTGCAATAGAATTTATACTCCCTTTTTTAGGATCAATAAGACCAGAAATTGGAGAATGGCCTATGGAAGTAGCTATACCATGAAAATTATCATAGTCTAATGCTACAACTCCACAATTACTAAGAGGTAATTGAATTTTACCAACAGTTTGTTGTTGTGCAATTCTTCCGGTAACACATCTGTCTACTTTATTGGTCAACCAATCTTTGCAGGCTACGGACTCAATTTTAAGCACAGATTTAATATAACTTTCTAGATTATTATTATCATATTTTATTTTTTGAAAATTTTTTGAAATGGTATTATCAGAAATTATCTTTTTTGGTGTATCGCCAAATAGTGATTTCAGATCTAAGTCTATTGATTCTATTTTTTTTCCACGATCTAAAACTCTAAATTTTTTATCATTAGTTACTTTCCCCACTATATATATTGGTGTTCTTTCCCTTTTAGCAATTTTCTCAACTATTTTATAATCACTTTCTTTTATTATAATACCTATTCTTTCTTGAGATTCATTTCCAATAATTTCTTTATATGATAATGAAGGATCTCCTAATGGTAGCGCATCAATATATATCTCTCCTCCAGTTGATTCAACCAATTCAGAAAAACAATTTAAATGTCCACCAGCTCCATGGTCATGAATTGATAATATTGGATTTTCTTTACTTTCAAAAAGAGCCCGTATAGTATTAGTAACTCTTTTTTGCATTTCAGGATTTGATCGTTGAACAGCATTCAATTCAATAGAGTTGTCATAATTACCAGTATTTGTTGAAGAAACTGAAGCACCTCCCATACCAATTCTATAATTATCACCTCCTAACATTACTATTAGATTACCATCTTGAGGAATTTTTTTATGTGATTGTTTCGCTTCTCCAAAACCAACTCCCCCAGCTAACATAATAACTTTATCATACCCCAAATATTGATCATCTCCTGAGTGTTCAAAAGTAAAAAGTGATCCGCAAATTAAAGGTTGTCCAAAACAGTTTCCAAAATCTGATGCTCCATTTGATGCCTTAATTAATATCTCTGATGGTGTTTGATATTTCCATTTTCTAGCTTTGAATCCATTTTCCCATAAGTTTTCTTTATTAAGTCTTGAATATGGGGTCATATAAACTGCAGTACCTATTAGCGGTATAGATCCTATTCCTCCAGCTAATCTATCTCTAATTTCACCTCCAGATCCTGTTGCTGCTCCATTATACGGTTCTACGGTAGTTGGAAAATTATGAGTCTCAGCTTTTATTGAAATTATACTGTCGATATCTTTCTTTGTATAATAACTTGAGGTATCTGCTTTTTGAGGATAAAACTGTGAGATTTTAGGTCCTTTAATAAATGCAACATTATCTGAATATGCAGAAACAATTGAATTCTTATTTTTTTTGGATGTTAATTTAATTAACTCAAAAAGACTTTTTTCTTTTTCATTATTATCAATTATAAATCTCCCATTAAATATTTTATGCCTACAGTGTTCAGAATTAACTTGAGAGAATCCATAAACCTCAGAATCCGTAAGTTTCCTGTTAAGTTTTTTTGATAGATTGTTTAAGTAATCAACTTCGTTTTGATCTAATGCAAGCCCCTCATTATCATTATATTCATTAATATCATGAATTAAGGTTTGTTTGTCAGGTGCTTTATAGCCCTTAAATATATCTTGATTTAAGTCTTTGTATTTATCTTGAATCATGACATCAAAAGTTTGATTTGCTTTAATACAAAGAAATTCTTCAATTCTAACAACAGATAAAATTCCCATGTTATTTATAATTTCTACTGCATTAGTGCTCCAAGGACTAATCATTGTTGATTTAGGCCCTATAAAACTATTTTCAATAGTTTGCTTATTTAAGAAAGGTGCATTAAGAACCCAATTTAATTTTTCAATACTAAAATTATCAAGCTCATCATTAGTTTCTAATGCAAAAACTTTTGATTCAGGGTCTCCAAAAAATAATATCATTATGGAATTTTAAAGTGTAAATTTAATTCTTTTTTAGTTTTGAAGTTCATACATACTTTTATAAAGAGCAGATTTTTTAATTAGATCATCATGATTACCCTGATCAATAATTTTCCCTTTATCTAAAACTAAAATTTTATCGCATTTTTTTATTGTAGAAAATTTATGAGCAATAATTAGAGAAGTCTTATTTAGCATAAGCTTATTTATTGCACCTTGTACCTTTTTCTCTGATTCGCTATCTAGAGATGAAGTAGCCTCATCTAGAATAAGAATTGATGGACTTTTAAGCATTGCCCTAGCAATAGTTAATCTTTGTTTTTGTCCACCAGATAATTTGTTTCCTTGATCCCCTATTAATGTTTCATAATCATTTTCTTGATTAATAATAAACTCATGCGCATTAGCATTTTTTGAAGATTCTAGAACTTCTTCATTTGAAGAATTCTCACTACCAATTAGTAGATTATTCTTTATAGTGTCATTAAATAAAATAGATTCTTGAGTTACAATCGAAATGAGCTTGTATAATGAATTCTTGCTTATGTTATTTATATTCTCTCCATCAATTGAAATAGCTCCAGAATCTACTTGATAGAAGCCATTAAGAAGGTTTGCAATTGTTGTCTTTCCACCTCCTGAAGTTCCTACAATAGCAATGCTATCACCTTTTTTTAATTTAAAGCTAACTGAATCAAGTATAACATTTGAGTCATATGAAAAAGTGACATTTTNAAATTTTATTTCACTTTTAAAATCATCAATTTTCTTTAATTTTTTCTCTTTATCATTNTCTTTTATATTAACTATCTCAAAAACTCTTTCTGCAGCTGCATTGCCTTTTTTTATTGAGTAAAAAGATTTACTAAGGTTTTTTGCTGGAGTTAAGATATTATATGCTAGTCCCATGAAAACAATAAATGTTGTTCCTGATAAACTTTCATTAATTAAAACCATTTTACCTCCATACCATAATAAAATACCAATAACTAAAATCCCCATAAACTCACTAAATGGGGCGGCAAGATTTTTTCTATTAATTACTTTATTTGAGAATTTAAAAAGTAAATAATTAATTGAATTAAACTTTTTTGTGAAAAAGGATTCAGCTAAAAATGACTTTATAATTTTTTGTCCATTAATAGTCTCATCTAATATGGATAGAAAATCACTTTGTCCTTTCTGAACTTCTGTGGAATCCTTTTTTAATTTTTTTCCAATAATTGATATAAAAAACCCTGAGATAGGAATAAATAGAATTATAAATAAAGTTAATTCTGGACTAATCGTAAACATCACTATTATTGTAAAGAGAATAGTTAGTGGTTCTCTAACAATTACCTCTAGCATTGATAAATAGGATACCTGAATTTCTAAAATATCTGCAGTTATTCTTGAGATTAAGTCACCTTTTTTCTTATTAACAAAGAAAGAGACAGGCATTTTAAGAACCTTTTTATAAAGATTGCTTCTNAGATTTTTTAGTATACCATTTTTTAAAAATGTAATATTATAGAGTGCTAAATAGTTGAAAATATTTTTAAAAAGGAAGAAAAAAAGTACAATTCCAATTACTATAACTAATGTGCTTGTAATATCAATATCAAGTTGTTTTGAAATATAGTAATTTAAGTAGTCTTGAAGATAATCCTTTAGATCTCCTATTCCACTATATATAGGTTTTTCAAATACTTCTTTGGTTTGTTTAAATAGTACATCTAGCATTGGTATAAATGAAACAAATGCTAAAGCACTAAAAATTGCATAAAAAACATTAAATAATATATTCAAAAAACCATATATCTTATAATTCTTTCCATATTTAAGTACTTTAATAAAGTAACCCATTAATCAAATGTTTTTTCTGTTATCTGGTACCTTTTTTTGTTNGAGTTAGAATTCAATACTATTTCNCCAATAAATCCAGCAATAAAAAATTGTATTCCTATAATAATTGTAGTAAGTGCAATAAAAAATTCAGGACGTTCTGTTATTAGTCTTCCAGAAGTTTTTATAAAGAGTTTCTCATAACCTATATAGCAAGTAAAAATAATTCCTATTATAAACATTATAGTTCCCATAGATCCAAAAAAATGCATAGGTCTTTTNCCAAATTTATTCATAAACCAAAGTGTAATAATNTCTAAAAATCCTCTCATAAATCTTTCATTACCAAATTTTGTTTTTCCAAATTTTCTAGCTTGGTGTTTAACAATATGCTCATCAATTTTATTATATCCTTCATTCATAGCAATAATAGGTATAAATCTATGCATATCACCATAGACATCTATTGATTTTATAACATCTGACNTATAAACTTTAATTCCACAATTAAAATCATGAATTTTAATACCAGAGGTATACCTTGCAACAAAATTAAATAATTTTGAAGGAATTTTTTTAAAAACNAATGAGTCATAACGTTTCTTTTTCCAGCCAGATATTAAATCTAAGTTTCCTTTTTTAATTTTATTTATCATTTCTGGAATTTCTTCAGGAGAATCTTGAAGATCAGCATCAAGAGTAGCAACATAAGTTCCATGACATTCAATAAAACCAGCATTTAATGCCTGTGATTTNCCGAAATTTTTAGAAAATAAAATACCTTTAATATTATCAGAATTATTTGCTAACCTTTTAATTATATCCCAGGATCCATCTGAACTTCCATCATCAATATAAATAATCTCAAAACTAATTCTTTCACTAATTAAAGTATTAGTTATCCATTTATTTAATTCCTCAATTGATTCAGACTCATTATAAAGAGGGATTACGACGGAAAGGTCCATAATAAAATAGTCAATAATTGTTAATTTGGCCTTGACTTCTTAACAATNAATCCGGTTACCAATGAAACTATGCCTCCAAAAATTAGTCCAAAACCGAAANCAAATGCTGTTGATATTGCNGGAGATGATCCCCATTCAATCCATTCTTTTGTTATACCTATCATTTCATCAGTCATCTCTGGGTTTTGCTCAATTGCTTGAGAAAGTGCAAATTCAGTAGCCTTTTCAATTTGATTTGGATCTAAAACTATAGCTTGAAACCACCCATAAAAGAGAGCTATTACTATTCCTACTATTGTTACACCAAGTCCTATTTTCATTGCTTCAGATAAATTAAGATATCCATCATTTAGTTTTCTGAAAGCAAGTTGGCCTGCAGTTATTGAACCAACCATTATTAATAATCCAGTCCATTGTTGAAGAGACCCACCTTGATAGTGCATATCAAGAAGAAATAGCATTATAGAAAATGCAACTGATATACCTCCATAAATTAGACCATATTGAAATATTGTTGCCTTTAAATGTAATTTATTATCACTCATTTCTTGATTTTTTTTCTTCTACACAAGATAAAATAAAATAATTATAATACTATATATATGAAAAAAATTTTAAATTTGCACTCACAAAATTTGTTATGAAAAGTGATATACATCCTGAAAATTATCGTTTAGTCGCATTTAAAGATATGTCTAACGATGATGTTTTTATTACAAAATCGACTGTTGACACTAAAGAGACAACAAAAATTGATGGTGTTGAGTATCCTTTGTTCAAACTTGAGATTTCGAGAACTTCTCACCCATATTATACTGGCAAATCAAAATTAGTCGATACTGCTGGTAGAGTTGAAAAATTCAGAAGTAAATATGTTGATTTTAACAAAGCTTCAAATGTAAAAACAGAAGATACACCTGTTGAAACAAAAGAAGAGATTGACGAAACTAAAACTAAGGCACCTGTTAAGGAGTCAGCTGCAGAAGTACCTGCTGAGGAGTCAGCTGCAGAAGCACCTGTTGAGGAGGCAGCTGAAGAGACACCAGCTGAGGAAGCAACTGCAGAAGAATCTACTGAAGACAAAACTGAGTCTAAAGAATAGCTTTTTATTTTGTCTGTTTTAACTGAACATCTTAAATTAAAAGAAAAAAAAATATCTAGTGTAGCTTTATCAACACTTGGGTGTAAACTTAATTTTTCTGAGACATCTTCTATTTCAAATAATCTTGAGAAAAATAACTTTAAAGTTGTTCCATTTAATCAATATGCTGATGCATATATCATTAATACATGTTCTGTAACTGAAAATGCAGATAATAAATTTAAAGTATTTGTAAATAAAGCATTGAAGATTAACCCTAATGCATTTGTTGCTGCAATTGGTTGCTATGCACAACTTAAGCCAAAAGAATTACTGTCAGTTAAAGGTGTTGATCTTGTTCTAGGGGCATCAGAAAAATTTAATATTGTTGAATATCTTCAAAATGTTGATCAAGATTTTTCTAAGTTAGACCATTCATGTAATATTAATGATGTTGATTCATTTACTGAAACATATTCAACAAGTTCTAGAACTAGAGCATTTCTAAAAGTACAAGATGGATGTGACTATAAATGTAGTTTTTGTACTATACCCCTAGCCAGAGGTAAATCAAGAAGTAATACAATAGAAAATGTTGTCAAAAATGTAAATGAAATAATTTCGAATGGAATTAAAGAAATAGTTTTAACTGGAATTAATCTAGGAGATTTTGGCAAGAGGCAGTCAGATAATATAAAAACTGATGAAGATTTCCTTGAATTAATTAAAACTTTAGATAAAATTGATGGGGTAGAACGTTATAGAGTATCATCAATTGAACCTAATTTACTTGGTGATGAAATAATTAGTTTTATCAGTACTAGTAAGAGGTTTGTCCCCCATTTTCATATCCCTCTTCAAAGTGGCAGTGATGTAATATTAAAGAAGATGAGAAGGAGATATAAAACTGATTTATATAAAAGTAGAGTTGATCTTATA
>PBYT01000010.1 GCA_002729755.1 Flavobacteriaceae bacterium
CTTACTCCTTTGAGTTCTTCGCATCTAGACAGAGAGGTTTAGATAGGTTCTCTCTCTTTGAAATTCCACTTGCATATCCAAGTTCAGAGCTTCGTTTTCTTTAGGTTGAAGTGGTAGTTTCTCTGTTTCCCATTCTACTACCTTTTTAACTGAAACCGAATCGTGTCTTTGGACGCATAAATTTCAATTACATATCTATAATTACAGAAGTGGTATTCTGTTGTATATTCTATATAACTTGATTGTGGAAAACTGTATCACACCCCTATTTATAGAGCTGATTATTAAGTGGTTAAATATGTGTAAAAATGATTAAATTAGAGATATGAAAAAATTCATTGTTATACTTTTTACTTTTTTTTCTTTAAATATATACTCACAGGTAGGAGTTGGTGTTTCAGTTGCTAACGATATAGAAAATGATATCTCTAAATTAGGGGTGGGTTTAAGTTATACTGTACTTCCCAAAGTTTCATTGGGTGCTGGAGTTATGATTACACCATTTGATATAGACGGTGATTATGAGATAATGTACAATGCGAAATATAATCTGGGAAGATTTAATGTTGTAGGTGGATTTATGACTGAAATGAATCCAAAATTTGTACCAAATGTTGGGATATATAGTATGGATTCACACCCATACTTCGGAATTGATTTTAAGCTCTTTAAAAACAGAAAACTCAGAATTTTTTATAATCAATCAGAAATGATGAAAACTATTGGTATAAAAACTCCTATTTTCAAAGTAGGAAAAAAAAGATGGGTATATGATTAAATTAGAGATATGAAAAAGCAGTTTTTAGCAATTTGCATAATCTGTTCAGTTATTCTTTAACTATTATTATGGTAGACCAAAGCAAATGCAGGAAATACATATCCAAGAAGACACTCCATTATTCCAGATTGAAGTAGTAAAATAAACTTTAACACAAATTACCCTATGGATCCTGTTCACATTAGAACAAAAAAAAAGCACCAAAATGATGCTCTATATTTACCAGAGTATTTACCAAGGTGGTGAAGAATCCTCTGAAAGACTTGTGGGCGCTATAGGATTCGAACCTATGACCCCTTGGGTGTAAACCAAGTGCTCTAAACCAACTGAGCTAAGCGCCCTTAAGATGGCAAAGATAATATAAATTACCTAATAGGTTTTAGATATATATTTTGTAATTTTTAACCATAATTTTTATGAAAACAGAGATTAAACTACTTGATGGCAGCCTCTCTTATCCTCTTGAAAAACAAGGGTATAATCTGAACAAAAAGTTATGGACTGGGGATGCACTAATTAATAATCCTAATGTCATAAAAAAAATACATAAAGATTATCTTTCTGCAGGTGTTGACTATATATCTACTTCAACTTATCAGATAAGTTATAAGATTCTAAACGAAATGGGTTATAATCTTAATGAAATAAAAGATGTTTTTAAAAGGTCTGTGTCTCTTGTGAAACAAGCGATAAAAGAGACCAATAATAAAAGGGAAATTAAAATAGTTGGAAGTTATGGTCCTTTTGCAGCATCTCTATCTGATGGTTCTGAATATTCCGGAAAATACAATACTTCAGATAACATAATAATGAATTATCATAAGGAAAATATGAATATTATTAAAGAATTAGATATAGATACTATTCTTTATGAAACAATTCCTTGTTTAAGAGAAATTGAAATACTTTCAAAATTAGTAGAAGAATATAAAAAAGAAGTTTGGGTTTCATTTACGTGTAATAAAGATATAGAATTTAGAGATGGCTCATCTCTTATAAAAGCATGTGAAATTTTATCTTCTTTAGAAAATGTTTCTACCATAGGTGTGAATTGTTTCTCTCCATTATTAGCAGAAAGAGCAATAAAAAAATTAAAAGAACATTCAAATAAGAAGATCTTGATATATCCAAACTCTGGTGAGATTTATAATAATAAAGATAAAGATTGGTATGGTGAAAAATATTTTGATAGCTCTATGATTAAGAAATGGCTAGCACTATCACCAGATATTATTGGAGGATGCTGTAGAGTCGGTTTTGAAGATATTAAGAATATGAGAGAAGAAATTAATTTTTTATAAATAACTATAATGAAAGTTCACTTTTTTAATATTTTATCATCAACTATAGCTTTTTTATTATCCTATTCCATAGGTTATTTAACTGGTATAGATTCTGTTATGGATGCTATTTTATATGCTTTCATTATACAATGGGTATTGTTTGTTCCAGCATATTTATTTCAAACTGAAAAGTTTTTTGATATATCTGGAAGCTTCACATACATCTTTGTAGTTTCCTATATCCTTTGTTCAAATTATACCTCCAGTGGTATTAATTATGGTAATATTTTATTGTCATCATTTATTATTATATGGGCTATTCGACTTGGCAGCTTTTTATTTTTTAGAATTAAAAAAGATGGAGAAGACAAAAGATTTCGATCTATTAAACCATCTCCTACTAGATTTTTTATGACATGGTCTCTTCAGGGAATGTGGGTGTCAATTTGTTCCGCATGTGCTTTAACTGGAATGGCTAACGGTATTGTATTAAACTCTTTATTTTATTCAGGAGTATTTATTTTTGTTTTAGGTTTTATAGTTGAAATCATATCAGATAATCAAAAAACAAAATTTAGAAAAGATCCTGCTAATAAAGATAAGTTTATTAATTCTGGTCTATGGTCTTATTCAAGGCATCCAAATTATTTAGGAGAAATAATTTTATGGTTGGGTATCTCTATAATTTCTCTCTCTTCTCTAACAGGTTGGCAATTAGTAACATTAATCTCTCCCATTTTTACATATGTTTTATTAGTGTATATAAGTGGTGTTAGAATACTAGAAGCTCGTGCGGAAAAAAAGTGGGGTCATTTAGATAGTTACCAAGATTATATTAATAATACCCCTACTCTTTTATTTTAACTATTATTTTCAGAAAATGTTGTGTTTCACCAAATGATTTTTATCATTTTATTATAATAATTTCACAATTATATTGTTTCAGTTACAAGTAGAATCATAATATTATTATGTGTTTCTTTAAATAGCATATCGATTATCATCATAATAACTTATTTCTAGCTTAGAATATAAACTTAAATGAAACATTTAAAAGATAAAACAGTATTGATAACTGGTGGAGCTTCCGGAATTGGAAAAATTATGACCAGATTGATGTTGGAGCGAAAAGCAAAAGTTATTATTTGGGATATTAACCAACCTAATCTTAATGAAACTATAAATACATTTTCTAAACTCGGGTTAATTAAAGGTTATCATGTTGATGTATCAAATTCAGAACAAATTAAAATAGCACATAAAAAAGTGAAAAATGAATTTGGAAATATTGATGTCCTTATAAACAATGCGGGTATTGTAGTAGGTAAATACTTTCATAAGCATAGCATATCCGAAATAAAAAAAACTATGGACGTTAATGCTAAAGCACCTATGTATATTACTAAGGAATTTTTAAAAGATATGTTAGAGCGTAACACTGGACATATATGTAATATTGCTTCCTCTGGAGGACTTTCTTCAAATCCTAGAATGTCTGTTTACATAGCTAGTAAATGGTCTGTAGTAGGCTGGTCTGATAGTTTACGAATAGAAATGAAGCAACTTAATAAGAACGTCAATGTTACCACTATTATGCCTTATTACATAAATACAGGTATGTTTGAAGGCGTAAAATCTAAAATTCCAATATTAGAACCTGAAGCAACTGCACTAACCATTGTTAAAGCTATTGAAAAAAATAAAAAAATGGTAACTATTCCAGGATATATATATAGGTTAACACGATTCAATCAATCGATAATGTCTTTAGACCTTTATGATTGGTTTGTTGGTCATGTTTTAGGGATTTATAAAACAATGGAACATTTTACAGGCCGTAAATAAAAATAATATTATGAATGCTAAGTATATTTTTTTATCGATTATTATATTTTTTATTATTGGTTGTAATAAAAAAAAAGACACATTACAAGAAAATTCTAATTCAAAGCTAGAACTTCACAATCACAGTAAAGAGTTTAAAAAGCAAATCGTCAAGGTTGGCGAAAAAACATATGTTGCAATTGGTTATGGTTTGGCAAATAGTATAATGATCGAGGGTACAGATGGTCTTATAATTATTGACGCCATGGAGTCGTTAAAACAGGGTGAAACCGTAATTAGGGAATTTAAGGAGATTGTTGATAAGCCTGTAAAAGCTATTATTTATACACATAATCACGCAGATCATGTTTTTGGCGCTAAATCAATAGCTGGCAAGGATAATCCAGAAATATATGCACATGAATTAATGCCATATTATTTAGATCGTATATCAAATATAATTAGGCCAATTATTGAAAAACGTTCTTATAGAATGTTTGGTAATTTTCTTAATAAAGATGAATTAGTGAATTGTGGTATTGGTCAAAATCTAAGAATTAATAAAAATTCTTTACTAGGTGTTATTCGTCCAACTAAAACATTTAAAGATTCATTGAATATTGATATAAGTGGAATAAAATTGCAGCTATTCCATGCTTCTGGAGAAACCCCAGATCAATTAATGGTGTGGATGCCCGATGAAAAAATCTTATTTTGTGGTGATAATTTTTATAAATCCTTTCCGAATTTATATACAATCCGTGGAACTGCTTACAGAGATGTAAATGAGTGGAAAAATAGTTTAGACAAAATGCGAAGTTTTTCTCCTGAAAAACTTGTACCTAGTCATACATTACCAATTCAAGAAAAAAAGAAGGTGCTAAAAGCGCTTACGGATTATAGAGATGCTATACAATATGTACATGATCAAACAATTAGACTTGTAAATCATGGATTAACACCAGATGAAATTGTAGAAAAAATAAGTTTACCTAAACACCTTGCTGTTTCACCTTATTTACAGGAGTTTTATGGAAAGGTTTCTTGGAGCGTACGTGAGATTATGAACGGATACTTAGGATGGTTTGATGGAAATCCTTCCTCCCTAAATCCTTTGACTTTAAAGGAGGAAGCTTTAAAAATTGTTGAACTAGCTGGTGGGAAAAATATGTTAAAAGAAGCTTTAAAAAAAGCTATTGAAAATAAGGACTATAAATGGGCATTGCAATTAGCAGATTATTTAATTGTTTTAGATGAAGACAAGAAATCTGTACAATATCAAAAAGGTGATATTTTATACCAAATGGGTATGAAACAAAATAATGCTAATGCCCGACACTATTATGTTACATACGGCAAAGAGCTAAAAGGTTTGTCTAATGAAGCATTGGGTATTCCAGATAAAGATATGGTTCACGCCATTCCATTAAATATCATTTTCAACTCAATGGCTGTGAACCTAAAAGCAGAGGAAGTATTGGATTTAAATAAATCAATAACCTGGTTTTTTCCTGATAAAGATTCATACTACTCCATGATAATTCGTAAAGGTATTGCAGAAGTTGTTCCTAGTAGAATAGAGAATTCAGATATAACCATAGAATTAGATTCTAAAATTTGGAAAGAATTATTAGCTGAGTTTAGAACACCATTAATGACTTTTTTGAGTGGAAAAATAAAAATAAACGGGGGGAAGCTTGCTTTTATAGAACTTATGGGTTATTTCGAAAAAACATCTGAAATTAAAAGTGAATCTATACTATTACCCTAAAGTGGAACCCTAGAAGCAAGAAGTAGAAAAAAATGGGGACACTTAGATACTTATCAAGAGTATATTAAGAGCACCCCTACTCTTTTATTTTAGTTTTGCCATTCAGCAACAAAAATATTTGTATCTCTATTTCCTCCATTATTCCTGTTTGAAGAAAAGATCAAATATTTTCCGTCATTTGAAAAAACAGGAAATGAATCAAACATTTTATCGAAAGAAACTTGCTTTAAGTTTCTACCATCTATATCAATCATGTAAATGTTAAATGGGAAACCAGCTTTTGCTTGAAAGTTAGAAGAAAAAAGTATTTTTTTTCCAGAAGGATGCCAAGATGGACTCCAATTTGCATTTCCTAGATAAGTTAATTGTCTCAGATTAGATCCATCAGCATCACAAATAAATATTTCTAATTCTGTTGGAACTACAAATCCATCTTTTAGTAACTTTTTGTATAGAGTAATTTCATCTTTTGTTTTTGGCCTTGATGCTCTAAATATAATTTTAGTTCCATCAGGTGAGAAAAAAGCACCTCCATCATATCCGATTTCATTTGTTATCTGCTTTACATCAGAGCCATCAATGTTCATAGTAAATAATTCAAGATCTCCAGTTCTTGTAGAAGTAAAAACTATTTTATCTCCTTTAGGGGAGACTGTTGCTTCAGCATCATAGCCTAATTCATTAGTTAATTGATTTACTATATTCCCATCAAGATCTGAAACAAATATGTCATAAGAATCATATATAGGCCAAACATATTTTCCATCAAGTCTTAAAGGTGCTTCAGGACACATTGTGTCACCTAAATGAGTAGATGCATAAAGTATATGTTTCCCATCAGGCATAAAATATGCACAAGTAGTTCTTCCCATTCCTGTACTAATCATTTTTGGAGGTGTATCAGATATCTTATTAGATTTATCGATCAAAAATATTTGATCGCATTCTAAACCCCAATTTTCATTATTTGATTGGAATACCAATTGCGAATCATTATAATTCCAATAGGCTTCAGCATTATCACCACCAAATGTTATTTGCTCAATAGATTTAAAATAAACTTCTTCTGGATAGACTAAATCTTTTGACTGTGCATTAGATTTTAGTGTACTGAACAAAAAAAATATTGCTGAAAATGTTATAAATCGTATATAATTGACATTTTTATGCATAATTGATTTACTTTTGCGGCTAAATTACAATATTGATATATGAAAATGAAAAGTTTTTACACAAGTTTACTTTTAACTCTTGTAATTAATTCCATAATTTATTCTCAAGAGTTTAATTCTAATAAATTAATAGCTGATATAGAATATTTATCTAGCGATCAACTTGAGGGAAGGTTTGCAGGAACAAAAGGTGAAAAAGCTGCTGCAAATTATATAGCTGATAGATTTGAAAGATTAAATCTTAAGAAATTAAGTAAGGGGTATATTCAAAATTTTAGTTTTATACTTCCAAACAGTCCACATGAAGGAATCTTATATAATTCATATAATAAAGATCAGACAGATGCTATTAATGTAGTCGGATATCTGGATAATAATAGAGAAAATACAATTATAATTGGAGCTCACTATGATCATATAGGATATGGAGGTATATACTCTTTAGACACAGATCGAATAGAAAAAAATAAAATCCATAATGGTGCTGATGATAATGCTAGTGGAGTTGCATTACTTCTTAATCTTGCTGAGCGACTTATAAAAGAAAATAATTCAAATAATAACTATTTATTTATTGCATTTTCAGCAGAAGAATTAGGGTTAATAGGTTCAAAATATTTTGTTGAAAATCCTTTAATAGATCTAAAAAATGCAAATTATATGATAAACCTTGATATGGTTGGTAGGCTTAACACAGACAAAGAATTATCTGTTTTTGGTGCTGGAACATCACCTGTATTTAAACAGGTTATAAATTCTACAAATAATAATTTTTCACTTAAGATAATTGATGATGGAATTGGACCATCAGATCATACATCTTTCTATAATAAAGGAATTCCTGTGCTTTTTTTTAATTCAGGATCTCACCAAGATTATCATAAGTCTTCTGATGATTTTGAATTAATAAATTTTGATGGAATGATTGAAATATCAAATTATGTTTTTGATATAATTCATGAATTAAACAATTTTGGGAAATTGAATTTTAGAGAAACTGTTTCTGAACAACCAACAGTCTCTAGATTTGAGGTATCTCTTAGAGTTATGCCAGATTATGTTTATGAAAAGGAAGGTATGAAGGCTGACCAAATATTAAAAGGTGGACCTGCTGACAAGGCTGGATTAATTGATGGAGATGTAATCATTAAAGTTGGTGAATATTATATAAAAGATATATATGCATATATGAATGCTCTATCAAATTTCAAGAATGGAGATGAAACTACCGTTGTTATCTTAAGAAATGGAAAAGAGATTGAATTTAAAGTCAAGTTTTAAAATTCAATAATATTAGGTTTAAGATGAAGTCCAAGAAAAGCACAACATGCCAGGGGCAAACTTCTCAGAATTTGACTTTACTGATTACCGTTGAGTAATTTAAGAAGTATGTTTTTGAATCCTTCTTTTTCTTTCTAAATAATTGATTATCAACTATTTAGAAATACCGTTAACAAAGTAGTTATTTTTATTTAGATTAATTATAAATAAGTATTATATTTGTCGACAAATTAATTAGTAATCAAAAATAAAATTTCAGTTTTACTATTACTAGCTTTTGCTTTTACATCTGTAGTTGCTCAAAATGCAGAACAGCTTAATAGTTACCAACAACAATTTCAAAACCTTGCAAATCTTGAATCAGGTCTTATGATTGGAGGTTATGGTGAGGTTACATATAACGATCCAGATGAAGGAGCTTCTGAATTAGATGTTCAGAGACTTGTTATTCTTTTAGCATATAAATTTGACGATAGAGTATCATTTATAACTGAGATTGAATATGAACACGTAAAAGAAGTTTATATTGAACAGGCATGGTTAAACTATGCCTTAAATGACAATACAAATTTAAGAGCAGGACTGCTTCTTGTTCCTATGGGCATTGTTAATGAATATCATGAACCTACAACATATAATGGTGTTGAAAGACCAACCTTAGATAATAAAATTGTTCCTACTACATGGAGAGAGATAGGTATAGGGGTTTCAGGAAGATTGAATAATATGAACATGAGATATCAAGCTTATATTATGAATGGTCCAAAATCATATGATGGGGCATATAAAATGAAAGGGGCTAATGGATTAAGAGGCGGAAGACAAAAAGGAGCTGAGTCTATTGGGAGTAATCCAAATTTTGCTTCAAGACTTGATTTTTATGGAATTCTAGGATTAAGACTTGGAATATCATATTACAATGGAAAAACTCAAACAATTGATAAGAGTATGATTGGCACTCAAGTTGGAATCTCAATGACAGGGCTTGATGCAAGATATGTTAAGAATAACTTCTCTGCTAGATATCAATATATCAATGCAAATTTAACAGATACTAATCAATATAATCGTGTAAGCGGAAAGGATCTAGGATCACAAATGTCAGGATATTATGTAGAGGCTGCTTATAACCTTCTACCAATAGATGCAAGACAAAGATTTGATGTTTTTGTTAGATACGAAGACTTAGATCAACATAAATCTGTTACTCAATCTTTAAGAAAAAACTTGTCTTATCATATGCAAGAATGGACAGTAGGAGTATCTTATCATTTATCTAAAGGTTCAGTTTTTAAAATGGATTATCAGTCCAAAGGAACTGCTGCAAATGATAATACTAAAGGTCAAATTAATATGGGTATAGGTGTTTTCTTTTAAAACTTAATTAGAGAGATATACCATCATGCAATTTTAAAACTTGAAGAAACTTTATCCAAAAATATTATTAGCTTGTCTAGCTTATGTTTTGTTTAGTCCAACTTTTGCTATTGGTCAAAAAATTGACAAAAAGGTAGGTAAGGAAATTCAAAAAACCTTTTCAATCAAAAATTTTGATGTGAAAAAAACCATAAACCAAGATTTTGAAGATTACTTATCTAATAGATTACTATCTGTTTATTCTAATAACGATATTATTGGTTACGCATATATTGGCACAGCTCCAAGTCAAACTAAATATTTTGATTATTTAGTGTTATTTGATAAAGAGATTGTTATTAAATCAATTAAAATTCTAATCTATAGGGAAGACTATGGAAGTGAAATAGGTAGCAAAAGATGGCTTAAACAATTTATAGGCAAATCACTTTACGACAAGTTTGTTTACAGAGAAAATATTGCAGCCATTTCTGGAGCAACAATTTCTGTAAATTCAATTACTGATGCAATTAATGAGTTAATTATTTATTTAAATACACTTAAAAGAGAGCATTTACTTTGAAATTAAAAGAAGTCTTAATATTTTTTAATTTATATCAATACTGTATCCTATTGAAAAATTAAATAAATCATTATTTANNCCNCTTNCAAAAGACAAATCAAATTGATTATTATTATCTAATTGATAAGTAATTCCAGAATCAAAATTNATTAAAGAAATATCAGTCGATTCATTTCCAAATAACTCCAAAAACACTCCNAAGGAATTAAAACCTTTTGAATATGCTATTGTATATATAAACTCTCCATTATAATTTTTGAATTTATTATATCCAATATTGTAACCTAGCTGATCAGTTTCATTTATTTCATNAGAAACNAGTAATCTATTTAAAAAACCATACTCATTATAAGAAAATACTTCTGGAGCAGTTGGAATTGAAATATGGGTAAGAAATCCAATTTTTGTTTTTTTATCAATATTATCTTGAATTCTAAATTTTGCTCCTATTTCAAAATCTGTAAAAGAAGTATTTTTCAATTTTGAAATTTGGTCATCCATTANATAGTTTGAATTTATTCTAAGCTCAANACCATCAATAATTCCTAGTCTAAACAATGAATTTATATTTGANTTTTCTTTCTCAATAGAAATTCCAGTCTCAATCTGAAGATGTCCTTCATTCAANACTAAAGATGATTCAGTTTGATCAGGCCTATCAGTGTTAATTTGAGAATAAACATTATTCGATAACAGCATTGATAGAAAAAGAAAAAACCCTAGAAACTTTTTATTCATTTTAAAATGTCCTTTATTAAAAAATTACTCCCCGTGATAATTATCAAATCATTTTTTGAAGCAATATTTTTTACTTTTAAAAATTGACTCCTTGGGTTTCCATCAAAGTTAAATGTTTTTCCTATATTTTTTAATAATTCTTCCTTTTTCATCCCTCTATCTATTTTTGGAGAAGTGTAAAATAAATTTGCATCTATAGGAAGATACTTTATTAGTTCTTTTACCTTTTTCCCTTTAGTAAAACCAAGAATTATATATAGCTTTTTGTAATCTTCTCTTTCAATTTGATAAGCTAATTGCTCAAACCCAGAATTATTGTGAGCTACATCAATTATAACTTTAGGATCATCACTTATTTTGGACCACCTTCCATAAAAACCTGTATTTAATTCAACATTTTCTATACCATTTAATATATTCACCTCTGTAATATTAAAACCAACAAGATGTTTTATTGAAAAGATAGCTGTTGAAATATTTTTTTCTTGATACAAAACATTTGAATATGAATTTTCATGTTGANCATTTATAAATATTTTAGAATTGCATTTTTTTGCTTTATTAATAAAAACATTATTAATTAAATTATTGCATTCTCCAATAATTGTAATTGAATCTTTTTTTATAATTCCAGATTTTTCTCCTGCTATATCCTNTAAATTATCTCCTAGTATTTCTGTGTGGTCTAAAGAAATATTAGTAATTANGGACATTAATGGGTTAATTATATTTGTTGCATCTAATCTTCCTCCTAANCCAACTTCAATTATTGCTATATCAACTTTATTCNTATTAAAATAACTAATAGCTAAACCAAATGATAATTCAAAAAAAGACATCGAATTGTTTTCAATATTTTTCTTATTAAGATTTGTAAATTCAGTTATGAAATCTTTATCAATTTTTTTTTTATTTACTTTAATTCTTTCTCTAAAATCATAAAAATGAGGAGAAGTAAATAACCCTACCTTGTATCCAGACTCCTGNAGAATTGATGATATATAGTGAGCTGTAGATCCTTTTCCATTTGTCCCACCTATATGAATAAATTTTAAGTTTTTATGTGGGNTNTTGATAAATTNTAAAAAATTACTTATTCTATCTAACCCTGGTTTATATGCCTCCTTCCCNTTTTCATGATAGAAAGGCAACTGTTTAAGAATCCAATCTATGCTTTCTTTATAATTCAATAATCTAAATTAAAGTATATAANCTTCCATAAGAACAAAGGTGATCATTCCAGCAAGAAAACCAAGAAATGCAAGCCAACCTATTTTCTTAAGGTACCAGAAAAACTCAATTTTTTCCATACCCATTGCTACAACCCCGGCAGCAGATCCAATAATTAAAATACTTCCACCTGTTCCAGCTGCCAAGGCAATAAGATGCCATAAAGAATCATCAATAGGTTGAGAAAACATTCCTATTGAAGCAGCTACCAATGGAACATTATCAATTACTGCTGATCCTAACCCTAGGAATCCTGCAACAATTCTAATATCAGGTATTACTTTTTCTAGATAATCNGCAAATTCAAAAAGAGATCCAATAGATTCAAGTGCAGCAACTGCCATTAAAATACCTAAAAAGAAAAGTATGCTTGGTAATTCAATTTTAGTTAGCGCAGAGTGAACAGGACTTTGACTGTGCATAATATTGTCTTTATCAATTCGTGTAATATTAAATTTTGTTCCACTGTATACTTCAGCAAAAGTTGCCACTATAGCCAAGGATAGCATCATACCCACATATGGTTGTAAACCAGTTAAAACTTTAAATACTGGGACAAAAACAATAGCAGTTAGACCAAGATATAACATTGTTGTTCCAACTCTAGTTATATTACTTTCATCACTATCTATGTTTTCCAGGTTACCCTTAAAAGGTTTTAAAAGTGTAGCAATATAGGTTGGGACAACCATACAAACCACAGAAGGTATAAATACATAATAAAATAACATTGGAACTGTTACTTTNTCNGCAATCCATAACATAGTAGTTGTAACATCTCCAATTGGAGACCATGCNCCNCCAGCATTAGCAGCTATAACGATAAGTCCTGCAAACCAAAGTCTTAAATTTTTATCTTTTATAACTTTCTGAAGAATTGTTACTAAAACAATTGTAGCTGTTAGATTATCAATTATAGCAGAAAGAATAAATGCTAAAATTGAAAATATCCACAAAAGTTTTTTCTTTGATTTTGTTCTGATAAATGATTTAATTTTCTCAAATCCATTATAAAAATCTATTATTTCAACTATTGTCATTGCCCCTAGAAGAAATATTAATATTTCTGCAGTNTGAGCAAGGTGATATGCCATAACTTTTTTTGTTTCGGCAGGAATTAACTCCCGAAGCTCTGTGTCAACCTCACCAACAGGAATATGAAAAATTGCTATAACAGCCCATAAAAAGGCCATCATTGCTAAAGCAGGAATTAGCTTATCAATTTTTAGAGTATTTTCTAAAGTAATTAATAAATAACCCGTAATAAATATTCCTAATAAAATTGTCTCCATTTAGATAAAACTTATTCCCAAGATTGCATCATTACTCTTGTAATTGTTCTTGTAGATTCTGATAATTTTCCTACAGCAGCTCCCCATTCCATTGCTGCATTTTGTTCTTCTTTATTTTCAAAATCACCAAAATCTAAAGCTGTATTAAGATCTGGATAAGTAGCATATATATAATGACTCTCACCATTTTCAACTCCATGTGTAGTCTGACCAACTGACACATAACCTGATTTATCACCAAAAACAGACATTAGTTTAGCAAATGCAGAAATAAAAGCATATGGATCTTTTACCTTAAATTGCCAACTTTGCGCAATTGGTTGATGCCATTTATCTAAATTATATCTAACTAAAGTTGTTCCGGCAGTTACTGAAAAGCCATTAGGATCTGTTAATGAATTAAGTTGGGCTATATAAGCATCCCATTCAGGTGTTAATTTCCTTGACTCAAACTCTACAAGAGCATCAGTAGGACCAGCAAGATTTAATACATGGGTTGCTTTTTCAGAAGGCCCTTTAAATTGAATATTCCAAAGCGAAACTCTAACACCTTCAGGTATTTCAACATTGGAATAAAATCCATCAATTAAATTAAATACTGCTTGAGCATTCTCATTTGGGACATTTAGTGTCACATTTTGCCATGTTATGTTTTGTGAAAAAACAAATCCACTAAACAATAAACATAGGGGTAAAAGAAGTCTTTTCATTTAAATTAAATTTAAGGTTAAACCAACAATATATTAAATATTTAATAATTATGGTAAAAAAATATCTCCTGAACAATGGTTTATTGAACTTCCTGTTACTGAGGAATAACAGTTATTTATATTTAGCATTTTTAAAACTCCTAAGAAACCAAATATAATTGACTCTTTATAGTCAATTAATTTGATGTCTGGGATAATAACTTTATTATTTAATTTATTGTTAATTAAATCAATTAAAAATTTATTTTTTGCTCCACCTCCAGTAACTAAAACATTTGTTTCATTTATTGTATTCTTTGAAACTTGTTCTGCAATATGGCAACTGTATGTGTGTAATAAATCTACTATTTGATTAGGATACTTTTCCAATAATGGGATAATGTTTGAATTTACCCACTCAATTCCTAAAGACTTAGGATAGTTATTATTATAATAATCTAATTTGTTAAGTTTAGCATAAAGATCTTTTATTAGCTTTCCATTCTTTGATATTGCACCATCTTTATCAAAATCTAAATTCATTTTCTTTGAAAGAAAATTTAAAACTGTATTTACTGGACAAATATCATAAGCTATAAGTTTTCCGTTTATAGTTTTTGAAATATTAGAAAATCCTCCAAGGTTTATACATGAATCATATTCACTAAAAAGATATTTTTCACCTACCGGAACTAAAGGTGCTCCCTGACCTCCATACTTAATGTCTTGATTTCTAAAGTTACATATTACCTTGTAACCACTTTCTTTAGAAATTTCTGGCAAATTACCTATTTGGTATGTGTATTTGTTTTGTGGATCATGAAAAATAGTATGACCATGTGAGGATACTGCATCAATATCTTTGATTGAAAATTCTTTAATAAACTTTAATATTTGTTTTGATAATAATATAGCATATTCTTGATCTAATTTAGTTAAATTCTTCTCGGATAGATTAAGTGAATTTTTAAGTTTATTAAGCCACTCCTTAGAATATTCATAGGTTATTGAATTTAATATTTTATAATTCCATTTTTCTTTTTTTTCAAAATGAACATAAACTATATCTATTCCATCTAGAGATGTTCCTGACATAACGCCAATGATATTATAGTTTTCTTTTGTCAAAATATTATTGAAAGAAATTCCATACTACTCCAAATCTAACTGATAAATCTCTATATGGATTAAATGGGTCTGAATAAAAGTCATATCCTGTTGAGGAAGAGTTTAAATGCTCAACTTTTACAAAAATTCTTGTCTGTTGAATTTTTGCGTTTATAAAAAAATCTAATCTTGGATAGTCACCAATCTGTTTATAATTCTGTGTTACAAACTCAGATAGAAGTGGATTATAGTAATCTGCATAAAACTTGGTGAAAAAATTAAATGTTACACCTGTCTGAAGAAATAAAGAATTATTAAATAAATCTGTAGAATATAATAATGTATTTCTTGTTATCCATTCTGGAACATTTAAAGTCATTAGTTCATTATACTCTAAGTCTGTTTGTTCCTTATTTTGGTATTGAGCAGTATTGATAAGTGCAAACTTTCCAACCCTATTATGGTTTTCTAGTTTAATTTTATAATAATTAATTTGATTTGAAGCTTGAAAAGGTAAGGCAAGTCTTTTTGTGTCTGTTTCTCCCGTTAAAGCACTTGATGTCTCTTTAAAATAAGTATAATTATCTATTATAAAATAATCTGCTGAGATCTTTATTAGATCTTTATAGGCAATATTAAAATGAGCATTTGATGTTATCTGATCTTCTAAGTTTTGATTATACCAATTATAATTATTATAAATACTCCTAAACAAAATAAAGTTTAAGTTTGGAGATTTAGTAGAATTTGATAAACGAATACTTGTCTCTATATTTTTTAAAGGGTTTGAATTTATTTCAAATTTTAAAAAATTTGAAGCCAACTCATCATTGGTTGATTTATTAAATTCTATATCAAAATTTAATTTTGAAAATCTTTTGTTCCACTTTATATTTAAGTTGGTTTGTTGTTTATCTATTTTTAAAACTAAATCCGATAAAGCTCCTTCATAATCATCATATAAATTTTCCCATTTTATTAGACTTAAGCCTATATTAAATTTTCCAAGTTTATTAATAAATGATTCTAAATATATCTTGTTCTCTTGAAAATAGAGCCTTGATCTATCCAGGACAGCACCATCATTCTTATCTCCATATAGGAATGAAGTAGAAGATTGATTTATATATTCAATTTTTTTGTACTCATGAGTAAATTGATAACCTATTGCAAGTAGGGGCTCATTTTTACTGTTAATTATAGTTTTTTTAAAATCTGAGAAAAAACGTTTTGAATAAAGGTTGCTCTCAGCAAAAGTCCATGCTCCAAGTCTTGACCTGTCAAGGTATCCATCATAATAAATCATCTCATAAGTTCCATCATCATTAATAATTTGATCTCCTTTATCATCAAGAACAAAATAATCTGGAGCTTGTTCAAAAAAGTATATTGAATCAGGGTCTAGACCTCCAGTTTCCTGATTAAATATATTTTGAGAAGTAAAATGTAATCTCCAAATCGTTTTATTATTTTTTGAAACATAATTTGATGAAAACCTAGACTGATTTCCTCTAGATCTTGAGTTTACATATTTCCCTAAAGATTTATATCCTTTATGGGCTAAGGTGAAATTATATTCAGGTGTTAGATTTAATGATATCAATGCATCTAATATTTGACCCTGTTCAAAGGTTGATTTAGCAAATATTTCCGTATATGGTGTAGGTGTATTAAAATATGGAATATCTTCTATTTCAAAATAGGAAAAATGTTTTGCCCTTGCTCCAAATTGAGGTAATTTAAGTTCATCTGTAAAATTATATCCAAGTTTATTATATGTATGGCCAATATTTGCAAAAGATAGGAGCTCAAAATCATCCTCTCTAATAAAATTAAATTTATAATCTTTATATATAGTAAGAGTGGTGTCAGCATTCTTCTCTATTCCATCATAATAAAAAAACTTATAAGTGTCTATCGAGATACTATCTTTCTTATTAGCTTTTTCCTCAGTCTCTTTTTTTAATTGCTCCTTTCCTCTAATCACATCCTCATCAGAAATCTCTTGTTGAGCAAAAATTATTGATGAAAACGAAAAAAAAATTAGAACAAGAAAAAAATTATGCATCTATTTTGTAATTTAACACTAAGTTAATATTTCTTTATCTAATTATTTATTTAAAAACTTATATATCATATGTTAAAAACTCAGTTCAGTAATTATGATTATGAGGCTGGTGTTGATGAGGCTGGCAGGGGTTCTTTAGCAGGGCCTGTTACAGCTTCTGCTGTTATCTTACCAAAAGGATACACGAATAAGCAACTAAATGACTCAAAAAAAATTAGCCCAACCCTTAGAGAGGTATTAAGAAAGGAAATTGAGAAGAATGCAATAGCATATTCTGTTATAAATATAAGTGCAAAAATAATTGACAAAAGGAATATTTTAAAAGCAACTTTTATGGCTATGAATTCTGCTTTAAAAAAACTAACAGTTACCCCTCAGTTTATTATTATTGATGGAAATAAATTCAAAAATCATCTTGACATTCCAC
>PBYT01000011.1 GCA_002729755.1 Flavobacteriaceae bacterium
GGAATTTCATTAAAAGGAATTTTTATATAATCTATTGTTACTTTATCATTCTCTAAATGATACTCTAAATTTGATTCTACGTCAGTATATGTTATACTTGATGTAATTAGATTAAAATAAATTTTTTGTTTTGCTGATGCAATAACATTTTGTTCCTGAATTTTCCAGGAATTATATGCAGTTGGATTCATTGATTTTAGCTGATTTATGTATCTACTAAATTTAGTAAAGTCAAAAAGACCTANATCATTCTGAAACTCTGGATTTGAAACAATTGAAGGTTCAGCTGANANTATTTGTTCAAGTTGATCTTTGCCNGCATTTATTCCTAATTTATCCAATTCTTGAGTTAATACAGTATTTTTTATTCCTACTTCCCAAGCATAATTTACAGCGTTAATTAAGTCAAGTCCATAAAAATCTTGAGTTTGTTGCACCAACAAATTAAAGGTTTCATAATCTATCTTCTCTCCATTTACCTCTCCTATTGTTTGATTTTGAGATAAGCCAGAGCCCACAAATACTCCTGATATAACAAAAGCAAATAATGCCATCCCAATAACTACTATTAGAACAAACGATCTTTTTCTTATTTGACCTAGTATAGCCATAGTTTAGATTTAAAGGTTCGAAATTACAACTTAGAATTTATTTTTACTATTCTTCTTTAATGTTTTTTATAATTACAATTTTTTCAATTTTTGAAGAAGTTGCCTCTTTAATTTTAATCTTGTAATCTTTAACTATTATTTCTTCTCCTTCACTAGGAATATTTTCAGTTTTATCAAATATTAATCCTCCTAACGTTTCATAAGAATCACACAAAGGAAGCTCCCATTTGTATTTATTGTTAATGTATTCAACTTCTAATCTTGCAGAAACTTCAATTGTATATTCATCAATACTCTTTTCAAAATATTCTAAATTATCATGTTCATCTTCAATTTCTCCAAAGAGCTCCTCTACAATATCTTCTATAGTTAGAATCCCTGAAGCTCCTCCATATTCATCAAGAATAATGGCTAAACTTTTTCTTTGTCTAGTTAAAATTTGAAGTACTTCATTAACAAACATAGGTTCAGGAATAAATTCAACAGGAAGAAGAAAACTTTTTATATCACTTGGTTTTTTTAAAAAATCAAAAGAATGGACATATCCTATAATATTATCTATAGATTTTTTATAAACAGGGATTTTTGAAAACCCAGTTTCTATAAATATTTTTTTAACCTCATCTATATCAATACTAACATCTACAGCAATAATTTCTGTTCTTGGAACCATAATGTCTCTTGCTTTTATTTCAGATAATTCTAGAGCATTTTGAAAGATTTCAATTTCAGAATCAATATCATCTGAAGAATGTTGAATTTCCTTTTCAATGTAGTTCTCCAATTCAATTTTTGTAAAAGAAAGGGAGCTATGCTTTATGTTAGTATTAAAAAACTTGTTTAATATAAAATCTGAAATAAATATGACCAAACTTGTCAAAGGTGAAAAAATTGTATAAAAGATATATGCAGGAAGAGCAAAGATTTTCATAAAAAAGTTTGAATAAATTTGAAAAAAAACTTTCGGAATGAACTCAGCTGTGATTAAAATTATAACTGTTGAAATAGATGTTTGTAAAAAAACTAAACTCAGCTCATTTAAATTATTTACTCTGGTTATAAGCAAGTTGTTGAAAATAAATTCTCCCATAAAAATCCCATAAACAACTAAAGAAAAATTATTACCTATTAGCATAGTTGATATAAATCTTGAAGGGTCTTTTGTGATTCGCGTCAGAATATTTGGAATAAATCCAATTTGTTTTTTTTGAATTTCAAGATTTAGTTTATCTGATGAAACAAAGGCAATTTCCATACCAGAAAAAAATGCAGAAAGGATAAGACTAATGATGATTATCATCTATTTCTATTTGAATATTTTTTTCTAAAATATCTTCTAAATATTGCCATAAACATAGATAATATTGCAAACAGAATAAATATATAAGCCTTTTGTCTATTTAAATTCCAATGCTGAAAAACACTAATAATTGATATTACTGAAATTATCCAATATATTATTTCTGAAATTATAAAACTTCTCATTTATAATTAATTATTATCTGAAACATTTATTGATCCCACTAAACTTCCAGTTAATAAATCAGAAAATTCTCGATTTGAATCCAATCTATTAGCAATTATATTATTATTCTCATCAGTATATCGGAATTTTCCCTCCGTAAACAACCACTCATTCTCTGAATCAAAATATAACTGTTCTGAAAATAAGGTTTCACCAGAACTAGATATTATAACTACATTACCTTGAAAATCAATTAATCTAAATGCGTTATAGAGAATAGCATAATCAGAAGTTATTGTAGTCGTTCTATTGTCGTCAAATATTATTACCTCTATACCATCAATAAATTCAAAGTAATTAATTGGATGGTTAGAGAAATCTANATGCGTTGGAGCCTTAATTAAAGATCTAGTTTTCATAGAATCTGTATATATCATCTCAAAATCTTTTGCAATACCAATAGGAACTCTATCATTTATATTTACACTAGTTATATATTCAGAATTATCACAAGACATAAATTGAATAAATAAAAGGAATAGTAAAAAGTAACTAAGTTTAGACATCTATAAATATGGAACTCTAACGCTTCTCCTTATCCAACATGAAAAGGTTACTCTCTTACCTTGACTTCCATCAGTAAAAATATCTGTTTTTGATGGAGCTCTTCCATTATAGCTTGCCACTGTTCTATTAGCTATCTTTCTAATTGAAGCATCAACCCGTCCTGCTTTTTGAGCTGTTTGAGCNGCTAACCANTANACTGCNCTTTTATTAAATTGAGTATCACCACAACTATTTGCACTACTTGCATAAAGACTAGCTATTAATAAATAAGCTTTACCAAGAGACGGTTGAAAACTAAGAGCTCTTTCAGCATAATTTCTAGAGGAAGTTTTTCTTCCTGAATTTTTAAGTTTTGCTGCAATTCTATAGAGAATTTTCGCTTTTTTATAGTTATCTGTTTCAAGTGTAACTGATTCTTGATAATATTTAAGAGCTTCATTAAAATTCCCTTTTTTATCATTTAATATTCCTAAATAATAAGCTGAATCTGCTGAAGGCTCAAGACTATGAAGCTGTTCAACTAAAGTAACAAAAAGGGGGTTACCAGAACATTCTTTTGCATCCAATCTTCCTGCAGCCCTTTTAATCCATAATGGATTATTTTTATTTTTNNTGGAAACTTTTTGAATATAAAGGAATTAAGATATCACATGTCGCTTCTTTTTCAATCTTTTGATCAATAAGTTGAAGGTATGCACCAACAGCATTAGAATTAGTATCATATATTCTTTTGTTTCTTTCCTCTTTTGATGTTAACGCAACTCCAGACGCTTCTTTTTTAAGAATTACATCAATTTTTTTTGCAATATCTATTCTAAGCGATTCAAATTTTTCTGTTAATTCTTCATATTTATTGAATAATACCTCTAGGCTAACTTCTGAGTTACCAATTTTAAATAAGTCATATGTTGTTTGAAAATAGTAAGCAAGTGATTTAGGGCTAGAAAAACTCTTGACATCATTATTATAAGCATATTCAAAGGTCTTATATATTTTTAATTTATCCTCAAAATTATTATCAATCATTGCTTGACCTTTACTGCTATATATTTTACCTATTTGATTTACACCTTTTCTTTGAGGAAAATTTGCAGCCCATTCATCATAAAGTTTTAGTAAATCAGTTATGTATTTTTCTTTTTCTTCATCATTAGAAGAGTTTTTAATAAAATCTTTAAGGATTAATTCTCCATATTGAAAAGTAGCTAAACTGTAAGTTGGACAATTAGTTCTCACTGACATCCATGGTTCATATGCTGCTTTATAATTTTTTATTTTTGCAGATTCTGCAAATATTGAAAGTTTTTCCCTACAATCATCAGAAGCATTCTGAGAATGAAGTTGAAAAAATGGAATTGACAGAATCAAATAAAATAAAAATTTAGGGGTATTCATTTTAATTTTCATTAATTATACTTTCTTCTTATAAACCAAATATCATTTAAAGATAAACCTAATCTTATGGACCAATAATTCTCCTTAACAATCAAATTATTTTCTTCCCCTATTTGACCAAACTCAAGTCCAATATTTGCTTTAGAAAGCCCAGAAAGGGGGAGTCCAACCCCCAAATTTAAGCTAAATTGATTTATAGGCAAATTATTTACAATAATACTTTTTTTCTCACTTTTAACTCCAAACCTGTACACTGTTCTCTTCCAAATGCTTGTTAAAGAAGAATACTCCGGAATATATGAGCCTCCAATTGAAAAAGATTCTGAATCCCTATAATCTATATTTTTAATATTTAAGAATCTATTTTCGAAATTTGACGAAAACCTTTTTTCAATTTGTGCTCCGATGTACCATTTATTATGATTTCCAAGGCCTACTCCATATATATATTTTTTTGGGACTCTAAGCTCTGTAGATTTTAAACCTCTTTCTTCTAGGTTTACTTCTACAAAATCGCCTAAACTATTTAAATTAATAAGATTAGTTGTAGAAGTATAAAGATCCTGGGTATTAACAGAATTTAATATAGAACTAGGAGAATAGGATAACATTATATTAAAATTTAAATCTTTTTTGATAGGGATATCTATGTTTGAAGAAAATTGGTAATTAAATCCTGATATATCAGATGAACTATTTGAATAAATACCGTAATTAACTCCTTCATAAAGATTAAAAGACTCATATTCAAATTTTCCAAAATTATAATTTGTTGTTAAGCCTAAAGACAGGGATTTTGTTAATGGAAAACCTACAGAAAAAAAGACTCTATTTATACCCCCATTTGCAGCAAAAAGTCTCGTGTTTACTGAATTGTTAGTATTATAGGATTCATCTGACTGTAGATTAAATCCGGTAGAAGAATATGGCAGAACCCCAAAGCCAAAACCAAATTTTTTTACTGGTATTCCAACAGCAATATAATTAATATTTGAGCTTGAAATACTTTCATTAGCAATGGTATTAGAAAAGCTAGATAATTTAAAAAATGTTCCTACTAAATAGTTTGATGTTTTTAATTTAGCATAAGATGCAGGATTATTTAAGTTAACCTCTATTGAATCAACCTTTACATCAATTCCTCCCATAGATAAATTGGAAACATTTCCAGAAAAATTTATTTCCCCTAGTTCATTAATTGAATATGGTGAACCGGTATTTGTTTGAGAAAAAAGTATACTGGAACTAAAAAATAATATGGTTAATAAAAAATATTTATTCATCAAGAGTTTGTTTGTAAAATATGATTTAAGCCATGAGCTAAAAAGTCTTGGTCAGCAAAGATTACATTTTTTATCTTATTAAGCAAAAAGTTGGAACCACCTCCACTTACAATTATTTCTATATTTGGGAACCTGACCTTTTGTCTTTCTATATTATAACTAATTTCACCAATTATGCCATAATATATTCCTGCATGAATGTGTTCTTCTGTAGAATCTCCAATTAAAGATTTTGGAATCTTGAACTCAAGTTTTGGGAGATTAGATGTACGATCAGATAAACTAGAATATCTTAAATTAAATCCTGGAGATATTGATCCACCAAGATATTTTTTATTCATAGTAACTATATCATAAGTAATACATGTTCCTATATCAATAATTAACAAATCTTTATTTGGGTATAAGCTTAAGCCAGCAGAAACTAGTGCTACTCTATCATCACCTAAAGTTTCGGATTTATATTCATTTGTAAAAGGAAGTTTAATAGTCTTATCTCTTAAGGAAATTATTTTTGAATTTTTAAAAATACTTGAGAGCTCATCTCTTTTATCATCAACAACAGATGAATAAATCAATTTTTTAATTGATCTTTTATTTTTTATAGCTAACATATTATCATCAACCTTATTAGAGATAAAACTACCTCTATCTATTACCTTATCATCTTGAATGAAAAAATACTTAGTTAANCTATTACCAAAATCAAAGATTAAGTTCATTGTAATATTATATTAGTCAAAATTACAGAAACATTTGAAGAACACTAAAATTGTTTTAAAATTAATATNTTTGCCANTGCTTTTGGTACCATAGCTCAGTTGGTAGAGCAAAGGACTGAAAATCCTTGTGTCCCTGGTTCGATTCCTGGTGGTACCACTAAAAAAANCCTACTAAANTGTAAGGTTTATCAACTAATATACTGATANTTCATTTTGCCTTCTTTGGACTATTATCAGTTTTTCTTTAATTTTATAATAAACAAATCAATTATGAAATACTTATATACAATTTTAGCATTGGCTCTAATTACATCATGTAATGCTCCAATGCAAGATAACGGAGAGCCAGAAGGCCCACATACTTCAATAGAATGGCAAATTTGGGCATATTCTACAGCTGCTCCTGACTACATTGCTGAAAATGCAACTGTTTTTGATGGTCCTGGTGGAAACCTACTTAGAGAAGGAACTAATGGCTGGACTTGTTTGCCGGCAAATCCAAGGGGAATGTCTGATCCAGAAAATGGATGGATAGATCCTCACGAAGCAATGCCAGCATGTGGTGATGGAGAATTTTTTAAATGGGTTGGGGCATACTTTGCGGGTGAAGCTCCTGTAATGGAGAAAGATGGATTCGCATGGATGCTGCATGGTGATATGGGAGAGGACAATACAACTCCTATGATTATGGATAAGGAAGATGCTGCTCCTGGACACTGGATTGAGTCTGGGCCTCATCTAATGATGATGCCAAAAGATCCAAGCTCATTGGAGGGAATGACAACAGACTTTAACTCAGGGGCACCTTATGTGATGTTTGCTGGTACTCCATATGCACATGTTATGTATCCTGTTCAGGATTATTACAAGCATACTAAAGAATAATATTTTTTTAATTCATAAAAAACCCTCATTTGAGGGTTTTTTTTATTATTAATTATGATTCTTCTTTTTCCGGTGGTGTGGGAATTCCTATCTGTTGAGACATGAAATTTATTTCTTTAATATCTTGATCAACCGAATCTAAAGAAAGAGGTTTCCCAGATCTTTTTGTAGGTAACGAATCTCCTAAATTTTTAACTGCTTCTTCAATTTCGTTATAAAGCTCTTCACTTAAGTTATTTTTAGTGTTTTTTAAAATCTGTAAGAATTGTTTACCAAAATAGCCATCAATCATTAGCTTTCTTCTTAAGTTAAAGGCATATGCACCTAATTCCTTTACTAAGGCATCTCTATCTTCAGGACTTAAACCATCAAAATCATTGTAATTCATAGTCTCCTTAAAATGGGCTAACATAACAGGAATTTGTTCCAATGTAATTATCCAAACATCATAGCTGCCTTGTTGGTATTGGGTTTTTGGTATCTCCTTGTATAAGTTTGATGGAACAACTAAATAAATATCCTTTTTCACTGCAGATAACTTTATGTATTTTACTTGTTGCTTTACCTTAGTATTAATACCGTTAATAAATGCAGATGTGTCTTCAGAATCCTTTGGGGATTTTGCATCAAAGATTACATACCTGTCACTTATTAATATTGAATTATCAGGTTTTAATTTATCTGGAAATTCCTCTGGACCAATATATTCTATTCCATAAATTCTACATTGATCTTTTATAAAACTTGAAACATCATCCTCATGTGTTTGCCAAGATATTCTTCTCTGGTTTTCAATATCTTGTCTATTTTTTTCTTTATCATCCTCTTTCTGTTTTTCTCTCTCATTAACTCTAGTAACCATATCATCAAACTCTTTCATTTTAGATTCATAGCTCTTTTTTCTATCTTCTCTTGTAGCCTCTAGCTTTGCTAATTCTTCACGTAAAGTTGAATTTTTATTATTTTCTTCTTGTAAATCAGTCTTAAGCTTTTCATTATTATTTAATGAATCATTCAGCTTTTCATTATTATTACTCAACTCATTTATTAAATCAGATAAATTATCAAGTGTATTAAGTAAATTGTTAGCTTCTTTTTTTAATAATTTCCAAGCAAATAGTCTTTGAAAAAAACCATAATCTTTAATTCTATTAAGAAAATCCTTAAAATTTTTAGAAATATTTTTAAGTGAATAAATTTCTGATTTTGTGTTATCCATATTTAAATATAAATAAAATAAAAAAAGCCTCCCAATTGGAAAGCTTATTTAGTTGCCTTAAGCAACACACAACACTACAAATGTAATGATTTTTATGCACTTGACTTAATATATCTTAAAAAGTCTGAGATGGGCACTCTTAATTTGATCTAAATCCTCTGTAAAATGATGTAAAGTGTTGATTAATAAAGTCAAAAACCCCTCCTAATGGAGGGTTAATTTGCGGTCTGGACGGGACTCGAACCCGCGACCCCATGCGTGACAGGCATGTATTCTAACCAGCTGAACTACCAGACCAAATTGCTTGCAAATAT
>PBYT01000012.1 GCA_002729755.1 Flavobacteriaceae bacterium
GGTTGTTGAAGAAGAACCATTAGTTGAGGAGGTTGTTGAAGAAGAACCATTAGTTGAGGAGGTTGTTGAAGAAGAACCATTAGTTGAGGAGGTTAAAGAAGAAAAACCAATAGAAGCAGAAGTTAAACCAGAAGGCTTTATGTCTAAAGTTAGAGGGTTTTTTGGAAGGTTTAAAAAGAAAGATGAGTAATATTAAGAGTGCCTACGACTGGATTCGAACCAGCACGTTCAAAGAACACTACCCCCTCAAGGTAGCGTGTATACCAATTTCACCACGTAGGCTTGAAAAGAAATTTCTTTTGAAATTGTTGTAACCTGGCTGGGTCTCGAACCCAGGACCCTCTCCTTAAAAGGGAGATGCTCTACCAACTGAGCTACCAGGTCTAAAAAGAAGGTCAAATATACTATGAAATATTGATTTAACAATCATGTTTTTTATTATAAATTTGTCATGAAAAAAGTATTTATGAAAAGAACAATTTTTCTTATTGGATATATGGGCTCTGGTAAAAGTGTGATTGGTAAAGAACTGTCTAAAAGAATTTTATATACTTTTTATGATCTTGATTATTTTATTGAAATGAATGAGAAACTATCTATAAATCAGATATTTGATAAAAAAAAAGAACTCTATTTTAGAGAAATTGAAAAAAAATATCTTATTAAGTTAATAGATAAAGATGAGAATAAAATTATTTCACTAGGCGGAGGAACACCATGTTATAATAATAATATGGATTTAATATTGAATACTAGAAATTCTGAATCGATATATCTAAAAAGATCTATAGATATATTAGTTGAACGACTTTTTAAAAAATTATCTTCTAGACCTTTAATCTCACATTTAAAAAACAGAAATGAGTTAAAAGAATTTGTTTCGAAACATCTGTTTGAGAGAAATCAATATTATTTAAGATCAAAAAAAATATTAAATACTAATAATTTAGAATTAGATGATGTTGTGGAAGAATTAAAAAAACTTTTAGGTTAGAAAAACGCCTATATCATTTTCTTTAAATTTAACTTCTATGTGATTATTTAACGATGTTGATAATGATAATCCAATATAGTTAATCTTTATTGGAAATAGTGTGTGGTCCCTATTAACAAGAACTGCTGTATTTATTTTTTTTGGCTGTAACTGAAGTAATCTGCTTAATACATAAATTAAAGTACTTCCTGTATTAGATACATCATCTATTAAAATAATAGATTTATCTTTCATAATAATATTAGAATCCTTTAGTTGAACAGTTTTTAGCGGGTTTCTTTTATCTAATTCAATACTTAAAAATTCGATATTTATCTTAGAGATAGACTCTAATTCTTGAATTACTTTTTTAGCAATTATTGTACCATTATTTTCAATACCGCAAATTACTATTGTTTTTTCATTAAAATTTTCCTCATATATCTCATATGAGATTCTTTTAATTTTATCTCCAATTTCATCTTTATTTAAAATCTTATTTTCTTGCATTATAAATTCAAATATAACTAACTCTTTTAAAAAAAATAAACTAATGTTGTATCTTCGTGTTGAATCTATGAACAAATTTTACATTTATTTTTCCTTTATATTTATTCTATTACTTTCATGTAATAAGGATGATGATAATAATACTATTGTAATAAGGGATTATTCTGAACAAGTGGTTGATGATGAGCAATCAATTGAGGAATATCTTAAATCTCATTTTTATAATTACGAAGATTTTGAAAATTCAAATAGTTTTGAAGTTAATATAAAGGTTAGGATTGACACTATTACAGATGTAACAGCTAACAAAACACCTTTGTATGATCAAGTTGAAATTAAAACTATAAATGTTTCTAATTCTGAAGGTATAGAAACACCTCATAGATTATACTATATTATTGCGCGTGAAGGGATAGTTTCAAATCCATCAATTGTTGATTCTGTATATGTGACATATAAAGGAATGTTAACAGATAATCATGTTTTTGATGAAAGGAAATACCCTGTTTGGTTAGATTTAGCAAGTTCATTGCAGGGATTTCGAGAAGGTGTCAGTGAATTAAAATCAGGTGAATTTAAACAAAATTCTAATGGAACAATTGAATACTCATCATTTGGAGTTGGATTGTTTTTTCTCCCTTCAGGAATTGGTTATTTTGAAAACATAACGGCAGATATTCCTGAATATTCCCCCCTTATTTTTACAGTATCGCTAATGACTTTAGTTCCTACTGATCACGATAATGATGGGGTATTGTCAATCAATGAAGATATTGATGGTGATGGTAGCCCTTTTTATGATGATACAGATAATGATAATCTATGGAATATGTATGATTCAGACGATGATGGTGATGGAACCTTAACAATAAATGAACTAGATAAAAATAATGATCAAATTATAGATGATACTGATAATGATGGTATTCCTGACTATTTAGATCCAGACAATTAATTATTATTTGTTTTTTTTACTAAATATATCGTAAGGTAAATCATAAGATAACAAAATAGAAAACCTATTAGTGGTTGAGTCTATATTTCCATTAGGAATATTTAGACCCTGAGCGTTAATAATTTTTAGTTCACCATTATTTAATCCTCTTTCATATCTTAAATCAATTCCAAGAGAACGCATTTTTATTCTAGTTCCTAATAAAAGAGATAATTTGTATTTATCTTTTATATCCTCTAAATCAATAATATCACTTGGAGAAATAGGAACAGAATCTGTTTTAAGGTTATATTTAAATGAGGGACCTCCAAATATGCTAAGAGGTCCAAGAATATTATAACCAAAAATTATAGGAACTTGAATTTCTGAGGATTCAAGTTTATGCTTTAATATATCACCAGATAATAAAGTTGATCCTTGATTTGCTTTAGAGAAAATAAAATTTAATTCAGGCCTAATATAAAAAGTAATTAGGTCAATTTCTGTATAAACACCAAATTGAAAACCTGTAGCCTTATCTAGATCAAGATCATAGCTACCAATAGTGCTGCTAATATTTTTAATAGATCCAAAGGAATCATCACTTAGACCAAAACTTATTCCAAGATTACCTTGAGAATATAATGTTGTATTTAACAATAAAAATAAAATTAGAGTATGTTTTTTCATGTTTTTCTTGATATTACTTTTTTAACAGCTTCTACTATAGAATTACTATCCAAACGATATTTTTTCATTAATTCTGATGGTGTTCCTGACTCTCCGAAAGTATCATTTGTAGCAATAAATTCCTGAGGGACAGGGTAGTTAAGAGATAATGTCCTAGAGATACTCTCACCTAATCCGCCAAGAAAGTTATGTTCTTCAGCAGATACTACAGCACCCGTTTTTTTAGCAGATTTAATTATAATTTCTTCATCCAAAGGTTTAATCGTATGAATGTTTATTATTTCTGATTCTATTCCTAATTCCTTAAGTTTTATTGATGCCTCTAATGATTCCCAAACTAAATGTCCAGTAGCTATTATTGTTACATGATTCCCCTCTTCTAATAAAACTCCTTTGCCAATTTTAAAATCAAAATTTTCAGGAGTAAAGTTTGGAACTTTTGGTCTCCCAAATCTAAGATATACAGGACCGTCATATTCAGCGATAGCAATTGTAGCTAATTTAGTTTGATTAAAATCACATGTATTTATGACCGTCATGCCAGGTAACATCTTCATTAATCCAATATCTTCAAGTATTTGATGAGTTGCACCGTCTTCACCTAATGTGATTCCTGCGTGTGATGCACAAATTTTAACATTTTTCGATGAGTAAGCCACTGATTGTCTTATTTGATCATAAACTCTTCCAGTAGAAAAATTTGCAAAGGTACCAGTGAATGGAATTTTACCCCCAATTGTTAATCCAGCAGCAATACCAATCATATTTGCTTCAGCAACTCCCACTTGAATAAATCTATCAGGATTTTCTTTTGCAAAATCATTCATCTTTAAGGAACCTGTTAAATCAGCACATAGAGCAACTATTTTCTTGTTGTTTCTTCCTAATTCACTTAGACCTTCACCAAACCCAGATCTTGTATCTTTATTTCCCGTGTTAGTATATTCTCTCATAATTAATAATCACCTATTGTTTCAGCGTTTTGTGAAAGAGCAATTTCTAGTTGTTCGTCATTTGGTGCTATACCATGCCACTCATGTGTATGCATCATGAAATCAACACCATTTCCCATTATTGTTTTCATTAATACTGCTACAGGTTTTCTTTTTCTTGTTGATTCTTTTGCTTTTGTTAATGTTTTAAATATTTCTTCCATGTTATTACCTTCTTCAATCTCAATAACTTCCCATCCAAACGAGCAAAGTTTATCATTTAAGTTTCCTATATCTAAAACATCAGAAGTTGATCCATCAATTTGCTGACCGTTTAAATCGATTACTGCAATTAAATTATCTATTTTATTAGCAGAAGCAAACATAAATGCTTCCCAGTTTTGACCTTCTTGAAGTTCTCCATCACCAGTTAATACGTAAACTAAGGACTTATCGTTATTTAATTTCTTTGATAAGGCTGCTCCAATGCTAACAGATAGTCCTTGACCAAGAGATCCAGATGAAATTCTAATTCCAGGAAGGTTGTCATGGTTAGTAGGATGTCCTTGAAGTCTAGAATTTATTTTACGAAATGTTTTTAATTCATTTAATTCAAAAAAACCGATTCTTGAAAGAATACTATAATATACAGGTGATATATGACCATTTGATAATAAAAAAACATCTTCATTAATTCCATCTTTTGAGAAAGGAAGATTAAAATTCAAAATTTTATTAAACATAACAATAAAGAATTCAGTACAACCTAACGATCCTCCAGGATGACCAGAATTAACTTGATGAACCATTCTTAAAATATCTCTCCTGACTTGATAAACTAGGTTGTTGAGGTCTTTATCCATTTATTATTATATAAGGATAAATGTAATATTAAACTTATCATAATCAAAGTTGAATATCTTCTTTTTATCATCAATTATTGATTATTAATTAACAAACTTATTGTCTTGATTAATTGTTTACTTATTTTTGAACAAATGAAGATCTTAGACTTATATATAATTAAAAAATATATCGCCACTTTCTTTATGATGCTTGGTCTATTTATTCCTATTGGAATAATGGTTGATATAGCAGAGAAAATTGACAAGTATAGAGAAAATGAAGTGCCTACTGAAAAAATTATTGATTACTATATAGATTTTATTTGGTATTTTGGAAATCAACTTTATCCTGTATTTATTTTTTTAGCTGTAATATGGTTTACATCAAGGATTGCAAATAACACTGAAATTACAGCTATGTTGTCATCAGGATTATCTTACAATAGATTTATAAGACCTTATTTAATTTCAGCTTCTTTAATAATGTTGTTTACTTTTTTTTCTGGAATGTATATAGTTCCTAAATCTAATCTTAGGTTCAATGAGTTTATTTCAACATATGTAAAAAACAAAGATGAAAGACAAATAAATAGATTGTTTAAGCAAATAAATAATAATGAATATGTATATGTTAGTAGTTATGACCCTTCAAGAAAAAGAGGAGCAAATTTTACACTTGAGCATTTTAAGGGGGTTAAGATGGAACACAAAATATCGTCTACTACTATAAGATGGCGTGAGGAAGATAGTGTTTTTAGACTTATGAACTATAGAATAAGAACCTTTAAAGATGATTTGGAAATATTAGAAAAAATGAATTATAAGGACACAATACTGGATTTTAATATTAATGATCTAGCACCTGTAAACTATGTTGCGGAGACATTAAATTATTCTCAATTAAATAAATTAATTAGATATGAAAAAAGTAGTGGGTCTACACTGATTAATTCACATTTACTTGTAAGGCATAAACGTTATACACTTCCTTTATCTTGCTTTGTTCTATCAATAATAGGTGTTTCAGTTTCTTCATTTAAACAAAGAGGAGGTATGGGATTAAATTTAGCTATAGGAGTTTCCCTTGGATTTTTCTTTATTTTCTTAGATAAAATATTAGGAGTATTAGTTGTAAAATCAAACTTTTCTCCTGGAATAGCTGCGTGGGGAGTAATTTTTATTTTTTCTTTAATTGCATTTTTTTTATTGAAAAAAGCTATGAAATAAGTTATAATTAATAAATATATTTACATACATAATTTAAAGAAGACATTATGGAGTTTTTAGATTTTGAATTACCCATTAAAGATATTATAGATCAAATTGATAAATACAAGTCAATTGAGGACGAGACTAATGTTAATACAACAAAAACAAAAACATTTAATCTTCTTCAAAAGAAACTTCATGAGACTAAAAAAAGTATATATAGTAATTTAACACCCTGGCAAAGAGTTCAGTTATCAAGACATCCTAATAGACCTTATACACTGGATTATATAAAAAATATATCAGGAGATTCATTTCTTGAACTTCACGGAGATAGGAATGTTTCAGACGATAAGGCTATGATTGGTGGATTTGGTAAAATTGATAATCAAACTTTTATGATTATTGGTACTCAAAAGGGATATAATACTAAAACAAGACAATTTAGAAATTTTGGAATGGCAAACCCAGAAGGATATAGAAAGGCACTAAGGTTAATGAAACATGCTGAAAAATTCAATATTCCTATAATTTCATTTATTGATACACCTGGAGCATATCCTGGACTAGAAGCTGAAGAAAGGGGACAAGGTGAGGCAATAGCAAGAAATCTATTTGAAATGATGTCTTTAAAAGTTCCTATAATTGTTGTAATAATTGGAGAAGGTGCTTCTGGAGGTGCTTTAGGAATAGGAATTGGAGATTGTATTTTAATGCTTGAGAATACATGGTATTCAGTAATTTCACCAGAATCTTGTTCCTCTATATTATGGAGAAGTTGGGACTATAAAGAACAAGCTGCAGAGGCATTAAAATTAACTGCTGATGATATGTATAAAAATAAACTTATTGACAAAATCATAAAAGAACCTTTTGGTGGAGCTCATTATAATCCAGAAGAGATATCTGTAATTGTTAAAGAAGAAATTCTTAATTCATTTAAAAAATTACAACGACTATCAACTGATAAACTGATTTCTAATAGAAGAGAAAGATTTTACAAGATTGGCAAATTTAATAGTTAAATTTCTCTATCAACAATTAATCTCACTTATCAACAATTTTAATGTTTAAACTTTTATAAACACTCATCCGTCTATATTATCTAAAATGCTTTCTTTTATATAAATTTATAAAATGGAAGAACCAAACCCTTTAAAGATATTTGAGAATGATCCATCTTCAGTAATCAATATAAATGATGGTAAATTACCGCCTCAAGCAATTGATTTAGAAGAAGCAGTTATCGGAGCAATGCTGATTGATGAAAAAGGTGTTGATGAGGTTATAGAAATTTTGATACCAGAGGTTTTTTATAAAAAGTCACATCAACTTATCTTTGAATCTATTGAAAGACTTTTTAGGAATTCAGAACCAATAGATTTGCTTACAGTATCTGCTGATTTAAAAAAAAATAAAACACTTAAGAATATTGGTGGAGAGTATTATCTAATTGAGCTTTCTCAAAAGGTTTCTTCTTCTGCCCATATAGAGTTCCATGCTAGAATAATTCAACAGAAATTTATACAAAGGAAATTGATTAAAATTTCTAATGAAGTTATTCAAAAAGCGTATAATGAAAGTACTGATGTAATAGATTTATTAGATGAAGCTGAATCTAAATTATATGATATTACACAAGGACATCTAAAAAAGTCATCAGTTAGTGCTGAAGATCTAGTTAGGGAAGCTAAAAGGAAAATCGACGAAATATCTAAGCAAGAAGGGTTAAGTGGAGTTAGTAGTGGGTTTGATAAACTTGATAAATTAACTTCAGGATGGCAACCAAGTGATCTTATAATTGTTGCTTCAAGACCAGGTATGGGAAAAACTGCTTTAGCTTTATCAATGGCAAGAAATATGGCTATTACTCACAAAGTTCCAGTTGCTTTTTTTTCTCTTGAGATGTCATCTATACAATTAATTACAAGACTAATATCTGCTGAGACAGGATTAAAATCGGATTTACTAAGAACAGGTAAATTAGCAGAACATGAATGGCAACAATTAAACAATCAAATATCTGGTCTTGAAAGTGCTCCATTATTTATAGATGATACTCCATCTCTTACGATTTTTGAATTAAGAGCAAAGGCAAGAAGATTAGTTTCCTCAAATGATATAAAAGTTATTATTATAGATTATCTACAACTAATGAATCTTGGTAGTTCTACAAAAACTGGTAATAGAGAACAGGAAATATCTATTATTTCAAGAAATTTAAAAGCTTTAGCAAAAGAATTAAATATACCTGTTATAGCTCTATCACAGCTTTCAAGGGCTGTAGAAACTAGATCAGGCTCAAAAAGACCAATTTTATCTGATTTAAGAGAATCTGGGGCAATTGAGCAAGATGCTGATATAGTTTCTTTTATTTATAGACCGGAATATTATGGCATGGAAAACTGGGATGATGATATGCAAACTCCATCTCAAGGTCAAGCAGAATTTATTGTTGCTAAGCATAGAAATGGAGCATTAGGAAAGATTAGACTTAAATTTTCAGCAGAGTTAGGTAAGTTTGAAGATATTGATAGTTATGATTCTCCTTTTGAATTTCAATCCAAGCTTAACAAGTCTGATCAAGAAAAGCTAGACGATAAGGATGATATGCCTTTTTAATCTCTTAGCAAATAAGACTTGAGGAATTCATTTAAATCTCCATTCAATACATTTTCCACATCTGTTCTTTCAATACTTGTCCTAATATCTTTGACTATTTTATAAGGATGTAAAACATAATTTCTAATTTGTGATCCCCATTCTATTTTCTTTTTTGAATCTTCAATCTTTTTTCTTTCTTCTTGACTTTTCTGTATTTCCATCTCATATAATTGAGATTTTAGTAATTGCATTGCCTTATCCTTATTATCAAGTTGAGATCTTGTCTCAGAGTTTTCAACAACTATTCCAGAAGGTTTATGCCTAAGTCTTACTGCAGTTTCCAATTTATTAACACTTTGACCACCTGCTCCACCAGATCTCATAGTCTCCCAAGAAATATCACTAGGATTAATTATTATTTCAATACTCTCATCAACTAATGGGTAAATATAAACAGATGCAAATGATGTATGTCTTTTTGCATTACTATCAAAAGGTGATATTCTCACTAGTCTATGAACTCCATTTTCCCCTTTAAGCCATCCAAATGCATACTCTCCATCAATTTGAAGAGTTACAGTTTTTATTCCAGCAACATCTCCAGGTTGATTATTTAGTTCTTTTATTTTAAAAGTATTTTTTTCTGCCCACATCAAATACATTCTCATTAACATTTCGGCCCAATCACAGCTTTCTGTACCTCCAGCTCCAGCAGTAATCTGAAGAATAGCACTCATTGAATCTTCTTTCTTGTTTAACATCATTTTAAATTCTACTTCTTCTAGACTATCCAATGTTTTATTGTAATGATTATTTATCTCTTGTTCAGAGATTTCTTTTTTTTGATAGAATTCATTAAGTACCTCAAGGTCATTAATTAAACTTTCAACAGTATAAAAATCATTCAAAATCTTTTTTTCATTTTGAATTAATTTCATTTGTTGTTCAGCTTTTTTTGAGTCTGACCAAAAATTTGGATCTGAAGCTTCCTTTTCTTTTTCGGAAACAAGTATTTTTTTTGAATCAATGTCAAAGATACTCCCTTAACGTAGCAAGACGTTCAAAAAGGGATTTTAAATTTTCCTTAGAAAACATAGAAGATTTTATTGAAATTTAATTATTCATTGTCAAATAAAAAAATTATATTTCTAAAAATACGTTTTTATGAGAAATTCAATAATTGCATTTTTCCTTTTTAATTACATCTTATTTTCTCAAGAGATAGAATTTAAAGGATATTTTGACTATACATATAATAATGATAATGGAAAAATAACTCTTGCAATTGACAAACTAGATCAAGAATTTTTATATGTAAACTCATTAAGTAGAGGTGTTGGTAATAATGATTTAGGCCTTGATAGAGGACAGCTTGGTAATGCCAGAGTTGTTTATTTTACAAAAAAAGGGGATAAGATATTTTTAATTCAACCAAATTTAAAATTTATTTCNACTTCTAATAATAATTTAGAAANCAAAGCTGTANATCAAGCTTTTGCTAGATCAGTTCTTTATGGATTTAAAATATTAAATTCAAAAGACAATAAGCACTATATTGACTTAACANCATTTATTTTANAAGATNCACATGGAGTGTCAAACAGATTAAAGAATTCAAATTCAGGCACTTACTCATTAGATTTGTCAAAATCAGCAATTGATTTAGAAAGAACTAAAGCATTTCCAAAAAATATTGAGTTTGATGTTATGTTAACTTTTATTGGTAATCCTAAAGGTTCACTGCTTAGAAATGTAACTCCTACTCCCTCAAACTTAACNGTAAATCAACATCATTCATTTATNNANCTTCCTGATAATAACTATAAGAAAAGAAGATTNGATCCACGAAGTGGTTCTAATCCGTTTANTGTATTTGATTATTCTACCCCTATTAANGAANCAACAGAACAAAAATATATAGTTAGACATCGTCTAGAAAAGAAAGAAAATGAAAGTGTGATTAGCGAAGCTATTGAACCTATAGTATATTATCTTGATAATGGTACCCCAGAACCTGTTAAAACAGCTTTGATAGAAGGAGGGAGATGGTGGAATCAAGCTTTTGAAAGNATAGGTTATAAGAATGCATTTCAAATTAAAATATTACCTGAAGATGCTGANCCTATGGATATTAGNTATAATTTGATTCAATGGATTCATAGGTCTACTAGAGGATGGAGTTACGGTGCAAGTATTGTAGACCCGAGAACNGGAGAGATTATAAAAGGTCAAGTTAGTCTTGGTAGTTTAAGAGTNAGGCAAGATTATATGATTTTACTTGGACTTACAGAAAATCCAAATGNTGAGATTAATAATAAAAAAATAGTAGAAACTTCTCTAGATAGAATTAGACAATTATCCGCACATGAAATTGGACACACATTAGGTTTTNCNCATAATTATTTATCAAGTATTTCANATAGATCCTCTGTAATGGATTATCCGCATCCCAAAATAGACATTATTAANGATAAGATTAATCTAGATAATGCTTATGATAAGAATATTGGTGAGTGGGATAAAGTTAGTGTTGCATATGCATATAGTGNTTTTTCTAAAGACAAAAATGAATTTTTGGAATTAAACAGAATCATTGAAGATGCTTCAAATAAAGGATTAGGGTTTATTAGTGATTCTGATTCTAGACCTTTTGGAAGTGCCCATCCGTTTTCTCATCTTTGGGATAATGGGGATCTTCCTTATAAAGAATTGAATAAATTAATTANAGTAAGAGAGATAGCAATTAATAATATAGATTTAAATTATTTAAAAGATAATGAGCCATATTCTAAAATTGAGGATATTCTCGTTCCAATCTATTTACTTCATAGATATCAGATTGAGGCAACAGCAAAAGCTATAGGAGGTTTGAATTACCAATATTTTGTTAAGACAAATAAAAATGAAAAAATAGAGTTTGTTAATAATGACTTGCAAATTAANTCACTACAATCTTTAATGAATGTTGTGAATCCTGAAAATTTAATTTTACCTAAAGAGTTAATTAAAATAATTACTCCTAGATCATTTAGGAACAATAGAACAAGAGAAAATTTTGAATCTAAAACAGGAGTTGTCTTTGATTATATCTCAGCATCATCTTCAATTTTGAACCATACGTTTAATCTACTTCTAGATTATCAAAGAGTTAATAGAATCGTTCAGCAAAACATGCTAAATAAGCGATTGCTNTCATTGGATGAATATTTAGATGTTATTATTAATTCTGTATATAAGTTTAAATCTTCAGACCCATATCAAACTGAGATTAATAAAAATTCAAGATCTATATTATTAGATTACATATTTAATNTTTATAATCATTCAGAACTTTATGATAATGCAAGATCAATTCTTTTGGATAAGATTATTAAATTAAAGAGAAGTATAGTTTTGAAAGTTGG
>PBYT01000013.1 GCA_002729755.1 Flavobacteriaceae bacterium
TTTTACAAAGCAACATTATTCTTGAGAGTTCTGGGCTTATTGGATTTCCAACACCAACAGAGTGACTTAATAGCAAATTTCGTTGTAAAGATTTAGTGTCTTCAGGGCTAATTTTTTTTGTGCATAAAGGTCCAACACCTGTATTTATTCCATAAATAGGCTTTGGATCCTTAGCCATTTTTTGAGTACGATTAAAACTTTGATTAATCTTTGTTTTAAGTGAATCATTTAATTTAATTTCCTCAGGATTCTCTAAAAGAAAATAAATATCTTTTAACGATAAATTAGAATTTTCAATTCTCGACATAATTAAATTTTAAATTAAACACATAGTTTTAACTTAAAGATAGCAATAAGTGGGAAAAAAGTGGCCAAATTAATGAATGGATAGATGAAGGTATAATCAAAATTGACAAAATGAAAACCCACAGGTATTATATTAAAAATATTGTGTTAATTTAGCCGATTATTATGCCAAAGGTCACCCTCCTTTTTCTCGTTGTTTTTTTACAGTCTTCACTTTATAGTCAAAAAGATTTTATTCTTTTAAAAGCTGATGAGTCTAATATTATTATTGATGGTGTACTGTCAAAAGAAGAAAAAAGCATTGGAGTTATGGTTCCTGTTGAATATGAACAAGAACCAGGAGATAATACTCCTACCAAAGTTAAAACTGATGTATATGTAACCTATACTGATTCGTATCTTTATTTTGGTATTAAAGCTTATGCGGACCCTCAAAATATTAGAGGACAAATTAGACCAAGAGATAAAGTTGAGTATCAAAATGAAGATATTGTTTTTATCAGGTTTGACCCTTTTAAAGATGCTAGAGCTAATTATATAATTGGAGCAAATGCTTATGGTAGCCAGCTTGATATTAGAGTTAAAAATGCAACAACTGAAGAAGACGCCTTTGATCCAAATTATAATACTATCTATGAAACCAAAGGCAATATTGTAAGTGATGGATATATCCTAGAATTTAAAATTCCTCTTAATTCAATTCCATATCCAAAAGGGGAAAATCAAATTTGGCATTTCAATCTTTCTAGAGTTTATACTATTGACGGCATATTTCATAGAAGTCAAAGTCAACGATTTGATAGAAATGATCCTTGTTGGGCTTGTCAAGTAACAGACAGGCTTATCATGAAAGATGTAGTTTATAAAAGGAAAGTTGAATTATTACCATACATATCTGGAAATCTATCTGGAGAAAGAGAAAGTTCACTTAATGATCCTATAAATTTTGAGGGGATAAATGGAGAGGTTGGTCTTGGTGTAAGTTATGATTTATCCTCTTCTGCATCACTTGAATTAACAATCAATCCTGATTTCTCTCAGGTAGAAGCTGATAGAACTCAACTAGATATAAACTCTGCTTATGCTCTTCAATATCCTGAACTAAGACCATTTTTTAACAAGGGAATGGACTTATTAAAATTTATGGATGGTGCATTTTACTCTAGAACAATTAATTCTCCTTCGATATCTTCAAAAATTATTAATCAAGGTGAATCATCTGGTACTATAATGTTGACAGCTATAGATCAAACCTCACCTTATCTAATTGGAGGGGAAGACAAGTCATATATTGGGGATGGAGCAGTAAGCTATGTAAATGCATTTAGACATCAAAAATTATTTAATTCTGGGACTAAGTTTGGAGCCTTTACTACCAATAGATTCTATGAAGGTGGAGGCTATGGAAATTTGTTTGGTATAGATGGGTTAATTACTATTAATAAAATCTGGAGAATACAATTTGAATTAATTAAAAACTTTAACAAAGAGCCAATCCAAGATTGGATTGATAGTGATGATACATTTTTAAATAAAACGGTAAGACTTGATGGTGAAAAGTTTAGTGGAAGTGCTACATATTTTAGATTTTCACGACAAACAGAACACTGGGATTCATCTTTTTTTTATAGGGGTATTACACCTGGATATAGAGCGGATGTTGGATTTACTCCAAAAAATAATAGAAAATGGTTAACATTCACTCAGAAGTATGAAGTCTTATTTGAAGAAGGGATTATCTCAAAATTAGAAACTAGCCTCAAAGGGGACATTACATATAATTATGATAATGATATAAAATCTAGAAATTTTGATTTTGATTTATCATTTGTGACCGTTGGAAAAACAGAAATAAAGTATAATTACGATATAAATTTTTTAAGAAATTATCTGGGTGTTGATTATAAAAATGTGGGAAAATCAGAGTTAAATATTAAGGGATTTCCTACATCTAATTTAACTTTTGTAACAAAGTTTACCTTTGGAAGGGAAATTGCATATAATGAAGATATTCCAGAAATTGGAAGGCAAAGAGAAGCTTATATTTCATTAGAATATAAAATTGGAGAAAATCTTAATATTCAGCCTTCAATTAATTATGCTAAACTTGAAAGACTTGATAAATCCAATAATTTTTTTAGTGGATATATATCTAGGTTTGCCGTTCGTTATCAGTTTAATAATGATTTAAGCTTCAGGATTATTTCAGAGTATAATGATTTTAATGAAACATTCTTTATCCAACCTTTATTAAAATGGAATCCAAATCCATCAACAATATTCTATATTGGGAGTAATCAAAATTCAATTCATGATTTTAATGTTGATCCAGAAGATTTTGATCCTATGAGAGTTAATCAATCTCAATTTTTTGTGAAGTTTCAATATTTAATTGGATTATAACACTTCTGTTTCTATATTGCTACAAAATTTATATTATGAAAAAAATAGTCCTTACCTTTTTTAGCATTGCAATTATATCATGTGGAGCACTTCTTAATCCTGCATCTCAAGTTGCAGAAAGCAATAATCCAAACGAAAAATTTCTTGGTACTTTTGAATTTCAAATTTTTGATTTACCAATGTCAGGTGATGTAATAATGTCTCTCACTGTTAAAGAAGATGAAGATGGACTGACCTCTGTATTTGAATCCCTGTCTGGAGAACTAGCTGAAGGTATGGTTATTAATGAAACTGAGATAGAAGAGGATATTCTTTATATTGATGTGTTAATACAAAACCAATATGATGTTTTCTTTGAACTATATGTTGAGGGTGATGAGATAACTGGATATCTTGCAGATACGTTTGAGTTGGCCGGGAAAAGAATAGATTAGAATTGTGTTGAATAATTATTGGGAAACCTCATACTCGAATTCCCAAAGAGGATTATCTAATTTATTTATAATATAATTAAGCGTTACTTCCTCCCCTTTTTCAATATCTTTTATTGCGATAATCCTTATATGTTTTAGTTTACCAAGTAATGGGTCTGATTCACTAACAATTCCCTTACAATTAGGCATTTCATGATGATTAATAAATGCTCCTATAGGTAATCGGATATATCCATCTGGGAATCTATCATCATATACATGAGATATTCCAAGGTCTGAACCCTCTTTAATTTCCTTAGTAGCAAATATTCCTAAACCTTCGATTTTACTCTCTTTGATAGTAAGAAAATCTGGTAGTGGTCTCCATTCTTTTTTTTCAGCCATAGTTAACTAATAATATTTTATTGAATATCCAAGTTATAGCTAACATGAAGGTTTTTCTTTCTTCCTATTATTGCATTAAGAATCTTAAAGTGCATAACCAGAGATTTTAATTTTTCAATTGTTTTAACTTGAACTTTTACTGTTTTCTTTGCAGGAACTTCTATAAAGTCTGAATATTGGTGAAATGTAAACTCTCCAATATAACTTAGTTTAAGAGGGAGGCTGCTTAGATTTGTAAAGCTTACTTCAAGCAATGTTGTCTCACCAACATATCCATTACTTTTGATTTCTAGATTTGACCTAATAACTGATGATAAAACCTCTTCTTTCCCTGCAATTAGATCCTCAAACCATATAAAGGTATTACCCCTAAACAATGCCTCTTTTATTGAACTGTGATTTAAATCTTTTGAAAGAATATAGGTTAAGGGTCTATGCCCTCCTTCAGGAATTTCAAAAAGCCAGTCTGCTATTCCATGAATATCTGAAGTGCCTAGGATTGTTAGATTATTATCTAGTGCAATCTCAAGAGCTTCCTCTGAAAAGGTAAGTTCATTTGCAACTTCTAAACCATGCAGCAAGTTTTCTTTAATTAATTTCTTGTGAACTGGGTCTAGTTTTGCAATACCATCCATTCTTCCGTCTTCCTTACTAGTCCAATGAGGATGATTCCAAAAAACAAATGCTCCCTGTTTATTAGCCTCATAGATTCCAGCAATAGAATCACTTTCAATTAATAGTTTATTTGCATCCTTAATAAAGATGGCGTTAAAATGACCTGGAGGCATGTNTCTNGTTATNTCNGAACCTGGAATAACTATTAAATCNCCGCCACTTACAGATTTTTTTGCAATCTGATATGATCTGTTAAAATCAGGGTTTGGGATATCTTCTTTCTTTGGNTGATATTCTANGTGATCAGTAATTGCTATAAGTTCAAACCCCTCTCTTTGTGCTTCTTCAGNTCTAATACTTGGCCATACCATNCCATCTGAAAAAACAGTATGNGTNTGNAGNTCNGCNCCTATAAGNANATTNCCTTNTGGNGCNATAAAANNTTTTGANTNTTCTTGNGAACTTAAATANGTTGTAAANAGNATNAANANNAANANCTTTANTTTCATNNTNACAANATAAAAACTTTAATTACAACTAATCTCATATTCTTCCCAATTTTTCTCTGGAGTAATGTTAGGAAANTAATAACATTTTTTAGANTTATCTGGGAAAGTCAAGAATTTATAAAAGCCTGTTGGAACATGNGCCCCTGTATCTAAAGTAATATGATCAGNNTTGAATTCTAAATTAATTTCAACTTGTATCGCACCTAATGTTTCAGCCCACTCTCTAACTTTTTCTTCAAGGTCTACCCAAGCACCTCTATTGAGATCATCATATTGTAAGGCTACATTTAAATAAGAAAAAGTTGCTAATAGATTAGAATAAGAATCATTAAATGAACCTGCCGGAGCCATGTGTCCTCTATCCCATCTATTATTATAATAGTCATTATCATCAGATGTNTNGACAGAATCTACTTTAAAAAAATTCATCCCATCCCTATCGGCATTTTTTTCTATATCTCTAACTTGNTANTTAANCCAATTTGGTTGTTCAAAAATCTCATTATATGAAATATCAAANATATTGTTGCCAACTANAATAGAGTCTTTAAGTTCTCTGTCAATAATTGATGAATCAATTTCCGAATTCTTAATATTTGAGGAGNCTTCTTTTTGACATCCTACAAAGAGNATTATTAAGACTATTAAAAATCTAGACATTAGGGGCTAACATATTTTCTAACTAATCCCTCTTGAGTTACAGAAGCAATCATTGTCCCATCAACATTAAATATATTTCCTCTTGAAAAGCCCCTTGAATTTGAAGCACTTGGACTTTCTACATCATATAGTANCCAATCGTTAATTGAAAAATCTCTATGGAACCACAGTGCATGATCTAAACTAGCATAATAAGCCAGTGAAGATGATATTTCCTCCCGATGGGGTAATGTAGAAGTTGATAATAGTCCATAGTCNCTAGCAAATGCTAATAACTGATGATGTATTGAAAGAGGCTTATCTATTGTGTCTTTTAGTCTGAACCAAAAGTGGCTTTTTGGAGCTTGATTTTTTTTCTGAAGAAAAATTGGTGTTTCTACAGGTTTAAATTCAAATATCTCAGGATGAGCTTTTAAGAACANCTTATATTTATCTGGAAAATNATCTTTGTGCTTCTCAGCTTGCTGGAAATCTGTAAGAAGCAATTCAGGCATCAAAACATTAGGCATAGAGACTTGATGATCAAAACCTTTCTCTTTTTTTTGAAATGAAGCAGACATATTAAAAATTGCTTTGTTATTCTGAAACGCAACAACTCTTCTAGTTGTAAAACTTCCGCCATTTCTAATTTTATCAACCTCATAAACTATTGGGATATTAATATCTCCGGGTAAAATAAAATAACCATGCATTGAGTGAGCAATTCTGTCATCTGGAACTGTTTGGTATGCTGCATGGAGAGATTGTCCTAGAACTTGACCTCCAAAAACTCTACCCCAAATAGTTTTATAATTCTTCCCTTCAAACNTATTTTCATCTAGTTTCTTAAGGGTGATAATTGATAATATTTCCTTTATATCCACTTTATTGAATTTATCTTAATGTCCATACTTCATTAATTGGGTTTCCTTTACTACTTAGTCCTGAATGNTGCCAATNTCCTTCCTTAACTTCATAATTAAAATCAAGCTCTGCTCCAACCCTACTATCATCTCTTGAAAAATATTGAATTTTTTCAATGTATTTNCCATCTACTGCTTCATACTCTCCTCCTCCACTNCCAGAGAACCTAAAAGTTTCAGTATTAAAAGCAATCCATTGGAAAAAACCATCAATTAGAACTTTCATAGTTTTTCTTGGAANATTTGTGTCTCTAGTTCTAAATTCTCCATTATTATATCTTCCAGACATAACCCATTTTCCTTGTAGCATTGATTTTGGCTTAGAAATATTTCTCCAATTATTATCTTTTGTTAATTCTATAGACTTTATACTGTCTTTTTCAAAATCAGAATTAAATTCAAGAGAAACCTGATAACTNTCTCCTTCTATTTCATAATATCCTCCATAAGTTTTAACAAATGNTCCAGAAGTTTTGTTAAACTCTGTAACTACTAGATATTCTGAATCAATAATTAATCTTTCAATTGTCTCATCAGTTTTATCGATTTCAAAAACACTTGATGNTGTANTATCTAANTGAGAACAAGAATATAAAATATTCAGTATACTAAGTAAGAAGATTTTTTTCATTATTTANAATATTTAATTATTCAAAATTAGCAAAACATTAAGTATCTTAGCGCCTCATTTAAAATAAAGTTCATGAAAAAAATATTATTTANTATTGTTTTTGCTTCTTCATTTTTATGCAGTGCTCAAAAAGTAGACTTTATTGAATATAATCTTGATAATGGTCTTCATGTTATTTTACATCAAGATAACTCTGCTCCAGTTGTATCTGCTGTTCTTCAATATCATGTTGGATCTAAAGATGAAGATGAAGGCAAAAAAGGATATGCCCATCTATTTGAACATATGTTAGGAAAAGAAACTAAGAATATGGACTCAGGTGAGTGGTTTAAGATTTATAGATCAAGGGGAGGTAGTGGAAATGCATCTACCAGTGTTGATTTAACTTCTTATTACGTTACACTACCTTCAAATAGTCTAGAATTAGCTTTGTGGAGATATTCTGAAATAATGTTACATCCCGTAATTGATCAGGAATCAGTTGATATTCAAAGAGAAGCNGTAAAAGAAGAAAAAAGACAAAGAGATAATCAACCTTACAGTAGATTTTATACTTTTTTAAAGAAAAACTTTTTTAAAGTTCATCCATACAAAGCTCCACTTATAGGTTTTGAAGAGGATCTAAACAATTCAACTCTTCAAGACTTCATGGATTTTAAAGAAAGGTTTTATTCTCCAAGTAATGCAGTTTTTGTTATTGCTGGTGATATAGACATAGAAAACACAAAAGAATTAATAAGTCATTATTTTAATGAGGTGCCTAACAAAGGAAATAAACCAATCAAAATTGTACCTGAGGAACAACCATTTGAAGAATTAAGAGTTCAAGAGTTTGACCCAAATATTCAAATCCCTGCTCTTTTTTATGCTTTTAGAACTCCATCTGAAACTGAAAGAGACTCGTCGGTTTTAGATTACATATCTACTTATCTAAGCGGTGGTGAAAGCTCTGTACTTTATAAAAAATTAGTTGATGAAAAACAAATGGCTCTACAAGTACAAGTCTTCAATATTGAACATGAAGATCATAGTATGTTTGCTATTCTAGTGCTACCTCAAGGCGAAACTAGTTTTGATGATTTGATTAAAGAAGTTGAAGTTGAAATTAATAAAATTCAGGAAGAGGTTATTTCAGAAAAGGATTATCAAAAAATTCAAAATAACTTAGAAAACTTTTTTGTTTCTTCACTCCAATCTGTTAATGGTATAAGCCAAATTCTTGCCAGCTATCATAATATATATGGTGATGCTTCAGTGATAAATAAAATTACTGATGTATACAGATCTATTTCTCCTGAAGAAATAAAAGAAGTTGCTAATAAATACCTTAAGAAAAATCAAAGATTAATCATGGAGTATCTTCCAGAATCAAAAAAATAAATAATGAAAAATATATTTAANAAACTAATGAAACTTGAAAATAAGAGTATGAAAAAAATTGTAATGATTGGTATATCCAAAAAATTATTAGTACTAATAATTATAATGGCATCAAATTTTGTAAATGCACAAATAGATAGAAGTATTCCAGAACCTGGGCCTGCACCAGAAATAAGTTTTAAGGAACCATACACGATTAAATTAGATAATAATCTAACTGTTATGGTAGTAGTTAACGATAAGCTACCCCTGGCTTCCGCAACACTTATTATGGATAATCCTCCAATTTTAGAAGGAGAATTATCAGGAGTTAAAAGTTTGCTTTCATCTAATNTGGGCAAGGGAAATAAATTTCAAAGCAAAGATGAATTTATAGAGGAGAAAGATTTTATGGGATCGTTTATTAACTATTCCTCAAATGGAGGTTCCTTTTCTTCTTTAGCTAGATATTTTGAAAGATCAATGACTATGTTTGCTCAAGGAGCATTATATCCTGTTTTCAATAATGAAGAATTTGAAAAAGAAAAAATTAAATTGATTGAAGGATTAAAATTTAATGAAAAAAACACGTCAACAATTGCTAGAAGAGTGGAAGATATAATTGCTTTTAAACAAAAGCATCCATCGTCTGAGTACTCAACAGAAAGCACAGTTTCTAAAATAAGTATAGACAATGTGAATGCATTTTATAATAATTACTTTAAACCAAATAATGCTTACTTAGTAGTAATAGGTGATGTAAATTTAGAAAANACTATCAGTCTAGTTAAAAAACTTTTTGGTAATTGGAGTTTTTCTAAAAATTTAGATTCTATGTTTGGTGAAAACTCTATCAATGAATTTAAAGATCCTCAAATTCCGGAAAGCACAAAAATCCATGTGGTTGATGTACCCAACGCATCAAATGTTGAAATAACTATTCAAAATGTTATAAATAGAAAAAGATCTGATAAAGATTATTTTTCTGGTAATGTTGCAAATAGAATTCTTGGTGCAGGGCCTGAATCAAGATTATTTACTGTTATAAGAGAAGAAAAAGGTTATGCTTATGGTGCATATTCAGGTCTTCCAACTAATTATAAAAGTAAAACAAAGTTTCAGGCAAGAACAACTGTTAGAACTGAAGTTGCAGATAGCGCTATTGTTGAGATGGTTAATCAGTTAAAACTTATTACAAATAATCTTGTTACTGATGAAGAATTGGTTAATGTAAAATCTGGCTACTTTGGATCCTTTGCAATGTCAATGGAAGAACCTAGAACAATTGCTAATCAAGCTTTATTAATTAGAACTGAAAATTTACCTCCAGATTTTTTTAAAACTATTCTAAGCAACATAAATAAAGTCTCTAAAGATGAGGTTTTAAATTCTGCAAAAAAGTTTTTTTTAATAGATAATTCTCAAATTGTTGTAACAGGAAAGATTAGAGACATAAGTGAGAAGCTTGAAAATATTTTTTTAGATGGGGAAAAAGTTGAGGTTACATATTACGATCAGTTTGGAATTGAAACAGAAAGACCAGATTATTCTGTTGATGAGACGTTAACAGCTGGAAGTATAATTGATAATTATATTGATGCAATTGGTGGTCTTGATAAATTAAATTCTGTNACATCAATTGAAGAAGCATATGTTGCTGATGTTATGGGTAACCCTTTTGAACTATACCGTTTAAAGAGTAATAAAAATCAATCTTTAACTACTATTAGTGTTATGGGACAATCTCAAAAAATTGTTGTAAATCAATCATCTGGATTTATGGAGGTTATGGGTCAGAAAATGGAAATAACAGGTGCAGAATTAGAAGAAGCTATTGCTAGCGCTGCTTTATTCACTGAAACTAATCTTGACTATTCAACTATAAAATTAGTTGGCAAGACTGAAGTTGATGATGAGGCTGCATATGAAATAAAAGTCTCAGACTCTAAATCATTATTTTATTCTATTGAAACTGGATTAAAGTTGAAAGAAGTAACTACACAAGAAGTAGAAGGAAATAGTATAATAACTGAAAATTTTTATAACAATTATGAAGAGGTCGAAGGAATACTTTTTCCAATGTCTATAAACTTAGTTACACCTTCAATGCCAATACCTGGAGGGTTGTTTTTAAATGCCACCTCAATAATGTTAAATGTTGAGACTTCCGATTCAGATTTTGAATAAATAAAACAAGGGTGCTTTTTTAAGCGCCCTTTTTTTTTGTTACTAAATACACTCCTATTAGTATAACTGCTGTACCAATTACCTGAATTAATTTAAATTCTTCTCCATCTAAAAGTCCCCAAAATATTGCTACTATTGGCATTAAATAAGTTGTTGATACTGAAAAAACAGGAGTCGAGATTTCAAGTAATTTTATATACATTGTTTTTGCTATTGCAGTACCAAATAAAGCAAGAATAAATATATATACTATTGACTCAATTATATCTGGAGCATAAATAAATTCTGAAATAGGGAAGTCAGATAAAATTAAAATAATAAATGCCGGAATAAAAAGAAAGACAAAACTCATAAATACAAGTGCTATAGCTGGAATCCCTGGTAACTTATATTTTAAAATGTTAGCATTTATTGCATAACAGAATGCAGCAATAATTACAAATGAGACAAACAGTAAGTTATATGAAGAAATTAAAAGTTCATTATATACTAAAATAAGTATCCCAATAAAACCAATACAAACTCCTAATAATTGTCTTCGAATAAAGGCAGCAGAAAAAATTAGCACACTAATTAATAAAGTAAATAAGGGAGTCAGTGACACCATTACTGCTGTAACAGAACTAGAAATTTGTGTTTCTGCAAATGCAAATAAATATGCTGGGAAAAAAGAACCAACACATGCAGAAAACAAAACCCATTTAAATTTTTCCTTAGGAATCAATTTAATCTTTGAGTAGCCAAAAGGTGCAACTATTATTGTAGTAATAATTATTCTAATTGACCCTAATTCAATTGCTGTTAATCCAGTAAGTCCTTTTTTAATTAAAATATATGAGCTGCCCCATATTATAGATAAAAGAATCAATGTACCCCATTTTTTAATCTGTATGTTCATTGAAACTTTTATTTATTTTCTAGGATAACTTTTACTTGTCTAATTCTTTTTTTATCTACAATCTCGATAACAAATTTAAAATCTTCATGAATTATTACTTGACCTACTCTGGGGATCCTCTGTGCTTTTTCTAATAATAATCCTCCTAAAGTTTCTATATCTGCTGCTATTTGTTCAAAAGAAGAGAAATCCTTCAACTCTAATGCTTTATAAAAATCTTGTAAATTAATTTTTGCATCAAAAACATAAGTATTATCATCAAGCTTAGAGAACATAGGGTCTTCTTCATCAAATTCATCATTTAGTTCTCCAAAAATTTCCTCCATGACATCCTCTAAAGTTATTAATCCTGATGTACCTCCATATTCATCTACTACAATTGCCATATGTATTTTTTTAGCTTTAAATTCATTTAAAAGATCATCTAACTTTTTGTTTTCAGGAACATATAATGGAGCTCTAAGCAATTGGGTCCAATTAAACTCTTTATTTTCCAAATAGGGCAACAGATCTTTGACATATAGAACCCCTAATATTTTATCCATGTTATTTTCGTAGACTGGAACTCTAGAAAACCCCTTATTTATAACTTTTTCAATTATATCTGAAATATTATAAGTTTTTTTTAAGGCAAACATATCTACTCTAGGGCACATTATTTGCCTCGTTTCAAGGTTTCCAAAATTTACAATCCCTTTCAATATTTTTTTTTCCTCAACACTTGTCTCTTCATTATCTGTTAGTTCAAGAGCCTGAGATAAGTTATCAACTGAAATGGTTTTTTTGTTTTTAATGAAAGATGATTCAAAAAAGAAAGTAATCTTACTCATTGGCACATTTAAAAAAAACAAAAGATATCTATCTAGAAAGTAGATTGGCAAAGCAATAATTTTTGAAAAAATTAATGGATTCCTGTTCGCATATATTTTAGGAAGTATCTCTCCAAAAAATAATATAATCAATCCTATAACTCCAACTTCAATAAAAGTCTCAATAAAAACATTATTAATTGATGATAAAAACAGGTTGTCAATAGAAGCAAACAAAATAACAACTGCAATATTTAGAAAATTATTTAGAATTAGAATTGTCGCTAGTAGCTTTTTTGGTTTTAATAATAATTTCTCTATTATATCCAAGTTTTTAGATTTCCCCTCTTTCAAAAACAGTGTATTCTTATTAAGAGAAAAAAGTGCAACTTCAGATCCTGAAATAAATGCAGATAATACTAAGCATACAATAATGGACAGAATCTTAATAAAAAGAAACGGCTGATCTAAAAACATTAAACTAAAAATATATAGATCCAAAGAACTAGCTATTTAATTTAAAAGGGGAGATCATCCTCAGGTTGTTCAGTAGGATTAGGTTTTTCTTCAATATTAACTTCAGTTTCTTTATTTGAACTTAAATTGTCTGAATTAGATTCTTTTTTAGCAGATAAAAAAGTAAATTCATCCACATTAACTTCAGTAGTATACCTATCTTGTCCATCTTCTCCTTGCCATTTTCGTGTTTTAATTCTTCCTTCAACATATACTTTATCTCCTTTTGCTAAATATTTTTCACATATCTCAGCTGCTTTATTTCTGACAACTATATTATGCCAGTCAGTATTGGTGACCTTTTCATTAGTAGATTTATTAGTATATGTTTCGTTAGTTGCTAAAGGGAATCTCGCAATACAACCTCCTCCATCAAAATGTCTAATTTTGACATCATCTCCTAGATGACCAATTAACATAACTTTATTTAATGTCCCACTCATTTTAATTATTTATACTAATATACAAAAATCAATTGCCCACGTTAATAAAATCATTTATAAAATTTTTTATTGGGACAGGAAATGGATATTTAGCAATATCATTAATTTTAATTCCATTAATTAATGGTTTATATCAGATAATTTAAAATATAAATTTATATATTTGCTAGCCTTATAATCAAATGTTTAACAAAATCAATAATAATGACAAAAGCTGACCTTGTTAAGAATATATCAGATAAAACAGGAATGGATAAATCTGATGTTCAGATGATTGTAGAAAAATTTATGAATGAAGTGAAAAATTCATTGAAAAATAATGAGAATGTATACATAAGAGGTTTCGGAAGTTTTATTGTAAAGACAAGAGCTGAGAAAACAGGTAGAAACATTTCAAAAAATGTAGCTGTAGTTATACCAGCTCATAATATTCCTGCATTTAAACCATCAAAAACTTTTGTTAATTCAGTTAAACAAAACGTTCCTATAGTTTAATAAATTAAAGAATTATAGATTAATATGCCGAGTGGTAAAAAAAGAAAGAGACATAAGGTAGCAACACATAAGAGAAAAAAAAGAGCGAGAGCTAACCGTCATAAAAAGAAAAAAGTGTAGGGAGAATACACTCTAATAAATTCTTAAGTTCTTTGACATTATGTAATGACTTATTAGTCATATATTTTTAAAAATGTTTAACCATTCTACTTAAAAAGTAGATTAAAAAATTCAAACAGTGAAAAAAGAATTGATTATTCGATCTAATTCAGATACTGTTGATTTTGCAATGCTTAACGATGGAAAACTCGTTGAGTTAGATAAAGAAATAGGTAAAAATAAATTTTCTGTTGGTGATATATATGTGGCAAAAATTAGAAAAATAATTCCTGGTTTAAATGCTGCATTTGTTGATATGAATAATGAAAAAGATGGATTTCTCCATTATCATGACCTTGGGCCAAAACTTTTATCCTTAACAAAATTTGCTAAACTAGTTGAGTCTAAAAAGATTAAATCATTTTCATTTAATGATTTCAAATACGAGAAAGATATTTCTAAAAATGGTCTTATTAAAGACTCTCTTTCTCCGAAACAAACAGTTTTAGTTCAAGTGATTAAAGAACCGATTTCGACAAAAGGGCCAAGGCTAAGTTCTGAAATATCCTTAGCAGGTAGATTTATGGTTATTGTTCCTTTCTCTGAAAGAATTTCTATTTCACAAAAGATAAAAAATATAGAAGAGAAAAAAAGGTTAAGAAACCTTGTTTCATCAATTAAGCCAAAAGGATTTGGTGTAATTATTAGAACTGTAGCAAAAAATCGTAAAGTAGAGGAATTAAAAGCTGACTTAAAGGACCTAATTATAAGATGGAAAAGGCTTTGTATTAACTTTAGCAAAGCAGACACTTATCCAGTTAAAATTCTTGGAGAAATAAATAGGTCTTCTTCAAAATTAAGAGATGTTTTTGATGATTCTTTTACCGGTATATATATAAGTGATTCTGATCTCTATTCAGAAATTAAAGAGTATATCAAAAGTATTGCTCCAAAAAAGACTTCTATTGTCAAATTATATTCGTCCATGACGCCAATATTTGACAAATTTGGAATTGAAAGACAAATAAAATCTTCGTTTGGAAGAACTGTTTCAATGCAAAAAGGGGCTTATCTGATTATTGAGCACACAGAAGCTCTACATGTTATAGATGTTAATAGTGGTAATAGATCTAACAAATCAAAAACACAAGAAGAAACTGCAATGGAAGTTAACCTAATAGCTTCGGCAGAAATAGCCAGACAACTTCGCCTGAGAGATATGGGCGGAATTATCGTTGTAGACTTTATAGATCTAACATCCAGAGAAAACAGAAAAAAATTGTTTGAACATTTCTGTAAGGAAATGGGCAAAGACAGAACGAAACACAAAATTCTTCCACCAAGCAAATTTGGATTAATTCAAATTACAAGACAAAGGGTAAGGCCTCAAATGAGTATAAATACAAAAGAGCCTAATCCAAATAAAAATCTTGAGGTAGAAGCGCCTATATTATTAATAGACAAAATCAATGTTGAACTTAACAAGATTGTTAAGAATTCGCGTTATAAAAATGAGAAAATATATTTACATGTTCATCCATTTGTAGCCGCGTATATAAATTCAGGTTTTTTTTCAATTAAGAATAAATGGTACTTAAAATATAAGAGATTAATTACAATTATTGCAAGAGACTCTCATTTATATCTTGAATACCATTTTTTTAATAGTGATTCAAAACTTATTAAATAAAGAATAAAAAACCGTTTAGAGTTAATCTAAACGGTTTTTTTTATTTAAATAGGTTTGCCTTTTAAAATTCAAGAATATAGTTAACTTAGATAATAGAAATGAATAAAGACTTTAATCTCAACAATTTTTACTAAAACTAATACAAAACAGACAGGATGTGTAAAACTCCCAAAATTATTTATCGATTAATCTTATTACTTTTTATTATGACCTCGAGTGTTAGTGGTCAATTTCATCAAGAGCTCGTTAATTTTGAAAGTGCAAATCCTTTTTCGCTCAGTGATATTATAACAGCTCTAGATGAACAAGAAAAGCAAAGAGTTTTTGGCCAACTAACAATTCCTATAGACAGTTTGAATCCTGATAAAAAATATCCATTAATTATAGGAGTTGCAGGAAGTATGGGCTGGAGAAAGCATCACCTTGATTACATTAAAATGTACCAGGAACAAGGCTTTGCAACATTTGAATTGAATAGCTTTAAAAGCAGAGGGATAACCTCTACAGTGGGTTCTCAAGATCAAGTAACTATAGCTGCTGTAATACTTGATGCATATCGTGCACTAGAGACTCTAGCTCAGCACTCTTATATTGATAAAGATAGAGTTGCTATTACTGGTTGGAGCTTAGGAGGAGGAGTAACACTTTTTTCTGGCTGGGAGCCCTTAAAAAACGTTATCACAACCGAACTTAGCTTTGCTGCGCATTTGGCTTTCTATCCACCATGTTTTATAAATCCAGAAAATCTATCTTTTACTAAAGCTCCCATGCACATATTAATTGGAGAAGATGACAACTGGACACCAGCATCTCCGTGTGAAAATTTAGTAAATAAGTTGTCCGAAAACACTAATATTGGAATTACTATGTATCCCGATGCACATCATGGGTTTGATAGTGAAGAACCTGTTCATAGAATTGAAAGAGCTTATAGCTTCAAAGATTGTTTATTTAACTTAACAGCAGAAGGAGATGTGTTGATGAATTACCTGAGATTACCCATGTCTAATCCAATCCTTCAAAAAGTTGGCTTCTTATTTTGCGTTGAGCGGGGTGTAGATATTGGAGGAAATCCAGAAGCAAGAAAAAAATCATTAACCTTTGCCAAAAATTTTATGAAACGTGTATTATTGACTCCGTAAATCTTTTAATCAAAAACTATTTAAATGAAAAAAGTACTAGTAACAGGAGGTGCAGGCTTTATTGGCACTCATTTAATTCTATGAATAATTCCATAAGGAAAAAAATTGAGTTCTATTGCGCTTATCAGGAAAGGTGCCATATGGAAGTAAATAAAAAATTAAATAAACTTGGGGTATATGGTGATGAGATAGACAAATATCTTAGTCATTTAATAGATAAGAACTTTTTAAACGAAACAAGATTTTCTGAAAATTATGTTAGAGGGAAATTTAATAATAATGATTGGGGGAAAATTAAAATAATCCAAGAATTAAAATCAAGAAAAATATCCACTTGGAATATAAATAATGCATTATCTGAAATATGTGATGAAGATTATTTAAAAAAGATAAGGGGCTTATCAATAAAAATAATTAAAGAAAACAGTGGCATACCGAAAGAAAAGATAAAAGAGAAAATTTTAAATAAATTACAATATAAAGGGTGGGAGAAAGAATTAATTTTCAAAGAAATAAATACACTAATCAATTAATAAGGTTACATTATTATTACTCATTTCTACCGTTCCAGAATTTATCTCCAAAGAAGTTTCTTTATCTGAAATATCAAAATGACTTTTAACTTCCTTATCTATAGTTAGCTTTCCCTGTATTATTACTTTACCTTTTTTAAGCGTTGATACAATAGGTGCATGATTATCTAATACCTGAAAATCTCCATATGAACCAGGAAAAGAGATTGACTTAACTTCGCCTTTGTAAAGTATAGCTCCAGGTGAAATAATTTCTAAATACATTTATTTTCCTTCAGATAACATTTTCTCTCCTTCTTCAATTGCTTCTTCAATATTTCCTTTTAAATTAAAAGCTGCTACAGGGAGATGATCTAACTCTCCATCCATTATCATGTTAAAACCTTTAATAGTATCTTTTATATCAACTAAAGCTCCGGGAGTTCCTGTGAATTGTTCTGCAACATGAAATGGTTGAGAAAGAAAACGCTGTACTCTTCTTGCTCTACCTACAGCAAGCTTATCTTCTTCAGAAAGTTCTTCCATACCTAAAATTGCAATTATATCTTGAAGCTCTTTATATTTTTGCAATAACGCCTTAACTCTTTGCGCACAATTATAATGTTCATCTCCCAATATTTCAGGTGTAAGAATTCTAGAAGTTGAATCAAGTGGATCTACAGCAGGATATATTCCAAGTTCTGAAATCTTTCTTGACAATACAGTTGTAGCATCTAAGTGAGTAAAAGTAGTAGCCGGTGCAGGATCTGTTAGGTCATCAGCAGGAACATAGACTGCTTGAACTGATGTAATTGAGCCCTTCTTTGTAGAAGTAATTCTCTCTTGCATTGTTCCCATTTCAGTAGCCAATGTAGGTTGATATCCAACAGCTGAAGGCATCCTTCCAAGAAGAGCAGATACCTCTGAACCTGCCTGTGTAAACCTAAATATATTATCTATAAAGAAAAGAACGTCTTTACCTTGACCATCTGCACCTCCATCTCTAAAATATTCTGCAACAGTAAGTCCTGAAAGGGCAACTCTTGCTCTTGCGCCAGGAGGCTCATTCATCTGCCCAAAAACAAATGTTGCTTTTGAATCTAAAAGGGCCTTTTTATCAACTTTACTTAAATCCCAATCTCCTTTTTCCATTGACTTAAGAAACTTATCTCCATAATTTATAATCCCTGATTCTATCATTTCTCTTAGCAAGTCGTTTCCTTCTCTTGTTCTTTCTCCAACTCCAGCAAATACTGAAAGTCCTCCATGTCCCTTTGCAATATTATTTATTAACTCTTGGATTAATACAGTTTTTCCAACTCCAGCTCCTCCAAAAAGTCCAATTTTACCACCTTTAGCATAAGGTTCGATTAGATCAACTACTTTTATTCCTGTGAAAAGAACTTCAGTAGAAGTTGATAACTGATCAAAATCAGGAGCCTTCCTATGAATAGACATCCCATCTTTATCTTTTTTTGGTAAAACTTCCATTCCATCTATTGGATCTCCAACTACATTAAACAATCTCCCATATACTTCTTTACCTATTGGCATTTTAATAGGGCTACCAGTAGCAACAACTTCAGTACCCCTACTTAATCCATCTGTTGAATCCATGGAAATTGTTCTAACAATATTTTCCCCAATATGAGACTGTACCTCTAAAATTAATATTGAACCATCATCTCTTGTTATTTCTAAAGAGTCATATATTTCAGGAAGTGTACTATCTTTTGATGAAAACTCTACGTCTACAACTGCTCCAATAACTTTTGAAACTTTACCAGTATTTTGTGACATTTTTTAAGATTATAAAATTAAAGTGCAAATATATACCCTATCATTAAATATTAAAAGTTAATAGCTATTGATTTTTGATAATTTATCAAGATGTAAATTGTATTCATTTTTTTGATTTTAAAACAAACATTCAATTTTATTTTTTTGTATTGATTGTTTAGCCATCTTACCATATGCCTTAACCACTTTATCAAGGTCTTTAAATCTAGTATCTTTAGTTAATCCATTTTTATATCTAAAATAAATTTGCTGAACTATTACTGCAATTTTAAACAGTCCATAAGTGAAATAGAAAACTATGTTATCAATTTCATGTCCAAAATTGTTTTGATATAATTTTAGAATTTCACCTCTTGAGGGATTTCCTTTTTCAGAAGTTATATTTAAATGTATTGATTTTATAAAATCTGGATCATCATTTTGAATCCAATATGCTAAAGATGTTCCCAAATCCATAAACGGATCTCCTATTGTTGACATTTCCCAATCTAATACAGAAATAACGTTAAGTGATAAAGGGTCTAACACTAAATTGTCATATTTAAAGTCATTATGAATTAATGACTCAAATCTTGATTGTACAATGTTATCATTTAACCACATTATTACAAAGTTAATCTCACTGATTTCCTCTGTTTTAGAATTAAGATAGCGTTTAGACCATCCTTTAACTTGTCGTGTATTATAACCTTCTGGATTTCCAAAGTCGATTAACCCTGATTCGTTTATATCAATCTTATGTAGGTCTACAAAAGTTTGAACGAATTCTTTAGATAATCCTATATAATCCGAAGTTTTTTTTATAATACTTTTATAATTAGTCCCTCGTAATATTAATCCCTCTAATCTTTCCATAATATAAAACTCAGATCCAATAATATCTTCATTCTCACAATAATGAATTGGATTTGGAGATTTATTATAAATCTCTTTTAAGGATGTTAAAACTTTAAACTCCCTATTCATATCATGTCCTGATTTTATTTTAGCACCATGAGGAGGTCTTCTTAAAACAAAATCTTGATCACCTGATTTAATAAGATATGTTAAATTAGAAAAACCCGAAGGAAATTGTAAAATTTTAAAATTATTAGTGTCATAATCAATAAATTTTGACAAATAAGAGTTTAATGATGATTCTTCAAGTTTTTCATCATCTCTTACATCAACTGCTTTATCAATTAATATTTCTGACATTTATCTATTTTCTCGATAAGGCTTTAATATTCTTCTTGCCAATCTACTCTTGTGTACCTCGTCAGCTCCATCATAAATTCGAGCAGCTCTTTCATGTCTATAATATGCTGCGAGAATAGTGTCATCTGTTACACCTAATGCGCCATGAACCTGAATAGCATAATCCACTACTTTCTGTAATACATTAGCACAATAAAATTTAATAATTGAAATTTCAGATCTTGTTTTATAAGCACCCTGATTATCAATTTTTTTGCAGCATCCTGCACTAGAAGTCTAGCAGCATTTATTTCAGCTCTTGATTCTGAAATCCAAGCTTGAATCATTTGTTTATCTCCAAGAACTTCTCCTTCAGAAATTTCTCTGGATACAGCCCTTTTACACATAAGGTCGAAAGCTCTCTCACACATTCCAATCCATCTCATGCAATGATGAATTCTTCCAGGACCAAGTCTCTTTTGGGCTATTGCAAAACCTTCTCCTTCTTCACCTAGAACATTAGATGCAGGGGCCTTTACATTATCAAATTTTATCTCAGCATGACTTTCCCATCCACCTCCAGGGTGCCCCATGATGGAAATATTTCTAATGAACTTAACACCTTTTGCTTTAGTAGGAACAATTATTTGGCTTGCTTTTTTATGCGGATCATTCCCTTCAGGATCAGTAACCAGCATTACAATTGCAAATTCTGCTCCATCGAAACCAGACGCAAACCATTTATGGCCATTTATAATATAGTGATCATTTTCTCGTACTGCAACTGTACCCATTTTAACAGGATTTGAACCTGCAAAATCGGGCTCAGTCATAGCAAAACAACTTCTAATTTTACCGTCTAATAGCGGTTGTAAGTATTGTTCTTTTTGTTCTTCTGATCCACACTCAATTAATATCTCCATATTTCCAGCATCAGGAGCCTGACAATTAAACACGTAAAAGCCATATGGACTTGCGCCAATAATTTCGCTGACCTCTCCATGTTGTTCAAGGGTTAATCCCAGTCCCCCATATTCTTTAGAAATTTGCGGCAACCATAATCCTATAGATTTTACTTTGTCCCTTAACTCATTCAACTTTGGTAATTTTTCATCCCATTCTGAATTAAGAATCCATGGTTCTAGGGGAAAAAGCTCATCTTCTACAAAGCTTTTAATTTTTGATTTTATTTTTTTAAAATTCATAAATTATAATATTATTTTTCTAAAATTTTTGGTTTACGTTTTTTCTTCAGAACTAGAATAAACAAGTGAAAGTGTTTCAGCTACACAAACAGGCTTAGTCTCTCCTTTAACTTCAAAAACAATTTTAAGTTTATACTTTACTCCACCCGGTATTTCTTCAAATTCAATCAAAGAAACTCTTCCTCTAAAATAAGAGTCTGATGGTGTAGCGTTAGGAAACCTAACTTTGTCAAGACCATAGTTTATTGCAAGTTTGATATTATTTAACTTGAGTGTTCTAAATGTTATTTGTGATGCGTAGGATAATACTAAGAATCCATGAGCAATTGTTTTTTTGTAAGGTGACTCTTCAGCAGCTCTTTTTGCATCAAGGTGAATCCACTGAGAATCTTCAGTTACATCTGCAAATGTGTTGATTTTATCTTGAGACATGTAGAGCCAATCTGAAAGACCAATCTCTTTCCCTTGATATTGTTTTAAATCATTTAGATTGTTTATTGTTGTTGAATATGGTTTATCCATTTTTTAATTTTAATTTATCATATAACCTCCGTCAACATTAAAAGTTTCTCCAGTTGTATAACTTGAAGCATTTGAGGCTAAATAAACTGCAATTCCTGAAATTTCATTCGGCTCACCAGCTCTTCTAATTGGAAGATCCCCTAGCCAAACTTCTAACATTTCTTCATTTTGCCACAAAGCAGAGCTTAATTTAGTTTTTATTAATCCTGGACAGATTGCATTTGATCTAATACCATATTTTCCCCATTCTTTGGCTTGAGATTTTGTAAGCATAGTAATTGCTGCTTTACTTACTGAATATATTCCCAGTCCTTTGTCTGGTTTATGACCCTCAACTGATGATATATTAATTATTGAACCTGAATTATTTTTTTTCATATGTTCAAATGTCATTTTCGATAATTTAAAAGCTGCCTTAACATTTATATCAATGATTTTATCAAAAAGCTGTTCGTCAGCATTCTCTAGACGATCAAAAACTGGATTTATTCCTGCATTATTAACTAATATATCTACTCTTCCATATTTATCTATGGTTGAATCAACAAGGTTCTGTAGTTGACTTTCATCACCAACATGACAGGCGCATGTTGTTGCATCAAAACCATTTTCTATTATTTTATTTGCAACTTTATCAATTGATTCTTGAGATCGACTGCTTACAACTACACTTGCTCCAAACTCTGCTAAAGCTTCAGCAATAGAAGCTCCAATTCCTCTACTTGAACCAGTGATTATGGCAACCTTACCNNTTAAGTCAAAAAGTTTTTTATATCTGTTTTTCATTANATTTAAACCNGTTTTGTAAGTTTGTAATGTTAGNGAAAAAGATTTATAAAAACAAGNATTATAAAGTTAATTAGAAACATATCATTAATCATTATAATACTGATAACTGCTTACCTATTAAGTTATTTATATTTAAGTAAAGGTTGTCCTTATATATTTTTTTGTNATTAAATAGACTNCTATATTTATTTTTAATAACTTATGTTAATAATAATAGGTGCTTTATAACAAAAAACCAATGAATTATGAATGGGAATCAAGAGCTTTTTGAATTTAACTTTTATGAATGGGAAAAGCAATTAAAAGATAAGCCTTATTTAAGACAACCTATTGGTGATAAATGGGAGGAATATACTTGGGGTGAAGTTGGAGATATGGCTCGTAGGCTAGCAACAGGTCTTAAATCACTTAATCTCAGAGAAAGAGCTCACATTGGAATCTACTCAAAAAACTGCAGAGAGTGGATTATAGCAGATCTCGCTATTGTGATGGCTGGATATATNTCAGTNCCTTTCTTTCCNTCATTAAANGGAAAAGANCTTGCATANATNATGGATTATGGAGACGTTGATGCACTTTTTGTAGGTAAAATTGAAACATGGGACGACATAAAAGATGATTTACCAGAGGAAATGGCTTTAATTAAATTTCCTCAATATGCAGGGTGTTCAAATGTTACTAAAGGACGCGAATGGTCTGAGTTTATAAATAGTCATAAACCAATGCNAAACCCTCACATCCCAAAATTATCTGATTTATGGACTATAATATTTACATCAGGTACAACAGGAAATCCCAAAGGGGTTATGCTTTCTTATCAAGCGATTCATGGTATTAAAGTTGTTCTAGATGATCCTGAGAATCCTTTAGGGATAAANCATGATGGTAATAATGAATTTATATCATATTTACCTTTAAATCATATTTTTGAAAGAGTAGTTATTGAATGGACGTCTTTCCGGTATGGAGGAACAATTTCATTTGTAGAATCAATTGATACTTTTGGAAAAAATTTAAAAGATGTTCAACCACATGTTTTCGCTGCTGCTCCAAGAGTTTGGACAAAACTTCAGTTAGGTATTTTATCCAAATTNCCTCAAAAAAAATTAGACACATTACTTAAAATTCCATTAGTGTCAGGTTTACTGAAAAAACTTCTAAAGAAAGGACTTGGATTTAGTAAATCTAGAATAGTTGTTTCTGGTTCCGCTCCTATGCCTGTTGAGCTAATTGAGTGGTTTAGAAAAATTGGAGTATACATAACAAATGGATATGGAATGACTGAAAATTGTGCAATTTGTAGTTCTGTTGATGGTAGAGACTTCAAAAAAATGAATACAGTCGGTAAACCACAANAAGGTGTTNATCTTAAAATTGATGAAAAAACTGGTGAAATATTGATGAAGGGGGCAACTGTTATGAATGGTTATTATAAAAATGAAGAGTTAACGAATACAACTCTTAGAGGAGGCTGGCTTCATACTGGAGATAAAGGCTTCCTTGATGAAGACAATTATTTACATATCACTGGAAGGGTTGCTGACAGCTTTAAAACATCAAAAGGTGAATATATTGAGCCNCTAGAACTTGAACAACACTTTGTAAATNTTAGTGAAATAGAAGAANTCTGTGTTGTAGGACTTGGAATTGCTCAGCCTTTATGTTTAATACAATTGTCNGAAATTGGTAAAAAAACTTCAAGAGAGGGTATCTCAAAAATGTTAACAGATAAACTNGATAAGGTCAATAGCAGTCTTGTTAACTATAAAAAGATCTCTACTTTAATTATTGTTAAGGATGAATGGACACAAGAGAATGGTATCGTTGGCCCAACACAAAAACTAAAAAGAGGTGCTATTGAAGATACANATTCAAAAGATTATTTAAAATGGCATAATTCTCCCGAACAGGTCATTTTTGAATAAGTATTTTNTTNTTAANAATCNATACAAATTTTCTTATTTTGGGTCATGCAAAAAATTATGTTAACTTTATAACTAAATCAGAAAAAAATGTATTTGAAGGGAATAGTATGCAATTCATCTAATTNCTTTATTTGCAGTATGTCCCAAATGACATTAAAAACTAATTAAACAAAATAAATAAGCTTATAAACCTAATAATTATGAATAGAAAATTTTTAAACAAGCATGTACTGGCCTTTATGGCAGTAATGCTGTTAGGAAGCGTTTATTCTCAAAGTCAAGTTTCAGGATCTGTATCAGATAGTGATAATATGGCTGGAATTCCTGGGGTAAACGTAGTAATTGAGGGGACAAGTGTTGGTACTGTTACAGATTTCGACGGAAATTTTGTACTAAACTCCAATCAAGCGCCTCCTTTTAATCTTGTTATTAGCTATGTTGGATACTCTGCACAAACAGTATCTGTAACATCTAGTGGTCAAGATATTAGTGTATCACTTTCTGCAGGTCAAAACCTTGAAGAGGTAGTAATTTCAGCTGGAAGGAAGGAACAAAAAGTTTTAGAAGCACCTGCTTCTATTAGTGTTATTTCAGCCAGAACAATTGAAAACTCACCTAATGTTACTGACCCTGTAAGATTGTTAGCTAATATACCTGGTATTCAGATTCAACAACAAACTGCAAATACATTAAACGTAGAAATGCGAGCAGGATCTGGTGTTTTTGGAACTTCTACATTCCTTGTTAAGGATAACAGATATATGGTTACACCTTCAGCTGGACTTTTTCAAAGCTATCAAGCGGGATTATCAAATCTTGATTTAGCTACTGTTGAGGTTGTAAGAGGACCTGCGGGTGTTCTTTATGGTCCTGGAGTTACGTCAGGGGTTGTTCATTTTAGAACAAAAAGCCCAATTGATTATGAAGGAAACTCAATGTCTGTTTGGGCTGGAGAAATGTCAGCTATAGGAACTGAAATTAGAATTGCTCAAGCTAATGATGATAAAACATTTGGATGGAAAATTAANGCTAANGTNTCTACTGGNGATGACTTTGTNTATGAGNATGANGCTGCAATAACTGCGAAAACAGGTATGCCTTTTTCAACTCAAGTTCGTCAACCAGCAATTTCTAATAAAATGGTAGATCCTGTAGGATCTCTTTCTAGTAGAGTATTGTTAAATACTGCCGACTTAGATAAAGATGGTGATGGAAATATGATGATTAATGACTATTCCAATATGACTTTTGACGCTCATCTAGAGTGGAGACCTAGTGACGATTCATCATACAAACTAGCAGGTGGATTAAACAATGGACGTGGTGCTTTCTTTAATTCTCAAGGTGTAGGTTATACACAAGGGACATCGATTTGGGCTCAAGCTCAAGCTAAAGTTGGAGGTTTCTACGCTCAAGCATTTCTTGATAGTAATAATGGTGGTAAAGATAGTGAGCCGACATTCTTATATGCTACTGGTCTACGANNGGTTGCTAAACGACANGCAATNCAACTACAACTTCAATATAGCTTTGATATGCCATGGCTATTTGATTCAGAATGGACAGCAGGATGGGATTATAACAATACNTACTCTGACTCAGNATATACNNTNTANGGAAGNAATGATGATGATGATGANTANATNNTNAATGGNTTNTATGGACAAGGTACTTTNCATATGTCTGAAAAAATGGATTTAGTTGTAGCGGGTAGATATGANTCTGTTAACTTTATTAGCACAGGGGNATTTGCTCCNAGTGCTACTTTAGTTTANAANGCTTCTCCNAAAAGTACTTGGAGACTAGGATATAAGAAAACTNTAACTNCTAACACTGCACTTAATCAATATATAGACTTTCCAGTAGCAGCTCTTGCTCCTGGTATTCTAGATGTTTGGTTAGTGGGACAAAATTCGAATCATCAATTTGGAGACCCTGCAAGTCAAATGATTGAATTAGCAGGATTAGGACTTAGTATTCCTGCTACTTCAGCTGGTGGAGGATTGCCTCTTGCAATTCCATATGGAGCTGTTGCTTCAGCATCATTAGCAGGATTATATGCTGCTGCACCTNCGCTTCANCCANTNCTTGCTCCTTTCTTTGCTACATATCAAGGACCATCAGGAGGTTCAGGAACTTTATCTCCTTATAACCTATTTAATGGACTGCCTATGCCATCTAGTGATGACACTTATGGTGCAAGATTTGGTAGTGTTTCGAATTTTGAACTTGGATGGACAGGTATAATTGGAGACAAATTAAAATTAAGTGCTGATATCTATACATATGAAAACAAAGGGTTTACATATTTCCAAGCGATTGGACAGACATTTGCATTAGTAGGATCTGATATTCCAAATGATCTTGCTGCAGCAGTTATGGCTGATATTACTCCATATGCAACAGCAGTATTAACACAAGTTACAACTGCAGCATATCAAGGTTTAGCAGCTGCATATGGCTATCCTTTCTCAGTTGTTGCTTCGGGAGCTTTAGCAGCAGCAGGTATTCCTTCTTTAGCTAGTTCTATTGCTGGAGGAGTAGCACAAACTGTTGGTGGTGTTGGTGGCGCATTTCAAGCAGGTGGTCAAGGATTTGTTGGTCAATTAGGACCTCTATTTGCTGCACTTGGTACTGTTGAATCATCTGCAGTTCCTCAAGGAGATGGTGTTACTCACATTCCGGCTGGATATAGAACTTATGGTGATGCAACTAGATCACACTGGGGAGGAGATATATCTATGGATTACTTCGTTAATAGCGATGTAAGACTTTGGGCTAATGCTTCTTGGTTAAGTCAAAACGAGTGGACTCCAGGAGAAGAGGATGATGATGACCTTCCTTACTATTCAAGTCTTAATGCTCCTAAATTTAAATGGAGATTAGGAATGGATTATACTCCACCATCTGGTTTTAACATGGCAGTTTCATTCATGCATGATGATAAATTCTGGACTGAACAAGGATTTTTCACAGGAATGGTTGAGACAAAAAATCTTATTGATTTAAATTTAGGATACAGGTTTAGTCAAGCTATGAGATTTGATATCTCAGCGCAGAATCTTGGAAATACTCCATATTCAGCATTCCCTAATATGCCCTTAATTAAAAGAAGAGTTATAGGGAAAGTTACTTACAACTTCTAATGTTGAATAAATAAATAATAAAAAGAGCAACTTTTTGGTTGCTCTTTTTTTTTGAAAACTTAATAATGTAAGTATCTTTGATTTTCGAAATTCTTTAAACCACTCATGAAAAATGTAGGAATTGATACAATTGATTATTATATCCCTAAACTCTTTGTAGATATGCATGATCTGTCGTTAGCAAGAGAGATTCCCTATGAGAAATTATCACAAGGTTTAGGTATAAAGAAAATGTCAATTCCCGATTGTAATGAAGATACTGCTTCATTGGCTGCTAATGCACTTTTACAATTAATAATAACGAATAAGATAGACCCAAGTGAAATTGGTCGAATCTATTTAGGGACTGAAACAGGGCTGGATTCTTCAAAACCAATTTCTTCATATGTAATTGAAGTCGTTGAAGATTTACTTAGTGACTCATTTGGAAATAGGTGCTTTAAAAATTGTGATATTGTTGATCTAACTTTTGCATGTATTGGTGGTGTTGATGCACTTGAAAACTGCATAGATTGGATTAAGGGAGGTGAGCAAAGAAAAGCTATTGTTATTGCAACTGATATAGCAAAATATAAGCTTGGATCAACTGGGGAGTATACGCAAGGAGCAGGAGCATTATCATTACTAATCGCAGAAAATCCTCGTATTATTTCAATTTCAAATATATGGGGAGTTGCATCTAAAGGTACTAGCGATTTTTTTAAGCCAAGAAGAATTTTTGATAAAAAAGATGTATTTAAAGAAGCAGCTTCACTAATGGGATCAAATCCTTCAGATGAAGAAGTTTTAGAAATACTTGCAAATAATGCTTCAAAATTTTGGAATTCTTCAAATAAAAAAATAGAAATATATAAAGAAGAACCCATCTATCAGGGACAATTTTCCAACGAGTCCTACCAAGAAAGAATCTATGAGGCATTAAATCATTTTAAAAATCAAAAAAACATAAATTTTCTAACTGATTGGCGTTTTTTAATTTTTCATCTTCCATATGCATATCATGGAAGAAAAATGATTTTAGAAAAATGGGTTTTATGGCTCCAAGAAAATGGAGAAATTGATAATTTATATAATGAAGTTGGAAAGGAAAAAGAAGGCAATAGAAAAAAATGGTTAAAGACTGTTAGTAAATCTAACTTATTTAATGAGTTTGTAAAAGAAAAAATTATTCCTGGCGAATTAGCTGCAGCAGAAATTGGCAACATGTATACCGGCTCTATCTTTATGTCATTAATTAGTCTACTTTCTTCAGCATTAGAAAAAGGACAGGACATAAATAATGCTAAAATTGGTTTTCTTAGTTATGGGAGTGGTTCAAAAGCAAAAATTTTTGAGGGTACTCTAGAGAATCAATGGGAAGAAATAATAAAAGGTTTAGATCTTTTTAAAAAGCTTGAAGATAGAATACAAATTGATATTGCATCCTATGAGAAGTTACATAATAATGAAATGATATTACCATTAGACGCTTCATCAAAATCAATAAAATTAGATAAAATAGAGTCAGAAGAATTAACAGTTGGTCTAAGAAAATACAAAAAGAATATAATTTAAATATGAACATACTTGTTTGCATCAGCAATGTTCCAGATACAACTTCTAAAATAAATTTTGTTGAAAATGATACTAAGTTTGATAAGAATGGTATTCAATTTGTAATAAACCCCAATGATGAATTTGGATTAACTAAAGCAGTATGGATGAAAGAGTCCCATAATGCTAATGTAACAGTTTTAACAGTTGGAGATCAAAGCGTAGAACCAACTTTAAGAAAATGTTTAGCTATAGGAGCTGATAAAGCTATTAGAATTGATTGTGATTCAAAGGATGGGTTTTCAGTTGCAAAAGAAATTGCTCACTTTTGTAAAAAAGAAAAATTTGATATAATTATTTGTGGTAGAGAATCAATAGATTACAACGGTGGGATTGTTCCAGGTGTAATCTCAGGTATGCTTGATTATAATTTTATTACAAATTGTGTCAGTCTAGATATTAAAGGAAGTACTGCTGAAGCTTCAAGAGAGATTGATGGAGGTATTGAAACTGTTGAATGTGATTTACCATTAGTTGTTGGTTCTCAAAAAGGTTTAGTTGAAGAGAGCGACTTAATAATCCCTAATATGAGAGGAATAATGATGGCTAGACAAAAGCCTCTAGAAACTATTGATGCTCAAAATTTCGAGATTGAAAGTGAAAATAAAACTTTTCATAAACCTGAGGCAAAAAAAGAAGTTAAACTTGTTAAGGCTAATGAGGTTGATAAACTTATTGATCTTCTAGAGAATGAAGCTAAAGTAATTTAGATTATAATAAAATGTCAATATTAGTATACACAGAATCTGAAAACAACGAATTTAAAAAATCTGCTTTGGAAGCTCTATCATACGCAAGAGCCTTGGGAGACAAGATGAATGAAAGCGTTACATGTCTTGCAATAAACTGTAATGACTTTAGTCAATTAAAACAACATGGTGCTGACAAAATAATTGATGTAAACAATTCGTCATTAGAAAAATTTAGGTCTAAACATTATTCTGAAGCGATTACAGAAATTGTAAAAACTGAAAACATTAAAATTATAATTCTGAACTCTTCTGCTAACTCAAAATATCTAGGAGCATATCTCTCTGGCAAGCTTGGATCTGCTTATATTTCAAATGTAGTTGATTTACCAAGTGAATTAAGTCCCTTTTTAGTTAAAAGAACTTGTTTCAGTAATAAAGCTTTTTCTACTACAGAAATTAAAAGTGAGATAAAGATAATTAGCGTATCTGCAAATTCTTTTGGAATTATTGAAAAACCTGTAAGCTCTGATGTCCAACAAATGGATGTCAATATAAGCAGTAGTGGCTTTAATATAAAGAAAATTGAAAGACAAACCGGTTCAGTTACTATTGCGGATGCAGATATCGTAGTTTCAGGAGGAAGAGGGTTGAAAGGGCCTGAAAATTGGCATCTAATTGAAAAACTAGCTGATCTACTAGGAGCAGCTACTGCATGCTCAAAACCTGTATCAGATTTAGGGTGGAGACCTCATAGTGAACATGTTGGACAAACTGGTAAACCAGTTGCTTCAAAACTCTATATAGCAATTGGAATTTCAGGAGCAATTCAACATTTAGCTGGGATTAATGCATCCAAAGTAAAAGTTGTAATAAACAATGATCCTGAGGCACCATTCTTTAAGGTTGCAGATTATGGTATTGTTGGAGATGCATTTGAAGTAGTTCCTGCACTTATTGAAAAACTTGAAAATAGAGCAGGATAATAAGAATTTTCTATATATTTATTAAATTTCATAAGTTTTATCAATATAATCAATATATTTGATCTTTCTTTTGCTTTATTATAGTGATATAATTCATATTAATAAGATATTCTTATAGATAATTTTAATATAATAATATATTCTAATACTTAGTGTATAAAATCTCTAGTGACAGTCTTTTATAAAAACTTATGGAGTCATTAGGATGCGACCCATAAAGCACAACAGAGTAAGGAGAAACGATTACTGAGGTAGGAATAAGCGTTTTATTGTTTTGAGGATTAGTAAACGCCCGTCTCAATGTAATATCTTCTATATTGGAATTAACAACAAGGCCTAAGTCAATATTTAGTGAGTCTTTATTTATAATATTATTAACATGGTTAGTTATGTTGAACTTATACTTGTCAGGCTTATTGTTTGAGTCATATTCTAACATACCCCCAAAAACATATTTATTAGCATTGACACTTCCCAGATTATAGTCAATTGTAAAATCTTTATTATAGTCCTCTAGAGTTGCTCCGTTATTATAAGAATATAAGTAAAGCCTATTTGGTAAAAGGTCATGCGATAAATCATGTGCCGACTTATCTATATTAAGAACAAGATTAGCTTCGTTAATGATTACATCTTGAGAAGCCAATTCATAAATTACATTAGGGAGATCGAATTCATTTTCAGCAAATAACTTTATCTTAGAAGTTAGCCGAGGGCCTTGTAAAAAAATCCTATTTGAAGGCGTCCCCTCTGATGAGCTAGAAATAACTTGCTGGACCTCTTCATTATGATCTTGATAACTATAATGATTGACATAGACACCTCCAAAAGGCATAGAATTACTCTTTTTTCTTCTTTCAATTACATCATCATCAGTGGTCACAGTACCTTTGCTATTATAAAAATTATAGTTATACTCAAGAACAACTTGAGCATTTGATATATCTAACAACATATACAAATCATCAGAAAAATTATCAGCTTTAACAATTAACCCTCTAAGGTGATGGTTAAAATTATCCGCATTTTTAAGCTGATCTAATCCTTCAAAATTCATTAAACGTCTTTGAAAAAACTCTACATTAAGAGGAACCCTTATTCGAGGAGACTCATAATATTCTACTTGACCTGTTTCAATTACAGCAGTTTCAGGATCATCTTGATAATAAAGAACGGGGACCTCTTCAAGATTTAGATTAATATTGTCATCATGCAAAACCTGACCTGAGAATCCATTTGCATAAAAGTCTTGATCTGAAAAATACTGAGCACTATACTCAAAATTATTTTCTATATCAAGATGATTTAAATAATAGGTTAGCTCATAAACCCTAAGGTCAAAAGAAGCGTTTTTATTACCGTATATAGAATCTATTTCATATACCCTTCTTTGACTGTCATAACCAGCATTATCATCATCATCAGGATCAAGAATACCATCTCCATCACTATCGTTGCTAAGTGGGTTTAATTCTGCCCGCAATTCATCAATATCGGAAATACCATCTGAATCTGAATCACTACTACTATTATTAGGATCAATATCATATAAATCTATTACTCCATCTGTATCACTATCATTCCTATTATTAAAAAATGGTATATCTAAATAAACTGCAGATAAAACTTCTTCTTCATTTATCACCCTTATATCAATCTCACTTCCTTCTTGTTCCTGTTGTTGTGAAAAGTCTCCAAATATAGGTAGGTAAGAAATGTCGAGTTGGGAAACAAAACTAGATTCTAAAGCCCCATAATAATCATCATTATATTTTCCAAGATGGACATTTGGCAAATTATTGGTTGCTACCTTTACTGTAGACTCTTGATACGAAAAAACCGGAAAAACAATACTATTCAGGCCTTCAAACTCGCCGTTAAATAGTTCAGAGCCAACTGTAAAATAGTCTTTATTACAAGATGTTAAAAAAATAGCTAACGAAGCAAAATAGAAAATATTCCTAATAAATGTAAAATTCATTTTTTAATCTAAAATTTTTGAGAAAAAATTCATCAATAAACTTTCATCTAATGAATCCTTATAGCTTAATGCTGGCTTTGAAGAATTTTTAATAATTTTTTCGGTTGACTTTTCTATTTTATCAGAAGATAAAATCACTGAATCCGAAAATTCTAACATAAGATCTATCAAAGCATCATAATTTGGAGAAGAAATTTTATCAAGCCCTTTTTCAATACCATCAAATTGAATTTTCTTCGCCATTGATTTAGACAATTGTCCCTCAAAGGATTTTTCATAGATAGAAGAAACTATTTTTGTGTTTAAAAAAATTGGATCTTCACCATACAGCATCTTTAAATACAAAGGAAACAAAGCATTAAACGACCCATGAAGATGTATTATATCAGGAGACCAGTTAAGTTTTTTCACTGTTTCTAGGACCCCTTTTGCAAAAAATATCATTCTCTCATCATTATCTTTATACAGCTTATTTTTTTTATCATGAAAAAGCTCTTTCTTTTTAAAGTAGTCCTCATTGTCTATAAAATAAACCTGCATCCTTTCTTTAGGAATAGATGCAACTTTAATAATTAACGGCATGTATAAATCGTTTATAACCAAATTCATTCCTGACAAACGAATAACCTCATGCAGTTGATGCCTTCTTTCATTGATTAGGCCATACTTAGGCATAAAAATTCTTGTTAAACCTCCATTGTCATTTATTTTTTTTGATGCCTGAAATGAGTTTACTGCTTTTTCCGTTTGAGGCATATAGGGGACAACTTCTGAAGACACAACCAAGATTCTTTTATCTTTTAAAACTTTCAAAATATTGTTTTTGATTATAGTTCAGCAAAATTACAAAAATTATGAGTAAGTATTTAAAAACATTATCTTTAACTGTCCTACAAAAATTTTGGCTTGAAAACTTTTATATCGCATAAAAAGCTTAACAATGAGCTTAGGAATAGTGAAGGAAGTCTTGGTCTTGTGGCCACAATGGGATCACTGCATAGGGGACATATTTCTTTAATTGAAAAAGCCACTGCAAATAACACAAATGTTATTGTTTCAATTTTTATTAACCCTACACAATTTGATGAAAATCAAGATCTCCGAAATTATCCAAAAAATTTACAAAACGACCTACAACTATTACAGAATTTCCCCAATATATTAGTATATATACCCGAAATAAGTGATTTATATCCAAAAAAAATAAAAGCAAAAAATTATGATTTTGGAAAGCTTGACAAGATAATGGAAGGAGAGTTTCGGCCAGGTCATTTTAATGGAGTTTCTACTATTGTAGAAAAACTTTTTACAATATTTTATCCTGATTTTGCCTATTTTGGAGAGAAGGATTTTCAACAGGTAATTATAATTAAAGCACTCGTTGAGCAACAAGAGCTTTCAACAAAAATAATTTCATGTCCGACTATAAGAGAAAATGATGGTCTTGCAATGAGCTCAAGAAATCAGCTCTTAAAAGAAGGATACAGGAAAAACGCTGCAATTATACACAACTCTTTATTAGAGGCTAAACAGCTGATGAAATCAATGAATCCACCCCAACTTGAAAAAACGGTTGCTGCCAAATTTTTTAATGCTGAAGGTGTTGACCTTGAATATTTTAAAGTACTAACTAATGATTCTCTTGCCGAACGAAAGAAGTTTAATAAAGCTGAAGCATATAGAGCTTTTATAGCTTGCAGGATAGGAGAGGTTCGGTTAATAGACAACATTATATTAACATAAAAAATTAGTATGAAAAGATATATTAAAATTCTTGCTCCTGTTTTGTTGGGTTTCTTTTTTATTTATTTAACAGTCAACATTACTACTTCTGAAGAAAGGCTGTTAATATGGTCATATATTAAGTCTGCTAAAATTGAATTTGTTATTGCTGCCATGATGTTTGGCGCATTTGCGGATGTTATTAGAGGACTTCGATGGCGGTTTCTTGCCAAAGCTTCTGGACACTCCTCAAATCCTCTAGTTAGTATCGCTAGTGTCTTTATGTGTTATAGCTCAAATCTGATAATTACAAGATCTGGTGAAATTCTTAGAGCAACTGTTTTGAGCGGATATAATAAAATTCCACTAGGAAAAACTTTCGGCACAATTGCAGCAGAAAGAGTCATAGACATGACTATTACATTCATCATATTAATTTTAATCTGGATTCTTCAGTATGAAACAATTATTGAATCTTTTTTTGATGATAATTTTTTCTTTTATATAGAAGATAATATTTCATATATAATTGGCCTGGTGTTAGCTATACTAATAATAACTTCAATAGTTCTGGTGAAGATTAATTCAGTTAAAAAGTTTTTTCTATCTATTGTTGAAGGATTTCTATCTCTTGCCAAACTAAATCGTGATTTCCCTTTATTTATATTATCTACATTGTTAATTTGGGCTTTTTATTTTACTGCTTTTTATATGATTAAGTTCTCTATAGTTGAATTTTCTATCATACCTGCAGAGTTAATTTTTCCTGCTTTTGTAGTAAGCGTTTTTAGTATCTCCTTGTCAAATCATGGTTTAGGTGTTTATCCATTAGCAATTTCTCTGTTTTTATTAGAATTTAACATAAATACTGAGATAGGTCTAGCATATGGGTGGCTAGCTTGGTCTTGTCAGGCTATTATAACGCTAATTATTGGAGGTCTTTCTTTTTTTGTACTACCTTTGTTAAACTCAAGTGATTAAAATGGATAAAGTAATAAAGCAATTTTTATCACAAGTAGGTGCAAAAAACCAAAACGAGCCTGAATTTATGCAGGCTGTAACAGAGGTTGCAGAAACTGTTATACCCTATATTGTTTCTAAAGACATATACTACGGTCAAAATATTCTGTTAAGAATGGTTGAACCAGAAAGGGTAGTTTCTTTCAGAGTCGCCTGGATAGATGATAACGAAGAGATCCAAGTTAATAGAGGATATAGGATAGAGATGAATTCCGCTATTGGACCTTATAAGGGAGGGCTAAGATTTCATCCTTCTGTTAATTTAAGCGTCTTAAAGTTTTTAGCTTTTGAGCAAGTATTTAAAAACGCGTTAACTACTCTTCCGATGGGAGGAGGAAAAGGCGGTTCAGATTTTGATCCTAAAGGTAAATCAGATACAGAAGTAATGAGATTTTGTCAAAGTTTTATGACAGAACTTTTTCGACATATTGGTCCAAATAAAGATATTCCTGCTGGTGACATTGGAGTCGGAGGAAGAGAAATTGGTTACTTATTTGGGCAATATAAAAGATTAAAAAACGAATTTTCAGGTGTACTGACAGGTAAAGGAGTTTCTTGGGGTGGCTCTTTAATTAGACCTGAAGCAACAGGTTATGGAGTAGTCTATTTTGTAGAAGAAATGTTAAAGAATAAGAAGAAAAGTATTAAAGGGAAGAAAGTGATAATTTCAGGATCTGGAAACGTTGCTCAATTTGCTACGGAAAAATGTATTGACATGGGGGCTAAGGTTTTAACTTTATCTGATTCATCTGGATTTATTCATGACCCTTCAGGTATTAATCATGATAAATTAAAGTATATAATGGATCTGAAAAATATCCAGCGAGGAAGGATATCAATGTATGTGAAAAAATATCCTAAGGCAAAATTTTATTCTAAAAAAAAATCCATGGTCAGTCCCTTGTCATGTAGCAATTCCTTGTGCAACTCAAAATGAATTAACTGAGTCTGATGCAAAAGTGTTGATAAAAAACGGTTTAACTACAATTGGTGAAGGAGCAAATATGCCCTGTACCCCCGGAGCAATAAAAGCTTTCAAAAGCAATCAAATTTTATATGCACCTGGCAAAGCTTCTAATGCAGGAGGGGTTGCCGTGTCTGGATTAGAGATGGCACAAAACTCATTAAGATATACTTGGTCTAGAGATTATGTAGATGGTAAATTAAAAGAGATTATGTCTGAAATACATTCTTCATGTTTGGCGTATGGAAAAGAAAAAAACCATATAGACTATCTCAAAGGAGCAAATATTGCTGGTTTTATTAAAGTAGCTGATGCTATGCTTGCCCAAGGTGTTGTTTAACTTTTTATGTTTAATCAATCTAAAGCCATTGTTCTCCATTCTATTAAATATGGAGAAACAAGCTTAATTGTTAATTGTTTTCTTTACGATCTGGGTGTTAAATCATTTATGATTAAGGGTGTTTTAAACTCCAAAAACAAAAAATTTAGCAAATCATATTTTTTACCTTTATCAATTATATATATTACCTACTCTATTAAGATAAATAAAGATCTGGGCTATATTACAGAAGCAAAACCTGCTCAAATATATACCTCCCTTCATACAGATTTATTTAAAAGCTCTGTGATTGTATTTATTAGTGAGTTATTAAATTCTGTTCTAAAAGAGAGTCCAGGGTCTAGCCAAAACCTTTTTCAATATCTTGAATATTCATTAACATGGTTTGATAAATCAAATAAGATGTCAAATTTTCATTTAAAAGTGTTAATTGATTTAACCAAGTTTATCGGTTTCTATCCAAATATTAAAGAAGAATCTCATGCATTCTTTGATTTAAACTCAGGGACCTCATCAGGAGTTAAACCTAGTAAAGATTATATTCAAAATCCTGAGTTAAAAAAATTCAAAGAATTATTAGGCACGACTTTTGAGGATTTAAATACTATGAAGCTTAATGATTTATTAAGAGCAAAAATGTTGAGTATAATGATTGACTATTATTCTATACATTTACAGATGTTCAATAGCCCAAAATCAATACATGTTTTTAATGAGGTATTTAAATAAAATATTCCGTTTATCGTTTTGTTTTATAGTTTCTATAGGATATGTTTTTTCTCAAGAAATCACAGTCAGAGATTCTAAGACATCAGTCTCTTTATCCAATGTGTATATCTATAATGAGGCAAAAACAAAGTCTATTATCACAGATAGTGAAGGACGAGCTTTATTGTCAAACTTTTCAACCAATGAAAAAGTTTATTTTCAGCTTCTTGGTTATAAACTTTTAGAATTTGAACTTTCTGAGTTTTTGAATGACTCCTTTGAAATTTATCTAGACTTAGAAAGTCAAAATTTAGAAGAGGTGATTTTATCTGTTGCAAGATCTGAGTCGAATGCTGATGAAATTGCCGAAAAGGTTTCAGTGATTAAAGCTGAAGATTTATATTTAACTGCTCCCGCATCAAGTGCAGAAGTGCTTGAATTAAGCCCAGGAGTTAGAATTCAAAAGTCACAAGGAGGAGGGGGTAGTCCAGTAATTAGAGGGTTTGAGGCGAATAGGGTTTTGATTGTTGTTGATGGAGTTAGAATGAATAATGCAATCTATAGATCTGGTCATTTACAGAATTCTATTACTATTGATCCGAACAATATTGATAGAGTTGAAATTATATATGGTTCATCTTCTGTAGGTTATGGCTCAGATGCTCTTGGAGGAGTAGTCCATTATTATACAAAGACCCCTTCTCTAAAAGATTCAATAAAAATTAAAAACTCGTTCTCTTCTAATTTTAATACAGTAAATTCTAGCCTTTCAAATAGCTTTTCAACTAATTATAGCAAGGAAAATTGGGGGTTTTTTAGCACAATATCAATATCAAAGTTTGGGAATATAGAAATGGGTAAAAGGCGAAAACACGGATATGAAAACTGGGGTTTGAACAATTATTATTCTAAAAATTCAAGATATACATTCCAGGAAAATGTAAGCGTTAATCAAAATCCTAGTGTTCAACAAAACACAGGTTATAGTCAGGTTGATTTTTTTCAAAAATTCCTTTTTAAACTTCCATATCAAAGTCTGCTAAACCTAAATATTCAGTATTCTGAATCATCAGATATTGATCGATATGATAAATTAAGTGAGGAAAAAAGTGGTGAATTAAAATTTAGTGAATGGTATTACGGGCCACAAAAAAGATTATTAATTTCTCCCAGCCTTAAATTCTTCTCTCAAAAACCTCTTTTAAAAAGGGGGAGAATCACACTAGCCTATCAAATGGCAGAAGAATCTAGAATTAACAGAAAATTTAATAGCATAGACAGGTCCTCACAATTTGAAAAAGTTAATATCCTTAGTCTTAATGGGGATTTTGATACATCCTTTGACAAAGGGCATGCTCTTTCATATGGAATTGAAGGGACTTTAAATAATGTCCGCTCAAATGCATATAACCAAAACATTATAATTAACGGAACTGCAATTTCTGATCTAGGCCCTAAAAAAAATATCCCAACAAGATATCCAAGTGATGGAAGTTCATATAAAAGTTTTGCAATGTATGTTAACTGGACATGGAATATGAATGAGTTTTTCACTTTTAATGCTGGAACTAGATTAACGTATACTGGTTTACGAGCTAAATGGAACGAATTAGCCTCATTAAATGCTCAATTATCTACTTTTAGTCTTAATTCAAGCGCATTAACCTCAACCTTGTCTATGACTTTAAGACCTTCTAAAAAGTTTCAACTTATGAGTGTCTTGTCAAGTGGTTTTAGAAACCCTAACATAGACGATATAGGAAAAATTCGAGAAAATAATGGAATACTTGTTGTTCCAAACACCTTTTTAAAACCAGAATATGCCTACAACCTTGACTTGGGAATAAATTTTAAATCACTTAATAATTCAAACTACATGTCTATCAGAACATTTGCTACCGTTATTTCTCGTCACATTGTTAGATCTGACTTTATTATATTTTCTGATACTACCACTGCTGATGAATCAACAATTTTATATAATGGAGAAGAGGTAAATACTATTGCAAATAAAAATTTAGGAAATAGGTTTATTCACGGATTCTCGATTGATGGATTTTCATATTTATCAAAATCTTTAAAATTTACTGGAAGTATAAGCTATGTCAAAGGAGATGAGAATGAGACATATGGTCCAATGCCTTCAATTTCTCCCATTTTTGGCACCATCTCTGGAGAATATTCTAAAAATAAATTCAAGGTAAGCGCTCTATATAAATTCAGCGGTGACAAAAGCCCTGAGGATTATAGCTTAGGAGGAGAGGATGGTCTTGAGGAAACCCCTGAAATAATAGAAAGCAATGGGCTTATTAAATATGCGGGGGCTCCAAAATGGTCAGATTTTTCTATTTACACAAATTATGACATTTCACAAGATGTTAAGGTTCGTTTTGCATTAACTAATATTTTTGACAATCACTATAGGTCTTTTGCTTCTGGAATCTCTGCCCCTGGACGATCATTTCAAATAGGATTATATTTAAAATTATAATCCAATGGATTTGTATTCTTTTAATTAAGCTAAAATCATTATTTTCGCCTATCATACCTGATGCTCATGTCTTTTAAAGAAGTAAAGGATTTTTCATTAAACAATATCTCTCTCGAGACCATAAAACTCTGGAAGAAGAATGACGTGTTTAATAAAAGCTTTAATAAAAAAAATGCTGATTCCTTTATTTTTTATGAAGGCCCTCCATCTGCAAACGGAAAGCCTGGAATTCATCATGTGATGGCAAGAACAATTAAAGACATTTTCTGTAGATATAAAACACTTAAAGGTTATAACGTAGTAAGAAAAGCAGGATGGGATACACATGGACTTCCTGTTGAATTAGGCGTAGAAAAAACTCTTGGCATTACAAAAGATGATATTGGAAATAAGATAAGTGTTGAGGATTATAATAGCGAGTGTAAAAAAGCTGTTATGAAATATACATCAGATTGGGAATCCTTAACAGAATTAATGGGCTTCTGGATTGATATGTCAGACCCTTATGTAACATACACTCCCAAATATATGGAGACAATATGGTGGTTACTAAAGCAGTTTCATGATAAAAATCTTTTATATAAAGGTTATAAAATTCAGCCCTACTCACCCGCTGCAGGGTCAGGACTTAGTTCTCATGAATTAAATCAACCAGGAGCTTATAAAAATATTAGCGATACTTCAATTATTGCTCAATTTAAATGTGTCGAAGATGGTTTATCAGATGAGTTAAAGTCGCTGTTTCCCTTTTTCTTTTTAGCTTGGACAACCACACCTTGGACATTACCTTCAAATACTGCTTTAACGGTTGGTTTAAGTCTCCGTTATTCCTTTATAAAAACATATAATCAATATACTAATAAGCCTATCACTGTAGTTTTAGCAAAGGATTTGATAAAAAATGTGTTTTCAAAAAACTATATAGAAGTTAACTCTCCTAATGAATTGCAAAAATTTGATGGAGACTCAAAAAAAATTCCTTATTTAATTTGTCAAACTATAAAAGGTAAAGATTTGACTGGCCTGAAGTATGAACAAATTTGGGAAGAATCGCCTGCTCCAGTTGATAATCCAGAAAATGCTTTCAGAGTTATAGCTGGTGATTTTGTTACAACTGATGGGGGAACGGGAATAGTTCATACTGCTCCAACATTTGGAATGGATGATTATAGAGTAGCCCTTAATGCAACCCCCCCAGTTCCAGCTCTTTTATGTTTTGATGACAAAGGCAATAAGGTCCCTTTAGTTGATCTTCAAGGAAAATTTGTAGATAAAATAGGCAGGCTATCTGCAAAATTTGTAAAAAATGAATATTATCCGGATGGTAAATACCCTGAAAAATCAGTTGATGTAGAAATTGCAATTAAACTTAAAGAAGACAATCTAGCTTTTAGAGTAGAGAAGCATACACATTCTTATCCTCATTGCTGGAGAACAGACAAGCCTGTTTTATACTACCCAATGGAATCATGGTTTATTAAAGTAAGTGATTATAAAGAAAAAATGTTTGATTTAAACAAGTCTATCAACTGGAATCCTAAGTCTACTGGGGAGGGGAGGTTTGGTAATTGGCTATCCCAGGCTAACGATTGGAATTTATCAAGATCAAGGTTTTGGGGAGTTCCAATCCCAATTTGGAGTAATCTTGATGGTTCTGAACAAAAAATTATTGGCTCAGTAGAAGAGCTAATTGAAGAAATCACATTATCCGTTGAGAATGGTATTATGAAAAAGAATCCCTTTCAAAATTTTGAGATTGGTAACATGAGTGATGAAAATTATAACAAAATTGACCTCCATAAAGATGTAATTGATAAAATCATTTTATGTTCTTCCAAAAAAGAACCGATGAAAAGAGAGAATGATATAATTGATGTTTGGTTTGATTCTGGCTCAATGCCATATGCCCAATTACACTATCCTTTTGAAAACAAAGAATTGATAGACAGCGGTGAAGCATTTCCGGCTGATTTTATTGCAGAGGGGGTGGACCAAACTAGAGGTTGGTTTTATACTTTACATGTAATCTCAACTCTAATATTTGATTCAATAGCATATAAAAATGTGATTTCCAATGGACTCGTCTTAGATAAAGAGGGTCAAAAAATGTCTAAAAGACTCGGCAATGCAATAGACCCTTTTGAAACACTAAATACTTATGGTGCAGATTCAACAAGATGGTATCTAGTGTATAACTCCAACCCCTGGGATAATTTAAAATTTAATGAGAAGGGGCTTTCAGAAGTTCATCGAAAATTTTTTGGAACCCTACATAATGTCTATTCATTTTTCAGTCTTTACGCAAATATTGATGGGTTTAATTATTCTGAAAAAAAAATAGATTTAAAGGATCGCGCAGAAATTGATAAATGGATAATATCTGAATTAAATTCTCTTATTACATTTGTTGATGAGAAATATAACAATTATGATCCAACTCCTGCTGCAAGAGCAATCTCTGATTTTGTTCAAGAAAAATTAAGCAATTGGTATGTAAGATTATCTAGAAGAAGATTTTGGAAGGGGGAGTATAATCATGATAAAATCTCTGCTTATCAAACATTATTTGAGTGTATTCTAGATGTTGCAAAATTAAGTTGTCCTATTTCTCCATTCTATTCAGACTTCTTATATAAGTGTTTAACTGAAAACACTAATTATGAAAAATTAGAATCTATTCATCTTTCTTCTTTTCCTTCAATAACAGATTCACATATTGATGTAAATCTTGAAAAGAGAATTAATAAAATAAGAAACATTTGTTCTTTGGCTCTTTCAATTAGGAAAAAGGAGGGGATTAAAGTAAGACAGCCATTAACCAAAATTATTATTCCTGTTAGAAGTAAAAATGAAATGAATGAGATAGATAATGCTAGAGGGCAAATTCTATCTGAAATTAACGTTAAAAATATTGAATATCTAGATAATGCTAATTCCCTGCTGATAAAAGAGTTGAAGCCTAACTTTAAGACATTGGGGCCAAGATTTGGAAATAAATTAAACAAAATAGTAGCAGAAATAAATCAATTAAATCCTGAAAAGGTCAATGATAGTGAAGACGTTGAAATAATTGTAGATAATAACAAGCTCATTCTTTCAAAGAATGATATTGAAGTAAATTATAAAGATATTGAAGGGCTTTCCGTTGCATCAGGAAATGGAGTCACCGTTGCTATCAACCTTGAACTAAATGATGAACTGATAGATGAAGGTATTGCAAGAGAACTAATTAGCAGAATTCAAAACATTAGAAAAAGCTCTGGATTCAACGTAACAGATAAAATCGAAGTCAAAATTAAGAATCACCCAAAACTAAATGCACCAATAAATAATAATTTAAATTACATTTTAAGTGAAATTCTTGCAACAAAACTATATTTTAGCGATGATTTTGATAATAAAGATGAGACTGTTGAATTTGATGGAATAAAAACAATTATTAATTTAAGAAAAGTTTAATATGAAAACGGGTAAAAAGATAGCGTACACAGATAAAGAGTTAGAAAGGTTTAAAAATATCATTATTAAAAAAATTGATAAGGCTAAGCAAGATCTTGATTTATTAAAAAGTGCTTATATGAATGATAGTGATAATGGAACAGATGACACTTCTCCAACATTTAAGGCCTTTGAAGAGGGGTCAGAAACAATGTCTAAAGAGGCGAACACTCAACTTGCTCTTAGGCAAGAGAAGTTTATTAGAGATCTCAAAAACGCACTAATTAGAATTGAGAATAAGACATATGGAGTCTGCAGAATCACGGGCAAATTGATTAAGAAAAATAGGCTACTGGTTGTTCCGCATGCTACTTTAAGCATCGAGGCAAAGAATATGCAGAATTAATAAATTATATCCTTTTCAAATTGATTAGAAAGAAATTAGATATAAAAAAAGGGTTTATTTTTGTTTTATTGCTAGTATTATTTGACCAATTAATTAAATTCTATATTAAGCTTAATTTTCCGCTCACTCTATACAATCAACCTGCAATAATAGATCTTGGGTTTTTTAAATTGTTGTTTATTGAAAATAAAGGTATGGCAATGGGAGCAAGATTAAACAACCTTCTCCCTTTTCTTGATGACTATACAGCTAAATTAAGTTTGACTTTATTTAGAATAATTGCTGTTTTTGGTATTGGTTACTGGCTAATAAGCACTCTAAAAAAGAATAAATCAAATCTTTTAAAAATTACATTATGTTTAATTTTTGCTGGAGCTTTAGGGAATATTATTGATTCTGTTTTTTATGGACAATTGTTTTCTAGTAGTTATGGCCAAGTAGCTGCCTTTTGGCCTGAAGCAGGATATGCTCCATTATTTTTTGGCAATGTCGTTGACATGTTACAGTTTCCAATCATAACTTGGACATGGCCAGAATGGCTTCCATTTATTGGTGGGCAATCCTTTACTTTTTTTGAATACGTTTTTAATTTTGCAGATGCATATATTAGTACTGGTGTTTTAATCTTGATTTTTTTTAACAAAAGATTAAACTACTAAATCGTCTTTCTAAAATCATATACTTTTTCTGACGTTACACATATATCTAAAGGGACGTCAAGTTCAGTAATTCCATCAATGTGATCAACTGGTTCAAAAAAAGACAACCCTATTTTCATTACAGCATTTTCTGTTTTGGAAAGAAACTTGTCATAATACCCTCCGCCATAACCAACTCTATTTCCGTTTTTGTCAAAACATAATAATGGAATAATAACAACATCTATATCCGTTGGCAATATTTCTTCTGAAGAATCAGGCTCTAATATATTGTAATCATTCTGAATAAACCTTGTTGACTGATTTACTCGTAAATGAATTAACTTTTTATCAGGAAGCATTTTTGAGGTAACAACAACTTTACCTAAATCATACAAATAAGATAATATCTTTTTAGTCTCCACTTCATTTTTTTGTTTAGAACTAATAAATAAATGGTAAGTGTTCTTCTCCCATACTGGAATCGTTTTAAGAATAGAGACTATTTTATCACTTAAATCATAGATCTCCTCTTTTAATAGTTTCATTCTTAATGCTTGATACTTTTTGCGATAAAATTTTTTATTCTTAATCATTAAGCACTCTTAGTTTAAAAAACTAAAAATAGACTTAATTTTGTTGAAGTGAAAACAAGCTCAATTAAAATTCAAGTCAAATCATTACCAAGCCTCCCTGGCGTATATCAATTTTTTAATAAAGAAGGTGGCATTATATATATTGGAAAAGCCAAGAATCTTAAAAAAAGAGCCACTTCATATTTTACCAAAACTCATGACAATAATAGAGTTAAGTTATTAGTCAAAAATATAGACAGAATAGAAACAATAGTTGTAGATACTGAAATGGACGCACTATTGCTTGAGAACTCATTAATCAAAAAACACCAACCTAAATATAATGTCCAGTTAAAAGACGGGAAAACATATCCTTGGATATGCATTTCACAACATCCTGTACCAAAAATCTTCTATACTAGAAAAATAGATAAGAAAAATGGTGAATATTTTGGCCCATTTGCCAGTGTTCATAGTATAAAATTTCTCATAAAGCTTATCAAAGACCTTTATCCCTTTTTAAACCATGATTTAAATCATTTGTTAAAAAAAGAATCTAAAGAAAATATTATTGATCAGTATGAAAAAAATATAAAGTCGATACGAAATATGATTAAGGGGAACTTTAGGTCTTCCATTAAAAAATTTAAATTAGAAATGAAAGCGCATTCAGATTTAATGGAATTTGAAAAGGCAAATGAAGTAAAAGAAAAGCTGCAAATACTCCTTAATTATCAAGCTAAATCAACAGTTGTAAGTCCTAAAATAAATAATATTGATGTGTTCTCAATAATATCTGACAAATCATATGCTTTTGTTAACTTTCTTCAAGTATCATATGGGTCTATAGTTGCTTCTCATACACTGGAAATTAAAAAAAGACTGAATGAATCAGATGAAGAGATTCTCATAATAGCTATTATAGAAATCAAACAAAGGTTTTTTTCAAACTCTTCAGAAATATGTTTGCCTTTCAAAATTGATTTAGGAGACTCAATTAAAGTAACTGTTCCAAAAACTGGAGACAAAAAACGTTTAGTTGATCTTTCGCTAAGAAATGTAAAATTCTTCAGAATAGACAAATTAAAACAAATTAGAGTAATAGACCCAGAGGCTCACATTGAAAGAATACTGTCTCAAGTTAAATTAGATTTAAAATTAAATAAAAGCCCTTATCATATAGAATGTTTCGATAATTCTAATTTAATGGGAACGAATCCTGTAGGCTCTTGTGTTGTTTTTAAGAATGCTAAGCCTTCAAAAAAAGATTATAGGTTATATAGAATAAATGATATCTCAGGGCCTGATGATTTTGCTTCTATGGAACAGGTAGTTTATAGAAGATTAAAAAGATTGGTGAAAGAAAAAAATAGTTTGCCTGATTTAATTATAGTAGATGGTGGAAAAGGTCAATTATCCTCAGGGCTTAAAAGTCTTGTAAAGCTTGGAGTTGAAGATAAGGTTGCAATTATTGGAATTGCGAAAAAACTTGAAGAAATCTTTATCCCAGGTGACAAACTTCCACTATATATAAATAAAACATCTGAAACCCTTAAATTAATTCAACAATTAAGAAATGAAGCGCATAGATTTGCAATTAATTTTCATAGGAAGAAAAGGAGCAAGCATGCCTTTGAATCTCAAATTGATAATTTAACTGGTATTGGTCCTAAAACGAGTGAATTACTTTTAAACAAATTCCAATCTTTTAAGAGAATTCAAAGAGCTTCTGAGAAGGATCTAATAGAATTATTAGGAAAGGTTAGAGGGAAATCTTTATTTAAACAGCTTAAAAGTTAATTTTTGATTAATTTTGAAATATAAAAATGAAAATTAATTTATTATTATCCTCATTAATATTCAGTTGTAATTTAATTTTCAGCCAAAACAATGATATCTCTTCAATTAATAGGTTTGAAAATGGAGAGCTTCTTGAATATAGGCTTCACTATGGTATTTTTAACACAAGCTACGCCTCGCTAAATCTAAAAAAAGTAACTCTTAAAAACAATTCTGTATACCATGCTGCAGGTTATGGAACAACAACTGGATTAGCAAGGCTGTTTTTTAAAGTTGAAGATTATTATGACAGCTATTTTGATACGAATACAATCTCTCCTATACTATTCAAAAGAAATATTGACGAAGGAGGATATACTAAAAATCTTGAAATAGTTTTTGACCAAGAAAAACAAACAGCATATATTAATAATATAAAGGAGCAAAGCAAAAAAGAGGTAAAAACTGAATCAAACTCTCAGGATTTAATTTCATCCTTATATTATTTAAGAACATTTTTTGCAACAGAAGACATTAAAGAAAATGAATATTTTAACATCAACATGTTTTATGATTCAAAAAATCGTTTTTTTAAGTTACAGTATCTTGGCAAAGAAGTAATAAAAACAAAGTTTGGAAAAATTGAGTGTCTAAAATTTAAACCAACGACCAAAAGAAGTAGAATATTTAGAGGAGAGGGCAGTATTACAATCTGGTTGTCAAATGACCAAAACAGAGTCCCTGTTAGGCTTCAGGCAGACCTTCTTGTTGGATCTATAAAAGCTGATTTAAATAATTTTGATGGTTTAGTAGCCCCTTTATTGACTAAAACAGATTAATGTGAAAATTAAAATTCTAATTACTGCCTTAATAATTCTTTTAAGTTCTTGTTCTAACTATGATGTAGAAAAAGAAAATCCAAAGACTACAGAGTATAAGTATGGTTATAATAAGGATCAGTATATTTTTCAAGAAAAAAAAATAAAGTCTGGAGATACTTTTGGTGACATATTAGAAGATGTTGGGATTGATTATCCTGAGATATTTGAAGCTCTACAAACAACCAAGGGAAATGTTGATTTTAAAAAACTTCAAATTGGGAAGCCATACACTTTGATCTTCTCAAAAGATTCCTTAAAAACATTAAAAGCTTTTGTATATCACCCCACCATTGAAGGCTATTCATTTATTCAATTAAGAGATAGTGTATTTGGAAAAACTATTGTTAAGCCAAAAACTTACAAAGAAAGAGAAGCCTCTGGGGTAATCGACAACTCTTTATATGTGACTCTGGATGAACAAAACATGAATCCATTATTGACATATTATTTGTCTGATATATATGCCTGGACAATTGATTTCTTTAGACTTGAAAAAGGGGATAGATTCAAAGTTATTTATACAGAAAGTTTTGTAGATGACACAATATCTATAGGAATCTCAAGAGTTAAAGCAGCATATTTTCTTCATAGAGGAAAAGAACAATATGCTTTTGAATACGAAACCGATTCAATCAAAGGAATTGTCGAATATCTTGATCAAGATGCTAAAGCCCTTAGAAGGGCATTTTTACAATCACCCATAAAGTTTGGAGGCATATCATCCAGATATAATTTGAGAAGAAGAATAGCTTATTATGGCAATCGTATTAGACCACATAAAGGAACTGATTTTGCTGCACCTGTTGGTACTGCAATTTTATCTACCGCTAATGGAACTGTTGTTAAATCATCATATACTAGAGCAAATGGTCGATATGTGACTGTTAAACACAACAATACTTATTCAACTCAATATTTACACATGAGAACAAGCAATGTAAGGGTGGGGCAACAAATAGAACAAGGTGATGTAATTGGGTGGGTTGGAATGACAGGCAACACATCTGGCCCTCATGTGTGCTATAGATTTTGGAAAAATGGTCTGCAAGTTGATCCTTTTAAACAAAAACTCCCTGAGGCAAAACCAATCAGCGAATCATTAAAAAAACAGTATTTTAGAGACATAAGTTTAACAAGAAGTAAGCTTGATTCAATTACAATTAAAACTAAAAGCTCAATATAATGCCATTAAATAAGTTAGATCCCTCAAAATTAAATTCTTGGAAAGAACTAAAAGCTCAATTTGATAAAGAGAAATTCTTGACAATTGAAAAACTAATGGAAGAGAGGGGCAGATTAAAAAACTTTTCTGTTGAATGGGAAGGCTTATTTTTGGACTTTACCAAAAACAGAATAAGTCAAAGTACACTAAATGTATTAATTAAATTATGTCATGAAAGTGATTTAAAAAATAATATTGAGTGTTATTTTAACGGTGATGTAATAAATGAAACTGAAAAAAGATCTGTTCTGCATACAGCATTAAGGTCTCAAAAGAACGAGTCTGAAGAAATAGATAAGGTAGTAAATGATATAAGACAAAAAATTATAAATATAGCTGACAAGGTAATTAATGGAGATAAAACTGGTTATACAGGGAAGAAGTTTACTGATGTGGTTAATATCGGTATTGGTGGATCTCACCTGGGGCAAGAAATGGTTGTAGAGGGTCTTTCTCCCTTTTCACAAAATATTAAAACTCACTTTGTGTCAAATATTGATCCTGATTATACAGCAAAAGTTTTAGAGAAATTGAATCCTGAGACTACATTATTTATTATTGTTTCTAAAAGTTTTAACACTATTGAAACTATTAAAAATGCAAATAAAATTAAAGATTGGTTTATTGGAAAGACAAATGTGAAAAATATTCAAGATCACTTTATTGCAGTCTCTAATAATATTTCTGCCCCTAAAGATTTTGGGGTTGATGCAAATAATATCCTTCCAATTCCAGAATGGGTTGGGGGACGATTTTCACTTTGGGGTTCTGCTGGTTTAATTATTGCCATAACACTTGGTTCAGAAAATTATAGGCAATTGTTAAATGGTGCCAATAGTATGGACAAGCACTTTAGAGAAAGTGATTTTGAAAAAAACATACCTGTATTGTTAGCTCTAATTAGTATTTGGTATAATAATTTTTTTAAATGTGAAACAGAAGCAATAATTCCATATAGCGAATTGTTAAATAAGCTTCCTGGTTATTTGCAGCAAGCTAGCATGGAAAGTAATGGTAAAGGAACTGACAGAAACAACCAAAAAGTTAATTACGAAACTGGAGGAATTATATGGGGTGCAACTGGAACTAATGCTCAGCATTCATTTTTTCAATTACTACATCAAGGGACAAAGTTAATCCCCTGTGATTTTATTGCATTCCAAAATCCTCTTTCTGAAGATGCAGAACAACATAAAATATTGACTGCAAATTTCTTGGCTCAAACAAATGCATTAATGTCAGGAAACAAAGCAAAAGAGTCTTATAAAAATATTCAAGGGAATAAGCCTTCCAATTCATTATTTATCAACAGTTTAACACCCTATAATTTAGGCATGTTAATTGCTCTTTATGAAAATAAAATATTTACTGTTGGATCAATTCTGAACATATTTAGTTTTGACCAATGGGGTGTTGAGCTAGGAAAATCAATAGCTAAAGGAATTCTTGATGGGAATACTGATTCTCTAGATGACTCTACAAAAAACCTGTTAACTAGATATAAAAAGGGGAAATAAACCTCTTGTTAACTCTTAGTTCATATCCTGTTAATATTTTCTTAATCTCTAATCGATCTAATAGTTTTATTTTTATGAAAAATCAAAACTAAAAAAATGAAAAAAAATTTATTTCTTCTATTCGCGATGCTATGGTCTATGGCTATCTATTCGCAAAATGAAGCTGCACTTGACTCAATTGCTCTTGAAGAAGTTGTTGTTTCTTCAGGTATAATCGATGTAGCTAAAGAGCGGGAAACACCTATTGCAGTTAGTACTATCACTGCTCGAGAAGTTCAATTAAAAGTTGGGAATATGGAGTTCCCAGAAATTATGAACAAAACTCCAGGTGTATACGCTACTAAACAAGGAGGTGGATATGGAGATTCTCGTATCTCTCTTCGTGGATTTGACCAAAGAAATACTTCTTTTTTAATTAATGGTCAACCAGTAAATGATATGGAAAACGGATGGGTATACTGGTCAAACTGGGCAGGACTTACAGAGGTAGCCTCTGGTATTCAAATTCAAAGAGGTCTTGGAGCATCTAAATTAGCTGTCCCTTCTGTTGGTGGAACAGTGTCAATATTTACTAAAAGTGCTGAAAGAGCTAAAGGCGGATCATTCACTCAATTGCTTGGAAATGATGGCTATAGTAAATCAACAGTGGCTTATAATACCGGTCTTAACGAAAATGGTTGGTCAACATCTTTATTATTATCAAAATGGTCTGGAAACGGATATATTTATAATACAATGGGAGCAGGGACAACCTACTTCGCTGCTGTAGGATATGCTCCAGATGGTTCAGATCACAAAATGAATCTTTCAGTTTTAGGAGCTGGACAATGGCATCATCAAAGAGATGTCTGGGTTTCAATTCGTGATTATCAAAACTTTGGTGAAANAGGTATAGATCAAAGGTGGAATTCCAATGGTGGNACAAGAAATGGCGAAGAATGGAGTATGAGAAGAAACTTCTATAATAANCCTCTNGCTACTTTCAACTGGGATTGGGAAGTTAATGATAATATTGAAGTGAACACTTCTTTATATGCTTCAGCTGGTCGAGGTGGTGGAACAGGGCCAAGAGGTAGAAATTATTATAATTCTGCAACTGATATTTTACCATACCAAAAAGACCTTACTACACATTATANAGAAAATGGTAAAGGGTCAAGAGATTCNGATGGATTTATTAATTTTGACGCTCTTGTTAATCATAATGTCGCTAATACTTCAGGATATACTGGAGATATTGGGGGAGGAAATTATGCAGGGAAAAAAATTGGATCTAATTCTTACAAATATGATGGGGTAAATAGAGCTATTATAATAAGACGAGCTTCAATGAACTCTCATGANTGGGTTGGAGCTATTTCTAATTTTAATTATAGATCAGGTAAAATGAGATATTCTTTTGGAATTGACTTAAGAGACTATACAGGATATCACTATAGAGTTCTAAATGATCTAATGGGTCTTGATGGCTATCACTCATCTGGGAATCGTAACACAGGTGGACAAATAATTGAAACNTTAGTTGAAGCNAATCCATTTAAAAATACCGGTATTANAGGCCCAAAAATGGCTTACTATAATATTGGTAATGTTGGGTGGACAGGCCTAAATGCGCTTGCAGAGTATTCTGGAGATGATTTAACATGGGTTATTCAAGCAGGTACATCTGCCCAAACATACNNGAGAGTAGACTATTTTGCTCAAGTCGGGAATCCGGAATCTAAAGAAAAAACTGTTANCGGAGGTTATATAAAAGGAGGGGCAAACTATAACTTTAATGAAAGATCGAATGCATTTTTTAATATTGGAAGAATCGCAAGACAACCTAATTTTGATGCTATTTTTCCTAATTTTGCTAACAATATAAATCCTGATATTCAAAATGAAGAGATTTCTTCAATCGAAATTGGATATGGTTATATAGGCGAATCTTTAAAGGTTAACATAAATGCTTACTCAACTAANTGGGGTAATAGATTTATCTCAAGAGGCTTTTCAAATGCTCAAGGAGAAGANGGTACTGCTCAATTCAAAGATGTTGATGTAAGTCATAAAGGTGTTGAGGTTGAGGCTGACTGGAGGCCAAATAATATTTCTAGAGTTAGAGGTATGCTATCTATTGGTGATTGGCGTTATACGAAAGACTTTGATGCACAACTATTTAATGACCAGCAACAATCTATTGGAACAGCAACATTATATACAAAAGATGCAAAAGTCGGAGANGCTGCTCAATTTGTAGCTTATCTTGGATATGAAAGAAGGATTGGAAGTAATCTAAATATAGATTTAGACTATAGATTTGTAGATGGGCTATATGCTGATTATAGTATTACAGATTCTGATTTTACAAATGCTACTAATAAAGGTGCTCTTAAGCTTCCTTCATATGGATTAGTTGATCTAGGTGCAACATATTATATGGGTGGGAATTTGAGTATGAGACTGAATATAAACAATCTATTTAACACTGTTTATATTGCAGAGTCTAATTCNAATATTCACGCATCGNCTGATTCACAGANATGGAACGGTATTGATACTAGAAACTATGTNTGGTTTGGATTTGGAACAACTTGGAATATGTCTTTAAGATATAGATTTTAATATCAAATATTCTTTTTATAATAAAAACCCTGCTTTGGCAGGGTTTTTTATTTAAAGCTAATTGCTTTTNTAGTTAATTCTAATGATGATGAATTATTGAAAGTATTCCTTGATATTGNATATAAAATATCAAAATGCTGTTTGTTGTTTATTTGTTGATAATNCTCTGACATGTTAAACCCTAAGGCTTGAATTTTATTNTCTTNAGAATCNGAAATTTCAAATTTAATATGNNTTTTTTCTTTTCCTATTAATCTTAAATTTCCAGTTCCACAGCAATTATTGGTTCTAAAAATTGGTCTATAATTAGAAAGNCCAAAAGGAGACATTCTAGATAATATTTTAAAATTTGATTCGTTAATATCGGAAAGNTCAATTTCTGTATCATAGCCNATTGTTTTTGTNAACATCTTATTNTCCATTGNATNNTTTACATAAGACTCAAAATGATCAATAAAATCTTTAAGGTTTTCCTCTTTTATGGATAATCCTGCAGCATATTTATGNCCTCCATATTGATCTAAATATTCTTTNCCNGATTGGATNGCNTCATAAATATCAAAGTTTGAAATTGATCTTGCAGATCCAGTATACANTTTTNCCNCAAGGGTTAAAACAATTGTTGGTTTATAAAATTTATCAACTAATCTTGAGGCAACAATGCCCAGAACACCCTTATTCCAATTATTTCCATAAACAACGTTTGTAAATTTTAATGGGTCTGTCTTTTTTATAGCCTCCTCTGTCACTTCTTTTTCTTTAGATCTTCTAAGCAAATTTATACTCTCTATTTCTTGAGCTATCTTGTAAGCAGCATTAGTGTCATTTTCCGTCATTAGTTTTACTGAAATCATTCCACTCTTCATTCTACCTGAGGCGTTAATCCGTGGGCCTATATTGAATGAAATATCTGATTCGACTATGTTTCTATTTATAGACCTAATAAAAAAATGGAAGCCTGGCCTGGGGTTATTATTAAATTCCTTAAGACCATGGTGAACTATCGTTCTATTTTCATTAATCATTGGCATTTGATCTGCAATAGTTGCGATAGCAACTAAGTCAAGATATTGGTTAGTTTCTTCAGGCCCTCCTGATTTTTTTTCAATTGCTGAAATTAGTTTAAATCCTATGCCACAACCACAAAGACCCTTAAAAGGGTAATCGCAATTCTTTTGATTCGGATTAATTATTGAGTAAGCTTTTGGTATACTATCATCAGGGATATGGTGGTCACAAATAATCACATCAATTCCTTTTTTGTTTGCAGCTTCAATTTCATCATGTGCTTTGATTCCACAATCAATAGTTATAATTAAAGAAACTTTTTGATCTGCTGCAAAAGCTATCGATTCTTCAGAAACCCCATAACCTTCTTTATATCTATCGGGGATATAATATATCGGCTCAAGAGTTTTTTTTATAAAATAGTCATATAGCATTGAAACAGATGTTGTTCCATCAACATCATAGTCTCCAAGGATCATTATTTTTTCACTACTATCTATTGCCTGGATTAATCTGTCAACAGTCCGATCCATGTCTTTCATTAAAAAGGGATCATGTAGTTCATTTAAATTTGGTCTGAAATATTTTTGAGCTGATTCTAATGAATCAATATTTCTTTGAAGTAAAAGAGTGCAAATAAATTCAGGAATATTAAGATTGGACTGAAGCTCTTTTAATATTTCTGTTTCTGGCTGTTTGCTTATTTTCCAATCCACTTTTTTATTTTACTTTGTCAATGCAAATTACAAATTCTCCTTTAGGGTTTTTATCTGCAAGATATGTTATTGCATCACTTATACTCCCCCTGTATGTTTCCTCATATATTTTTGATATTTCTCTTGATAAACTTATTAGTCTCTCTGATCCAAAAAATTCTTTTAAATCTTCAAGTGTTTTTTTCACTCTTAAAGGTGACTCATATAATATGACAGTTCGTTTTTCATTAGATAGTTCTTGCAGGCGGGAAACCCTTCCTTTCTTTTTTGGCAAGAAGCCCTCAAAAACAAACCGTTCAGCCGGTAAGCCACTCATAACAAGAGCAGGAATTAAAGCTGTCGGTCCAGGCAAACATATTATTTCAATGTTTTTTTTTATAGATTCACGAATTAGCAGAAATCCTGGGTCTGAAATAGAAGGTGTGCCCGCATCTGAAACTAATGCTAAATTTTTTCCTTCTATTAAATCACCCACATATTTGTTAACGAGTTTGTGCTCATTATTAATATGATAACTTTTTAATGGAGTGGTAATTGAATATTTCTTAAACAGGATTGAGGATTTTCTTGTATCCTCTGCTAGAGCAAAATCAACATTTTTTAAAGTCTCTATTGCCCTATATGTAATATCTTCTAAATTGCCAATTGGTGTGGGAACGATAAATAGTTTTCCGTTATTTGTCATTTGAATCTTCGGGAATTTGTGTAACCAAATACTTTTTTGATAAATTTGTTTAACTCTTAGTAAAATACAAAATGTTTTTAGAAAACTCTGCACGTGGAAATAAACAATTTGGATGGATTGAAGTAATCTGCGGGTCTATGTTTTCAGGTAAGACTGAAGAATTAATCAGGCGACTGAAAAGAGCAAAAATAGCAAATCAGAAAATTCAAATTTTTAAACCTTCTATAGATTCGAGAAGTGATGAGTATATAGAGTCACATGATAAAAATAAGATAAAGTCAATTACCGTTAAAACATCTTATGATGTGTTTGAAATTGGAAAAGATTTTGATGTAATTGGAATTGATGAGATTCAGTTTTTTGACAATGATATTCTTTCTGTTTGTAATTCTCTTGCGAATAATGGTGTTCGAGTAATAGCTGCTGGACTTGATATGGATTATTTAGGAAATCCGTTTGGGCCAATGCCAAATCTTATGGCAATTGCAGAATATGTTACAAAGGTTCACGCGATTTGTTCTGAAACTGGAAATATTGCCAATTATAGTTATAGAAAAAAGAAGGAAGATTCAATAATTTTAATAGGCGAAGAAGGTGAATATAAAGCTTTGAGTAGAGAGCTCTTTTTTAAAAAAATGAACAGTAAAAAGAAAAAAACATGAAAATAGCTGTTGTTGGTGCCACAGGATTAGTTGGTAGGATAATATTACAACTTCTAGAGGAAAGGAATTTCCCTGTAGATGATTTAATTCCTGTTGCTTCTAAAAATTCACTCGGTGAATCAATTACTTTTAAAGGCAAAGATTATTCTGTTGTTTCTGTTGAAGAAGCTGTAAAATTAATTCCTGATATTGCTTTGTTTTCTGCTGGAGGATCTATTTCATTGGAATGGGCGCCAAAATTTGCAGAAAGCGGATCAAAAGTGATAGATAATTCATCTGCTTGGAGAATGGATCCGCATAAGAAATTAATTGTCCCGGAAGTAAATGCGGATTCTTTAATGAAGGATGATATGATAATCGCTAACCCTAACTGCTCAACTATTCAAATGGTAGTAGCTATAAGCCCTTTACATAAAAAATACAATATAAAAAGGTTAATTATTTCTACATACCAATCTGTATCTGGAACAGGAAAAAATGCTGTAGATCAATTAAAAAAAGAGAGGACTAATGATGATGTTGAAAAGGTTTATCCACATAAGATTTACCAAAACCTTCTACCTCACTGTGATGTTTTTGAAGAAGATGGATATACGAAAGAAGAAATTAAATTAATTAACGAAACTAGGAAAATATTAAATGATAATTCTATTAAAATAACCTCAACTGCTGTTAGAGTTCCTATAGAGATATGTCATGGTGAATCTATAAACTTGGAGTTTCATAATAAATTTGAAATAGAAGATGTTCTTGAAGTTTTAAACAGTTCTCCTGGGCTTAAAGTTATAGATGATGTGAATAATAATTTATATCCAATGCCTATCTCTGCTGCTAATAAAGATGATGTATACGTTGGCAGAATAAGAAGAGACAATAGTGTTGAAAATGGCCTAAACCTCTGGGTTGTTGCAGATAACCTGCGAAAGGGAGCAGCAACAAATACTATCCAAATTGCCGAAACCCTTCTTGAAAAAAACCTTTTATAAGGACTACATTTCAAAGGTATCCATAAATTTTGTAGTGTATTTGCCTGACCTAAAATCAGGATGTGACATAACTTTTTGATGAAAAGGAATTGTTGTTTTAATGCCTTCAATTATAAATTCATCCAGCGCACGTTCCATTTTAGTAATTGCTTCTTCTCTTGTCTGTGCTGTAGTTATTAATTTAGCAATCAGTGAATCATAATTGGGAGGGATAACATATCCACTATAGACATGCGTGTCTATTCTTATACCATGTCCTCCTGGAAGATGAAGATTAAGGATTCTCCCTGGATTAGGCATAAAATCGTTAAAAGGGTCTTCTGCATTAATTCTACATTCAATAGAACAAAGTTTGGGAAAATAATTGTTCCCTGACAGGATTTCTCCATTTGCAATTTTAATTTGTTCTCTTATTAAATCATAACCTATAACCTGTTCAGTTATTGGGTGTTCAACTTGAATTCTAGTATTCATTTCCATAAAGTAAAACTTTTTATTCTTGTCTACTAGAAACTCTATAGTTCCTACGCCTTCATATTTAACAGCCTTTGCAGCTTTAACAGCTGAATCGCCCATCGCATTTCTTAGTTTTTCTGTCATAAAGGGAGATGGTGTCTCTTCAATTAATTTTTGATGCCTTCTTTGAATAGAACAATCTCTTTCTGATAAGTGACATGCGCCTCCTTTTGAATCTCCAATAATTTGTATTTCAATGTGTCGTGGATTCTCAATAAATTTTTCAATATACATATCATCATTGCCAAATGCTGATTTAGATTCTTGACGTGCTTGATCCCATGCTTTTAATAAGTCTTTTGGTTTGCGGACAATTCTCATTCCTTTTCCTCCTCCTCCTGCAGATGCTTTTAACATAACAGGGTATCCTGTTTTCTGAGAAATTTTTTGTGCATCTTCTAAGCTTTCAACTATGCCTTCAGAACCCGGAATAGTTGGGATTCCTGCTTTTTTCATTGTTTCTTTAGCTGAAGATTTATCCCCCATCTTATCAATCATTTCAGGGGAGGCTCCTATAAATTTTATTTTATGTTCATCGCATATTTTAGAAAACTTGCTGTTTTCAGATAAAAAACCATATCCCGGATGAATAGCATCTGCATTTGTAATTTCCGCAGCTGCAATAATATTAGATGTCTTTAGATATGACTCTGCAATATTGGCAGGGCCAATACACACCGCTTCATCAGCAAATCTTACATGAAGGCTTTCGTCGTCAGCTTTTGAGTATACTGCTACAGTTTGAATGCCCATTTCCTTACAAGTCCCTATAAGGCGCATTGCTATTTCTCCTCTATTAGCTATTAAAATCTTTTTAAACATTATAACTCTTTAGGAAGGGTCAATAATAAATAATGGTTGATCAAATTCAACAGGAGACTGGTCCTCAACTAAAATTTTTATAATCTTACCCGAAACCTCTGACTCAATTTCGTTAAATAATTTCATTGCCTCAATAACGCATAAGATATCCCCTTCCGCAACAGTCTTTCCTACATCAGTAAAAACATCTTTATCTGGCGAAGACTTTCTATAAAAGGTCCCGATCATTGGAGCTTTTATTATTAAATGATTTTTGTTTTCTAATACAACTTCGTTTTCATCCTGTATTTCATTTTGAACAGCTTCATCTTGTATTGCTTTAGGTTTTATAATTTCTTTTGGGCTAGCTCCTTCAACAATAATTTGTTGAGGTGGATTTTTAGTTCCAGTTTTAATAGTAATCTTAAACTTTTCTCTTTCTATTTTTACTTCTTCTACCCCAGATTTTGAGACAAACTTTATTAAGTTTTGTATTTCTTTAATGTCCATGATATTGATGTTTTAATTGTATGCCCATGTTAAATATGCCGCTCCCCATGTTAATCCAGCACCAAAAGCAGTAAAAATTAATTTATCCCCTTTGGACAATTTTGACTCATTGTCAAACAATAAAAGAGGGATTGTTGCCGCCGTTGTGTTTCCATATTCGCTTATATTCATAAGCACCTTTTTTTTATCTAAGTTAATCTTTTCTGCCGCAGCGTCAATAATTCTTTTATTTGCTTGGTGTGGAAGTAAAAAATTAATGTCTTTTGGGGTTAAATTATTTCTTTTTACAATCTCTTCGGTGGCATTCGCCATTTCAGATACAGCAGCTTTAAAAACATGTTTTCCGTCTTGAGTTATAAAGTGCCAGCCATTGTCAAAAGCTTNTTGNGTCATTGGGTGCATTGATCCTCCNNCTTTAACCATTAGCCANTCNGCCCCTNTNCCATCTGATNTTAAATATTCNTCTTCCCATCCAAANTTGTTTTCGCTTGGCTCTACNAAAACAGCTCCTGCTCCATCTCCAAATAAAATACTTGTTTCTCTCCTAGAATAATCNACTACAGAGGACATTTTATCTGCTCCNATNANCAANACNTTNTTATATCTTCCTGACTCTATAAAACTAGATGCTATTGACATNCCATACAAAAANCCTGAGCANGCAGCGCTTAAATCAAAGGCATANGCNTTTTTTGCATTGATTTCTGAAGCNACTGTTACTGCTGTAGCGGGTCCTTTATANTCAGGTGTAATTGTAGAGACAATTACCACGTCTATACTTTCTGGATTAATTTTACTTTTTTTTATTAANTCCTCCGCTGCTTTAATTGCTAGATAAGATGTTCCTTTTCCCTCACCTTTTAATATGTGTCTCTTTTTGATGCCAGTTCTAGAAGTTATCCACTCATCGGTAGTGTCAAGGATTTTTTCTAAATCTTGATTGGNAATAAAGTCTTTTGGTACAAAGCCTCCAACANCTGTAATAGCAGCTTTTATGTTTTTTGAAGAGTTAGNTTTCATCCTAACATTAGTTTTTTCTGTAGATAGGTGAACCTCGTATCGAAGATACTGGTTTTTTCTTAATCTGTAGNNTCAACTAAGACTTTTCCTCTATAATAAAGTTTACCATCATGCCAGTGNGCTCTGTGATATAAATGAGTCTCTCCAGTTGCTTTACTAATAGCAATTTGTTGCTTTTNGGCTTTTATATGAGTCCTCCTTTTATCTCTCCTTGTTTTTGATATTTTTCTTTTTGGATGTGCCATTTATAATAACTCTTTTAATTTATCCCATCTAGGGTCCCTTTTATTTAAAAACATTTCTTTAGGTTTTAAGTTTTCGAGTTTATCAAGTATTTCTGATTTTAATGAGCCATCCTCAATTCCTGGATGAACTCTCTTTTGAGGAGTTTCTAGCACTATNGTCTCAAATATTATATTAGAAACATCAATACTAGAAGCGCCTGTTGATAGAAAAAGAATTTTATCATCTGCTGAANCTTTACTTTCAGAAAGCTTAACTATTACACTATAATCTGTGTTAATGTCTATATAAAAAGGTTCCATAGTTAAATCACATGGGACTTTTATTTTACCTGAGAAAAGAAAATCAAGATTTAACATATTCTTTCTCTTTTCTAATTTAAGCTTAGCGACTATATCAACATCAATAAAATCATCATAATCAAAACTCTCAAAGAACTTATTTCCTATATCAAAGTTAAAATTGTGAAAACCTTCTTTTAAACCAGAAAATTTAACTAATAGTGGTGAAGGTGATTTCATCTCTTAACTATTGAGGGGCAAATTTAAAAATATTTTATCTATTTACTTAGATATCAGATTATTTCTTGAAAAATAAATATTTGAAGCAATTACAATTGCATTAATAAATGATCCTGGGTCAGCTATATTTTTGCCTGCTATGTCAAATGCAGTCCCATGATCAGGCGATGTTCTAATGATAGGCAATCCTGCTGAAAAATTAACCCCTTTCCCGAAATTGATGGTTTTGAAAGGNATTAAGCCTTGGTCATGGTAAGCTGCAAGAACTGCATCATATTGTTTATAACCATCATTGCTAAAAAAAGTGTCTGANGGGAATGGGCCTTCTATATAGTAGTTCTTTTCGTTTAATTCCTTTATTACGGGCACAATAANATTGTTGTCTTCATCTCCTATTACCCCATTATCTCCAGCATGGGGATTGATAGCTAAAACTGCTATTCTCGGATTTNGTNTTTCAAAATCTTCTTGTAAAGTTTTGTTTAAAAGGTTCAGTTTTCTCTTTATTAAGTNTTTATTTAAAACACTGTGAACTTCTTTTAATGGGATGTGATCTGTTGTTAATGCCATCTTTAAGTCCTCTGAAACCATTAACATAAGAGCTTCAACATTAAAAAAAGATGATAAGTAATCTGTCTGTCCCGAAAATTTAAACTTTGAAGAATATGCNGCATTTTTATTTATTGGTGCAGTGACAAGAACGTCTGCTAGTTGTTTTTTTACAGCGTCAATGGCTGCCTCAAAAGAAATAATTCCGAATTCTGAAACGGACTTGTCTAGTACCCCAAACTTATATTCACAATGCTTAAAAACATCCAATATGTTAATTTTTTGATNTTCTAAATCGTTTATAGTTGATATTGGGTTTAGTCTTGCTGTTTCTTGACCAAGNTCTATTGCTTGAGCTTTNATTAGATCGTATGACCCAAAAACTATTGGGATTATTTTTGCTAAAACCTCTTCTTTAGAAAGAGCCTTTAAAATTATTTCAATTCCAACNCCNTTTGGNTCACCAATTGAAATTGCNGCTCTAATTTTTTTNGAATTAACCATTAGTTAATTTAATTAGTAATTTTGTCAAAATTAATCAATATAATGTTCACTGGTATTATAGATTCTCTTGCAACTGTCGAAGACATTAANAACGATAANGGTAATTTACAAATTACTTTCAAGTCTTCCATAGCGAANGAGTTAAAAGTTGACCAAAGTCTCTGTCATAACGGAGCGTGTTTAACTGTTGTTAAAACAAATGAAGATCAGTATACAATAGATGCAATTTCCGAAACAATAGCAAGAACCAACTTGGGAGNTTTGAAAATTGGAGATTTGATAAATGTAGAACGGTCCATGTCTGTTAATTCGAGATTTGATGGTCATTTAGTTCAAGGACATATTGATGAGGTTGGTATATGTGAAAAGATTTCTGAGAGTGACGGAAGTTGGGTGTTTGAGTTTGAACATTCAGGAAAAAATATTACTGTTGAAAAAGGCTCAATTACAGTTAATGGTATTAGCCTCACAGTTATTGAATCTGCAGAAAAGTTATTTTCTGTTGCCATAATACCCTATACTTTTAACAATACTAATTTTTGTGAACTAAAGGTCGGTTCTACAGTTAATTTAGAATTTGATATCCTGGGAAAGTATGTTTCTAAACTAATTAAAAAAAATAAAATATAATGCAAAAAATTCCGCAATTTGATCTTAATGATTTCTTATCTGATGATCCCGAAAAAAAAGAAAAATTTGTAAAAAAAATAGGTCAAGGGTTTAGTGAAATTGGTTTTATCGCAGTTAAAAATCATCTACTAATAGACGATATTAAAGACGAGCTATATAATCAAATTAAACTGTTTTTTGAGCTCTCTGAAAAAGAAAAAAGTGCCTATATAATTAAAGGGCTTGCCAGTCAAAGAGGGTTTACCCCTCTTGGAAAAGAACATGCAAAAGGGAGAAGTGCAGGAGATTTAAAAGAGTTTTGGCATTGGGGACAATTTGTTGAAGATGAAGAAGAGCTGCTGAAAGCCTACCCAGATAATGTCATGGTAAAAGAATTGCCAAGATTTAATGATATAGGAAAGCTGACATATAAACTGCTTGAGGAAACCGGGAAGCATATATTGCAAGCAATTTCTCTTTATTTGTCTTTGTCTGAAAATTATTTTGACAAGCATATATATAATGGGAATTCTATTCTTAGGGCTATTCATTATCCCCCAATAACTCAGGAGCCACTAGAAGCTGAAAGAGCAGCAGCTCACGGTGATATAAACTTGATTACTTTGCTTATGGGGGCCGAAGGAAAAGGGCTACAAGTTCTCACTAATTCTGGCGAATGGATAGATGCGATTGCAGAAAAAGATGAAATTATTGTTAACATTGGCGATATGTTATCTCGTCACACTAACAATAAACTAAAATCAACAATTCATCGGGTTGTTAATCCTCCAAAGGATCTGTGGTCTACTTCAAGATATTCTATTCCGTTTTTCATGCATCCAGTAAGTGAA
>PBYT01000014.1 GCA_002729755.1 Flavobacteriaceae bacterium
GGTCATTTTTGTGGAATTCAAAAAGCTTTACCAAAAGTGAAATCAACCAAAATAGGAATTCTAAATTTTGATGCACATTTTGATTTAAGGCCTACAATTAATAGGTCAAATTCGGGGACACCTTTTTATCAAATAATGAAAGAATTTGGAACTAATGTAGAATATTTAGCATTAGGAATTCAAAAAAATTCTAATTCTAATTCATTATATAAAATTGCATCTGAATTTGGAGTAAATCATATTCCCGCTGAAGACTGTACTTTAGTTAATCTTAATAATGTTATTAATATTATTGACAACAATTTTAAAGAATGTAATTATTTATATGTTAGTATAGATCTTGATGGTTTTNCTTCTGCACATGCTCCNGGTGTTAGTGCTCCTNGTCCTTTTGGTTTTTCTGTANANTTTTTTAGATCTGTTTTTGAGCATGTATTAAAAACAAAAAATGTAGTAGCAATTGATATAGTAGAACTAAATCCTGTGTATGACATAGACTCAATAACTGCTAAGTTAGCTGCTCAGATAATAGATATAGCAATAAATAACCTGTAGTACTAAAATTCATAACTATTTAGAATTATATTTGGTGGGCGCTAGTTTTGGAGATTTAGCAAATGATTTATTTAACTAAATATTTTTTAAAAAATCTANACTTGCTTGCAAGGCTATTTTAGGGTTTTCAACCATGTCTTGTTCTACAAAAAAATGTTTAACNCCATTTTTTTTAGCTTCATAAACTATTTGCTTAATATCAAGGATTCCATTTCCAACATTGGTCATATAAGGNAATAATTCAATCCACTGTTGTGGATTACTACCATCTTTAGAGAAGTAAACTAACTTGGACATATCTTTCAAATGTATACATAAGTACCTATTGGGATAAGATTTAAGATATTCTATAGGATTAGCACCTCCTGCGGTGGTCCAGAAAATGTCCATCTCGAAAAATACTAATTCAGGATCCGTATTATCTAAAATCAATTTCATAGGAACTTGATCATCTTGTTCTTTTAATCCGTATCCATGATTGTGATAAATAAACTTTAAGCCCTCTTTTTTTGCCAAATCACCTAATACATTAAACTCATCTGCCATTCTTTTATAACCATCTAAAGTTTTTCTTTTCTCCTCTGGGATANATGCTATTCCAACACATTCTAACCCCAAAGATCTGGCAGCNTCACCAACTTCAGGCATTCGGGTATTTAAAGTATGCAAATGTATATGAGCTGACTTAGCTTTTAAACCATATTCATCTAATAAAGATCTAAAGTCAGAAACATTATAATTAAAAAATCCACTACCACTAAATCCTAACTGTGGAGTTATTGCTTCCCATTCTTTAATAGTCTTTTCAGAACTAAAGGGGTATGGACCATATAATTCTAATTTTTTATACCCCATCTTAGAAATCATTTCTAAAGAACCCCTTAAATCATTATTAAGCATTTTGGGTANAGAAAATAATTGTAAGCCAATATCCTGAAGAAGATTATTATTAGACTTACAAGCTTGTTGTCCAAAGAGGAGTAACCCACTAGTTAAAGTAAAATTAGTTTTTATAAAAGTTCTGCGTTTCATAATTATANTAAAAATAAAAAAAATAAAAGCAATAGATATAGTGGAGCTTAATCCTATGTATGATATAGACTCAATAACTGCTAAGTTAGCTGCTCAGATAATAAGATATTACAATAAACAANAAATTAAAATANATTTAGTTATTACATTCTCCCTCAGTCCAATTAATTATCCCCTGTGATTCAGCAACACAATCATTAGAATAAGTTAAGCCATCACAACCACAAACAGGCCTATACTCTTTTGTACAAGCAATGTCAAGTGGTTGTCCTTTACATACATCATCTTTATCATTTTGTGAGCATCCAATAAAGAGAATAATGATAAATACAAAATATTTGTAAAGGGTATTCATATAATTATTAAATTCATACTAAAGTATAATTTTTTGGATAAAAGAAATTTTATAAAAGTATTAGGAGGGTTATCTATATCTCCTTTTTTAATGGGCTCAAGCTCTAAAGAATTTTTGTCTTTATCTAATTATTTGCCTAAAATTGAAAATGATAAAGAATTATGGAAGGTTGTTAGGTCTCATTATAAATTAAAGGATGATTATATTAATCTTGAAAGCGGATATTATTGTATCCTTCCTCAGCCAACTTTAGAACACTTTATAGAACATGTTAAGNATGTTAACTATGAAGGGTCTTATTATATGAGGAATTATCAAATTCCAAATAAAGATAAAGTAACATCAAAACTTGCNAAACTAGTCAATACNAATTCGGAAGAACTTGTAATAACAAGAAATTCAACAGAGTCTTTAGATCTAATAATTTCTGGATTTCCNTGGAAAAAGGGAGACGAAGCAATTTATGCAGAGCAAGATTATGGGGCAATGATAAATATGTTTAAGCTAGTTGCAAAAAGAGAAGGAATAACTAATAAAGTTGTATCTGTCCCAAATCATCCAAAATCAGATGAGGAGATTGTTGCTTTGTATGAAGGGCAAATTACAAATAAGACAAAACTCATTATGGTTTGTCACCAAATAAACATTACTGGACATATTCTCCCTATTAGAAAGATTTGTGATATGGCTCATGGTTATGGTGTTGATGTATTAGTCGACGGAGCTCATTGTGTTGGTCAATTTGATGTTTCTATTGATGATTTAGGATGTGACTATTATGCTTCAAGTCTTCATAAGTGGTTATCCACGCCATTAGGTGCAGGTTTATTATATGTAAATAAAAAAAATATTGGAAAAATTTGGTCATTTTTTGCAAGTGGATCAAAAGATTTAAATGATATAAAAAGATTAAACCATACTGGGACACATCCTGTTCATACTGACATTGCTATATCCAATGCTATTGATTATATAAATTGGATTGGTGTAAAAAAGAAAGAAAAGAGGCTTAGATTCTTACAAAGATATTGGTCTGATAAATTACGAGGAAAGAAAAATATTATTATAAATACACCTGAGGATATCCAAAGAAGTTGTGGGATTGGGAATGTTGGATTAACAAATATTAGTCCTGGTAAAATGGCTCAACTTTTATTTGATCAATTTAAAATTTTTACAGTCGCAATTGATGGAGCAAATGTTAGGGGATGTAGGATTAGCCCGAATGTATTCACTACAACTGAAGAATTGGATGCACTAGTTAATGCTGTCACTGAACTTTCAAAACATAATGCATAATAAAACCTAACTTATTCTTAACATTAGCATAAACCTTTGTTAATCTATCAACATTAATTTTGTTGAAAATTACAAGCAAGATATTTGAAAAAATTAGTTTTTGTTTTACTATTATTCACATCTATAACTTATTCTCAAAGTAAGGAAACAGGTCAGTTTACATCCACATCATCTATTAGTTATGAAATTAGAACTAATGGTAACTCATATCTATCAATAGCACATAAAGGAATAGCACTTCGACATAGGAGTGATAAATTAGAAAACAGAATTACTTATAAGCGTAACTTTTTTAAAGATTCTTCTAAATTATATTTATCTATACCATTACACTATAAAATAGAAAAAAGTGAACCGACCTTAAAGCCAGCTTTAATATACCAATTTCCAAAATTTAATCTATTGATTCAAAAAGAGTTTTGGTATAAGTCATCTAAGAATGCAACTATTGCAATCGACTACCTGTATAAAGCAGTTACATTTAGAGTTGGTTGGGATACATCAGACACTTTCAGATTTCGTTTGGAATACAAATTTTAATTCTAATATATTTATTCTTATATCAATCTTATATATTTGATTCTAGAATACATAAATGAAAATGTTAAATTTGTATGATTAAATTTAATTTTAACTGCTCTAAATGAAAAATCTCAGCTATAAAGAATTCAAGAAAAAAGTAAGAAATTCAGATAAAAAAGATTTTTTTAAGTTATTATTTGTTGTTTATTGGATTACTGGAATTTTTGGAATACTATTTGCTTTTTGGATTAGATTTTCAACTCAAGTAAAAAATTTTTTCATTAAGAAGTAATTTTTTAATTAAATTATAGAAAAATAAATCTCATGAATCGTAAGACCCTCTTTTTAATTTTTATTTGTACATACTCATTTTCTCAAGAAAATATTTTGAATCTTAATAAGGCAGATGAAGCTAAATTTGTTTTAGATGGAATTCTTTCTGATCAAGAGTTAGAAAATTCAGTTGAATTAGAAATTATATATGAACATGATCCAGGCTATAACATAAGACCATCATATAAGACTACAGGATATATGATTTATACAGATACTTTTTTATACGTTGGTTTTAAGGCATTTAGAGATGAAGTTATTGCTTCTATCCATCCAAGAGATAGTAGAACTTTGTTTGACGATGATTTTGCTAACATCCACCTTGATACTTTTGGAGATGCAAGAAATAACATTGGATTAACTTCTAATTTATATGGAAGTCAGGGTGATGGAATACGAGTTGAGGCAACAGGATATTCAGGGCATGATTCTGGCTGGACTCAAGATGCAAATTTTGATTTTAAATCTTTAGGAAGATATACTGATTTTGGATATGAGGTTGAGTTTATAATTCCTTTTTCAGTGATTCCTTTTCCCAGTGGAAATAATCAAAGATGGAAAATTAACATAAGTACTTTTTATAGAGATATTACTAAACAAGGAGCAAAATCTAGGGTGTACAGTAGTAAGCAAGATAGAGACAATACATGTAAGCTGTGTCAGATTGATCATACAATTGTTATGAATGATATCAAAATAGAGAAGAACTTTGACCTTTTACCATATATAAGCTCAAACTTATCTGGTGAGAGGACTAAATATTATGATCGTATAAATTATTTAACGCCAAATTTAGAATATGGGATTGGCGCTAACATAGAGTTAAGTAAGAATTTATCTTTAGAAGCTACAATAAATCCTGATTTTTCTCAGGTTGAAGCAGATGCAACAAAAATTGATATAAATTCACCAACTGCAATCAATTATCCTGAGAAAAGACCTTTTTTTAATAGAGGTATNGATGCTATGGACTATNNTNTNGATGTTTTTNATTCCAGNNCTATTAACAATCCATCTTTTGCTGGTAAAATATTAAATCAAGGAAAAAAATCTCGATTGTATTTATTGTCTGCTTTTGATGAAGAGACTCCATATTTGGTGCCTACTCAATATGAGTCTTTTTCTGGGGTTGGAGGAAAGAGTTTTAGCAATATAATTCGATATCAGAATTTTATAAATTCCAATGCTCAAATTGGTGTTTTAAGTTCAAATAGATCTTATGAAGGCGGCGCCTATGGAAATCTATTTGGAGTAGATGCACTTTTTAAGATTTCTAACATATGGAAGTTCGAGTTAGAATATTTTGTAAATTCAAATAAAGAGCCAATAGCTGATTGGATTGAATCAGACAAAAAATTTGGAGATTATACAGTCAGGTTAGATGGAGAGAAAATTAGTGGAAGCGCACTCTATGCAGAGATCAGAAGAGAAACTGAAAATTGGAGGTCTTTTATTCAGTACACAGATCTTTCAGCAGGATTTAGATCNGATAATGGCTTCATAACCGAAAATGATTTAAAAAAATACTCTTTTTGGCATAGTTATCACCAATTTCCAAACAGCGAATTATTAAAAAACTATAGAATTAGTCTTAAACAAGACTTTGAGTATAATCAAAATAATGATTTGTCTAGATCTAATTTTCAAGCTTACATTCAAGTATTAACAATATTAAATACAAATATCCTTTATAATTATGAGTATAACTTTGTGAAAACACATTTAGATGCTAAGTTTGAANACTTTACAAATCATTGGATTAGAATGTCTACTCGCCCTTCTAGTTTTCTAAACTTTTCTTTATTCTATACTTGGGGNCCAGATATTTCTTATAGGGATTTAAAGTTGGGAGATAGAGAAAATATTAATTTCTCAGTTGAAGTAACAGTAAATAACAATTTTAGAATAAAACCTTCAATAAGCTATTCGGCAATAAAGGAATTAGATGGTGATGACTTTTATTTTAAGGGTTATATTGGAAGGCTTGATTTAAGATACCAATTTACAAATGATCTAAACCTNAGGTTTATATCTGAGTATAATGACTTTTCAAAAAAGTTTTTCTTTCAACCNCTTGTTTCATGGACGCCAAATCCAGATACAATCTTCTATATTGGNGGAAATCAAAATGCTATTCAAGATTTTCCAGATTATAACTCACCTCATTATGTTGTAAATAAATCACAATTATTTTTAAAATTCCAATATTTATTTGGCTTATAGTCTCAATTTTATTGAGAATAAGTTGTGTAGTATCTATTTTTTTATAATTTTAAGCCAGTATGACAATTAATTCAAAAAGTATTTTTTTAAGNAGAGTTCAAGAAGCATATCTTCTTAAGAAAATTAATAAGAAAACTGCAACTCACTTTGAAACTGTTTACAATGAATTTGATACTAAAAAAAGATCTGTTGCTGACGATAAAGCAGATGAATTATTGTTAGAGCTTATTTCCGAATTAAAAGTTAGGGTTCCTAGAAAATAACTACTTATTAACTGCCCAGCATTCTATTTCAATCTTTGCGTTTAANGCTAATCCACTTCCTGCAAAAGTGCTTCTAGATGGTTTTTCGCTTTCTTCAAAAAACATTCTGTATGCTTTATTCATTTCTGAATAATCATCAATGTCAGACAGCATACAAAGGCATTTAAAAATATTGTCAGCTGAACTTCCTATCTGATTTAGTATTGACTTTATATTATTAAGTGCTTGTGTTGTTTCAGGTNCAATACCTCCAGAAATTAATTCTGTAGTGCCAGGGAAGTTTCCTACCTGTCCTGAAACATATATAATATTATCTACTATAGTAGCGTCAGAAAATGGGAATCCAAGTTTTTCAGATNCAATAGACGTAAAATNTGCTATATCAACACTATCTTCTTTTTCANTTTCTGTGTTATTACGAAATAATTCTATACTACATGAAGAAAATAGCAATATAATGATGAATAGGTTTATTTTTNTCATTTATTTAATGTATTATTTATATGTATTATTAATACNAAATATTATTTTATTTAAANTTAATTATAGTAATTATAAACAAATATATATTTAATATTTTAAATATTTATTTAAATAANTTAGTTTATANNTAATTTAGTGATNTNAAAAATGATACATTATAAAAATAGTACAATAGNATAAATCTGCTAATATTGTATTCCTTATCTTTACGCTTATTCAAAAATCAATTTAAAATGAAAAATTNATCTAAACTATTCATGTTATCTATTGCTTTATTGCTTGGATCATGTGATGCACCTGAAAGGACTATTGGTTTTGTTACAGGTGAGAATGNTGAAATGCAATGGCATTTAGGTACTCAAGATGCAATTGATATTGTTTCTACGGTTGATGGTCTTTGGGCTACCCAGGATTATGAAGCAATGAGACCTTATTTTGCAGATTCTCTTGTTTTTACTTCTTATGAAGGGAAAACAAGTAATACATTCGATGATTTTGTTGAAGCAATGACTTCAGGAACATCTGTTTCATGGACATATGACTATTCATTTTCTGTAGATCTAGATCCATCTATTGGTGGTGAACATGTTCAGGCTGGATTCACTGTAACCTATCCTCCTACTGATGACTCAGAAGGATATGTTAATCAAAATCATGAATCATATTATATTGTTGATGGAAAGATAATTTCATTAATACAATATGTGGCAAAGAATGTTAGTCAAGAATAATTGTTGAAATCTTGTAAATAACTAATTCAACCAATTGATAGTTAAAACAAATTAAATTCATATTTTGGAATTGTATTTGTTTTTAGTCTAATATTAATTGGTTAATAGTCTAAAAGGAGTCAATGATAACTGACTTTAAAATAAAAAAACCCTCAAAACTAATTTTGAGGGTTTTTAAATATAAAAGTAAATGTGTTTACTTTATAGGATCTTCATCATAGCTAGCTACTAACTCTGTTCTATCATATAGTCCAGAAATCCCAGCTATTAGATTATCATCAGTAAACCATGTTACTTGGTGGTAAGGTATACTGATAGATGTAGCTTCATTTGCATATGTTGCCTCTCCCCAGCTAAGTAGCACTTTCCATTCTTCTCCTTCTTCACCACCTGTTACACCAAGGTGTACTGTATCTCCACTATTTTGGTCAATAGTAGTCCAAATTTGAGATACACCTGTAAGAAGTTCAGTAACTGCCTCTTTTCCTTCAACGGTTACACCATTAGGGAAAGCCCANGAAACATCTTCACTTAACATAGATGATNNTNTTTCAATATCTGCAGAATTTAATGCATCANNAAAAGCNTCTGAAACTGCAATTAAATCCGAAGGATCTATTAAAGTTCTTCCATNTGGATCTGCAGTTGGAGCTTGACAACCTATAATTGCCAGACTNATTAGTAAAATTGTTATGTAATTTTTCATATCTAANGTTTTTGGTTAATAAATAAAGGTAATAAATTTATGANTATATTGTTTTAACTGTGATTATTATGAGAAAANTATTTCAAATCGCTATTCTTTTTACGTCAACTCTTGTCTTNTCTCAAGACAGTAGAGTATTTGACAATCTTAAGGTGAATAGTAAAATATTAAATCAAGAAAGAAGTTATGCTGTTTATTTACCAGCTGATTATGATTCATCAGAAAGAAGCTATCCTGTTTTGTATTTACTTCATGGTCTAGGAGACNACCAAACAGGATGGATTAAACNAGGAGATGTCCAAAGAATTACAGATGAATCAATAAATTCNGGGATATCTACTCCGATGATAATAGTAATGCCTGATGCTAATACTGGAGTTACAGGTTATATTAATTATCCTGATAGAGACTGGTTTTATGAAGACTTTTTCTTTGAGGAGCTTATTCCGCATGTTGAATCAGAGTATAGAATAAAAAAAGGGAAACAATACAGAGCTATTTCAGGACTATCTATGGGAGGTGGAGGTACATTAGTTTATGCCCTTCATAGACCTGATCTTTTTTCTTCTGCTGCACCCCTTAGTCCAGCGATTGGGCCTAAAGATATAGATGATTTTCAAAAATGGATAAGTAGATATAATTACTATTTTAATGATAAAATTGAAACTCAAAACTTACTGAATGCAAACCATCCACTAATTTTAATTGATAAATTATCTACAGAAGAGTTAAATTCAGTTGCATGGTATCTTGACTGTGGTGATGATGATTATTTATATGAAGATAGTAGTTTATTACATCTGGCAATGAAGAAGAAAGGGGTTAAGCATGAGTATAGAGTTAGAGATGGAGCTCATACATGGAATTACTGGAAAGCNTCTTTACCAAAAGTTTTAGGATTTGTTTCGATTAGGTTCCACCGACATTAACTGGGAGAAAAAGTTAAGTTTATCTCTACAGCTATTTCATCTTCTATTTTTTTTAGAAACAGTGATGGTCTTTTTATTTCAAAATCAGAAAGTTTTACCTTGAANGTTGTATAAATTTTTATAAGATCTTCTGTGTCTTCTATTTCAGCTTCAATCTCTATATCTTTTTTTATGCCATGAAACTCAAGTGATCCTGCTATATAAATAGTTTCTCCATTATGCTCTATACTATTTGATCTAAATATCACATTTGGAAACCGTAATGCTTCAACTGCCCCCATAGCATTGCTATCTAAACTTGAATTACCACTATTAAAATCTTCAACTTTTGCAATGACTCCTATATTTTCAATTAAAGAGTTTTTGATATTTAATAAACCAGAAATTTTATTGTTTTGAGCACTCCAGTTATGTATAAAATGACTCCCTGAATATTCTATTGAGGCATTATCAAGATCTATTTTCCAAAGTTCTTGTGAACAAAGATTAAAAGAAATAAGTAGTGTAAATAATAAAGTTTTATTCATTAAAAATTAAATGTAATTGTAATAAGTGCTAGAGCGTAACTTGCAAATGCAGTATAAGCAGATGCTTTATGAATATCTCTGTCTCTATCTGAATATATATTTGTGGCGATCATTGCTGGTAAGTGAAGATTTGCCAATATTTTATGAGCTTTTATATTATTTAGCCCCTTAATTTCCTTTGAAATAATTGGAGGAGGAGCTAAAAGAGATAAGCTAGCACCAGCAAAATAGCTTGCAGTTACAAAGTTCCCTAGATTTTTATGTGTATCATACAAATCATTTTCCCCATTATAAAGTTTTCTGCCAATTATTCCTTGGGCAATCATTGCAGTAAATGTAACATACCCAATTATTTGGTGTGCTTTTAACATCTTTTCTCTAAGAATTAATTCTTTTTCCCTGTTTTCAATATTTAATTTTGAAATCCCCACTTTTCTTAATAAACCCTTTTCTCCCCAAAAAATTTTTTGAGTAATGATCATTTTATCAGGGATTAGTTGAACGTTTTCATTATCAATCAATTTCTCAAATTCATCTAAAAAATCTTCAGATTGACAATTTGCAATTCCGTTTATAAGGACTAACATGAATAAAGACAGAAATACTTTTTTTTTCAATTGAATAGTTTAAGTTGTTATAGTTAGTNTTTTCCCATTAAGAGAAGNCGTGTATTTTTTTTCCTTGTGTAAATCTAATATGTATATTTATATTTATAAAGAAANTTTATAANAAAATGAANAANTTTTTTGTTGATCCTGATATAAATAAAGCNGAAACANTGCCATCAAGTTTTTATAAAAATGATGAGNAATTTGAGGAAGTTAAAGAAAAGGTTTTTGCTAATTCATGGCAGTTTGTTGGACATAATTCAATACTTCCAATAAATGTAAATACTTATCCATTTGAATTTATGCAAGGGTTTATAAATGAGCCTTTGCTAATTGTTAAAAACCAAGATGAAAGNTTAAAATGTTTGTCTAATGTTTGTACTCATAGAGCAAANATNATNATCCATAATACAGGACAGGTAAAAGACTTAAAGTGTCTCTANCATGGAAGAAAATTTGATTTAGATGGTAATTTTATTTCAATGCCAGAATTTCAAACAGCTAAGGATTTCCCAAGAGAATGTGATAGCCTTAGAGGATTCCCCCTGGAAAAATTAGGTCCATTTATTTTTGTTGGACTTGAACCGAATTTTGATATAGATAATGTNTTTGCTAAAATATATGAGAGGGTCTCCTTTCTTAACCTAGATCATTTAGANTATAGATCTGATTTAAGTAAAGACTATATGGTAAACTCTCATTGGGCTTTATATTGTGATAATTATCTAGAAGGTTTTCATATCCCTTTTGTACATGATGATTTAAATAGTGTTCTAGATNATGGAGCTTATGAAACTGAAATTGATGATTATTTTAATGTACAAATAGGGTATGCAAAAGATGGGGATAATGTTTTTGATTTCCCTAAAGGACATCAAGACTATGGTAAAAACATAGCAGGATATTATTATTGGATATATCCAAATTTTATGTTAAACTTTTATCCTTGGGGACTTTCTATNAATATTGTTAAGCCTATTAACAGAAATAAAACAAAAGTTNCATACTTAAGTTATGTNCTTGATGAAACAAAACTGGATAGTGGTGCTGGATCTGGTCTNGATAAAGTTGAAAGAGAAGATGAATTTGTTGTTGAAGGNGTTCATAAAGGATTAAACTCTAGATATTATTCGACGGGTAGATTTTCACCAACTATGGAGAAAGGTGTCCATCATTTTCATTTGTTATTATCTAAAGCAATGAATGGAAAATAAAATGAAAAATATTCTTCTTCTTTTATTGTTTTTTGTAAGTTCTAATTTATCTGGTCAAAATTATAAAGTCGATAAGTCAAGGATTGAAACAAACTTTTATAATCTTAAAAAATTTGGTAATAATGCAAATGAGGGAAATGATAGAGTTGCATATAGTAATTTTGATATTCAGGCAAGGATCTATTTAAAAGACAAACTTAAAAGTTTAGGTGCTAAAGTTCATACTGATTTTGCTGGAAATGTAATCGCATTTTATGAAGGGAATAAACAAAACCTTAAACCAATTTCTTTTGGATCGCATATTGATGCTGTCCCAAATGGTGGTCATTATGATGGTCAAGTAGGTGTGATTGCAAGTATTGAAGTTCTAGAGACTATAATTAGTAAAAATATAAAATTAGATCATCCTTTAGAAATGATAATTTTTTCTAATGAGGAAGGTGCACTTCTTGGAAGCAGGGCATTGGCAGGTAAAATAAATGAAGGAACATTAATGGTAAAAACTGTTTCAGGATATACAAATGGAGAGGGAGTTAATAGAATAGGAGGGGATTCCAACAAAATTTTTGAAGTTAAAAGAGCACAGGGAGATATACATGCTTTTCTGGAAATGCATATTGAGCAAGGAAATAAATTATATAAAAATAATATTGATATAGGTATAGTAGAAGGAATCGTTGGACTTAAATGGTGGGATGTAAATATATATGGTTTTGCAAATCATGCAGGAACAACTCCTATGAGTGATAGAAAAGATGGAATGATAGCAGCAGCCCAATTTATTCTTATGGTAAATAAGGTAGTAAATAGTTTTGAAGGAGCTCAGGTAGGAACAGTTGGGAGAATTGCAGCAAAGCCAGGTGTGCCTAATGTTATTCCAGGCTTTGTAAACTTAAGTCTTGAGCTTAGAGACTTAAGCTCAAAAAAGATTCAAGATATGTTCAATCTTATAAATCAAAATGCAAAAATTATTGCTCAAAAAACTTCAACTAAAATTGAATTTGAGCCTATTGACGCAACTGGAGATCCAGCTCTAATGGATAAGAGAATAATGAATATAATCAAAGAAGCTTCCGAAGATTTTAAGTATTCTGCTCAGGTTATGCCATCTGGTGCAGGGCATGATGCACAGGATATGGCACTAATTGCTCCTACTGCAATGATTTTTGTTCCAAGTCGGGATGGAATTAGTCATTCACCTGAAGAGTTTACTTCTTTTGAAATGATTTATAAGGGAGCTAATGTATTATTAAATACAATAGTTGAATTAGATAAAACTAAACTTGATTAGTCCTTTAAAATTTCAGAAATAATTTTCTCTGCATGGTCTCGAGAGTTTTCAATAAACCATTTGTTATTATCTAAAGCAATTAATTCTTAAATTTGAATATGAAAAACATTTTATTATATACATCATTAATGATCTCATTTTTCTCGTTTTCTCAAAAGAAGGCTTTAGTAGGGGGTACTTTAATTGATGGATATGGGAATGTTCCAATACATGACAGTGTAATATTAATAGAAGATGAAACAATTATAGAAGTTGGAACAACAAGTACCATAGAGATAAGTAGTGATTATGAAATAATTAGTACTGAAGGGATGTCTGTAATGCCAGGTCTTTGGGATATGCATGTTCATCTAATGATAAATGGTCATTCAGATTATGATTATTGGGATAAAACATATCCAAAACTATTTAAAGATGTAATTATGCCTTCATCAGCTCATCAACTTCTTATGGCGGGAGTTACAAGTGCAAGAGATTTAGGTGGTCCACTTGATGAAAGTATAGCAGTTAGAGATAAAATAAATATAGGAGAGATTCCTGGTCCAACAATGTATGTAAGTGGTCCATTTATTCAAAAAAAACCTTATCCAGGAACTGAACAATTTAGATGGGGGGTAAATGGCGAAAGGGATGCAAGAAATAAAATTAAAACCTTAGCAAATGCTGGTGTTGATGTGATCAAACTTATTGATCAAGACCAAATGACATATGAAGAATTGTCTGCAATTGTAGATGAGGCCCATATAAATAACTTGAAAGTTATTGCTCATTCTCACCGTCCTGAAGAAATTAGATTAGGACTCAGAGCAGGTATTGATAATTTTGAACATACAGGACTATCATCAGCTCCAAAATATCCAGATGATATTATAGAAATGATCAACGAGAGAACAGGGCAAATGAACATAGGTCCATTATTCTGGACACCAACTATAGAGGGACTATACAATTATACAGATATTATAAAAAGCAATGAGCATCTTGATAATGATTCATGGCATTTAGGTTTACCGGATTCAATTATAACCGATATAAAAAAATCAATTTTAAAGCCTGGTGAGCTTCCATACTTTCAATTAACACCAATTAGAAAACCAACATTAAAAACAAAGTTTAATCAACTTAGAAATTCAGGGGTTGTAATGATGATTGGAACAGATAGTGGTATTCCAATGAAATTCCACTCTCAAAGCACCTGGAATGAATTAGATGTTTGGGTTAATATTATGGATGTTGATCCTCTTGACGCAATAAAATCTGCAACATATTGGCCTTCTTTCTTTATGGGTGTTTCAGATAAAGTTGGAACAATAACTGCTGGGAAACAAGCAGATATTATAGCAGTAAAAGGAAATGTTTTGAAGTATATTTCGCTGCTTCAAAATGTAGATTTAGTTATAAAAAAAGGAGAAGTAATTAAGATATATAAAAACTAGAGGTCTTTAATAATAGTAGATAATATTTTCTCTGCATGGTCTCGAGAGTTTTCAATAAACCATTTGTTGGTCTTAAGTCCTCCGCATATAACTCCAGCTAAAAACACACCTTCTATATTTGTTTTCATTGTTTTTTCATTACAAGAAGGAGTTTTGAATTCATCATCTAGGATTTCTACATTTAGATTCTCTAATAAATTATAGTTTGGTTGATATCCTGTCATTGCAAGCACAAAATCATTTTTTAATTCTAAATTTTTTTCTGGAGTTTTAACGGTTATACTTTTTTCTTTTATCTCAGTAATTTCTGAATTAAAATATGCTTGTATTTCTTTGTTGTTTATTCTATTCATAATGTCAGGTTTGACCCAATACTTTATATTTTCTCCGACTTCATTTTCTCGTATTATCATAGTAACGCTTTTTGCACCTTTTCTATATGTGTCAAGAGCAACATCTACAGCAGAATTACCAGCACCAACAATTGCTATATCCATTTGATAATAAGGATGTGATTCATTATAATAATGCAGAACTTTATCTAGATTTTCTCCAGGAATATTTAATAAATATGGAATATCATAGAACCCTGTACAAATAACAATATTTCTTGATTCAAACTTTCCGTTTTGAGTAGTTATTGAAAAATAATCATTTTCATTTTTAATTTTTAATACTTCATTATAGAGGCTTAAGTTTAATTCCCAACTATTAGAGACTCTTCTATAGTATTCCAAAGCTTCAGTTCTTGTTGGTTTTACATTATGAGAAATAAAAGGGATATCTCCAATCTCAAGTTTATCAGAAGTCGAAAAGAAAGTTGTATTGGTTGGGTAATTAAAAATAGAATTTACAATCATTCCTTTATCTATAATAAGATATTCAAGATTATTTTTTTTTGCTTCAATCCCACAGGATAATCCAATTGGTCCTGCACCAATAATGATTAAATCTTTCATAATTTAAATATGAGCAAATTTATGTATTTTATGAAACTAATATTCTAATAATTGCAAGAAAGTACAATTAAAAGACACGCTTTACTTAGTAAAGATAAAAAGTATCGTTATAGTTTAAAAAGAATCTGGGATAATGATAAACCAATAGTTTTGTTTATTATGTTGAACCCTTCTTTAGCAGATAATTACCAAGATGATCCAACAATTAGAAGGCTAATAAAATTTGCTAAGTTATATGGTTATGGAGGTTTTTATGTTGGAAATTTATTTTCATATATAACGCCATATCCATCAGAACTCTTAGATAAAGATTTAATGTTTTCTAAAAAAAATATTCATGAAATAAAAAAGATGACAGGTTTAATTAAAGATGTTGTTTATGGTTGGGGAAATTCTTTTGAAGAGCCAGAATGGTTAAAACAAATCATCTCAAACCCTAAGTGTTTTGGAAAGAATAAAAATAAGACACCCAAGCATCCTTTATACCTTTCATATAATCATAAACTAGTAAATTATAGATAAAGTATTAGTCACTAAATATATTTTGAAGAGTAATTTCAGCTTTTTAATTTATATAATTTAACATTTTTTCTGCTATCAATTTATTTCCAGCATCATTTAGATGAACCCCATCATCAGTTAGGAAATCTTGATAATCATTGTTTTTATTGTTATCAGCAATATAATCTTTAAATATTGTTCTTAAATCCAGTAATTCAGTGTTGAATTCAGATGCAAGATTTCTGACTACTCCTGAAAATGCATCAAGCTCT
>PBYT01000015.1 GCA_002729755.1 Flavobacteriaceae bacterium
GCTATCTCCCCATGAAAGGACAGAGGATAGAAGCATATCTCCTTTTAATCCGAGGTGATTGGTTTGAAATTTAAAAGCATTTGATGCATCACTAAAAGTATCAAATATTAATTGAACATAATCAGCACTTTTAGTTTCAAAATCTCTCTTTAAATTATATACTGTAAATTTCTTTTCTTTTGTATAAGCTTTAACAAGAAAATATAGATTTTTTTTGTCAAATAAAGCTTTAAATTCAGTTTGTTTAATTGCTTTAACTGAATCAGTTGGTCTCCACTGCCAAAAGTCGGAGGCTACATCAGCATTTTTCCATGCTGAATCATTAGGAGATCCATCAATCTCAATTTTATCTTCAGTATATTTAACAGTTACCTCCTGAGATTTAAGGATAAAGGTTTGAAATAAAAAAATAAATATATAGAGGCAGGTGTTTTTCAAATTATTTTTTTCTAACACAAAATTAGCATAAGTTTTGTAAAAACATCTTAAATTGATATATCCATTTTAAAGTATGAAAAATTTTATAATATTAATTTTTTTATTATTTGGTAATACAAATTCAACAATTTGGGGACCAACAGGCCATAGAGTTGTTGGGGAAATTGCTGAACAAAATATTTCAAAAAAAACTAAAGAAGAAATTTCAAAAATTCTAGATGGTCAAACCCTTGCAGATATTTCAGTTTATGCTGATGAAATAAAATCAGATGATAGATATGATAAATACTATTCTTGGCATTTCATAAATTTTGATTTGGAAGAAGATTACTCTGAGTCAATAAAGTCTGAAGATGGTGATTTATTTATAGCTATAAATAAATGTATTGATGTATTGAAGAGTAAATCTAGCGATAATGAGAGTAAAGCTTTCCACCTTAAGTTACTTGTTCATTTTATAGGTGATCTTCATCAACCATTACATTTAGGACAAAAAGAAGATAGGGGAGGAAATAGAATCAATGTAAAGTGGTTTGGAAGAAACACTAATCTTCACAGTGTGTGGGATAGTAAAATGATTGATGGATACCAAATGAGCTACTCAGAAATGGTATATAATCTCCAAAAAAGTAAAACAAATAAATCGAAAAAATTTGAAAGAAAAGACTTAAATAGGTGGATTAATGAAATCCATATTCATACAAATAATATATATAAAAGTCTAGACAATACTAGTTTGGGCTATGAATACCAATATAAAAATTTTGATTTAGTTAAAATTTTATTATTTAAGGGAGGTCATAGACTAGCTGAAATTTTAAATTATATTTTTGACTGATTATTTTATTAAATCAATGCTTCTTTTAATAAATTCTGTTAGTTCCTCACCCTTAAGAGTGCTTTGTGATAATTTTGCTAAATCAATAGACTGTTTAATCAATCTTTTTCTTTTGTTTTCAGTTCTAGTATTTAAAATTTTCCCTACTAATTCATGATTAGTATTTACAATAAGTGTATACATTTCAGGAAAAGATCCCATTGCTCCACCTCCAGTTTGTTGCATTTCTTTCATTCTTCTCATAAACTCTGGTTGAGCTAACATAAATGGTAATGAATTGCTGTCCATTGGTTCTAGTTGTACAGTATATTTTTCTTCTGAAACAGACTCTTCTATNATAGGTTTAAGTTTCTCTTTTTCTTCATCACTTAATTTAGAAATTTTATTTTCTTCTTTATTTATAATATTTTCCANAGAATCTGAATCTACACGAGTAAATTTAATTTTTTCTTTTTTNGATTCAAACTTTTGAATTAAATGAGAGATAATAGGTGAATCTAATANTAAGACTTCATAACCTTTATCTTTTGCATTATTAATATAGGAATGTTGTTCATCTTTNTTTTGAGCATATAGAATAATTAGATTTCCTTCTTTATCAGTTTGATTTTTCTTTATTTTCTTTTCTAGCTCAGAATAGGTAAGATACTTTTCATCTACTGTAGGGAATAAATTAAATTCTTCAGCTTTATCATAGAATTTATCTTCTGTTAACATCCCATATTCTATAACTACTTTAATGTCATTCCATTTGTCTTCAAGACTTTTCCTATCATTTTTAAAAATAGAATTTAATTTATCTGCTACTTTTCTGGTTATATAATTAGTTATTTTTTTAACAGATGAATCTGATTGTAGGTAACTTCTNGATANATTAAGNGGAATATCTGGAGAGTCAATTACACCTTTAAGTAATGCAAGAAATTCAGGAACTATTCCNTCAACATTATCGGTAACAAATACTTGATTTTGATATAGCTGAATTCTGTCTTTTTGAATATTTAAATCATTTGAAATTTTAGGAAAGTATAGTATACCTGTTAAATTAAATGGGTAATCTACATTAAGATGAATATGAAATAAAGGTTCTTCAAATTGAAAAGGATAGAGTTCTTTATAAAAGTTTTTATAATCATCTTCTTTTAATTCTGATGGTGGTTTTGACCAAGNAGGATTAGTATTATTTATAATATTGTCAACAGTTATAGTTTTTGATTCCCCATCTTTATCATCTTTATTGACAGCTTCTTCCTTTGTCCCAAATTTAATTGGATATGGCATAAACTTGTTATACTTGTTAAGTAATTCTGTTATTTTAGTTTCTTCAAGATAGTCCTTGCTCTCTTTTGAAATATGAAGAATTACTTCTGTACCTCTTTCTTTTTTTGAAGATTTTTTTAAACTATATTCAGGAGATCCATCACAAGTCCAATGTGCAGCAGATACATNTTTATATGATTTAGTTATAATTTCAACTTTATCAGCCACCATAAAAGAAGAGTAAAANCCTAAACCAAAGTGGCCAATAATTCCTGCATCATCTTTTTNATNCTTATATTTTTCAAGAAACTCTTCNGCTCCAGAAAAAGCAATATCATTAATATATTTTTTTACTTCTTCTGCAGTCATTCCAACACCATTATCAATTATGTGAAATGTTTTNNCTTTTTTATTTACTTTAATTTCTANGCCTAAATNCTCAATATCNCCCTTAATCTTACCAANACTACTCATGTGGTTGATTTTTGTTAATGCATCAGTAGCATTTGATACTAATTCNCTTANAAAAATTTCNTGATCACTATATAGAAATTTTTTAATTAGAGGAAATATATTTTCAACAGAAACATTTATTTTACCTTTTCCCATTTTTTAAATTTTATATTATATAANCAAAAAAAATACCAANNACNATTATTATGACATTTTGGCACTATTTTCTTATCAAGTATAGTCCAATAAAATTAAGTAATCCNTTTATAGGTAATANNTCATANCCAATANAATATCCNCCAATTNAACTNCTGNNNATATTNCCNAGAATAATNATTANNATCATNTTAATTATTACNACATAGTANACTTTTTTATCATCTATNTTGAATTTNGTGAAAATTCCAAAAGCAAATAAGCCTAANAATGGTCCATATGTATATTGAGCTACAGTAAGAAGACTATCTATNACATTTCTATCTAAAANATACCTATATNNAATTACAACNANGATTAATGNTAANCTCATCCAAATATGAGTNTGNTTCCTAATNNTTAATCTGNCNNTCTGNTGANAGTTTATTTATTTTTAAAATATCTATACAAAAAGAAGTNGTAAGAGATGTNAATGCACTATCNGCACTACTATAGGCTGCAGCAATNAGNCCAAGNATAAANGTTATNCCNACAAATTGNCCNAANCNNCNTTCAAGNGCAATTTTNGGGAANAGCAAATCAGAATTCATAGAACCNNTCATTAAAGGAACATCAATATTATTNNTNTNAGCATATATATATAANANNGCNCCTAGNAATATNAANAGGAANGTTACAAAAGTTAAAATNAANCTAAATANNANCATATTNTTTTTTGCNTCNNCNATNTTTNTNCATGTTAAATTNTTTTGCATCATATCTTGATCTANTCCAGTCATACATATTGTNANAAANGCNCCNCCNANAAAANNNTTCCANAAGAAATTTCTTTCNAANAANTTATCNNTAACAAATATNNTATTATANTCTTTTANNTCTGANGANNANAAAAACTCTNNNATACTCCAGTCNAGGCTNTTNTTNATATANANNATNGATAATATNACAGCTAAAATCATAAAAGTTGTTTGAATNNTATCAGTCCANACAATAGTTTTTATNCCNCCNNTTTTNGTATATAGCCAAATNANNAGNATAGANAAAATGACTGTTATTTCNAATGGTATTTTCATTGAATCAAANANAAATTCNTGAANNACAATNGCTACTAGAAATANTCTNAANGATGCTCCNANNANTCTTGANATNAGGAANAAAANNGATCCNACAAANTANGAGTTTTNACCAAACCTTTNATCTANATATTCATAAATTGANGTNAGNCCAANTCNATAGTANATTGGAAGNAATACNCTTGCNACAAACAAGATANCCNANAAGATATCCNAGAACAACTTGAAANTATGTGAACTGTGANTCNTCNACCCATCCNGGNACTGANATAAANGTNACTCCNGATAANGAAGCACCNACCATTCCAAANGCNACAANTAACCAATTTGAATTTTTATTNGCNTTNAAAAAAACTTTATTANTNTCCTCTNTNCNNGTTANATATGATATTAAGGTCAATATTGCAAAATATGAGAGTACAGTAATTAATATAATTTCAGGAGATAGCATCTATTTGTAAATATACAAAACAACTTTCAACGAATAATTTTCTAAATTTGCGGAATGGACTTTTCCTCAAAACTTCTTGAAAATTTAGTTTATAATATTTCTCAATTAACTGGTATTGGAAAAAGATCTGCTTTAAGAATTGCTCTTGAAATTCTAAAAAAACCTACAGAATATTCTAAAGATCTATCAGATAGTATAAGAGAATTTAGAGATAAAATAGTCTATTGCAATAAATGTCATAATATTTCTGATAAAGAAATATGTGAAATATGTACAAATCCGTCTAGAAATTCTTCTATTTTATGTATTGTAGAGGATATTAGAGATGTTATGGCAATTGAGAATACTAATTTGTACAATGGGCTATATCATGTTTTAGGAGGAGTTATTTCTCCTATTGATGGGATTGGTCCAGAAGATTTAAATATTGATACTATTAGAAATAAAATTCAAGAACAATCAATTAAAGAGGTAATTTTTGCACTAAGCGCTACTATTGAAGCAGACACAACAAATTTTTATATTTTTAAAATTATTCAAGAATTTGATCTTGATATATCTGTTTTAGCAAGAGGAATTCCAGTTGGTGATCAGCTTGAATATACTGATGAAGTTACTCTAGCAAGAAGTATTCAAAATAGGAGGCCATATGAAAGTAACTTGAAAAATGACTAATAATATAAATTGTAAATTTGTCTACAATAAAAGATGGGGAAATATTATCTAAAACTCCCAAAAATGGGAGAGAGTATAGCTGAAGCAACTCTTACTAATTGGTTGAAAAATGTAGGAGATAAAGTTGATATAGATGAACCTGTTGTAGAAATAGCAACTGATAAGGTTGACTCAGATATTCCTTCAGAATATAAAGGCGTTTTGGTAAAAAGAAATTTTCAGGTAGATCAAATTATAAAGGTTGGAGAGGTAATAGCTGAGATTGAAACAAATGATATTAATGATGGGGAAATAGAAGAGAAGAAGCCTGAAGCTATAAAAGATAAGGATGATATAGTTGATGATGCTAAGAAAGAAAGAATAGAAGTAAAAGAAATAGAAGANACCATTGATAAGACAATAAAAAGTCTTGATATTCCTAAAAAAGATCAAAAAACTAATACTAAGAAGAAAAGATTCTATTCTCCACTAGTTAAAAGCATTGCGAAGAAGGAGAATATATCTTCTGAACAATTAGATTCAATAAAAGGATNAGGAAAAGAAGGAAGAGTCACCAAGGCTGATATTTTAAATTACCTTAAAGGTTCTGATAATACCTCTATTGATTTTAAGTCAAATGTTAAAGGAAGTGTAACAAATGATTTAGGGGATCAAATAATTGAAATGGATAGAATGAGCAAAATAATTTTTNATCATATGTCTGAAAGTAAGAAAATTTCTGCTCATGTTCAATCCTTCGTGGAAGCAGATGTTACAAGTCTTTGGGACTGGAGGGAAAAAAACAAATCAAATTTTTTAAAGAATGAGAATGAAAAGTTAACTTTTACACCATTATTTATTTTTTCTGTAATTAAAGCTTTAAGAGACTTTCCAATATTAAATAGTTCAGTAGAGAATGAAAAAATAGTAGTTAAAAAATCAATAAATATTGGTATGGCTACATCTCTAGATAATGGAAATCTTATAGTACCTGTAATAAAAAATGCTGATCATTTAAACTTAAAGGGATTAGCCATTGCTGTTAATGACCTTTCTAATAGAGCTAGAAATAATTCATTAAAACCTGATGATATTTCTGATGGGACATATACAGTAACTAATGTGGGAAATTTTGGCTCTATTATGGGGACACCAATAATAAACCAACCCCAAGTTGGTATCCTTGCTATAGGAGTTATTAGGAAATTACCATCTGTAATTGAGACTGCAAATGGAGACTTTNTTGGGATTAGAAAGAAATTAATTCTCTCACATAGCTATGACCATAGAATTATTAATGGTTCAGTTGGAAGTAGTTTTGTGAAAAGAGTTGCGGAATATCTTGAGAAATGGGATATTAGTCAAACGATATAGTTAAATGAAACTTAATTTAAATAAAGCAATTTGTTTTTTTGATCTCGAAACTACAGGCACAAACCCTGGNAAAGATAAGATAGTTGAGATAGCTATCTTAAAGTTGGACGTTAACAATCAAAAAAAAGAANTGGTTTGGAGGGTTAATCCAGAATGTCCAATACCAACAGAGGCTTCATCAATTCATGGAATTACTGATAAGATGGTTAAAGATCAACCAAACTTTAAGTTCTACTCCAAAGATATATATCAGTTTATAAAGGGTTGTGATTTAGCTGGATATAATATAGACAAGTTTGATTTGCCACTTTTAGTTGAAGAATTTATAAGATCTGATATTGATGTTTCATCTTTTATAAAAGTTAAAACAGTTGATGTACAAACAATTTTCTTTAAAAAAGAACCAAGAGATTTGACATCTGCGCTTAAATTCTATTGTAATAAAGATCATGNNAATGCTCATACAGCTCTTGATGACACAATAGCAACTTATGAAGTTTTGTTGTCTCAACTTGATAAATATGAAGANTTAGAACCTAATGTTGATTTTTTAAGTACTTTAACAAGGAGGAATAAGAATCTTGATTTTGCTGGAAGAATAATTGAGGATAATGATGGAGATGCAGCTTTTAATTTTGGAAAGCATAATGGGAAAAAAGTAAAAGAAGTATTTATGGAAGATAAAGGATACTATTCTTGGATGATGAGTAGGGACTTTCCCGAGTATACAAAAAAAATTATTACACAAGTAAAGTTAAGTCTAACCAATTTATAGAAAATTGAAAATAATCTGTGTAGGACAAAATTATGTCGACCATATTAAAGAACTATCAAATAAAAGATCTGGCAGNCCTTTAATTTTNATGAAACCTGATTCATCATTAATTTCAAAAAATCAGCCCTTTACCATCCCTAGTTTTTCTGATAATATTCATCATGAGGTTGAATTAATAGTCAAAATTAATAGACTTGGTAAACATATAGATGAAAAATTCTCCAATAAGTACTATGAAGAGATTGGACTAGGAATAGATTTTACTGCTAGAGATTTACAAACAGAACTAAGATCTAAGGGTCATCCTTGGGAAAAATCTAAAGCCTTTGATAACTCATGCCTTGTGGGTAAGTTTATGAAAAAGNCACTGTTTAATAATATAAATAATATTGATTTTGAGCTCAAAAAAAATAATATATCAGTACAAAAAGGAAACTCTGAGAAAATGATATGGAAAATGGATTATCTAATATCATATATTTCTAAATATTTTACATTGAAAATAGGGGACTTAATCTTTACTGGAACACCTTCAGGTGTTAGTAAAGTGGTATCTGGTGATAATCTTGAAGGATATATACAAGAAGAAAANCTTTTTTCTTTAAATATCAAATAACTATGGAGAATAAGATCATTGATTTTTTAAGAGAATCTAATAAGACTATTTCATTTGCTGAAAGCTGTACTGGAGGTGCACTTTCTAAAAGAATAGTTTTAATTCCTGGGGCTTCGGAAATTTTTCANGGATCTATTGTTTCATATTCTAATAATTCCAAAACAAATATTCTTAATATTAATATTGAGGATATCCAAAAGTATTCTGCAGTGAGTGAAAAAGTTGCTAAAGAAATGGCTATAAATGCAATGAAAATTTTTAATTCAGATTACTCAATATCAATTACTGGTAACGCTGGTCCAAGTGTTAGCGACAATCTTTCAGATATAGGTGATTGTTTTATCTCAATTGCATCTAAGGAAATAGTAGTCTGTAAAAAAATTAAGATTGATTGTGATAGACAGTCTTTTATTTCAAAAATTACAGAAGAATCATTAAACTTCTTTATAAATACGATAATTAAGAACTAANAATAATTTTTTTATTAAATCTAAATAGTTTAGTTTTGCACGTTGCAAATAGGTCTGAAATATGTCTAAAACTTGTGAAATTACTGGAAAGAAAGTTATGTTTGGAAANAATGTTTCCAAATCCTTAAATAGGACTAAAAGAAGGTTTGATGTTAATTTAATCAAAAAACGTTTTTTTATTCCTGAGGAAAACAAATGGATTACGCTTAAGCTTTCAGCTTCAGCTCTTAAAACCATTAATAAAAAAGGTATTTCAGAAGTTTTAAAAAAGGCAAGAAAACAGGGATTAATAAAATAAAATGGCTAAGAAAGGTAATAGAGTTCAAGTTATTTTGGAGTGTACTGAACACAAAGATTCTGGTATGGCTGGAACCTCTAGGTATATTACAACTAAGAATAAGAAAAATTCCCCTGATAGATTAGAGATTAAAAAGTTTAATCCTATTCTAAAAAAAATGACCATTCATAAAGAAATAAAGTAAGATGGCAAAAAAAGCTGTTNCTAGTCCACTGATTGGCTCAAAAAAATTAGTCAAAGCAATTCGAGTCGTTAAGAAAGACGAAGATAAAGGATATTGTTTTGATGAAAAGATATTGCCTCAAGATTTAGTTAACGATTGGTTAGCTGGAAAACCTATTGAAACAAAGCAAGTTGAGCCAGCAAAGGAAGAGCCAAAAGCTGAAGAGCCAGCAAAGGAAGAGCCAAAAGCTGAAGAGCCAAAAGCTGAAGAGCCAGCTGAAGAGCCAAAAGCTGAAGAGCCAGCAAAGCTGAAGAGNCTAAATCAGAAGACTCTAAATAATATCATTTAATTTACNGCCCCAATACCGTTAGCCCATAATTCTTTATTATAACTTTTTAGATCTTGATTAAGAATTTGAACTATTTCATCCTTTAATGACATCCATTTTTCATCTAATCTTTTCATTGAATTAATAACACCATTCGTAACAATTGGAATATCTCCCTTCATTTCATCTAATATGAAAAGATAGTCTGCAATAAATTTATTTGGAAAATTTTCCACATCATCATAAGCTAATGATTTTCTTTGCATCATTTTTTCATCCCAATCTTTCATTTTCTTATATAAACCTCTTCCTTTTCTAATCAGATCTCTATCATCTATTCTCTTTAAAACAATAGATAATCTATCAAGTAAATCTTTGTTTTTATTCACATAGTCTGCCATTTCTGTAAATTGACTTTCCATATGAGATGCGTGTTTGTCAAACTCAGAATATTCTTCTCTAGTAATTTTATAATTTGGATTACTTTTAATTTCAAAATCTGAAGAGAAATTTTTATTACCGATCATTAAATTAACTTTATATTTTCCAGGTATCGCTTTATGACCTCCAAAACTCCCTTCAATATAAGCATATGGAAGCCCAGGAAGGCTTGTATGCCTCGTATTCCAAACAAACCTGTTTAATCCAATGTTATTTGAAAGAACTGGTTCTTTAGATGGTCCACCATTATATGAAATAAAATTTTTATTAATATCATTGCTAATTTCCCTAATTAAATGATCTTTTTCATCTCTAATTTGTATCCTTATATCATTGTCAACATCATCTTTATTAATGTTATAATAAACAACTATTCCATTTGCAGGATTAACTCCTGAATGAGATGATGTTCCATCAAATCCTTTATTATTAGAGTTGAGTTGACTATACCAATTACCCTTAATTAAATTCTCTGGTTTAAATAAAGCTGTCTCATTAGACCCATCATATTGTCTAATTAATCCCATATCATCTAATATCCAAAAAGACCTTCCTTGAGTTGCAATTATAAGATCGTCGTGTTTTATCATTAGATCAGTAACAGCAAGACTAGGCATGTTTAAGTTAAATTTTTCCCATTCCTTTCCTCCATTAAATGAAATATAAACTCCAAGCTCTGTGCCTGCAAATAATAAATCTTTTCTAACATTATCTTCTCTAATGACTCTTGTATATGCTCCATAGGGGATATTTCCACTTATTTCTTTCCAGGTTTTTCCATAATTTGTTGATTTATATAACCCAGGAGTTTTATCATTGAATTTGTACCTAGTGGTTGCTATATAAACAGTTCCTTTATTATGAGGAGATACGTCTATTGCATTTATAATAGTTTCTTTTAAGTTTTTTGGAGTAATATTATTCCAAGTTTTACCACCATCTTGAGTCAAATGAACTAAACCATCATCAGATCCAGTATAGATTGTATTTGGCTCATGAGGAGACTCTATCACATAACTAATTGTGCCGTAATTTTCAGCACCTACTGCTTCATTTGTATAAGGTCCACCACCATATCCTTGCTTCTCATCTTCATCTCTAGTTAAATCTGGAGATACAACAGTCCAAGATCTTCCAAAATCTTGAGTTTTAAATAAATGTTGAGCTGCATGATAAAATGTATTTTTTTCATGTTTTGACCATATAACAGGTGCATTCCAGTTAAACCTATATTTCATGTCCCTGGAAGCTTTACCTATATAATTGATTGGTTCAATCATTACCTTAGTCCTAGCCTTAGCTTTAGTATCATAAATATTTATGCTCCCCAGATAGCTTCCACCCATCACTATACTTGGATCATCAGGATCAAATGCTAAAAATGCACTTTCACCACCAGCAGATGCCGACCAATGCTTATCATTAATCCCCCCTTGCCTTGATCCAAATCCAATACTAGCAATTTTTACTGTTGAATTGTCTTGTTGACCTCCATAAAGATTATATGGGAATTCATTGTCAACATTAACTCTATAAAACTGGGCTGTTGGCATATTGTATATGCTTGACCAAGTTTTAGCATAATCAAATGTAATTTCTCCACCACCATCATCAGAGATAATCATATTTTTTGAGTTATTGGGATTAATCCATAGATCTTGATAATCACCATGTCCACTATAAAATCTCTCCCAATTTTTACCACCATCAATTGATCTGTATGCTCTAGCACTCATTACATAGACAGTATTCTCATCACTAGGGTCAGCAAATACTTCTATATAATACCATGCTCTTGAGGTTAATTCTGCAAACTCACTAATTTTATTCCAACTTTTTCCAGCATTATTTGATATAAATAATCCTCCAAGTCTTTTATTTGAATCACTTTCAATTAGAGCATATACTTTATTAGAATTTGCTCTTGATACAGCTATTGCCATTTTCCCCATTTCTTTTGGTAATCCATTATGAATTTTAAACCATGAGTCACCACCATCAATTGATTTATAAAGTCCACTTCCTTCACCACCACTAATTACTTTCCAAGGAAGTCTTTGGTGCTCCCACATTGCAGCGTATAATACTTTAGGATCATTATAGTCAAGTGAAAGTTCAGAAGCACCACTAAGTTCATTAACAAAAAGTACATTTTTCCATGAGTCACCACCATCAATTGATTTATAAATCCCTCTTTCTTTTGTTGGCCCATTTATGGCACCTTGAGCTGCTATGTATACTATATCTGGATTTTCAGGATGAACAACAATCCTAGAAATTTGCTGAGTTTTTTCTAGACCTAGATGTTTCCAAGTTTTTCCAGCATCAGTTGATTTATAAACACCATCACCATAAGAAGTTGTAACTCCTCTTGGAGCATGCTCTCCCATTCCAACATATATTATTTTACTGTTACTCTCAGCAACTGCAATTGCTCCAACAGATGAAGTTTTAAAGTAATCATCAGATATATTAAACCACTCACTACCAGCATTTATGGTTTTCCATAATCCTCCACCTACTGTTCCCATATAATAAGTTTGAGGGTTGTCTAAAACTCCAACAGAAGATACTGATCTTCCTCCTCTAAATGGTCCTATGTTTCTGTATTTTACATCTTCAAAATCAGATGATAAATCTTGAGTAAAAGAAAAAGAGCTAGATAGAATGGCTAAAAGTAATATTAGTTTTTTCATAATTGTATTTGTTTTTGTATCCCTCAATTTATAAAATTTCAGATATCTTTACAAAATGAGATCAAGCTATATTGATATTACAAACGAAGATATTGTTTTTGGTTTAATGAACAATAACAAAAAATTAGAATCTTTTATTTCTGATTTTCCATCTTATGACAACATTATTAATCATTCAGAAAAGAAAAAATTAGAATTTTCGAAAGAAAAGAGAAAAATATTAGTTGCTGAGATAAAACAACAATATAAAGAGATAAAGATTTCAAAAACATTGAATAATAACATAAACTCATTATTAGACGAAAAAACATTCTCTGTTACTTCTGGTCATCAGTTGAGTTTGTTCTCCGGGCCAATCTATTTTATTTATAAAATTATCTCAACAATCAAAATAGTTTCTGAACTCAATAATAGATCAAAAAAACAAAAATTTGTTCCAATTTTTTGGCTTGCTAGTGAAGATCATGATTTTGATGAAATATCTCAAGTAAATATTTCTGGAAAATCATTAAAATGGGAAAAGGAAACATTAAACCAACCTGTTGGTAAGATTAACTCTGATAAAATAGAAAATGTTATAAAAAAATATAAAAATGAGATTATTGACTCAAAATATTCGAATAAATTAATAAAATTAATTGATGATCATTATATTAGTTTTACAAGTCTATCAAAAGCAACAAGATCATTTATAAACTCATTATTTTCTGAATATGGAATAATAGTCATTGATGCAGACAGTAAGAATTTTAAAGAGACTTTTGCGAATAATATGAAGAATGAAGTTTTAAGTGGACTTTGTAAGATGACTGTTAGTAAACAAATTCAAGATATTAAGAAAAGTTTCAAAGACTATAAACCACAGGTAAATCCATCCGATATTAATTTTTTTAAAATTGGAGATTCTGGAAGAGTTAGAATTAGAAAGCAGGGTTCTGGGTTTAAAATTGATAAGGATAGTAAAAATATTACTAAGGACCACTTAATGAATGAAATTGCTGATAATCCAGAAAAATTTTCTCCAAATGTTATAATGAGACCTCTTTATCAAGAAATGATTCTTCCTAATGTATGTTTTATAGGAGGTTCAAGTGAAATCAAATATTGGATACAATTAAAGTCCTATTTTGATAAAAGTAAAGTTGTTTTCCCAATCTTAACTATAAGGAATTCTGCATTTTTTGTTAATTCTAAGATTTCAAAAAACATTGAAAAATCAGGATTAAAAATGCAAAACTTTTTTGTTTCAAAAGAAAAATTATTAAAAGATAAGCTAAGTCAATTAAGTAAAACAAATTTAAATTTTGATGATTTAAGAAAAACTCTCTCAAATCAATTTGAGTATTTTAAGAAAATATCTAGAGAAACTGATAAATCTTTTATAGGTGCTATTTCAGCTCAAGAAAAAAAACAGTTAAATGGTATAGACAATCTTGAGAAAAAATTCTATAAATCTCAAAAAATAAAACATCAACAAGAACTTGAAAGGATAGAGCAAATATATAATTTTCTATATCCAGATAATATTCCTCAAGAGAGGGTAATTAACTTTGGGAATATATACGCAGAATTAGGTGATAATTTATTTAAAATTTTAATAAAGAATTTCAAGCCTTTTGAAAATAAAATTTTAGTCTTAGAACTTGAAGATTAATATATAGTTGTATTTTTGCTCATGGAAAATAAAGTCCTAATTGTTGATTTTGGATCACAATATACTCAACTAATAGCCAGAAGGATTCGTGAACTATTTATTTTCTGCGAGATACATCCATATAATAATTTACCTGAAAAACTTCTAGACTATAAGGCAGTTGTTTTTTCTGGTTCTCCATATTCAGTTTATCAAGAAGAATCACCAAACATTGATTTAGAAAAATTTTTAGGAAAAATACCAATTTTAGCAATTTGTTATGGAGCTCAATTTATTGCAAATAATCTACATGGAAAAGTTGAGAATTCTAATTCAAGAGAATATGGTAGAGCTAGATTGACATTTATAGAAAATGATTCAATTCTGTTTAATGGAGTTTCTAAAGAAAATCGAGTTTGGATGAGTCATGGAGATACAATTGTTGAATTACCTAAAGATGCTAAATTAATAGCAAGTACTGAATCAGTTAAAAATGCAGCTTATTCATTAAGCAAAATAAAAGTATTTGGTCTTCAATTTCATCCAGAAGTTTTTCATACTGATAATGGACTGAAAATTTTTGAAAATTTCTTGTTAAATATTTTGAAATTTAATCAAGATTGGACTCCAAAATCATTTATCCAAGACTCTGTAGATGAAATAAAGACTAAAGTAACTAATGATAAAGTAATATTAGGGATTTCAGGCGGAGTAGATTCTACTGTTGCAGCTGTTCTTCTTAATAAAGCTATTGGAACTAACCTTTATTGTGTATTTGTAAATAATGGTTTATTAAGAAAAGATGAATTTAATGAAGTTCTTAACCAATATAAAGACATGGGTTTAAATGTAACTGGAGTTGATGCATCAAATTTATTTATAGATGGTCTTAAAGGTATCACAGATCCAGAACAAAAAAGAAAAGTTATTGGCTCAATTTTTATAGATGTTTTTGAAAAAGAATCAAAAAAAATTCATGATGCAAAGTGGTTAGCCCAGGGCACAATTTATCCAGATGTAATAGAATCAATATCTGTAAAGGGTCCTTCTTCAACAATTAAATCCCATCATAATGTTGGAGGGATTCCAGATAAAATGAATTTAAAAATTATTGGGCCCTTAAAAATGTTATTCAAAGATGAAGTTAGAAGAATTGGAGAATCTTTAAATATTGATCAAACTATATTAAATAGACATCCATTTCCAGGTCCAGGATTAGGTATAAGAATACTTGGAGAAGTTGATGAAGAAAGTATAAGATTAGTCCAAGAAGCGGATAAGATTTATATTGACTCTTTAAAAAAATGGGATTTGTATGATAAAATATGGCAGGCAGGTTCAATTCTTCTTCCTGTTAGGAGTGTAGGTGTTATGGGAGATGAAAGAACTTATGAAAGATGCGTTGCTCTAAGAGCAGTAATATCTACAGATGGGATGACTGCAGATTGGTTTGAGTTTCCAAGTAATTTTTTAAAGGAGGTTTCAAATAACATAATAAATAAAGTTTCAGGTATAAATAGAGTGGTTTATGATATAAGCTCAAAACCTCCTGCAACAATTGAGTGGGAATAAAGTTAATAACGGGGATTATGAAAAATGGAAATTAGATAAGGAAAAAAAGAATATGAAAAAATCATTGCTAATATTTTTAATGTCAATTACTTTTTGTTTCTCACAGGTACAAATAACTGATACAATATTGCACAGAGTGAAGAAAAAGGAGACTCTCTACTCAATTTCAAAAGAGTATTCAGTAAATATTAGTGAAATTATTTTATTAAACCCAAGTCTTAAAGATAATGGCCTTAAAAGGAGATCTAGAATTATGATTCCTGTTTTCTCAGAAGTAATATCAACAGACATAGTAATTTCAGACTCTTTAAATATTAATAATGAACAAAAAGTTATTTCAGATTTAAAAACCTTGGTTTTAGAATCTAAGAATTTAAATAATGATTTAATACTTTCTTTGTTACTTCCATTTAATGCAGCTTCTATAGAACTTGATTCTATTGAAAAAGTTGAGCAATTATTTGAAACTAGAAATTTATACACTATTTCAATTGATTTCTACTCAGGTGTTTTATATGCCTTAAATGAGCTTCAAAAAATAGGTATTAATGTCAAGCTTAATGTTTATGATACAGAGAATAGTTTTTCAAAACTTGAGAGCATTGTTAAAGATGTTGCTGCAGTTAAAAGTGATGCTATAATAGGCCCTATCATACCACATAATTTTGATTTCTTTTCAAGATTAAAAGTCATAAGTAAAATCCCTAAAATATTTCCATTATCAACAAATCCAATAAGTTTATTTAGTGGAGTAATTCAGGCCATAACTCCTAAAAAAATTTTAAGAAATAAAATGATTGAATACTTAAAGAAAAATTTATCTCCAGAAGATAATATAGTTATAGTTGCCGATTCTTTAAACAGAGATATTGAAGCTGATTTAAAAAATATGTTTCCTAATTCTATTACATTAAGACCTGAATCAGAAGGTGGATACATACTTCCAGAATTAGTTGATTCGCTACTAGTTGATAGTTTGCCTAATAAAGTAATTGTTGAAACAGAAATTTTTACTTTTGTTTCAAGTATTATTTCACAAATTAATTCTCAAATTTCTGATGAAAGAAAAGTCCAATTATTTACCACATATAGAGGAAATATTTATGATGATCCAAATATATATATTAAAGATCTTGGGAATTTAAATTTTACTTATTCATCAATGACAAAACCTACAACAATAGACACATTGAATTCATTTACCTCTGGATATATTGATCTTTTCGGTAATTTCCCAAATAAAGATGTTATTAAGGCATTTGATATTACTACAGATATTTTACTTAGACTAGCATTACACAAGAAGATAGAAAAATCTTTTAAATACGGAGATCAAAAATATATTCAAAACAGATATAACTATGTAAAAGATTCATTAGGCGGTTATATTAATAATGGGTTTTATATTTTAAGGCATTCTGAATATAACGTAGATGAGATTATTAATTAAAAGAATCAATTTTACTTTAATATTTTGTAAATTTGAGCCCGGAACATTTTATTGAAATCCGGATGACTAAACCAAAGTATATATTTGTAACAGGAGGTGTTACTTCTTCCCTAGGTAAGGGGATAATTTCAGCATCATTAGCAAAGCTTCTTCAGTCTCAAGGATATAATTCTGCAATTCAAAAACTTGATCCATATATTAATGTAGATCCTGGAACTTTGAATCCATATGAGCATGGTGAATGTTATGTTACGGATGATGGTGCAGAGACTGATCTAGACCTTGGTCATTATGAGAGGTTTCTAGGAACAAATACGTCTCAAAAAAATAATATTACTACTGGAAGGATTTATCAAAATGTTATTAATAAAGAAAGAAAAGGAGAATTTCTTGGAAAAACAGTCCAAGTTGTTCCTCATATAACAAATGAAATAAAAGAAAATATAAGAAATCTAGCAGAAGATAAGTCTTTAGATATTGTAATAACTGAGATTGGAGGTACAGTTGGAGATATAGAATCACTGCCATATATAGAAGCTGTAAGACAAATAATTTATGAAGAAGGCTCTGAAAATGCTATTGTAATTCATCTTACCTTAATACCCTACTTAAGGGCTACTGGAGAGCTTAAAACAAAGCCTACCCAACATTCTGTTAAAACTTTAATGGAATTAGGATTAAAAGCTGATATATTGGTTTGCAGATCTGAAAAGACAGTTAATCTAGATTTAAGAAAAAAAATTGCTCTTTTTTGTAATGTTAAGATAGATTCTGTCATTGAATCAATTGATGTTGATACAATCTATGATGTTCCTTTAAAAATGATGGAAGAAGGATTAGATACTATAACTATAAAAAAATTAGGTTTAAAATCTAAAGAACCAAATTTAGATAAATGGAAAAATTTTCTTCATAAATTAAGAAATCCTAAAAATGAAATTAAAATTGGTTTGATTGGAAAATATATTGAGTTAAAGGATTCTTATAAATCTATTCTAGAATCATTAATTCATGCAGGCACTGAAAATGATGTTAAAGTAAATGTCAAATCAATCCATTCAGAATATATTAATGAAGAGAATATTAATGACAAGTTAGATGGTTTAAATGGATTGATAGTTGCTCCAGGATTTGGTCAGAGAGGTATTGATGGTAAAATTCTAACTATTGAGTTTGCAAGAGTTAATAATATCCCTTTTTTTGGAATCTGTTTAGGAATGCAAATGGCAGTTATAGAGTATGCAAAAAATGTTAAAAAAATAAATGATGCTAATTCAACTGAAATTTCAGAAAAATGTAAGAACCCTATTATTGACCTTATGACTAATCAAAAAGAAATAATTAATAAAGGTGGAACAATGAGGTTGGGAGCTTGGGATTGTGAGATAATAAAAAATACAAAATCATATTCCATATATAATAAAAAACTAATATCAGAAAGACATAGGCATAGATATGAGTTTAATAATTATTATAATGATAAAATTTTTGATGAGAATTTTGTGAAAGCAGGAATAAATCCAAATACAGATTTAGTTGAAATTATTGAGAATAATAGCCATCCATGGTTTATTGGTGTGCAGTTTCACCCTGAGTATAAAAGTAGTGTTTCAAATCCACACCCTCTGTTTGTTGATTTTGTTGGAGCTAGTTTAAAAAATTTTTTAAAAAATAATTAAGAAATGGAAGAAAAAAGAAATGATCCTTTTCAGTTTATAGGTTTTCTTTTGATATCAATAATAATGATGTTTTGGTTCTATAGTTCTCGAAATATCCCTGAAATAGTTGAAAATGATATCGAAGTAATTGAAAAAACTATATCTGAAGATGAAATATTGATTGATAACAATAGTGAAGAAATTAATGAAGATGGTGAATTTAATTTTGAGCAGAAAAAACTTATTCTTGAGAATGATAAGATATACATGGAGATAGACTCTAAGGGAGCAAATATTACTCTGCTTCATCTTAAAGAATTCACAAATTATAATAAAGACTCATTAATGTTAGTGGATTCCAATAATTCGAGTTTTAATATTTCAATTCCAAATAATTTTAATAGAATAATAAATTCTAAGGATATAATATTTGACTCTGATATTATAGAAAGAAATAAAAAAATTAAACTTACCGGATATATTTCTGATAATGATTTTATTGAGATTACTTATAATTTAGATAGTGATTCCTATATGCTGGATTATCAGTTAAAATTAAATGGATTCGAGACTTATTCTAATCAAAATGACTTTTTTATTTCTTGGGCTAAAGATTCATTTAGAAATTCTAAAAGTCTTGATTATGAGAATAGGTATACAGCTTTGAGCTATGGTTTTGAAGATGAAAAGGACTCATATCTTTCAATCTCAGGTTCTTCAGATAAAGTTATTGATAACGTAAATTGGATTTCTTATAGAGAACATTTCTTTAGCTCTATTCTGATGTTTGACAATAAGTTAGATCAAATACAGATTTTTTCAGAGAACTTAGCTAGTATTGAAGAGCTTGAGAAAAAATATACTAAAAGATTTTCTACTATAATTCCTATTGATATAAATAATTCTAGTTCAGATTTTAGATTTTATTTTGGCCCAACTGATTATCACATTCTACAAGAATATGACCTTGGTATTGAGAATTCAGTTCCTGTTGGATGGGGTATTTTTGGATGGATTAATACATTTATTTTTTTTCCATTATTTTCTTTTCTAACTAAATACTTTTCCTATGGAATTTCAATAATAGTATTAACTATTATAGTTAAGATTTTAATTGCGCCTATTACATATAAACAATACTTATCTCAAGCAAAAATGAAAGTTTTAAAACCAGAGATTGAGGAGATAAATAAAAAATATAAAGATGACCCTATGAAAAGACAGCAGGAAACTATGAGTCTTTACACTAGATCTGGCGCTAATCCTATGGCTGGGTGTTTACCTGCTTTTGCACAAATGCCAATATTTTTTGCACTTTTTGTTTTCTTTCCTGCTGCATTTAGTTTAAGGCAAAAAAGTTTTTTATGGGCAGATGATTTATCTTCTTTTGATTCAATACTTGATTTAGGCTTTTATATTCCTTTATATGGTGACCATATAAGTCTTTTCCCAATTTTAGCATCTGTAGCAATATTCTTCTATACAAAAATGACTACTGGAGGACAGATGATGCCTTCTTCTCAAACTGGCGGCGTTAATATGAAATTAATTATGTATATGATGCCTCTAATGATGCTATTCTTTTTTAATAACTACGCAAGTGGACTAAGTCTATATTATTTTGTATCAAATCTTTTAACAATTATCTTAATGCTCTTAATCAAGAGATTTTATATTGATGACAAAAAAATATTAACTCAAATTGAGAAAAATAAGGAAAAACCGGCGAAAGTTGGAGGATTTAGATCAAGACTTCAAAAAGCAATGGAGGAAGCTGAAAAGCAGAAAAGAAATAACGAAAAGAGAAGATAGTTAGCTATGAAAAGTAAAAAAGTTGTAATCGCACTATCAGGAGGTGTAGATTCAAGCGTAGCAGCATATTTATTAAAAAAGCAAGGGTATAATTTAATTGGACTTTTTATGAAGAATTGGCATGACGAGAATGCCACAATTTCAGATGAATGTCCCTGGCTTGAGGATAGTAATGATGCAATGTTAGTTGCAGAGAAATTAAAAATACCTTTTAAAACTGTTGATTTAAGTAAAGAATATAAAAAGAGAATAATTGATTATATGTTTAAAGAATATTCAAATGGAAGAACACCAAATCCTGATATACTTTGTAATAAGGAGATAAAATTTGATGTGTTTATGAAATTAGCACTTTCTTTAGATGCGGATTATGTTGCAACTGGACATTATAGTCAAATAGAATTGACTAATAATTCAGAATATAGACTTTTGCAAGGAGTTGATAAAATTAAAGACCAGTCTTATTTTTTATGCCAACTAAATCAAAAACAATTAAGTAAAATATTATTTCCAATAGGACATTTAAAAAAGTCTGAGGTAAGAGATATTGCTAAGAAAAATTATTTAATAACCGCTGATAAAAAAGATTCCCAGGGACTTTGTTTTGTTGGTAAGATTAGGTTGCCTGAATTTTTACAACAAAAATTAAAAAGAAAGAAAGGAGATATAATCGAAATTCCTAGTAATTCACAAGTTTTTAAAATTAAAAGTGAGGGTAATCAATCTAGGTTAAATGATTTATCAAAAAAATATGAATTTTCAAAAAATGATGGTAAAATCATTGGTGAACATAATGGAGCCTATTATTATACAATTGGTCAAAGAAAAGGTCTTGCAGTAGGAGGTTATGATGAGCCAATATTTGTGATTGGAATTAATACTAAATCAAATGAAATTTTTGTTGGAAAAGGGAAGAATCATCCAGGATTAATAAAAAAAGCCATTCAGATAGACATAGGAGCAATTAATTGGGTAAATGATTCCTATAATATTAATCTTATAAAGACTTTAAAACTTAAAGCAAGAATTAGATATAGACAGCCTTTACAGGATATAACAATTCATATTTATAGGAAAAATCTTTTTATTGAATTTAATAAATATCAAACTGCAATAACCTCTGGGCAATTCCTAGCTTTATATCATAAAAATGAGTTAATCGCTTCCTCTGTAATTCCTTAGATAAAAAAACCTGTTTTTTTGTTAAAAAAAACATAGGGAAATCAGTGTTATAACCAAAAAAATATTTTAAATTTGCACGCTTAAAAGTGGAATTTAATTTAATGGTATGCCAACAATATCGCAATTAGTAAGAAAAGGAAGATCTACTCAATCTAAAAAGAGTAAATCTGCTTCGCTTGAATCATCACCTCAAAAAAGAGGTGTATGTACAAGAGTTTATACTACAACTCCAAAAAAGCCTAACTCTGCAATGAGAAAAGTCGCAAGAGTTAGATTAACAAATGGTAAGGAGGTTAATGCATACATTCCAGGTGAAGGACATAATCTACAGGAACACTCAATAGTTTTGGTAAGAGGTGGAAGAGTAAAGGATTTGCCTGGTGTTAGATATCACATTGTTAGAGGAGCGCTTGATACTGCAGGTGTTGAGGGGAGATTGCAAAGGAGGTCCAAATATGGTGGAAAAAAACCTAAAAAATAATCCTCATCATGAGAAAAAAACAATCAAAAAAGAGACCCCTAATCCCTGATCCTAAGTTCAATGACCAACTTGTAACAAGATTTGTTAATAACCTTATGTTACAGGGTAAAAAATCAAAAGCTTATAAGATTTTCTATGATGCAATGGAAATCGTAGATCAAAAAAATGAAGATAAAGAAAAAACTTCTCTTGATCTTTGGAAGGATGCTTTATCGAATGTAATGCCTCATGTAGAAGTTAGGAGTAGGAGAGTTGGGGGAGCTACTTTTCAAATTCCTCAGCCAATAAGACCTGATAGAAAAATTTCTATTGCAATAAAGTGGTTAATTGATTCCTCAAAAAAAAGAAATGAAAAATCAATGGCACTTAAGTTAGCACAAGAAGTAATAGCAGCTGCAAAAGAAGAAGGCGCAGCTGTTAAGAAAAGAGTTGATACTCATAAAATGGCAGAAGCAAACAAAGCCTTTTCTCACTTTAGATTTTAATTTATTCAAATGGCAAGAGATTTAAAATATACAAGGAATATTGGTATTGCAGCTCACATTGATGCTGGTAAGACAACAACTACTGAAAGAATACTTTTTTATACTGGTGTAAGTCACAAAATTGGAGAGGTTCATGATGGCGCTGCAACTATGGATTGGATGGAACAAGAACAAGAACGAGGTATAACAATTACTTCAGCTGCTACTACTTGTAATTGGGATTTCCCAACAGATCAAGGTGAAAGTATTGACACAACAAAATCTTATCATTTTAATATTATTGATACTCCTGGACATGTTGATTTTACAGTTGAAGTAAATCGTTCGCTAAGAGTTTTAGATGGACTTGTTTTTCTTTTCTCAGCTGTTGATGGAGTAGAACCTCAGTCTGAGACAAACTGGAGATTGGCTGACAATTATAAGGTTCCAAGAATTGGATTTGTTAATAAAATGGATCGTCAGGGATCTAATTTTTTAGGAGTTTGTAAACAGGTTAAGGAAAAACTACAATCTTTGGCTGTACCAATTGTTTTGAATATTGGAGATGAAGAGGATTTTAAAGGTATAGTTGACTTAGTAAAGAATGTTGCAATTGTTTGGCATGAAGAGAATTATGGATCTACATGGGATGTCATTGATATTCCTGAAAATTTAAAAGCTGAAGCTGAAAAGCTTAGAGGAGAGCTTATTGAGGCTATTGCTGATTATGATGATAAAATATTAGAAAAATATTTTGATGATCCAGATTCTATTTCTGAAGATGAAATTCATACTGCCTTAAGGGCAGCCACTCAGGAAATTAGTATCATTCCTATGGTATGTGGTTCTGCATTTAAAAATAAAGGTGTTCAATTTTTATTAGATGCTGTTTGTAGATACCTACCATCTCCAGAGGATAAGGATGCTATTGTAGGAACTAAACCTGACTCTGATGAAGAAATCTCTAGATTGCCTCAAGCTAACGAGCCTTTTTCTGCTCTAGCTTTTAAAATAGCAACTGATCCTTATGTAGGAAGGTTGGCTTTTTTTAGGGTTTATTCTGGAAGACTTGATGCCGGTTCATATGTTTTAAACAATAGGAATGATTCAAAGGAAAGAATTTCAAGAATATACCAGATGCATTCAAATAAGCAAAATGCCATCGATTATATTGAGGCTGGAGATATAGGTGCAGCTGTTGGTTTTAAGGATATAAAAACTGGAGATACTTTATCCTCCGAAAAAAGTCCAATAATTCTTGAAAGTATGACATTCCCTGATCCAGTTATTGGAGTTGCAGTTGAACCTAAAACAAAAGCAGATATTGACAGATTAGGTATTTCATTAGCAAAATTAGCTGAAGAAGATCCAACATTTCAAGTAAAAACTGATGAGACATCTGGTCAAACTATAATTTCTGGTATGGGAGAGCTTCATCTTGATATTATTGTAGATAGGCTTAAAAGAGAATTTAAAGTTGAAGTAAACCAAGGTAAACCAAAAGTAGAATATAAAGAATCTTTAACCCAAGCAGCTAAACACAGGGAGGTGTATAAAAAACAAACAGGAGGTAGAGGTAAATTTGCAGATATAGTTTTCACTATAGAGCCTGGAGAAGAAGGAAAACCAGGATTAGAGTTTATTAATAAGATAAAAGGTGGTAACATTCCTAAAGAATATATTCCATCTGTTGAAAAAGGTTTTAAAGATTCAATGCAAAATGGTCCATTAGCTGGATTTGAAGTTGATTCTATGAAGGTGACCCTTCATGATGGCTCTTTTCATCCCGTAGATTCTGACTCTTTATCTTTTGAATTAGCTGCAAAATTAGCTTTTAGAGAAGCTTCTAGAGCTGCAAAAGCTGTTATAATGGAACCTATTATGAAACTTGAAGTTTTAACTCCCGAAGAAAATATGGGTGATATAGTTGGTGACTTAAATAGGAGAAGAGGTCAAGTTAATTCTATGGATGATAGAGCAGGAGCAAAAGTTGTTGCGGCTGAAGTTCCTCTTTCAGAAATGTTTGGTTATGTAACTTCATTAAGAACATTGTCTTCAGGAAGAGCTACTTCTACTATGGAATTTTCACATTATGCTGAAACACCGTCAAATATTTCAGAATCAGTTATTTCAGAAATTAAAGGAAACATACAAGAATAATAATTATGAGTCAAAAAATTAGAATAAAATTAAAATCTTACGATTACAACCTTGTAGATAAGTCTGCTGATAAGATAGTTAAAACTGTTAAAAGTACTGGTGCTATTGTTACAGGTCCAATACCTTTGCCAACTCATAAAAAGATATTTACTGTTCTTAGGTCTCCTCATGTTAATAAGAAATCTAGAGAACAATTTAAGTTATGTAATTATAAGAGATTACTTGATATTTATAGTTCATCTTCAAAAACGGTTGATGCATTAATGAAATTAGAATTGCCAAGTGGTGTTGAAGTTGAAATAAAAGTTTAAAATAATTATATGTCTGGATTAATAGGAAAAAAAATAGGAATGACAAGCATCTACGATAATAGTGGAAAGAATATTCCATGTACTATTCTTCAGGTTGGTCCATGTACAATAATACAGATAAAAACGGAAGAAAAAGATGGTTATTCATCTTTTCAACTAGGTTTTGATGATACTAAAAAAGAAATAAATAAGGCAAGCCAAGGTCATTTTAAAAAGAGTAAATCCTCTCCTAAAAGAAAACTCGTTGAATTTAGTGGATATGAAGGTGAATTTAAAGTTGGAGATAAAATTACAGTTGATCATTTTTTTGAGGGTGAATTCGTTGATGTTTCAGGAATATCTAAAGGAAAAGGATTTCAAGGGGTAGTTAAAAGACATGGTTTTGCAGGNGTNNNNGATNCAACACANGGTCANCATAATNGNNAAAGANNNCCNGGATCAATTGGNGCNGNNTCANANCCNNCAAGAGTATTTAAAGGAATGAAAATGGCTGGTCAAATGGGTTCAACAAAGGTTAAAGCTCTTAATCTTAAGGTAGTTAAAGTAATGAATGAAGAAAATTTACTTTTAGTTAAAGGGAGTGTTCCAGGTCATAATAATTCTTATATAATTGTTCAGAAATAATGGAATTAGCTATACATAATATTAAAGGTAAGGATACTGGAAGAAAGGCAAAGCTTAGTAATAATATCTTTGCAGTAGAGCCAAATGATCATGCAATTTACTTGGATGTAAAACAATATCTTGCTAATAATAGAAAAGGATTACATAAATCTAAGGAAAGAGCTGAAATAAAAGGAAGTACAAGGAAAATAAAAAAACAAAAGGGTACTGGAACTGCAAGAGCAGGAAGTATAAAAAACCCTTTATTTAGAGGTGGAGGAAGAGTGTTCGGCCCAAGACCAAGGAGTTATGATCAGAAAGTTAATAAAAAGGTAAAGAAACTTGCGAGAAAGTCAGCTTTAAGTTATAAAGCAAAAAATAAAGCAATTATGATAATAGAAGATTTTGATTTTTCAAAACCTAAAACAAAGAATTATTTTTCTATTTTGAAAGCTTTTGAACTAGATGGGAAAAAAACATTAATGGTATTAAATGAAGGAAATAAAAATGTATACTTATCTTCCCGGAATTTAAAAAACTCTAAGGTAGTAATTAATTCAGAGTTAAACACTTATGAAATTACAGGCGCTTCAAATCTCCTAATTTCAGAAAGTGCAGTTGACGGATTAGAGTCTAACTTGAAATAAAATGATATGGATATACTTGTAAAACCAATATTAACAGAAAAAGCAACAAATGAAAGCGAGTTAAGGAACTCCTACACTTTTATTGTTTCTAAAGATGCAAATAAGATTCAGATTAAAAAAGCTATTGAGGAATCATATGGAGTTTCTGTTATTAAAGTAAGGACTATGATATATGGTGCCCAATCAATGACAAAGCATACCAAAAGAGGTGTTCAAACAAGTAAAAAAGGTGCTTATAAAAAAGCATTAGTTAAAATATCAGAAGGAGATAGAATCGACTTCTTTTCAAACCTATAATTATGCCAGTTAGAAAATTAAAACCAGTAACACCCTCTCAGAGATTTAGAATCATAAATGGTTTTGATTCAATAACTACTGATAAGCCTGAAAAGTCACTATTAGTGCCTAAGAAAAGAACTGGTGGAAGAAATAATAGCGGGAAAATGACTGCTAAATATAGAGGAGGTGGACATAAGAGAAGATATAGAATTATAGATTTTAAGAGAGATAAATTTGATATCTCTGCAGAAATAAAATCAATAGAATACGATCCTAATAGAACTGCCTTTATATCATTAGTAGAGTATAAGGATGGAGAGAAAAGATATATAATTGCTCAAAATGGATTAAAGTTGGGACAAAATATTATATCTGGAGAATCAGCTTCACCAGAATTAGGGAACTCTCTTCCAATTGCAAATATCCCTTTGGGAACTATCATTTCATGTATTGAATTTTCACCAGGAAAAGGTGCTGTTCTTGCAAGAAGTGCAGGATCTTTTGCCCAATTAATGGCAAAAGAAGGAAAGTATGCAACACTTAAATTACCATCAGGTGAAACTAGAATGATTCTCTCTAAGTGTTTTGCAGCAATAGGTGCTGTTTCAAACTCAGATAATCAGTTAATTTCATCTGGTAAAGCAGGAAGAAAAAGATGGCTTGGTATTAGACCAAGAACTAGGCCAGTAGCTATGAATCCAGTTGATCATCCGATGGGAGGAGGAGAAGGAAAGGCCTCTGGAGGTCACCCTAGATCAAAAAAGGGTATCCCAGCTAAGGGTTATAGAACTAGGTCTAAAAAGAAAGCATCATCTAAGTTTATAATTGAAAGAAGAAAAAAATAATTAAAAATGGCTAGATCATTAAAAAAGGGACCGTATGTGCATTTAAGTCTTCTTAAGAAGGTTAACAAGAATGTTGAGGATAACAAAAAGGAAGTTATTAAAACTTGGTCAAGATCTTCAATGATTATTCCTGATTTTGTAGGGCAAACTATTGCTGTGCATAATGGTAAACAATTTGTACCTGTTTATATTACAGAAAACATGGTTGGTCATAAATTAGGAGAATTTTCTCCTACTAGAACTTTTAAAGGTCATTCTGGAGGAAAAAATAGATAAATAAATAAAAAGATTAAAATTGGGATTAAGAAAAAGAAATAGTGCAAATAAAATTAAAGAGAGTAAAAAGAATCTAGCTTTTGCTAAACTTAATGATAGCCCTATATCTCCAAGAAAAATGAGACTTGTAGCTGATCAAATTAGGGGAGAGAGTATTGATAGTGCTCTAACTATACTTAAATTTAGTCCAAAAGAAGCATCAAGAAGACTTGAAAAACTTTTAGTTTCAGCAATATCAAATTGGCAATCAAAAAATGAGAGTTTAGATCTAGAAACTTCTCAACTTTTTGTTAAAGAGATTAGAGTTGATTCTGCTGGAATGCTTAAGAGAATTAGAACTGCTCCTCAAGGAAGAGCTCATAGAATTAGAAAAAGATCAAATCATGTTACATTAATTTTATCATCAAAAACAATTAATTAAATGGGACAAAAGACAAATCCAATAGGAAATAGACTGGGAATTATTAGAGGCTGGGACTCAAACTGGTTTGGCGGGAGAGATTATGGAGATAAACTAGCTGAAGATGATAAAATTAGAAAATATATTAATGCAAGACTTTCAAGAGCTAGCGTCTCAAGTATAATTATTGAAAGAAGTGTTAAGCTAATTGTTATAACAATAAAGACTGCGAGGCCTGGTATAATAATTGGTAAAGGAGGTTCAGAAGTTGATAAACTTAAAGAAGAGTTAAAAAAAATAACTTCAAAAGAAATTCAATTAAATATTTTTGAAATTAAGAGACCAGAACTTGATGCATTTCTAGTTGGCTCAAGTATTGCAAGGCAAATCGAAAACAGAATTTCTTATAGAAGAGCTATTAAGATGTCTATTTCTGCAGCAATGAGAATAAATGCAGAAGGTATTAAAATTAAAATTTCAGGGAGATTAAATGGAGCGGAAATGGCTAGGTCTGAGAGTTATAAAGAGGGTAGGATTCCATTATCAACCTTTAGAGCTGATATTGATTATGCAATAGTTGAAGCACATACAACTTATGGAAGACTTGGAATCAAAGTTTGGATTATGAAAGGAGAAGTTTATGGTAAAAGAGAGCTTTCACCTTTAACTGGTATGAGAAGTTCTTCTGGAAATTCAAAGAAAAATAATCGTAAAAGAGAAAGAAACAACTAAAAGGATATAAATGTTACAACCAAAAAGAACAAAATATCGTAAAGCTCAAAAGGGCAAAATGAAAGGTCTTTCTCAAAGAGGCAATAGACTATCAAATGGTATGTTTGGTATTAAATCATTAGAGTCTAAATTCATTACATCAAGACAAATAGAGGCTGCTAGAATTGCTGCAACTAGACATATGAAAAGAGAGGGAATGTTATGGATCAAAATTTTTCCTGATAAACCAATAACAAAAAAACCTTTGGAAGTTAGGATGGGCAAAGGTAAAGGAGCACCTGAATATTTTGTTGCAGTTGTAAGACAAGGAAGAATAATGTTTGAAGTTTCTGGAGTTCCTATTGTTGTTGCTAAAGAGGCTCTTAGATTAGCTGCACAAAAACTTCCTGTTAAAACTAAATTTATAATAGCTAGAGATTACGAATGATAAATTATGAAAATATCTGAAATAAAAAATATGACACCTGACGAGTTAAAAGAAAAATTAACTGAATCTATAAATGAATTAAGACAGTTAAAGTTTAATCATTCTGTGCAATCTATTGAAAATCCTTTACAGATAAAGGTTTTAAGAAGACAAATTGCTAAAATGAAAACTATAATTAATCAAAAAAAAGAAGATTAAATGAGTACTAGAGCATTAAGAAAAGAAAGAATAGGTATTGTAGCATCTAAAATGAGTACTAGAGCATTAAGAAAAGAAAGAATAGGTATTGTAGCATCTAATAAGATGAATAAGTCTGTTGTTATATCTGAAGTAAGAAAAGTAAAACATCCAGTATATGGGAAGTTTGTTTTAAAGACAAAGAGATACGTTGCTCATGATGAAAAAGATGAATGTAATGAAGGTGATACTGTTAAAATAATGGAAACAAAGCCTATGAGCAAAACAAAAAGATGGAGAATTGTTGAAATAATAGAAAGAGCAAAATAATATGGTACAACAAGAATCAAAATTAAAGGTAGCTGATAATACTGGAGCAAAAGATGTTCTAACTATTAGAGTTTTAGGAGGAACTAAAAGAAGGTATGCATCTTTAGGGGATAAAATTGTGATAACAGTTAAGGATGCTACACCAAATGGAACAGTTAAAAAAGGTACAGTTTCAGTTGCCGTCGTTGTTAGAACAAAAAAAGAAGTTAGAAGAAATGATGGCTCATATATACGATTTGATGATAATGCATGTGTACTATTAAGTGAAACAGGAGAAATGAGAGGTACTAGAGTTTTTGGACCAGTTGCAAGAGAATTGAGAGATAAGCAGTTTATGAAGATAATATCATTAGCACCAGAAGTATTATAAATGTTATGAAAAAGATTAAGATTAAAAAAGGAGATAAAGTTGTGGTAATTTCTGGAGAGAATAAAGGCTCATCAGGTTCAGTATTACAAGTGCTATATAACAGCAATAAAGCAATAGTTGAGGGTCTAAATATGGTTAAGAGACATACAAAACCAAGTGCTGAAAACCCTAAGGGTGGAATAATAGAAAAACAGTTGCCTCTTGATATTTCAAATTTATCATTACTAACCAAAAGTGGTGAAAAAACAAAAGTTGGATACAAATTTGAAGATGGGAAAAAGCTAAGATATTCAAAGAAATCAAATGAAATTTTATAATTATGTCATATAAACCAAAACTTAAAGAAGATTATTCTAATTCCGTTGTTTCGGCTCTTATGAAAAAGTCAGGATATAAGAATATAATGCAGGTTCCTAAATTGAATAAAATAGTTATTTCTAGGGGAGTGGGTGCTGCAGTTGGTGATAAAAAATTAATTGATTATGCTGTTGAGGAGTTAACATTAATATCAGGACAAAAGGCATTACCAACTTTATCAAAAAGGGATGTTGCTTCATTTAAATTAAGAAAAGGAACTCCAATTGGTGTTAAAGTAACTTTAAGAGGAAATAATATGTTTGAATTTTTAGACAGACTAATTACTATCGCCCTTCCAAGAGTTAGAGATTTTCAGGGTATTAAAACTTCAGGTTTTGATGGAAGAGGAAATTATACCCTAGGAATAAGAGAACAAATAATTTTTCCAGAAATTAATATTGATAAAGTAAATAAAATTTCAGGAATGGATATAACATTTGTAACAAATACAAATTCAGATGAAGAAGCTAAAGGTCTTTTATCTGAATTAGGGTTACCATTTAAAAAACAATAGATATGGCAAAAGAATCAATGAAAGCTCGAGAAAGAAAAAGACAAAAAATGGTTGCAAAATATGCAAGCAAGAGACAGTCTTTAAAAGATGCAAAAGATTATATTGGACTTCAGAAACTTCCAAAAAACGCATCTCCAGTTAGACTGCATAATAGATGTAAACTAACAGGAAGACCAAAAGGATATATTAGACAATTTGGACTTTCAAGAGTTATGTTTCGAGAAATGGCTAATAAAGGTTTAATCCCAGGAGTAACAAAAGCTAGCTGGTAAAAATAAATATATATGTATACAGACACAATTGCAGATTATTTGACAAGAATTAGAAATGCTAACTTAGCTGGACATAAAGTAGTAGAGATACCTGCATCAAATATAAAAAAGGAGATAACCAAAATCTTATTTGATCAAGGATTTATTCTTAGTTATAAATTTGAAGATACAGAAGATAATCAAGGTCAAATAAAAATTGCTCTTAAATATGATTCTCTTTCAAAAGAACCTGTTATTAGAGAAATCCAAAGAATTAGTAAACCTGGTTTGAGAAAGTACTCTAATTCTAAAAATTTTCCTAGAATTCTTAATGGATTAGGAGTTTCAATAGTTTCTACATCTAAAGGACTGATGACTGGAAAAAAAGCTGCAAATATGAATATTGGAGGAGAGTTAATCTGTTATATATATTAAATTATAAGAAATGTCAAGAATAGGAAATAGTATAATAAATATCCCGGAAGGAGTTACTTTAGAGGTAAACAAGAATTTAATTACAGCTAAAGGTAAGTTAGGGGAACTCTCTCAAAAGTTTGATGGTGTTTCTTTTAATATAACTGATACTGAGGCTAGTGTTAAAAGGAATTCTGAGTCTAAAGATCATAAATCAAAACATGGTTTATACAGGTCCTTGCTAAACAATATGGTAATAGGAGTTAGTGAAGGTTTTGTTAAAGAACTTGAATTAGTGGGTGTTGGATATAGGGCAAATAGTTCAGGACAAAAATTAGATCTTTCTCTTGGGTTTTCACATACTATTGTAATGAGTTTACCTTCCGAAATTAAAGTAGAGACTATTAATGAAAAGGGGCAAAATCCTATTATAAAACTATCTTCTATTGATAAACAATTATTAGGACATATTGCTGCAAAAATTAGATCTTTCAGAAAACCTGAACCTTATAAAGGAAAAGGTGTTAAATATGTTGGCGAACAAATAAGAAGAAAAGCGGGAAAACAAGCATAATATGACAAAACGTAAAAGTTATAGAAGAGATACAATAAGAAAAAGAATTAGGAAGATAGTTACTGGTTCTTCAGATTATCCTAGATTGTCAGTTTTTAGGAGCAATAAGGATATATATTGTCAGATAATTGATGATACTGAAGGTAAAACACTTGTTTCTCTTTCCTCTATAGATAAAGAAATTTTAGATCTTAAGCTTAAAAGCAATATTGAAAAGTCATTTAATGTAGGAAAGTTAGTTGCTGAGAAAGCTATTAAAGCAGGTGTGAGTAAAGTAAAATTTGATAGAGGGGGTTACCTTTATCATGGTAGAGTTAAATCATTAGCTGAAGGTGCTAGAGAGGGAGGACTTAAAATATAGATATGTATAAAAATTATAAAAATGTTGAAATTATAAAACCTGCAGGACTAGAACTTAAGGATAGACTTGTGAGTATTCAAAGAGTTACTAAAGTTACCAAAGGGGGAAGAGCTTTTGGTTTTTCTGCAATAGTAGTAGTTGGTGATGAGAATGGTGTAGTAGGGCAGGGGCTTGGAAAGGCAAAAGAAGTAACTATTGCTATTTCAAAAGCTGTAGAGGATGCAAAGAAAAATTTAGTAAAGATACCTATTGAAAATGGAACTCTTCCACATGAGCAGAAAGGTAAATATGGTGGAGCAAAAGTTTTCATTAAGCCTGCATCTGATGGTACAGGAGTTATTGCAGGAGGTGCTGTACGAACTGTTTTAGAATCTGTAGGAATACAAAACGTACTCTCAAAATCTCAAGGTTCGTCAAATCCTCACAATGTTGTAAAAGCAACTTTTGATGCTTTATTAAATCTAAGAAGTCCTATCATGATTGCTAAACAGAGAGGTGTCTCTTTAGATAAAATTTTCAAGTCATGAGTAAGAAAGTAAAAATTAAACAAATAAAAAGTACAATAAAGAGACTTGAATCTCAAAAAAGAACCTTAATTGCTTTAGGTTTAAGAAGAATTGGAATGGAGGTTGAACATGAACTTACTCCTTCAATTAATGGGATGATTCAAAAAGTAAAACATTTAGTTTCTATTAATGAAATAAAATAATAATTATGAGTTTAAATAATTTAAAACCAGCATTAGGATCTAATAAAAATAGCGGGAAAAGACTTGGAAGAGGTCAAGGTTCTGGTAAAGGCGGAACTTCAACCAAAGGTCATAAGGGTGCTCAATCAAGATCAGGATATTCAAGAAAAATTGGTTTTGAGGGTGGACAGATGCCTTTGCAAAGAAGAGTGCCAAAATTTGGTTTTAAAAATATAAATAGAAAGGAGTATGTGCCTATTAATATTGATACAATACAGCTTTTAATAGAACAAAAAAGAATAAAAAAACAATTGAAAATTAAAAATATTTTAGAATTAAATTTAGCTCATAAAGGAGATCTTATTAAGATTTTGGGGAGAGGAAAGCTAGAATCACCGGTTGAGGTGTATGCTCATAAATTTTCTAAATCAGCAGAAAATTCAATTGAAAAAGCAGGCGGTAAAGTGATTAAGTTATAAATATGAATAAGTTTATAGACATAGTAAAAAAGATATTAAAGATTAAAGAGTTAAAGAACAGAATTCTTTTTACTCTAGGATTACTATTGGTCTATAGACTTGGTGCTCAGATAGTTCTCCCTGGGATAGATTCCCTAGAATTGACTGCATTTAATTCAAGATTTGATGGTGGGGGCCTACTTGGAATTTTGAATGCATTTACTGGAGGAGCTTTTGGTAATGCTTCAGTCTTTGCATTAGGAATTATGCCTTATATATCTGCATCAATTGTAGTTCAATTAATGGGAGTTGCATTACCATATCTTCAGAAATTACAAAAGGAAGGAGAAAGTGGTAGAAAAAAAATAACTCAAATTACTAGATGGTTAACAATATTTATTTGTATAATTCAAGCACCTGCTTATTTATATAGCTTAACAGCTTTAGGTGTTCCAGAAAGTGCATTTATCTTTGGAAGGAGCCCAATATTTTTGATTTCAGCAGTAATTATATTAGTTACAGGAACTGTTTTTGCAATGTGGTTAGGAGAGAAGATAACCGATAAAGGAATTGGAAATGGTATTTCTCTTTTGATAACAGTTGGAATTGTAGCATCATTACCATTATCTTTTACTCAAAATTTAATTTCAAGGATAAGTCAGAGTAATGGGGGGTTAATCATGGTTGTAATTGAATTGGCAGTATGGCTAATTATAATTATTTTAAGCATATTGTTAGTTATGGCTGTTAGGCAAATTCCAGTTCAATATGCTAGAAGAAATAGCATTTCATCAAATGCTCAATCTAATACAGGAATGTCTTCAAGACAATATATTCCTCTTAAACTTAATTCATCTGGTGTTATGCCAATAATTTTTGCACAAGCATTAATGTTTGCTCCAGTGACCATTGGTGGTTTTTTTGGTAGCACTAATTTTGGCCAATGGTTACAGGCTAATTTTTCTGATATTTTTGGACTTTGGTATAATGTTCTTTTTGGGCTTTTATGTATAATATTTACATTTTTTTATACAGCGATTACTGTGCCAACAAACAAAATGTCAGATGATTTGAAAAGAAGTGGAGGTTTTGTTCCAGGGATTAGACCAGGAAATGAAACAGCAGAGTATTTAGATTCAGTAATGTCTTACATAACATTTCCAGGATCTTTATATCTCGCTGCTATTGCTGTTTTTCCAGCAATTGTAGTTCAATTAATTGGAATGCAACAGGGATGGGCATTGTTTTATGGTGGTACATCATTATTGATAATGGTAGGTGTTGCGATTGATACTATACAACAGGTTAACGCTTATTTATTGAATCATCATTATGATGGTCTTATGAAATCTGGTTCTATGAGAAATAAACCACAAATTTAATTGATATATGGCTAAACAACAATCTATAGAACAAGAAGGGAAAATTATTGAGGCACTATCAAATGCTATGTTTAGGGTAGAACTTGAGAATGGACATATTGTTACTGCTCATATTTCCGGTAAAATGAGACTTCACTATATTAAGTTATTACCTGGGGATAAAGTAAAGCTTGAGATGAGTCCTTATGATTTATCAAAGGCAAGAATAACATTTAGAATGTAAATTATATTATAATGAAAGTAAGAGCATCTGTAAAAAAAAGAAGTGCTGATTGTAAAATAGTCAGACGAAAAGGACGTTTATATGTTATAAACAAAAAAAATCCAAGATTTAAACAAAGACAAGGTTAATTATGGCTAGAATATCAGGAATTGACATACCAAAAGAAAAGAGAGGGGCTATTGCTCTAACATATATATATGGAATCGGTAGGAGTAGAGCAAAATCTATTTTGATTGATGCTAAAGTAGACGAAAATAAAAAGGTTTCCGAATGGAATGATACTGAAATTGCAAGTATTAGAGATGTTGTAGGAAATTTAAAGATTGAGGGAGAACTTAGGTCTGAAACTCAATTAAATATAAAGAGACTTATGGATATTGGAAGTAATAGAGGAATAAGACATAGGTTAGGATTGCCTTTAAGAGGTCAAAGAACAAAAAATAATTCTAGAACTAGGAAAGGTAAGAGAAAAACTATAGCTAATAAGAAAAAAGTAACTAAATAAAAGTCATGGCAAAAACTACTAGTAAAAAAAGAAAAGTAATTGTTGAGTCAACTGGTCAGGCTCATATAACTGCCTCATTTAATAATATTATAATTTCAATTACTAATAAAAAGGGAGAAGTTATTTCATGGTCATCTGCTGGAAAAATGGGATTTAGAGGTTCAAAAAAGAATACTCCATTTGCAGCTCAAACTGCTGCTGAAGATGCTGCTAAAGTAGCTCATGAAGCAGGGGTTAGAAGAATAAAAGTTTTAGTCAAAGGTCCAGGTAATGGTCGTGAATCTGCAATTCGAACTCTACATAATAATGGCTTAGAGGTTTCGGAAATTGTTGATGTAACTCCAACGCCACATAATGGATGTAGACCGCCAAAAAGAAGAAGAGTATAATTAAATAAAAAAAAATGGCTAGATATAGAGGTCCAAAAACAAAAATTTCAAGAAAGTTCGGTGAACCACTCTTTGGTGAGGATAGGACTTTAGAGAAAAAAAATTACCCGCCAGGTCAACATGGAAATAGTAAAAGAAGATCAAAAAAATCTGAGTATGCTATTCAGTTGATGGAAAAACAAAAAGCTAAATATACCTATGGAATACTTGAAAGACAATTTCGAATTTTATATGATAGGGCTAATAGAGCTAAAGGGATTACTGGAGAAGTACTTCTTCAATTATGTGAATCAAGACTTGATAACGTAGTATATAGGATGGGCATGTCTAATACAAGAGATGGAGCAAGACAATTAGTTTCTCATAAACATATAACTGTTAATGGAAGAATAGTTAATATACCATCTTATACTTTAAGACCAGGTGATAAAATTGCAGTAAGAGAAAAATCAAAATCATTAGAATCAATTCAAAATTCTCTTAAATTAAGTGAATCCGAGTATGCATGGATTAAATGGAATAGTGAAAGACTTGAAGGGGAGTTTATTAATTTACCTGAAAGAGATCAAATTCCACAAAATATTAAAGAACAACTAATCGTAGAATTATATTCAAAATAAATCATATATGGCAATACTAAATTTTCAGAAACCAGATAAAGTAATCATGATAGATTCAACAGAATCTCATGGAAAGTTTGAATTCAGACCTTTAGAACCAGGTTATGGATTAACAATAGGAAATGCTCTTAGAAGAGTCTTACTCTCATCCCTAGAAGGATACGCATTTACATCAATTAAAATTGAAGGAGTTGACCACGAGTTTTCTACAGTAGAAGGTGTAGTAGAAGATGTTACAGAAATAATTTTAAACATTAAACAAATTAGATTAAAAAGACAAATCGAGGATTTTGATGGAGAAAGAATTAATGTTGTAGTAGGTAATCAAAATGAATTAAAGGCTTCTGATTTTCAAAAATTTATTTCTGGTTTTCAGATTTTAAATCCCGATCTTCATATTTGTAATCTAGAAAAGGATTATAAGCTAAACATTGAACTTACTATTGAAAAAGGTAGAGGATATGTGCCAGCTGAGGAAAATAAAAAGTCTAATGACTCTATTGGTACTGTTGCTATTGATTCTATATATACACCAATAAAAAATGTGAAATATGAAATAGAGAACTATAGAGTTGAACAAAAAACTGATTATGAAAAATTAGTTTTTGAAATTATAACTGATGGTTCAATTCATCCAAAGGATGCATTAACAGAAGCAGCTAAAACATTAATACATCATTTTATGTTGTTCTCTGATGAACTTATAACTCTTGAATCTGATGAAATTGCACAGTCAGAAGCATATGATGAAGAATCTCTCCATATGAGACAACTACTAAAAACGAAATTGATTGATATGGATTTATCCGTTAGAGCTTTAAATTGTTTAAAAGCTGCAGAAGTAGATACATTAGGAGATCTTGTATCTTTTAATAAAAATGATTTGATGAAATTCAGAAACTTTGGAAGAAAGTCTCTTACAGAACTTGAAGAATTAGTGATATTAAAGGGGCTATCTTTTGGTATGGATCTTTCAAAATATAAATTAGACAAAGAGTAAAATTAAAAAGTAATGAGGCATCGTAAAAAAGTAATTAAACTTGGAAGGAAAACAGCTCATAGGAAAGCTATGTTAGCTAATATGGCTTCTTCTCTAATTGAACATAAAAGAATAAATACAACTTTAACAAAAGCTAAAGCTTTAAAAGTATTTATCGAGCCTTTAATAACAAAATCTAAAACTGATGATACTCATAACAGAAGGATATGTTTTAGTAAGCTAAGAGATAAAGTTGCTGTAAAAACATTATTTGATGAAGTTGCAAAAAAAATTGATAACAGACCAGGGGGATATACAAGAATAATTAAGTTGGGCAATAGAATGGGAGATAATGCATCTATGGCAATGATTGAGTTTGTAGATTATAATGAAATATATTCACAAAACAAGAAGAGTAAAGACAAGAAAAAAGAGTCTTAATTACTTTTTAAAAATTAATTGATGATTTAAGGATATATGTTTTTACATATATCCTTTTTTTGTTTAATTTTATGTTCCAGTAATGACTTATATAAAAAGGAAAAAAGGAATTGTGCTTCTAGCTGATGGAACAATTTTTTATGGAAAGTCTGTTGGTGTTAAGGGCACAGTTATTGGTGAAATCTGTTTCAATACAGGTGTTACTGGTTATCAAGAAATTTTTACAGATCCTTCATATTTTGGACAAATTATAGCTACCACTGCTTCTCATATAGGGAATTATGGTATAAAAGAAAATGAGTCGCAATCAGAAAGAATTTATATTTCAGGACTAATTTGTAAAAATTTCAGTTATGTAAATTCAAGAGTATCTTCAAAGTCTGTTGATTCATGGTTTGAAAAACAAAAATTAATTGCTATTTCAGATGTAGATACTAGAGCTTTAGTCAGATATATTAGAGAAAATGGAGCTATGAATGCTGCTATTACTACAGATGTCGATAATTTAGATAAAGTAAAGAAGCAGTTAATGAATTCTCCAGAAATGGAAGGTTTAGAATTAGCTTCAAGAGTATCAACTAAAAAAGCTTACTATCTTGGAAATTCGAAAGCAAAATATAGGTTAGCTGTTTTAGATCTTGGTGTTAAAAAAAATATATTATCAAATTTTATAAAAAGAGACTTTTATATAAAAGTTTTTCCTTATGATACTGATTTTGATGAGTTGCTTAAATTCAAGCCAAATGGATTTTTTCTTTCAAATGGACCTGGCGATCCTAAGCCTTTATCAAAAGTTATAGAAACAACAAAAAAGATAATTAATAATAATTTTCCTCTTTTTGGAATTTGTCTTGGGCATCAAGTAATCGCTTTGGCAAATGGAATTAATACTTATAAAATGTTTAACGGCCATCGAGGGATTAATCACCCTGTTTTAAATTTAAAAACCAGAAAAGGAGAAATAACTTCTCAGAATCATGGTTTTGCAGTTGATTTAAAAGAAGCAAAAAAAAATAAAAAGGTTTTAGTTACCCATGAACATCTAAATGATAATACAATAGCTGGAATTGAATTGAAAAATAAAAAATGTTTTTCAGTTCAATATCATCCTGAGGCTGGTCCTGGACCTAATGATGGCAATTATCTTTTTGATCAATTTCTATCATATATTTAATAAAAATAAATGAGTAAAATAAAAGAAATAAAGGCAAGACAAATTTTTGATTCAAGAGGAAACCCTACAGTTGAAGCAGATGTCATTACCTCCAATGGCATCAAAGGTACTGCAGCTGTTCCCTCTGGAGCATCAACAGGAAAGTATGAGGCTGTAGAATTAAGAGATAATAATAAAGAGAAATATTTAGGAAAGTCAGTTTTCAACGCAGTTAGTAATATAAATAAATTAATTTCAAAAAAAATAATTGGTTATAGTGTCTTTGATCAAAACATTATAGATCAATTAATGATTGATTTAGATGGTACCGAAAACAAATCTAAAATAGGAGCAAATGCAATCCTAGCTGTTTCTCTAGCTGTTTCGAAAGCTGCTGCATCTGAAAAAGGAATATCTCTATATAAATATTTAGGAAGCAACTCTAACCCTTGTGTACTTCCTGTTCCATTAATCAATATAATTAATGCTGGAAGTCATTCAGATTCTCCTATAGCATTCCAGGAGTTTATGATAGTTCCAGTTGGTGCAAAAAGTTTTTCACATGCTCTTCAAATTGGTAATGAAGTTTTTCACAATCTTAAAATAAATTTAAAAGATAGAAATCTAAGTATTTCTGTTGGAGATGAAGGAGGTTTTGCTCCTAAATTAAATGGAATTGAAGATGTATTAAATATAATAATTGATTCAATTAAAGATGCTGGATATAAAATTAAAGAGGATGTAATGATAGCTCTTGATTGTGCTTCATCTGAATTTTATTCAAAAGGAGTATATGATTACTCAATTTTTGAGGGTAAAAATGCAAAAAAACTAAATTCAGATCAACAGGTTGAATATCTTATTTCACTTTGTGAAAAGTTCCCTATTATATCAATTGAAGATGGAATGGATGAGGATGACTGGGATGGCTGGAAAAGACTTACAGAAAAAATTGGCAAGAAAGTTCAGCTTGTTGGAGATGATTTATTTGTTACTAATATAAAAAGACTTCAAAAGGGTATTACAGAAAAAATTGGAAATTCAATTTTAATCAAATTAAATCAGATTGGTACTTTAAGTGAAACAATTGAGTCAATAAAACTAGCATCTGAAAATAATTTTACATCAGTTATTTCTCACAGATCTGGTGAAACTGAAGATTCTACAATTGCAGACCTATCAGTTGCTTTCAATACAGGTCAAATAAAGGCTGGTTCGATGTCTAGAAGCGATAGAATGGCCAAATATAATCAGCTTTTAAGAATAGAAGAAGAGCTTGGAGTAAATGCTCAGTATTTGGGTAAGAGAGCATTTAAGTTAAATTTTTAAACATTTAAATTTTAATAAATTTTTTTCTTAGATATTAGACCACTAAATTTGTATTAAATATGGTTTTATGGCTAATAATGTAAAAATTATTTATAATAATCAATCCTATTCTTTTCCAATTATTGAAGGATCTGAAAATGAGAAAGCTATTGATATTAAACAACTTAGATCAAAAACAGGTTTTATAACTTATGATCCAGGTTATAAAAATACGGGACATTGTATAAGTAATATCACATATCTTGATGGTGAAAATGGAATTTTAAGATATAGGGGTTATTCAATTGACGAGCTTTGTAAAAAAACAACTTTTCTTGAAGTCTGCTACTTATTAATTTTTGGAGAGTTACCAACTAAACAACAACTTGATAAATTTCAATTTGATATTAATAAAGAATCATTAGTTGATGAGCATGTAAAGGAAATTTTTCATAGTTTTCCTAAATCTGCTCACCCAATGGGTGTTTTATCCTCATTAACTTCAGCTATGATTGCTTTTAACCCTAAAAATGAAAATAAATTATCATTAAAAGAATCTGCTAAATCTGAAAATGATAAAATATTATATAACTCAACTGTTAAATTACTTGCAAAATTTCCAATATTATCATCCTGGACATTGAGAAAAATTAAAGGGCTTCCTTTAAATTACAGTAGTGATAGGTTTAATTATGTAGAGAATATTGCTTATTTAATGTTTGCAAAACCTAATCAAGAATATGTTCAAAATGATATTGTTGTTAATGCACTTAATAGTTTACTTATTCTACATGCTGATCATGAGCAGAATTGCTCTACATCAACAGTTAGAATAGTTGGTTCCTCTTATGCAGGATTATTTGCTTCAATTTCAGCTGGTATTTCAGCTTTATGGGGAAGACTTCATGGAGGAGCTAATCAAGCAGTTATTGAGATGTTAGAATTAATAAAAAATGATAATTCAAATATTAATAAGTATATAGATAAAGCTAAAGATAAAAATGATCCATTCAGGCTAATGGGATTTGGACATAGAGTATATAAAAATTTTGATCCTAGAGCAAAAATAATTAAGAAAGCAACAGATCAAGTTTTAAATGATTTAGGAATTGATGATCCTGTTCTTGATATAGCAAAAGAAATTGAATCTAAAGCTCTAAATGATCCTTATTTTATAGAAAAAAAATTATATCCTAATGTTGATTTTTACTCTGGAATTATATACAGAGCACTTGGTATACCTATTGATATGTTTACTGTAATATTTGCATTAGGTAGGATTCCTGGTTGGATTGCTCAATGGAAAGAAATGAGAGAATCAAATAGCCCAATTGGTAGACCAAGACAATTATATAATGGCCCTAATGAAAGGTCTATCAAATAAATAATATATCTCTATGGATTATAAAAAGGAGCTATATAAAATAGTCAAAGACTTTTTACTAAAAAAATATAAGATATCTGAGCCATCAATTGAATTTATTCCAACTAAAAAAATTTTTAAAGGTGACATTACAATTGTATTATTCAATATAATTAAATTAATTAGTAATAAAGACAGATCAAACTTAGGTCAAAATATTGGAAATGAGATAGTAAAAAAGTCAGACATAATTGATGAATTTAATTTAGTCCAAGGTTTTTTAAACTTGAGTATTTCAGATACTTTTTATATTGATTTTCTTCAGTCTGCAATAAAAAATGATAGTTTTTTTAATATAGAGCATACTAAAGGGGCAAATACATTTATGGTAGAATATTCTTCACCTAATACAAATAAACCCCTTCATTTAGGCCATATAAGAAATAACCTTTTAGGTTATTCTATTTCAAGAATATTAGAAGCAAATGGAAAAAAAGTTATAAAAACACAAATAATAAATGATAGAGGGATACATATTTGCAAATCTATTGTTGCTTGGAAATTATACGGCAAAGATTCGACTCCTGAATCTTCAGGTTTAAAGGGAGATAAATTAGTAGGTAATTATTATGTTTTATTTGAAACAAAACATAAAGAGGAAGTAGATGAACTAATAAAAAAAGGGGTTGACAAGGAAGAAGCTATAAATCAATCTAATGTTATGAAACTTGCTAAAGAAACACTTAAAAAGTGGGAAAAAGGAGATGAAGAAGTAAGAGAAATATGGAAAATGATGAATAGCTGGGTATATAAAGGGTTTAAACAAACTTATAATAAATTAGGAGTTTCATTTGACAAGAATTATTATGAGAGTGACACATATCTTTTAGGAAAAGAAATAGTTAAATACGGTCTTGAAAAAAAAGTATTTTATAAGAAAGAAGATTGCTCTGTATGGGTTGACCTAACAGATGATGGATTAGATGAAAAGTTACTTTTAAGATCTGACGGAACATCCGTATACATGACACAAGATTTAGGAACTGCAAAGCAAAGAATAGAAGATTTTCCTGAAATTGGAGGTATGGTCTATACTGTTGGTAATGAGCAAGATTATCACTTTCAAGTATTATTCAACATATTAAAAAAAATAGGATATGATTGGGCAAATAATTTATTTCATCTCAGCTATGGGATGGTTGATTTACCAACTGGAAAAATGAAGAGTAGGGAAGGAAAGGTTATTGATGCAGATGATCTAATTCTTGAGTTAATAGATTCAGTTAAGGAAACATCACAAAATTTAGGAAAGTTTCAAAATGAGAATAATAGAATAACTGAAGATACTTATAGAAAGATTGCATTGGGTGCTTTGAAATATTTTATACTTAAAGTTGATCCAAAGAAGAGAATTCTATTTAATCCTAAAGAATCAATTGATTTAAATGGAAACACTGGACCTTTTATTCAATACACTTATGCTCGAATTCAGTCTATTTTAAATAAAGTAGAACAAGTTGAAACTAATAATATCAGTGAGTATAAATTAAATAAAAAAGAGAAAGAGACTATAAAATGTATAAATAAATATAAAGATATTATTAAAGTGGCTGAGGATGAATTATCTCCAGCAATTATATGTAATTATTTATATGATTTAGTTAAGACCTTTAATTCTCTTTATCAAAACCATAATATTCTTAATGCTGAAACACCTCAGTCTACTAGTATTAGACTTCAAATATCCCTTCTTACCAGTAAAGTAATAGCTAATATTACAAATCTGCTTGGTATTGAACTTCCTGATAAGATGTAAAAAAAAATCGCCCTTTTTGGGCGATTTTTATTAAAATTTGAATTATTTTGAAACGGCTAGGTTATATACTAAGACCGAATCCAATCTTGTTGATTGCATCACCAATATTATAGAAATGTAAATGCAAAAGCATCTTTAGGATTTAAACTATCAACAAAGATTGATATAAAACTTAATAAATTTTCCAATAATTAAATAATTAATTGTTTATTAAGAGTAAATTTATTAAAATAATAGAGTCTCGCAAGTTAAACATGAAATATTTTACTACTTTTTCGGTACTCTTTTATCCAAAAAATGTTAAAAATAAACTACTTTTCAGCCCTAATTTCTTTAATATAAATCTTTGTATACACTGTATTTGCTAGATTTGAGCAAGATTTTATAGATTTGCTTTTGATTCTCTCAGTAGGCATCATTCATGATGTAAATGACCTATTAACAATTAAAAATATATCAGGAAATTCGTCTAAAAAAAGCTGCTAAAATCCTTTCCTCATGTTTTTATAATGGAGAAAATCTATAATAAAATGAAGTAGATTTAAAAAATCATTAATGTATATTTGAAAAAAAGTCAATGACTATTATAGATGGTAAAAAAATTTCTGAAGATATCTTAAATGAAATAAGTTTAGAGGTAGAGCAAAGAACTAATAAAGGTTATAAAACACCACATTTAGCAGCTATTTTAGTTGGTGATGATGGACCAAGTCAAACTTATGTTAATAGTAAGATTAATGCATGTAAAGAAGTAGGATTTAAATCATCTTTGTTTAAATATGATAATAATATTACTGAGAAAAAATTATTAGAAGAAATTGGGAAGATAAACAATGATGATGATATAGATGGTTTTATTGTTCAACTTCCACTTCCTAATTCAATAAATCAAGAAAATATTTTGAATTGTGTTAATCCAAATAAAGATGTAGATGGCTTTCATCCTATTAACTATGGAAAAATGACACTTGGAATTGATTCATTTGTTCCTGCAACTCCTCATGGGATATTAGAATTAATAAAGAGATATAAAATCGACCTTAATGGTAAAAAATGTTTAGTTATAGGAAGAAGTCAAATAGTTGGAAGACCAATTAGTATTCTATTAAGTCAAAGTAAAGAGTTTTGCAATGCAACTGTTACTTTAGCTCATAGTAGGACTCTAAACCTAAATGAACTAACATTGGATGCAGATGTAATTATATCTGCAATTGGAAGACCAGAATTTTTAACTGAGAATATGGTTAAAGAAGGTAGTATAATTATAGATGTTGGGATTTCAAGAGTTAAAGATGACAATTCAAACAAGGGTTACAAAATTGTTGGTGATGTAGATTTTAAAAATGTATCTAAAAAAACTTCTTTTATTACTCCAGTTCCTGGTGGGGTTGGACCTATGACAATTGCAATGTTGTTAAGAAATACATTATTAGCTTGTCGTAAGAATGACTAGTCAATCTCGATCTGATAAACAAAATATTTTTATAATTCAGTAGAAAATAACATTTCCATATTTTTAAATGATTTAAACTCAAGGACATTCCCAGAATTATCACAGAAAAATAAAGTTTTTTGTTCACCTGGTAGATTTTTAAATCTAGTATATGGTTCTATTACAAATTTAACACCATTTCCTTCTAACTTTTTAGAGAACTTATCAAATTCATCCCATGGAACAACTACTCCAAAGTGGGGAATTGGAACAGATTTTCCATCAACTTCATTATGATGAAGATTGTTTTTATGGTTTGGGTTTAAATGAATCACAAGTTGATGTCCAAAAAAATTATAATCAGCCGATTCTTCAGAAAACCTTCCTGGAGAGCAACCCAATATTTTTTCATAAAATTTTTTGGACTCATTAAGATCTAGTACTGGTATAGCAAGATGAAATGGTGAAAGTTTTGCCATTATTAAAATTTATTTCAATATAATAAATATTTTGCTCTAATTTTTTTGAACTTATTAATATCATTTTGCCAAGATTCTCTTATTTCTTCAATTTTGAGTCCAGATTTAATTTGTTTTTCTAATATTTCATTACCAACAAGCTTTTTAAAATCATCAAAGAAAAAACTTTGCTTATCATTAATTAAATTATATGACTCTATTAACCATTTTAACTCTATTTGATTTGTAATTTGGTAATCTCTTAGGTCATCTCCATAACAAATTTGATCTTTTTGTTTTGGATTATTACTTCCATAACTTGGCTTAGGAATAAACGAAAAACTTTTTGATTTAAAATCTGGATGTCCAAAAATTTGAAATTGAATATTTGTTCCTCTACCAATGCTAACAGGAGTTTTTTCAAGAAAAGCTAAACTAGGATAAAGCAATATTGATTGAATATTTGGAAGATTAGGAGATGGGTCAACTGGAGGTGAGTAATTGGATTGGTGGTTATAATTCTTTATCTTGATTATATCTAATTTAGTTTTCATTCCATTTTCTAACCACTTCTCTCCATTAATCATTAAGGCATATTCTCCAATTGTCATTCCATATACAATGGGAACTGGATGCAGTCCTATAAAACTACTATATTTTAAATCTAAAACTGGGCCATCGACATAATGTGAATTAGGGTTTGGCCTGTCTAAAACTATTAATTTTTTATTAGCTTTTGCAACGGCCTCCATAACATAATGAAGAGTTGATAAATAAGTATAGTACCTAACTCCAACATCTTGAATATCAAAAATTAAAACATCTAAATCACTAATATCCTTAACTTTCATTTCTTTATTTGAACCATATAAGGAGATTATATCAATAGTATTTCTATATTTTCCATCTTTAATTAAAGCACCATCATCAATATCCCCTTTAAACCCATGTTCAGGGCTAAATATTTTTCTTACATCAATATCTAGATATATTAAACTATCAACTAAATGAGTAGACTTTCCATCGTTAATTATTATACTAGAATGATTTGCAACAACGCCTATTTTTTTTCCTTCAATTTCATTTTTAAAATCATTAATTCTAAATGCTCCTGGAATTATTTCTTGAGCAGAAAGATTAAAATTCACATTAGTGATTAAAGAAAATAAAAGTGTAATTTTAAAAATATTTTTCATCGTTTTGAATCTACCTTACTATATATATAAGAAATTATCTAGAAATAAAAATAAATTTACTATTTCATCGCGTATTATAAAAATTTCTACAATCTCAGTTTCGATTGGAATACTTGTTACATTAATATCATTTTCTATTGGAAAGGGATTGCAAATTGAGATTAAAAATAAAATGTTCTCAATTCAGTCTGATATTATTATTTCATCTTATGAAAATATAGAAACAGGAATATCATTAAATCCAATAAATAAATCAAATTTATTAAATTCACTTATTAATGAAGGTTTAGTTTATTCTAATATATTTTATTCAGTCGATAAGCCTTCACTTTTATTATCAAACGAAGACTTTGAAAGTCTTATATTCAGAGGACTTGATAATAATTATGATATAAAGAAATTCAATGAATTATTTATTAAGGATGGAAGGGATCTAAATCAAATTAAAAAGAATGAAATTTTGATCTCATCTTCATTAGCTCAAAGAAATGATATTGATTTAAACCAAAAAATTAGAATTTTTTTTAACAAAGACTTTTCACAAAAAATACCTAATGTTAGAAGTTTTAAAGTAATTGGATTTTTTGAGACTGAATTTTTGGAATTTGACAATAATGTAATCCTTGGAAATATTGAAGATATTAAAGACATATATAGTTGGGAGAATAATGATATTGGGAATTTGAATATTATAATAAAAAATAAAGATGACATAATTGCTTATGAAAAAATACTAAATTCATCAAATTATCTTATTGAAAATGATCTAAGAGCATCTTCAGTTTTTTCAAAAAATGAAAATATATTTAATTGGATTTCAATTTTTGATTTTAATATTATCATAATTGTCTCAGTTATGATACTTGTCGCTCTAGTTAACATTATTATTGCTCTTATGGTTTTAATTTTTGAACGAAATAAGATGATTGGAATACTTAAGTCAATGGGAGCGAATAATAATTTAATTAGAAAAATCTTTTTATATAAAGGTGCTGATATAATAATAAAGGGATTATTATATGGTAATATTATTTTCTTTATTATAGTTTTTATTCAGAAAAGCTTTAATATTATTAAACTCAATTCGGAGGATTATTACGTAGATATTCTCCCATTTCATTTAGATTTTAAATATATAATAGGTCTTAATACTTTATTTATTTGTATAAGTATATTTGTATTATGGTCAACATTTTCAATCATTTCAAAAATTTCTCCCTCAAAAATTATCAATTCAAAATAATATCATGAAATATTATAATAATATTCTTGAAACTATAGGTAACACACCTTTAATTAAGCTTAATAAAATCACTAAAGATTTACCATGTGAGGTGTTCGCAAAAGTTGAAAGTTTTAATCCTGGAAATTCTGTTAAAGATAGAATGGCTGTTAAAATGATCGAAGATGCTGAAAAATCAGGGTTAATTAAGCCAGGAGGAACAATTGTTGAAGGAACATCTGGAAATACTGGAATGGGCTTAGCTCTAGCTTCAATTGTTAAAGGATATAAGCTTATATGTGTATCAAATGATAAACAATCAAATGAAAAACGTGATGTTTTAAAAGCTATGGGGGCTCAGGTAATTATATGTCCAAGTGATGTTCCTGCCGATGACCCTAAATCATATTATAGTGTATCTAGAAAGATAGCTGAAGACACTCCAAACTCTTGGTATGTTAATCAATATGATAATCTATCTAACTCTAAAGCTCATTACGAAAATACAGGTCCGGAGATATGGAATCAAACTGATGGTAAAATAACACATTTTGTTGTTGGAGTTGGAACTGGTGGAACCATCTCAGGAGTTGGAAGGTTTTTAAAAGAGAAAAACAAATCAGTTAAAATATGGGGTATTGATACTTATGGGTCAGTATTTAAAAAATATCATGAAACAGGTATATTTGATGAAAATGAAATTTATCCATATAAAACTGAAGGTATAGGAGAAGATATTTTACCAAAAAATGTCGATTTTAAAATAATTGATTATTTTGAAAAAGTAACAGATAAAGATGCTGCAATTTTTACACGAAGATTAGCAAGAGAAGAAGGTATTTTTTGTGGATATTCCTGTGGTGCTGCTATATCTGGTATAATTCAACTAAAGAATCAATTATCTAAGGGTGATATTGTGGTAGTATTACTTCACGATTCTGGAAGTAGATATATCGGAAAAGTTTATAATGATGAATGGATGAAAGAGAATAATTTTTTATAGAACTAATCTCTAAAAGTGTTGCTTGGAAAAACAATTTTACTTTCAAAACCATTTTTTCCAACTGTAGAGATACCAAACAAAAAATTATCAATCACAATTCCTTGTAATTCATATTGTCCAATATCACCAACGAACTTACTATTATCCCATGTTGGAGAAGTTGTTTCTCGCCAATAGATTTTATATCCTAAAATAGAAGGGTCTTCAATTCTATTCCATCTAAATTTTACATTAGGTTCAACAATTCCTCCAATAGACAAACTAGTAATTTCAGGTGGGGAAGAAGCAAGACTTGCAAGAGAAATTGCATTAACAGCTGTTAGTTTTTTTGCATAATCAAAATTTACTCCACTTAAAACATCTCCATACTTAATACCGTTTTCAATTCTTATATCGTTATGTTGCCTATTGTAATTCTCATGAGCTTCCATAATTCTTATTGCAGCAAACCCTTCATCATTAAAAGGCTTATGATGACCTCCTCTACCAAATCTATCAAGTCTGTATATCAAAATTGGGTTTAGCTCTGGCATAAACTTTTTGACAGTTTTATTAATATACCTGGCAAGTTGCCTAGATATACCATCAATTTCACCACCTTGTGATCTCCGTGCTTTCCTTTCTGATACAGTTTCTTTAACTGATACAGGCTCAGAAAAAATCCTAAAACTTCTATTATCAATTACTCCATCAACTCCCTCTATATTCCCAATCATATCATTGTTTAAAACACCTATTATATCCCAGTTATTTTTTTTAGCATATTGTGCCAGACTAATCCCACCAAGTAATCCTTGTTCTTCTCCACTCAATCCTACATATATTATACTATTGTCAAATTTATACTTAGATAGAACCCTTGCAGCTTCTATAGTTCCAGCCATTCCACTTGCATTATCATTTGCTCCAGGAGAATCATCTATATAATTGGTAGGATCAGATATTCGAGAGTCAATATCTCCACTCATTATTACATATCTATTAGGGTATTTTATTCCTTTCTGAATAGCTACCACATTATAAATCCATGTAGGTTTAATTACTCTTTCGCTATTCTCCCTAGTTGCAAAACTCTTTTCATAATAAACTTCTAAACATTTATTACAAGATTTTGAAATGTTCTCAAATTCAGACTTTATCCATCTCCTAGAGGCTCCAATTCCCCTTGTTTCAGATAAAGTATCACTTAAAGAGTGTCTGGTTCCAAAGGAAACTAGTTTATTAATATCACTTTCTATTCTTTCTGAAGAGACTTTTTCAATAATTTGATATAAGTCTATATTCTGAGCCTTTAAATCTGCGAAAATTAATAGAAATAGGAATGTTAAGTAAAAAGGTAATTTCAATTTAAAAACAATATTTATTTTCTGAAATAATTTTATCTGCTATTGACTTCTTAAGATTAAAGATATTGGGGTTTTCTTCATAAGAAACTAGTTCTTTAATCTTAGCTAATAATTCTTTTTGTAATTGAGTATCATAAATACTAATAATAATATCTTTAGACTTCTTTAATGTTATTTGACTTGCCTCATAGATATATAATTTAGCCATTTCAATTTGATAGTACTGGTCATTAACATTTGACCTATTAATGTTTTTTATAGTTCTTTTTAAAGTAGATTCAGACAAATAGGTCTCTATCATTATATCTGAAAGAGCTAGAAGAACTTGTTGATTTTTCTCAATTTCTGCATCATATTTTTCAAATGCTTTTCCTAAAATAATTAAAAAGACTTTTTTTAAATTATTAACAATATTCATCTCATGTTTTAATTCATCAATAGTCTCTACATTATTTTCATTATTATCATTCATTGTATTTTGAAGAGCTGACATAAGATCTAATTCACCTTTCTTAGCCTTTTTTAGAAGCATTCCAACCATTAACATTCGATTAATTTCATTTGTCCCTTCATATATTCTACTTATTCTAGCATCTCTCCATGCAGATTCCATTGGTATTTCTGCAGAGAATCCCATTCCACCAAAAATTTGAATTCCTTCATCTGCACAATTTTGCATATCTTCAGATACTCCGACTTTTAATATTGAACATTCAATTGCAAAATTTTCAACTCCTTTTAATTCAGATTCTTGTTTTGAAAATCCATTTGAAAGGTATTCATCAATTTTTGATTGAACATCACTCGCAGCTCTATAACAACTTGATTCTCCAGCGTAACATGATGCAGCCATCATAGCTATCTTTTCTTTTATTGAATCAAAATTTGATATTGGTTGTTTAAACTGAAATCTGTTATTAGCATAATCAATAGCTCCACTAATGACTCTTCTTTGACCATCTAGATTTCCAGCACCTAATTTAATCCTACCTACATTTAGTGCATTCATCGCTATTTTAAATCCTCCATTTCTCTCTCCAAGGAGATTTTCAACGGGGACTTTTGTTTTTTCGAAAAATACTTGTCTAGTTGAAGAAGAACGGATACCAAGCTTTTTTTCTTCTTCGCTAAGCTTTATACCATTATTTGGATCATTTGGAACTATAAAACCAGTAATATTTTTATCATCTTCGATTCTTGCAAAGACAATAAATAGATTTGCAAAACCAGCATTTGAAATCCAAATCTTATGTCCAGAAATTAAATAATGAGTTCCATCATCAGATAATTCAGCTTTTGTTTTTCCTGAATTTGCATCTGATCCTGCAGTTGGTTCTGTTAAACAATAGGATCCAAACCATTCTCCAGATGTAAGCTTTGGAAGGTATTTTTTCTTTTGTTCTTCATTCCCATACAAGAATATCGGAAGAATAGCAATTCCAGTATGAGCACCATATGCAGTAGCTAGTGATCCACTTGAACCTGATATATAATCACAGACAAGCATTGTTGATACAAAGTCCATTCCCAAACCACCATAATCTTGATCAACATTAATACCCAACAAATCAAGCTCGCCAATTTTTTTCATCGACTCAACTGTAAAATCATAATCATTTTCTTCAAACCTCATTTTGTGAGGCCAAATTTCTCTATCTATAAATTCGATAACTGTATCCCTTATCATTTTTTGTTCTTCTGAAAAATCTTCTGCTGTGAAAACTTCATTTGAAGGAATATCTTTTAGAATAAATTCCCCACCATCTAATTTTATCTTCTTTTGAGTTGACATTGATTTTTATTTTTAAAATTACAGTATTATTAACTTTTGTTATATGATTCTTATCATATTTAGTATTTGTCTATATATAATTCACTAATATAGTAATTACTATTTATTTTTCAACCAATTATATGCATTGCAAAATGCCATTATCCATGGAGATACTTCATCTTTTCTATTTTTTGGGTAATGAGCCCAATTATGTGGATAAATTGATCTCTCAAGGTGAGGCATCATTACTAAATGTTTGCCATCATCAGAAGTTAGCATCGCAGCATTATAATTAGAACCATTTGGATTTGCAGGATATTCGTTATAAGAGTACTTTGCTGGAATAAGATATTTTGATTCATCATAAGGAAAGATAAAT